>CAVECL010000019.1:0-33052 GCA_963614595.1 Parasutterella excrementihominis | reverse complement strand
TGATTTCTAAGCAAGACGTGTTATCTCTTGCTCACCATATGGAGATTTGGAGGCCGTTTTGGTCGGGGTGTTTTCCAAAAAAGTCAAAAAATTTTTGGAACGCAAAAAAGCCACCAGCATCACTGCCAATGGCTATATAAATAAGGATGAAAAGTATATTCGTGCTTTTGATGATGAAATCGTGCTTTTTATTGTTAGTTCGTGCTTTTGATAAAATCAAATTGATAAAAAACAGCGAAGAAAAAAGGGCTACTTCACCAAAAATTAAGCGAAATAGCCCTAAAATATGAAAAAAGGACTGATATTTTTTATCAATCCTATCGTTTCTTAATGGTGGCTGAGGGGGGATTTGAACCCTCGACATACCGGGTATGAGCCGGTTGCTCTAACCAGCTGGGCTACTCAGCCATCATGGTGGAACCTACCGGGATCGAACCGGCGACCTCATGCTTGCAAAGCACGCGCTCTCCCAGCTGAGCTAAGGTCCCGCTAGATTACCTGCCGTCGCAAAACGGCTTTGCTATTATAGACGTGCGTTTTCTCAATAATCAAACAATTTTTTCGCGTTTTGGTTCGCGGCCTACCCAAGCGCTTTCCTAGAGAAGGAATCCGCGATGCCCACGATTCTTCCAAAGAGTTCCTGATCAAGGACGGAAGCCATGCGCTTATCGAAGGAAGATTTGTAGTTTTGCAGGTCCTCTGCGGAGATTTTCGAGGGATTCCTTTTGTATTTTGAATAGATAGGGGCGTTTGCTTCTTTGGCTTGTTTGAGATAGTCAACGCTGGCAAGAGACATCATCACGTCGCCATGGCCCCTGCCTTTCATTTGGATTTTCTCGATGCCGTTTCGAGAATAGCTCGCGTTATATAAAGCCGCCTTCGGCACCACGACTTTGTCCAAATCGCCATGAATCAAAACGCAGTAGACGTTCTTCGCCCCTTCAACCGCCTCTTTCGCGGACAAAAAGGCGTGTTCCCCATCCCTTTCTTCCATCGCCTTTCTAAGAGATGGCTCAGTGAAAGAAAGGTCGAATCCCACATAAGAAGAAGGCAAGGACGTCATGATGGCGACGGGGTCAGCAAATCCGGAAAGCTCGAAAACCGCCAAAGGAGCTTGATTGATACGCAAAGACGCGGAAACCCCATACGCTCCCCAGGAGTGGCCGAGCAAGAAAAGGGGCAAATTCTTCAAGCTGGAGCAATGGATGAAGTTCATCGCCGCGTCGACGTCCAAAGCGCTTTGAGAGAGCCCTTTAACCCCCACTCCATCGCTTCTGCCCGAGGAATTCAAATCCAAAGCCGCGACATCGTAGCCATGGCGGAACAGATAATCGTGGATGCAAGAAGAAGAATCTTCGGATAAGCCCCCGATGCCATGCACGCAAAGGAAGAGCCCTTTCGGAGAAGGTTGCTCATAAAGATGCAAGCAAAGCCTCGTCCCGCTTGAATAAACAGGGACCATCTTGCCTCGTTGCAAAGAAGGGAAGTCCTCAAAAGAGCAGCGTTCAAGATAATCCCAAGAAGCTTTAAAGCCGTCAACGGTTGAGAAACGCCGCTCGAAAATCATCTTGAGGGCATTCTCTGGGGTCAAGGGGCCATTTTGGCTAGTCAAGGCATCCAAAACGTTCGAAGCGGTCTTAAGCGTGCTTTTTATCTTCCAAAGGTCCATAAAGCGATTTTATCACGCAAGAGCCGATATCTCCTTTCTTTTTTTCCTCATTTGGACTAGCCTTCTTGCCATGAAACAGAAAAGAGTTCTTTCCATTCAAGATTATTCCTGCCTAGGCAGATGCTCCCTAACGGTTGCCTTGCCTACCATCAGCGCATCGGGCATTGAGGCGGTAGGCCTCCCTACTTCCGTCCTTTCCAATCACACGGCCTTCCCTTCTTGGACTTGGATCGACACTCTGCCTTCCCTGATGGATGCCCCAAAGAAATGGGAGGGGCACGACATCTCTTTCGATGCGATTTACACAGGTTATCTGGCGACCGCTCAGGTCCCGATGGCGTTGGATTTCATCCATCGCTTCCGCACCAAGAAGAATCTAGTCTTCGTCGATCCGGCTTTCGCAGATGGAGGCAAGCTTTACGCTGGCTTCACCGAAGATCACATCAAGGCAATGCGCCTTCTGATGAAGGAAGCACACCTTGCAAAGCCCAACATCACCGAAGCCTGCCTTTTAACGGGCGTCCCTTATCCAGAGGAAGAGCCTAGCGAAGCCTTCCTGCGCGATTTGATTCAAAAAGTCTCTGAGCTCGGCCCGGAGGAAGTTGTGCTCTCCGGGGCTACGAAAGAAAGGAAGATCGGCTGCCTTATCCTAGAGAAAGGAAAGATCTCTTCCTTTTATGAAGAAGCGCGTCCAAGCGCGCATGGAACCGGAGATCTCTTTTCTAGCGCCCTCCTCTCGGCTTATTTATTGGGCCATTCTCTGTTCGACAGCGCTCACCTGGCCGCGCTCTATGTAGGCAAGGCCCTTTCTTATAATGAGGAAGACCGAGTCGACGGGAAAATCTACGGGCCGGAATTCGAAAAAGCCCTTCCTTATTTCATGAAAAGCCTTGGGCTTTGCTAAAAACAAACAAAAATGGCGATTTCCCCGCAAAACCGCCATTTTTTACAAGGTCATTCACTGCGAAGCGCAGCGACCGGGTCTTTTCTTGCCGCCGACATCGCGGGCACGATGCCGGAGATCGAAGTGAGAAGAATGGAAACCCCGATCATGAGCAAGGCCAAATACCAAGGCAAGGAAGCGATCGTGAACACCCCGGTGAATCCGCCCACGACGAGATTGACGGCCAAGGAAAGCAGATAGGTCAAGACGATGCCCACAGTCCCGGAGAAGAGGCCGACCATGACGGTCTCCGCCATGAAGAGATTTGCCACGTCTCTTTTTCTGCCGCCGAGGCTGCGGATGACCCCGATTTCCTTGATTCGCTCGATGACCGAGACATAGGTGATGATGGCGATCATGACCGTGCTGACAAGCAAAGACAAAGCCGTGAAAGAGATAAGCGAGGCGGTTACGATTTCTAGAATCGTGTTGATCATGGAGATGACTAGCTGCAAGGTGTCCGTGTATTTGATCGGGCTGTCTTTCCTTTCCGGATAAGAGATGTAGTAGGCTTTGCCGCTAGAACTGATCCCTTTGACATCCCCTTCCGCGTTCCAGGTGTCCAGATAATCCGTGACAAGGTATTTCGAATCGAAATCAAGGGGATAGATCTTGATCGAGGTAGGAAGGGTGGCCCCTCCCGCCTGAGATAAGCTAAGGGACCCCGTCCTTCCCGAAGCTCCCCCGATGCCCATCGCCGAGACGAAAGCGTTAAACAAAGAGGAGGTCGAGGAACTCCTTCCGACGATCCCATAATCATTCACGGGCTTATCGAATTCATGCCACTTGAGATAATAGGAGAACTCATAATAGATTCCGCTGCCTTCCGTTTCTCCGCTTGTCGGGTTCTTGGTCAAGCTTGTGGTAATCGCATCGGTGCCGGCAAGCGAGGAATAGGCGTTCAATAAGCCTGCCAAGTAGCTATCCGCGTTGTCTTTCATGTAACGCTTGGTGAATGAGGGCGTGTAATAAAGCCCGCTATCCAAGCAGCCGTAGTTGACGCCGGATTTCGGAGCCAAGATGCCGACGATTTTCATCTTCATCCCTTCGCCCCAAGAGGCTTGGCGGATTGATTCGTAGGAGAAAGGCCTCTTCAAATCGTCGGTGGAAGGCGCGGTCCCCTCATCCAAATAAGCCTTAACGGCCGCGTTGGGGGTGTAAATCGTATCGTTAGGATAATAATAGAAATCCTTGGCTTTGATCTCTTCGAAGCTGAATTTGTCCTTGAAGATCGAGGAATCATAGGAATAGGCATAGTTCTCGTCGCTTTCATCGGAGAACTTATCGATGACCGTCAGGAATTGGTCTTGGGAATAGAAGCCCAGCTCGGTGAGTTGGAAGTCCGTGACCTGGTCTTTGGAATTAAGGACCAAGACCATTTCGTTCTCTTCCTTCGCAAAGCGCCCACCATCGACGAATTCATATTGAGACAAGACGTATTTTTCTTCATCCAGCCCTTGGGAAAGAGGCGACCCGTAGGTGGAAACCAAATCCGCATAGGAGGAATAATCAGTCTGCCTTACGATGGAGGTTGCGAATTGCTCCATGAAGGACAATGAGCGGGTTTGGGTTTCCTGGATATAGCCTGAACCGGAAGAAGAAGCCACGTCGATCGTCACGTCCGTATAGATGTTGTGCTCTGGAGCGATGTCGTAAGAATAAGAAAGCGCGTTGTAATACTCTTCGGGCATCGCGTTCAGGAAATCGACGTAGCTTTGCGTGATGGAGTTCGAGATGAGAGAAGAGGCGGTCGTCTTCGAGGTCTTGATAAGTTGCTCGATGATGAAATTCACATCCACCTTCCCCTCCTTCACCGAATTCGTGACGATGCTCGATTGGGTGGAAGCGGATGTGCTTGAAAGCAAGGATTCGATATCCAAAGCGCTTTTGGAAACGGTGACCGGGTTGCCGGAAAGCATGTCGTCCTGCATTGAGGCGAGATAGCCCTGCACGCCGCTTGAAATGGCCAAAACCAAAGAGACCCCGACGATGCCTATGCTGCCGGCGAAGGAGACCATCGCGGTGCGTTTGGCCTTCGATCCGAGATTTTGCAGGGAGAGGCGGAAGGCCTGCCAAAGGGAAAGCTTAGCCTTCTTGGTCGCGGGGGCTTCTTTCTTTTCTTCTTCGAAAGAATAAGGGTTGCTGTCCTCTTCGATTTTGCCATCCCTCAGCCTCACGATGCGGGAAGAGTATCTCTCGGCAAGCTCAGGGTTATGGGTGACCATGATTACAAGGCGGTCTTTTGCGACCTCCTTTAAGAGATCCATGATTTGGACGCTTGTCTTCGTGTCCAAAGCGCCCGTGGGCTCATCCGCGAGAAGGATAGAGGGATCGTTCACGAGGGCGCGGGCGATCGCGACCCTTTGGCACTGGCCGCCGGAAAGTTGGTTCGGACGCTTATGGAGCATGTCCCCCAACCCCACTTTGGCGAGGGCGTCCATGGCTCTTCGCTGCCTTTCCTCTTTGCCTACGCCCGAAATCGTGAGGGCGAGCTCGACGTTTTGAAGGACGTTTTGGTGAGGGATCAGGTTATACGATTGGAAGATAAAGCCGACTTTGTGGTTGCGGTAATTGTCCCAATCGCGGTCGGAGAAATCCTTCGTGGAGACCCCGTCGATGAATAAATTCCCGGAAGTGTAATGGTCGAGCCCTCCGATGATGTTGAGCAAAGTGGTTTTGCCCGATCCGCTGGGGCCGAGGATGGAGACGAACTCATTGTCGCGGAAGGTGAGATTCACCCCTTCTAGAGCTCGGAAGGACTTGCCTGCCACAAGATAATCTTTAACGATGTCGACTAGTTTGAGCATAAGCGGTCCTCCTTCGAAGCAAGCACGCAAATAATAGACGGCATTTTCCTTTTATCAAAAGGAAATTTGGCCGATTTTTCTAGAAATCCGCTTATTCAGAAAGCCGGAGCTAATGGCTCCGGCAAAAAGGGCCTACGCAGGCCTAGAAGAAACGGTTTAGTCCAAGCCAAAGTAAGACCAGGCGTTATTGAAGGAGACGTCCTCCACCACTTTGCCGACCAAAGCCAAATCGGAGGTCATCTGGCCGCTTTCGACCATGGATCCAAGCCAGGAGCATAGGATGCGGCGGAAATAGTGATGACGGGGATAGGAAAGGAAACTGCGAGAGTCCGTGAGCATGCCCACGAAAGCGCCCAGGTGACCGCAGGAAGCGAGGTCGGAGAGATGCTTCTCCATGCCGGGCTTGTTGTCGAGGAACCACCATGCAGGCCCATATTGGATCTTGCCTTTCAAGGAGGAATCCTGGAAGCAGCCCGCAAGGGAGATGAATTCAAGATTCATCTTGGGATTCAAATTGAAGAGGATCATCGGAGGGAGATGCCCTTCGCTATTCAGGCGGTCCATCAAGCGGGAAAGATTCTTCGTGCTATTGTCCTCGGCTAAAGAGTCGAAGCCAGTATCGAGCCCAAGTTTAGCGAGCATCTTGGAATTGTTATTTCTCATAGGTCCGATGTGAAGCTCGCTACGGATATCATATTTCGCGTAAAGTCTTAAGAGGAAATAGGTGAAGTAGCCTTTAAAAATTTTGGTTTCGCTTTCGGAGACGGAAAAACCATTTCTTCTCTTTGCGAAAACCTTCGAAGCCTCCTCTTTCGAAGCAACAGGATAAACGCCTTCTAGGGAGATATCCGCAGCTACGCATCCGGCTTTAATGAAGTTTTGCAGCCTTTTTTCAATCTCCGTCTCCAAAGCGTTCAAAGAATCAATTGAGCCAAGTTTTGCAATGAAATCGCTATATTTTTCCGCTTCGATGTTCATGATTTTGTCCGCGCGGAAAGCGGGGATCACAAGGAAAGGGTAGCCTTTCTTTTTGATGTCAGCGAAGACCTGGAGGTCATCGAAAATCTCATTGGTCGTGAAAATGGCCTTGACGTTTGATTGCTCTATAAGGCTGACTGGGGTGAGATGATGCTCTTTGATGTAGGAGTTGCATTGTTCCCAAATCGCGTCCGCGTTCTCCTCGTTTATTTCCATGTCGCAATGAAAGAATGTCTCAAGCTCCGCCTGCGACCAATGATACAGAGGATTGCCGAAAGCGGTCCCCAAGGTTTTGCAGTAGGCTCTGAATTTCTCTTGATTTGGGCGATCGCCGGTAATGAAAGACTCGTCGATCCCGAAGTTTCTCATCAGCCTCCATTTGTAATGGTCTCCCCCTAACCATACCTCAAAAATGTCTTTGAATTCCTTGTTCTCAAGGATTTGATATTCGGAAAGATGGCAATGGTAATCGAAGATAGGCATATTTTTCGCGTGCCCGAAATAAAGTTTCTTCGCCGTTTCGTTTGTTAATAAGAAGTCTTCTTTTAGATAACTCATAGGGTCGCTCCTGCTTTTGGCAAAGAAAAGATAACACCATATTGCAAAGATGCCTTTGTTCTTCCCTTAAAAGATAAAATTCAATTAAAAAGTTACCTTTTTACATAGATAGGGTAACCCCATCTGGAACGGAGATATCCGAAACGACTTTCCTATCGACAAGCTTATGAGAGACCTTAATGGGACCATAAATCGTAGGCAAGATGCCGCTAACTTCTTTTAAGCCGCACAAGCGAGGCTCAACGCGGATTGTCTTATAGCCCGGCTCCTCCATTTTGATGCCAAGGATGTATTCATAGAAGAAAGGCAGAAATCCGCTGGACCAACCATGGCAAAGACTATGGCGTAGTCCTTTGTAACAATATTTTCCATAATCCGCATGGATATTCTTCCTGTTTTTGTCAGGAAGCGAGGTGATGGGGAGCGGATTATCTTTAAGCCAATCCATGTCGAAATCTTCCCAGAAAGTGGTTGCGCCCATATCGAGCATCGCCCCATAGTATTCTTTGATGATGTCGAGAGCCAATTCGCCTTGATCAAGTTTCTCCAAGGCCTCCACGATGACACAGCTCATAAATGTGGTCATGCCCTTAGCGCCGCCATTTTTGATGCGGTTAAGCGCCTCTTCGCAATCGATGCGATTTGCTAAAAGACCGAGGGCATTCACTTGTTTAAAGTAAGAGGAGACGTAAGAATGCTTATCCAAACGTTTGATAATAGACTTGGTTCTCTCATCGCTTTCCCCGACGTTTTTCAAAGTTTCCCCTACTTTTTCCATCGTATAAGTCGCAAGGTATCTCCACCCCTCCTCGCTGTCATGGGTCTCGCTAGTCGGCCAGTCTATGAAGAACTCGTTATTTGGAAAATAGCTAAGGGAAGAATCCGTGAAAATAAGACTTCCGTCTTCTTTGACGATTTCATCAAAAGCATCGATGATTTTCTTAATATAAGGAAGTTTTGCGGAGAAATAGTCTTTGTCTCCGGTGAGTTCGCAATACCTGCAAAGGCAAAGAAGCCACCAGGCGGAATAAGAAGGAATGTGGTTCGCCCAGCAGGTTTCGAAGTCCTCAATCATATTAAGCGTTTTCTTAAGCTGAGGGGCATCGCCGTAGATTGCGAAGGCGCCGACAAGCTCAGGATAGAGATCCCCAATCCAAACCGCGCGATCGCGCTTAATGCCATCCCATATCTCTTCATCGCGAACGCACAAGGATATCGTCCTCACCGCGGTTTCATAAATCTGATTCACCCTAGGGTCGTCGCAATGGAAAGTTCCTACACGGGTCAATCCGTTTGAAGCGGCTTCCGCATAAATCGAAACGATCTTGACCTCTTCAGGCTCTACCAAATCAACCCTCGCATAACGGAATCCAGTCTCAGTAGTCGAAAGGTCAGAAAGTTGGGTGAAAGGAAGGGTTGCGTCACGGATTGCGTGATCGTTTGTCGCGTTATTCTCTCCAATTTCGGCGCAGACTTCCGCCACGGATTCGCCTGTCCGAATTCTTATCTTTCCGCTAGGGTTCCAAGAATAGGAAACGTGGAGTCTCCCGCAAAGTTCTTGTCCGAAATCCAAGATGAGGTATCCACCTTTTTGGAGTTTGCAAAAAGGCGCTTCGAAAAGATGCGTTTTTTTCTCGTTGTTTTTTGCCAGGGCTTCGATATTCGCGACGCCTTTGCTGTCGATGATTTTCTCAAATTTGACTCTATCCATATTTTTGCCTCTTCGCGATGTAAATTCTAAACCTCATGAAGCAAAAAAAGGGGGCGTAGATGGAATTTTGGCTATCGTTCTTCGCCACGAGCATAGATAAATGACTAACCAAATAGGCCGTTTTCTTTCGCCCTCATCTCGGCTTTCCTCAAAAAACCTTTGCCAACTTCCAACTTTACCCACATAGTATGTGGGTATGAAAAAAGCAAAGACCATTTTACTCGCCTTGTCTCTCCCCTTATTGCTCGTCAGTTGCAATAACAATCGTGAGAATGGCAGAAATTCATCCGAGCCCATTTCCGCTTCAAACATTGACCCAGACGAAGGCCTCACTAGCCTTGACCCCTCCTATTCAAGCTCGGTCAAGAGCTATTTGAAGACCCTCAGAAAAGCCCATAACTACACCTTGAGCGAAGAAGTATCCTCAAGCGCCTCTAGCCTTATAAACACGGCCACCTCCTATTACGGCAAGGATTTCTTCTATTACGAGGCGAGCTACACCGCTTCTTATGGCTTCATCCGCTGCGACGAGGGCGTCTACCGCGTCCACGAAAACGGCACCAAGCTCATCGGAGGAGAGCTTCTCCAAGATGAGAACGGTGCTAACTACAAGACCATTTGGAACGACTACTTCTTCTATAGTTTCGCCGACCTTGACGAGGATAGCCTCGATTCCATCCAAGACGAGGGCAAAAGCAAAGTCTCGATCACCGGCAAGAAGAACCGCCTTGCCTTGCTTGATTTGCTGGGTCTAGGCTCTTCCTATTACGCGAGCATCGTCTCCTTCACCGGCTCGGTGAATGGTGATGGCACCCTTTCGCTCGACCTCAAGGTCAGCGACGCCTCCTCCGGGGCTCTAGTGAGCGTCAAGGCAAGCGTAAGCGCTCTTCTCACCACCTTCAGCTCGAAGATCGAGAACTACCGCGAAAGCAAATCCTACTTCGTGATCGACGAGGATTTCGCCAAGGCCCGCTCCCTCATGAAAAGCAACAACTACACCCACTACTACACCGACGAGGAGGATAACGGCAAAATCGTCGGCACCGAATATTTCAACCCGAATTATTACTTCGTCGAATGGGACAGCGAATACGCATCGAAAATGGCAAAAGAGGGAAGCGCCATCCTCTATAGCACGGGGCTCATCGGCATCCGCAACAAGAAAATCAAGGATTCCTCAGGCCAATACCATTCCCTGAACGGCAGCTATCTGGTCTCCCTCAGCGGCGGTTCCTTCTCCGTGAACCTCACGAACTATTACAACGAATCACCGGACATCCCAAGCGTCTACAGCTATCCTAGCCTTTTGGAGATGTGGGACCAAACCGAGCTATTCGAAGCAACGGAAGTCGAAGGTCTGGACAAGGCCTTCGTCACCGACGACAACGCCCTCATCGAGGACTTCGTCGCGATGTTTTTCTTGACGAACATGGTTTCTTCCGTCATCACCGAGAACCTCTACGTCGGCTGGAAAAACATCGACAGCAAAGACGAGAAGATGGTTTGTTTCACCTTGGAGACGACCGGAGGCTCTTTAAGCTACGAGTTCTATCATTTCGGGGACACCATTTTGCCCGCGTTGGACCTCTTCCTAGACGAACTGGAATAAGCAGGCTATCGCTTGCCAAAGCAAAGCAAAAAGGCCAGGATCGCTCCTGGCCTTTTTTGGTTTTGGAAATGAGGATCAGGCGTTAAGGGCGAACCACTGGTACTCCACCGCGTAGTCATCTTCCTCGGGGGAGCCGATGATGTAGTTGCTCTCGCTTTCATCCGCGCCGCTCCAAGAGCTTCCAAAGACGTAGATGCCGATCAGGCCATAATCTTCAAGGAGATCGACGCCGATATCGATGCTATAGGCATCGGAGACGATGCTGAGGACCATGCCTCCGCTATCGCCGACGCTGTAGTTGTAATAGAAATCGTAATCGGTGCTTGTGCCCGTGAGGGTGACTTTGCCCTTCTTGTAGGTCTTGTTGTTGATTTCCTTGCCGTATTCAGAGGTGAAGGTAAGGGTGGCGGGGACGAAGGAGCCCTCCATGTAACGGGGGTCGGTCGCGGTGACGCCCTCATCGCTATTGTAATCGTGGGCGGTCCAAGTCGTGCCTTCAATGGAGGAAGGGAGCAAAGAAGCCGCGCCCGCCTTAACCTCAAGGGTGATCGTGGACTTCACGGAAGCGTCGCGCGAATCGGTGACCGTGATGGTCTCAGTCAAGGCGGCGTCGGTCGTGAGCTTGGTCGCGTCGATCGTCATGATGTAGGCTTGGTAGGTGGCGATCGCGGACTTTGTGGGCTTCACCGTGCTATCCCCAACCGTGACTTTGATATTCTCGTTCGAGCAGGCGATGACTGGCTTAGCGATGCAGTCAGCCGGGCTCGCCCAGAGATAGACGTTCATGATCCTGCCGGCTTTGATGGAGACTTTCGAAGAGGAAGGAACGTCGGAATCGGTCTCGTTGCCGTAGGCCCAGACGTAATAGCCATTCGGGGCTGGCGCGTCGTCGACGGTTACGCTCGCCTTTTTCGTGACATCGTTGCTGGCATGGTTGCCGATGGTGACTTCGGTCGTGCCGGTGCCATAGCCAATCCATTCGCGGGGGCGGAACTCGCTTTTGCCGATGATGGTGTCATCGTCTGCGGAGACGATGCCGTATTCCCAAGCGTCCAAAGCGGTCGATGGGGTGTATTCAAGAGAGATGGTAGAGGTGTAGCCAGAAGCGGAATCCTCTTCCACGGTCGGGGTGTAGGGATCCCTTCTGTCCTCGTCGAGCACCTCCTTGAATTTGACGTGGCCCTCCTCTTTGGTCTTGTCGCTATTGGACTTGATGGTCACCTTGTCGATGCTGGAGATGAAGTAAGGGGTCGTGTCGAAATCGATGTTCGAGGCTTTCGCCGCCCCATAGCCGTAGCTCACGCTGCTGCTGTTCTTGATCTCTGGGTCTTTGCCGGCGATGGCGCTGCCGCCATTGGTGGTGTCGCTGTTATTGAAGGTCCAGTTCTCCTTCGTGTAGTAGTTCTCTAGATATGAGACGCTATTAAGGGTGCCATCGGCGTTGATGTTGATGGTGATGTCGTATTCGTAGCGGGTCTGGACGGCATCGCTGTCTTCGTAGTTCTTCCAGCTGTGGATCGTGGTCGTGAAGCTATTGTCCGCGTTTTTCGTTCCGGTGAACTTCCTGTCGCATGCTTTGAGCTCGTCTTCGACGGTGTAGCCGATGTAATAGCCATATTGGATCTCCGCGTTTATTGAATGGAGCTCGTGGCTAGGCATCGCCATGTCGGCGCTTGCCATGAAAGCGGTCTTCTGATAATGGGAGTTATCGACTTCGTTGACGATGGCGTATTTGCCGGAATAGGCGACGCTGTCTTGGGTTTTCGTCCTATCGACGTAGCCAGATGCATCGGTCCAGGATTCGATGTAGGTATCCACGACGGTGTAAATCCCGTCTTTGATGGATTTGTAGACGTAGCTCTTCTTGCCGGTGAGCTTGTCTTCGGCGGTGGCGAAGGAGCCATCTTGATAGAGGTCCCAACTGTAATTGACCTTGCTTCTAGAGCTGCTGTAAGTGACGTGGTTTATGTCCCTCACGTTGTAGGCGCCGCCATCAAGGACCTCTCTTCCCGCGAACCAGCCGCAGAAATACTGCGAGACCTCGGTTTCGCTTTCAAGGGCTTTCAAGATGCCCGTGCGGTAGATGGCGATGGGCTTCTCCGAGGCGGGATCGAAGGTAAGCTCATAAATCGCATTGCCCCCGACGCTGATCTTCGTGGTGGCTTGCGAGCCGGTCTTGTAGACGCCGAAGATATAAGCATAGGACTTATCGAAGTTGACGGAGGAATAGCCGTATTCGACATTGCCCGCGACGATGAGGAAGACGGTGTCGCTATTTGCGGTGAAGCTGCCTTTATAGGTGCCATCGCTTTGTTTGGAAAGCGCGACGGCGACGTCTCCGCTGGTGACGACGTCTCCAATGAGGCTCAGCGAAGCGGTGATCGCCACGGCGTTATCGCTCATCAGGAAGGTATAGGTGGTGTCGTTCACCTTCGTGCATTCCTTGCCGTTAGCATAAAGAGCGTTCAGCACATAGTTTTCTTCAAGGGCGACGGTGATGGTGATGGTCTCCCCTTTGGGGGCGCTAGTCGCGCTAAGGGTGATGGAGATGCCCTCCCCCGTGCGGTCGACGATCGCGTATTTGGTTACTTTGGTTTCGCTGGAAGAGGAATCGCCCTTGCTAGAGGAAGCCCCGTCCTCGCTGGAAGAGGGGGTGATGCTAGTTTTGGTCTCGTCGCTGCCGCTGCCCGTATCGCCGCCCGCCGCGTTACACCCTGCAAGAAGCAAGGCGCTAGAGAGGATCAATAAGGTTTTTTTGATGGTTGTTTTCATGATTTTTATCTCCTTTGTTAGATTTCGGCGGAAGGCTGCAAGATGCCTAATAGGCCGTTGCGCGTATGGGCGTGGAGCCTATCGCCGGTGTTCCACACGGCGAAGTAGTCGAAGACGAAGTCGCTGATGGTCCAATTGCTCACTTTGTAGATGTACCAGTAAGCGGAATCCTCGGCAATGGAGGTGTATCCTTGATTCCATTCGTAGGTGAAGGATTGACTGGCGAGGGTGACTCCGCCTGATTCGGTCCCGGAGATATACCCGGTTCCTCCTTCGACGAACCACATGGTGAGGTCGCCGGTCGCGCTTTCGAATCCCGGGACCGTTGAGAAGAAGTCCTCTTCGACAAGAGAAGCGGCAACCTCTTCCGCGGAGAGCTTCTTCTTCACCGTGACGGTGGTCCTGTAGTGGGCGATGCCATCCCCATCCTCGATGATGAGATGGGTCTTGCCCTGCTTATGGGTAAGAAGCGTCCAGCTTGTCCCGGATTCGCTTTCGCTAATCGTCATCACGTTCGCGTTGTCGCTTCTAACCACCACTTTGCCCGTTGGGTTGTTGGTGAGGGTGAAGGAGATGGGATAGGAGGAATGCCCCGCGAGGGACATCCCGATGCTGATGTCGTTCAGGTAGCCGGAGATCGAGATGCTGATGCCGGAGCTGATGTCGCTAAGGTCTTCAAGCGGGGTGTTGTCGACATCATCGTCGACGGAGGAACTATCCTCGATCGCCGAGGAGGGCTCACTGCTTGATTCCGCATCGTTCTGCGGGGTTTGGCTAGAGCAGCTTGCCAGCAAGCAAGCGGAGGCTAGAAGCAATAGAATGTTTTTCTTCATGGTTATCCTTTCTTTCATGAAACGAGGGTCAATTTCGTGTTTTTGAAATAAGCCGCGTTGAAGCCTCCATTGGCTGTGAAGTAATCGCCCGAGGCGTTGTAAGCGAGGGTGATGGATGCGCCGCTGCTTTTATCCTTCGTGTTCGCGACGTTATAGAACTTGGTCTTGATGGTGTTCCCGTTTTCAACCGTGTATTCCACGTTTTCCGCCGTGTAATAGGCGCGTCCCCCGATGAGTTCGGTCCAGGTCAAAGTGGTGCCGGAGCTCGCGAAGGTCAATGTGTAGGTGTTGGAATAAGAAGTGTCATCATCAGAAGCGCTATATTGCGGAACCCCTTTGTAGGTTTTTCCAACCCAAGGCATCGACGCTTCTTCTTTCTCGGCTACGGCGAAGGACATCGCGGTCTTATCGATCGTCCCTTTAACCGTCCCGTCGTTGCTGCTAAGCGTGATGGTCACGCCATCTTCAGCCAGGACATAGCCATAGGAGGCCCCATCATAAGTCGCGATGCCGGAGCCATTGAGATATAGCGATTTGCCATCGCCATCGGTGTAGGTCCCGTATTCCTCTCCTAAAGAGACGCGGTTATTCGCCCCTCCTGCGCCGGTATAGCCGACGCTAAGCAAAGCGGAATCGTCTTTCGTGACGCGGAAGATCGCGTTCTCATCGCTCACGCGATCCCCTTCTAGCATATTCACGTTCACGTCCAAAGTTACCGCGTTTTTGTCGCCGCGCTTCACGAGGATGTTTTCAATAAGGGAAGCTCCTTCGTAGAAAGAAGCGACGATGTAGTTGTCCTCCCCGATTGTGAACTGGGAGGCGTAGATGCCATAAGTCGCGGAAGGATTCGCCTTTTTGACGCCAAGAGAAATGTAATTCGTGCTTTCATAGCTCTTCTCAAGATAGGTGTCGAAGACGATGACCTTGCCATCGCATATGATATTCGAAGTGGTCTTGCTGCTCGTCTGGCTTAACGTGAGGGAATTCGCGCCGGAATCAACCCCGCTGACGCAATAGCCTTCTTTGGCGGTTGCGGACCCTCCTGGGGTGTAAGTCAAATCGCCGGACTCCGCGATTGTGAAAATCCCTTTGGCGTCGAAGGAAGTGATGTCTTTATGGGCGGAAGGATAGGAGAAATCGGCAATCCCGTAATCCCCGACGAAATCAGAGTCCGCGTAGGCTTTGAGGTTGTATTCGGTGACGTTGATGGTCACCGGCCCATCCGTCATCGGGTAGGTGAATTTATAAAGGCCGAGGGAATCATCATAATAAGAGGTGATGTCATTGCTTAAGGTGACCGTTGCCCCGTCTCTAGTCCCGGGATAGGTGCAGACGATGGTCTTGACCGCATACTCCTCGTGTGAGGAAGTGGCTTTGACATAAACCTCTTTATAAGGAACGTAGCCGTCTTTGATCTCGGTTTTGCCTTCTTCGTCGCCATAAAGCGAGAGGGTGATATGCTCCGAGTTCACGAGGCTGAAAGCAATCGTCTTATAAGAATAAGAGATCGAGACGCTCGTATCTTCCGCTTTCATCGTGAACGCATAGCTTTCCGTTCCGGCTTTCAGTTCCGTGGCATTCCCGTTCACGGTAACCCCGGTAAGCTCGTAATTCGCCACGGAGACATTGAAAGTCAAAAGAATCTCCGCGCCGAACTGGGCGGCTTTATAAGAAGAAGTTACGGTTTCCCCTTCTTCATCCGGCTCGCTTTCTTCGGTGACGGCATCTAATGGGACGTAGGAGCTGGAGCCCACTTTCTTTTGGGCGACGCTCTTAAGGAAGCCGCCGGCATCGCTTGTGGTGAGCTTGTAGGATTTCCTAGATGTCGCAACTTTAATCGCGACTCCCCTTTTCGGCATCGTGAAGGAATAATCCCCGTCGAAGCCCACGACGAGGTCGAGCTCATTCGAACCTGCCCTGGCGGATACATCTTCGATCTTGAAGCCCGTTAAGGTCTTCACGGTGAAATGAACTTCCGCCCCGGCAGAGGCCTTCTCCTTGCCTAAGGTAATGGTAGCTCCCCCATCGCTTTCCGCGGAGATGTCAAATTCTCTAATTTCCTCTTCGCTAGAGTCTTGGGTGTCTTCGTTTGAGGTTTCTTTCTCATGGCTAGAAACATCAGGCGATTCCGAGCTTATGGGCTCATCGGAAACGATTGGGTCTGGTTCAGACGAAACGGCTTCAGATGAGATTGCTTCGCTAGAGCCGGACTTAGAAGAAGACTCGCTTGGGGAAGCAGAGCATCCAGCCAAGGCAAGCAAAGCCGACGTCGCCAAGATTAGCAGCGCATCCTTTTTCATGGTTGCCTCCTTAATATCAATAGTTGTTAGTCTAATTCGGACAAAGAACTAGCCCAAGGAGACCCTCGGGCTAGTTCTTGAAGTTGAGGTTAGGCGACGGTGAAGACAACGTTGCGGATATAAGCCGCATCAAGGTCGCCGTTGGAGCTGCTGTCCTTCGTGTAAAGGAACGTAATGGTGTCACCCGCCGCAACCGTGATGGGATCAGCAGTATGCCAAGTCAAGCTATCGTAGGAACTTACGCCAGAATCGCCCGCGCTAGAACCATCCACAACAACGGAAGTGGACGTTCCGCTTGTATGAGTGATGTAAAGGTAATCCCACCTGCAATTAGATTCGCCCGAGAAAGTCCAATCGAACGAGAATGTGCCGGCTTTGGTGAAGTGATAAATAAGGGCGGATTTGCCATAGTTGGTTCCACCGTTACCACTCTTATAAACGCCGGCGTTATCAGTCATTTCTGACCAGCCCTTCGAGGAATCCCCTGCAGTTGGAACGCTAGTTCTATCGGAATAGGAGCCAGTGCCGCCAATCGTTGTGGTATAGAAATCCGGAAGATCGGACTGACTCACCGAAACGGCGACAGAGGTCTTTGTGGAAGCGCCGCTGATTTGGCAATAGAAGAGGTAGTCCCCAGTCGTAATCGCATACTCGTCGGAAGCGGATGTTCCGCTTAAAGTAGCGATCGGAGTTGTCGTATCCGCGGATGAATAAATCTTGATGGTCGTATTTTCGTCAGGAAGGGTGAAGGTGAAATTCTTCGAGACGGAGAAGCTAACCGTGCTCCAATAGCCATCGGAAGTACCATCGACGTTAATCGAGGTGGTGCTGGAATCAATGGCTGCGCCGGCATCAGGAAAGTCCGCGGCGCTGCCAATGGTCTTCTCTCTGACGCCGAACTTGAGGGTATCGACGCTCGAGTCAAGAGCAGGGACCTTTAACTTGAAGTAATAGGTGGTGCCGGAAGTGAAGGCGCATTCGGCATAAGCGCAGTAGAGGGTCCCCAAGGTCTCCGGGTGGGCCCCATTATCATCATCCTTGGAGTTGGAAAGGCTGAGTGCGCTAGCGGTGCTGCTAGAGGAGTCATACACGGCGGTAATGTTGCTATCCGGGCCCCTCCCGCTTACCCCAGACCCATCCTTCAGAGCCTGGAAGAAGAGTTTAAACGTTCCGGTCTTGCTTGCCGTGTATTTGAAGTAAATGGCGCTAGAGCTCGAAGACGGTGCGTAGCTTGTGATATCAGCAAGGCCATCGGAATCAAGGTTCAAGGAATAGGCCAAAGCGGCGCTTTCGCCTGTTTCAACGGTGTCGGCTCTGGAGAACTTCACGGTTTCCTCAGCGTCTTTCCCGCTCACTTTGACGATGTAGGAGGTGCCGGATTCCGTCAGGTAGACGATCTTGCCATTCGAGGCGGTTTTTAGGCTGGTTCCAGAGGTGCTAAGAAGCGCGACGGTGGAGCCGCTTGAAACGTTAGAAACGTCGATGATGAGATAGTTATCCGCGGTGGCGGTAATCTTGTAGAATTTGCCTTTTGTCGAACCGGCTAAGGTCGTATCGGCATCGAGGGTCGGCGTGATTTCCTCGGGGAGGTTGATCGAATCGCCAAGCGCAATCTTGGAGATGGAGAAGGTGAAATCCTTCCAACTGGAGATTGTGGTCTTGCTGGAAGAACTGCCCCAATCATCATATCCGCTTGAGCTGCCCGAAATGCTGCCATCATAGCCGACGAAGACCTTGTAGGTCCCAGCGGTCAAGGTGACTTCGCTCGCGTCAAGGATTTTGCCTGTGGAGGAGCTCTTGAGCGTGCCGCCGGTCACGACGTCGCCGTTAGCGTCATAGATGATCGCGGTCTGGCCATAGGAAGAGTTGCCGACGCTCGTGGTGACCCCATAGAGCCCATCTTCGCTCACGCTGAAGGAATAATAGGCGCCAGAGGTGTACTTATCGGAAGAAGTATAGATCTGGGTAACGGTTTCCGTCTCACCCAAGGTGTAGCTGAGCGCCTTATCCTTGCTATAACCTTCGGGAGTATCGGTGATCGAGAGGGAGAAGTACTTATCCGCATCAACATCAGCGGTGACGGTGTTCACCGCAACTTCGATGTAATAAGTGTGGCCAGCCTCGGTATCGAAACCGAAATTGGCGGAACCGGTGCCGGAAGCAGAGGCGATATCAACCGTCGGAGCGGCGGCATCCACCACCACAACGCTTGTGTAGTTAGAGCCATTATCGTTCTTTTTGAAGATAACCGTCTCGCTTGTTTCGGCGGTGTACTTATAAAGGACTTTCTGCGACCTATCAACGAAGTTCGGAGTCACGGCGGTGCCTTTGCTCATCGCAATGGCCTCCGAAACCGAGTCGTTGTCGTAGGTGTAGAACTTCATCGCGATTGTGCCGTAATTGTATTGGCTTTGCTTGCTGTAATAGGCGCGCGTGATGGAAGCTTTGATGTAGTAGGTCTCGCCAGGGGCGGCATAGACGCGGACACAACCAGAATCGCTCGCGCAATACTGGACTAGTTTGTCGCCTTTGACGGTCCAAGTAGAATCCGTAGACAAGGCATTCTCGGTATCCGAGGGGGCATAGACGGTGATGTCGCCATCAACGCCAGAGGTGCAGGTCGAGGTAGCGCTGTCCTTGCTGGAGCTGTCTTCATCGACGGAGAAGTAATACCAATCGGCTTTCGTCGCGGTCTCGGGAACCGTGAATTTGATGTACTCGAATTCCTTGCCGGGATATAGCTCAGCGGTGAAATTGCCCGCGGAGCTAGGATCCATCACCAAAGGATTGGCGAAGCTATAGCCTGCGCCAGGCTCGCCATAGATGGCGTAGAGATCCAAATCAGAGGTGACGAGGGAGTTGAAATCATAGGCGGCCGTTCCTTCCGAATCGGTGTACCAGCCTTTGAATTCCTTGCCGCTTAAGACAGGGCTTCCGGGGTTGTCGATGGCGCGCCTATTTCTGGCGGTCACTTCGACGTCGCCGGTCGAGGTGCCGAATTTGCCTTCGCCATAATGGAAGGTGACCGTGCTATAGGAGGTATCGCTGCAAATCGCGTCGACCGCATAGAAGCCGCTGCCCTTGTTGGATTCGGTTTTCATGGCGTCCCAAGCGTCTTCCGTGCCTTCGAATTTCACCGACTCAGGCAATTTGGAGGTAGAGAAGAACTTGTTCGGAATTGCGGTGACGCCATTTTTAACGATGACGTTTTTGGCTCTGAAATCAGCGGCGTTGTCATTGGAGAGGTTCGTTGCTTCATAAATCAATGTATCGACCGTGTTGTAGCCGTAGAAAGCGCCTTTTTCGACCGTGGTGACGCTAGAAGGAATGTTGAGCTTTGTGATATAAGCGCTGTAGAAAGCACCGTTTTTAAGAGTCGTGATGGTGTTAGGCAGCACAAGCTCGCCAATCGTGTATTTGGAATTAGTATTCCAAAAACCGTGATAGTTTATGGTCGTGACGGTTCCGTCCTTCACTGCGTAAAGATCGGTGACGGTATAGTGATCACCGGAGACGTAAACAATCGGAGAGCCCGTGATGGAACTGTCATTCGTGCCGTCGATTGCGTACTCAGTTTCGCTGTCGCTCACCTTTGTGAAGTTGACATATTTGTTCTCGCCTTCGACGCCTTGGGCATTCACGATGAACTCTTTGGAGTCTTCCGCCAAGGAAGTTGCGGAGAACTTCACGATGATCGTGTCGAAATAATGGGCGACGGGGACGTTGCGGAGAGTGTAGATGATGTAATACTTTTTGGCGAAGGTGCTTTCGACATCAGCGCTCCAGCTGATGCTGTCCGCATCCGCCAAAGAGGAATAAACCTCGGTGACGTTGAACGTCTTCTCGGCTTTGATGACATCTTCGTTTTCTCCGGCCACGGTTTTCTCGCTGCGCGGAGAGACGACTTTGGAAGTGACGCTAGCAGCAGTCAGATTCTTATAATCGTCCACCACCGCAATGATGCGCACCGACATGGTCGAAGCGGTCTTGTCGAGAATCTGGTACCCGAAAGCGCTCGACATGTTGACCTGCGCGGTCGGGGTGACGGCGCTATGAAGGGCGAGTTTTGTCCCGACTTCGTCCGCGGTTTCGATTTCGTCTTCGATGACGCTTGTATCCGGAACTTCATCCTTCGTCGAATCGCCCGGAGTCAAGCTGCAGCCGGTGAGCGCCATGCCCGCGACGGCCGCAAGAGAGAGAATTAAAATCTTTTGCTTTTTCATTGTCCTTGCCTCCTTTATTCGCCCCAATTGTCATCGACGCCTGATCCGCTTCCGGCTTCTCCGCCATGAGTGACGTCGTAGCTGTTCACGGTGACCGGGGATTCGGTCGCTTCTTCAATCGAGATGTCAACCGAATTGACATCGGAGCCATCATCGAAAACCACAGAGAAGCTAATGGTGTTGTTCGCGTAATCGGAGACCACGTTGATGCCTTTCGCCACGCCGTAAATTCCAAGGGCTTGCGCGAAATTGATGATCGGTGAGTCTCCAACGGACGAATCGCTCAAATCGACGTAATAGACATCATGATGCTCTTCCGCATCGGTGGATGCCCATTTGATCTTGGGATCGGAGAGAATCGCTTTCCAAGAGTAGAGATCATCGATCTTGCCTTCGCTGCCAAGAGTCGAATTGTAGGAGTATTCGCTTTCGACGCTGTCATAATCGAAACGGTAACCCTTATCGCCAACCTGGACAAAGCCATAATTGCCGGTCGCGCTGAATAGGATTTCGTTGGAAACATAGGTCACGGAATATTGATCATTGACCGTCTGCTTGGGCGCGGTGCCGGTCGCGGAAGTGATGGTTTTCACGCCATCAGTTTCCTCGACGTTGATGACGCCGAAGAGCATCTTGTTGCCGCCTTTAATCTGCGCAACATAGGATTTGCCCGCTTCAAGTTCGACATCAAAGCAGAAGTCGTATTTATATTGGCAATAGTCAACCGCATCACTGGATTTTGAAAAATCGTCATTGTAAGTGCTGCCACCGACGCTTGCGATCCCAGTCGTGCCAACCGTTCCATCTTCTCCGACCTCGTATAGACCCGAAAGTTTGGTATCGAAGCCATCAGAGTTGTTGGAGAAAATAGAATAGGTGCCAGCTTTGGAAATGGTGAACTTAATATAACGAGATTCGGAAGGAGAAGTCCCCATATCATCCGCGCTGAGGCTCATTGCGGGGATATCGGTGCTCGGAGTGGTTTCGCTATAGTTCGAGGTGACATTGGTGTCCGCTTTGAAGGTGAAAGGAGCATCTTTGCTCTTGCCATCATTAATCACGTCGACTTCATAGGTGTGTGTGAGACTCGCTTTATAAGAAGCGGGGAGATTCGTAACTTCATCCGCTACGATGACAGGATTAGTGACATTGATAACGACGCTGTCGGTCTTATCGCCGCGCTTCGCGGTGATGGTCGCCTCGCCCTGTGAAATTCCTGTAACGGTGCCATCCGCATCGACCGTTGCGACGGATTCATCGCTTGAGGACCAAGTGGCGCCCGAGCCTGAGGATAGTTTGAGCTTCGTGCTGCGCCCGACCGCAATATCCGTGGAAGTGGTTTTGTCGATCGTTATCGAATCATCAACCTTATAAGAAAGCCCGGAAATCATGATGTACCCGCGGAGATCGGCGAATTTCATCGTGAAATCGGTGAAATTGGTGGTCCGATCGTTTATTCCGGTAGAATCAGCGTAATTAAGGGTTATGCTCTGCCATTCGCCCGCATGGTTCTCGAGCTTGTCGCTGATATTGAGGCCCTTGTAGTCGGAATATCCATCCGTGACGCCTTCGATTTCCGCAGAAGTCACATCTTTGAACTGAACCATCGCGCTGAAGGCGCTGGGTTCGCTCATCGAGTTGCCGTTAACGGTGCCATCGCCCCAGTTCTCGTATTTGTAGGAAAAAGTGACCGAGACGCAGTCCTTCTTGTATTCTTCGGGGACGGTGAAACGGAATTCCGAACAATTGGGGTTCTTCTCGGTCATGCCGGAGGCAGAGAAATAGACGGCGGTCTTCCCCTCGTCTTGGACGTACCACGGCGTGGAGGCTCCATCTTTCCCGGAAACGCCTAGAACGCCCTGGTCGACGTATCTGAATTTCTCCGAATTAACGTTCGCGATCTGGTCGCCGGAAGAAACCGCGGAAGAGTCAACCTTGGTCAGAGCGGGGATTACAACGTCTTCCAGGGAAAGAGGCGTCGTTTTGTCGTCGAGGGAATACCTCGCCGCGTCGGGCCCGGTGCCGGAGCAGCAAGCGTCGCAGCGCCAATATGGCTTAGTTCCATTGCCGGCGACGTTCCCATTTTCGTCAACGGCGATGCCTGGGGCATAGAAAGCTCTTTCTACGCCATTAGTCGTGCCATGATCAGCGTGCGTGCTGGTCGCTTTCGTGAGGCTGAGGGACCCGCGCGCGCCAGCTGCTGCGCCAATCGTGGCAAGCCCGCCAAGAGCAAGCATGCCCGAGACGGAGATGATCAACAGTTTCTTTTTCATCTTTTCCTTTCTACGCCGCCGCTTCCTCTCAATGACTGATGAGGCACAAAATGGGCGACGCACCACTATAAGGTGTGGCAACTCGCCTATTTTGCGGGCGCTACAATTTTGGTCAAGAGTTTTCTTTCAAAGAGAAAATGCCGATAGACTCGAAAGAAACCGCCAAATAACGATTTCAAAACTATCAAACGCTATTTCCTGAGGGCTTTGCGTCGAATCATGCCGCTTTGGCAAAAGAATTTTTTGCTTGTTTTCATTTCAACGCAGGCAAAAAGTTTCCAGTCGGCAAAAACGAAGGCTTGATTCTTCCCTTCCTCAATGCCCGCCCGCTTTCTAAATTGCAATACGGGCGAAAAGCGCAGCCTCAGACGGTCTTATAACGGAGCAATACGCCTTCGCTAGGCAAAGCCTTGGCTTCGATTAGCCTCAATGACGTCAAGCGGCGGTTGTCTTCTAAGCCATCGAAGACGCTGACTTGGCTTTCTCTGCCGTCAATCCCCGCGCCGACGAGAACAACCACCTCGTCCAGAAGACCTTCCTTGAGGAAGCCCGCGTTGATATGGCCTCCGCCCACCACCGCGGCTCTTTCTACGCCGAAGCCATCTTTGAGGATCCTCATGGCTTCTTTGAAGTCAATATGCTCTTTGCCGGCTGCAATCCAAGAGATGCCTAAGGAATCAAGGTAGTCCAAATATTCAACGCTTGCTTGTTCGGAGGTGAGGATGAGCAAAGGGTCGGTTGGATTGCCCCAAAGCAAGGTCCCCTTAGTGTCGCAGATAACGTCATACCCTTTCGCTTCCTGGTTCTTTTTAAAGGAGGCCCTCCCGATGGTTTTCTTCCCTTTGGGGGCGAACCTCCCTTTCTTCGCCATCTCCAGCTCCGCGGTCACTCTTCCTGAGATACGGGTCGGGGCATCAAGGGAATCCAAGATAGGGTAATAGTCATCGCATCCCTTCAGATGCTCCGTCATGGGGCAATCGATTCGTCCGTCTAAGGACATGATCATGTAGCAGATAAGGTAAGGTCTATTCATGGTTCTTTCTCCAATGGAAGCTACTTTAAAACTTAAAGTCGGCTTTAAATCAAGGGGCATTCGTTTCTTCGTCTGTTCCTTGCAGGTTCAGGCCTTGCCATGGAGTTCTAGCCAGACAGTCCAAACGTCGCCTAATGTTTTATTTCGATATTCTTATTGAAGAATTCAATGAAGCTAATAATTACGGCCACATCGAATCTAATTAAGATTTCCCCCTGTTTCGCTTAAACATTTTCCCCCTGTTCCGCTTAAAGATGATGGTTTAATAAAGCAAAAAAGAAAACTTGTCGTGAAATCTTTCATTATTCCCAGTTTCTTCCAAACCCAAAAGAATCACTTCTCCTCTTTCGGCATGATCTTCACGCTTGGGTTCCCTTTGTTCCAAGGCAGCCCAAAGTCCCTTCGCTTGATCCTGCATCTAGGCTCATCGTCTTTCTAGAAGACAAGCCCCTCAATGCAATTTTCCTCTAAGACCGTCATAGCTCCTCTCGAGGTTCGCCATCCTTATGCCATGCCTTTTTCTCCAAATGATAGGGATTGCTTTGGAAATGGGGGCCGATGGCTTCGTAGGCCCCATCCTCCAAGCTCGCTCCTCCCGCGTTTAAAGAAGCTTCATACAACCATTGGTCCGCTTTATTGCCTGGATCAACCTTCAGCCATGGCCCGTGACGGAATCGGGCTCGCAGCAAGGAATGGCTCCTTTGGGAGGAATCTTGTCTTGCTTCGCGTCATACCTCTTATGGTAAAGCCCGGGAATAATCGCCGCGCAGCTCCTATCTATCTGGATAGTCGCCACCTCATCCCTTCTAAGACCCATTCAAGCCCAGGGGTTGCGTTTCAGGTCAAGACGAATTCATGCTTATCCGGGAATTCTCTTACAAACAAAGTCGGTATCTTCTTCTTGTTTTCTTTTTCTTTTGTCAATTGTTTTACGGTTATACACCTTTAATAAAAAGAGATAAGAAAACCGACGCAGAAAAGGAGCGTTCCTTGTTTTTGAAACAGAATTGCATGCTTAAGGAATTTTGAATTGAAAATCCTAGGAATTTAAAATTGAAAATCTTGGGAATTTAAAATTGAAAATCTTGGGAATTCTCTTTATGATAGCCTTGAATGGAGTAAGAAATGCCTGAGTCAAAATACTATTCCCGTTATATCGACAAAAGCCTTGAAAAGAAACTTAGATCCAGCGGAGCCGTTTTGGTCGCCGGGCCCAAATTCTGCGGCAAAACCACGACTTGCCTGCGTTACGCCAAAAGCGTCTACCGCATCAACACGAAAAGCGTCGTCTCCAGCACGAAGATAAATCCTAAGATCGCGTTAAAAGGAAAAAGCCCACACCTAATTGATGAATGGCAGAAGGTCTCGGATACTTGGAACTACGTCAAGGAAGACCTCGACATCGATTACCAGTTCGGGAAATACATCCTCACCGGAAGCAGCACCCCCGTCGACAAAAGTCAAATCGAGCATCCGGGGGCAGGCAGAATCGCGCCTCTTAAAATGTATCCGATGTCTTCCTACGAGTCCGGCGATTCCAAAGGCCTAGTCTCCCTCTCAAAGCTATTCGAGGAGAAGCACATGAGCGAAGTGGACCCAAATTCGGACTTTGATCTGGAAGACGCCGCGTTTCTTGTCTGCCGTGGCGGCTGGCCTCTATCAATTCAGAAAGACAGGGAGCTTTCTCTAGAGATCACAAAGAATTACTACGAAGGGCTCTTCTATTTTGAGGACAGTGAGAACTCCTCTTTCAGAGGCAAAAAAAGCGAGGTCTTCAAAAGCGTTTTGAAAAGCTATGCGAGGAACATTTCGACTGAAGCGGGCAAACGCGCAATCATAAAGGACGTAAGCGGCAACGGAGAAAGAAGCATCGATGAGAAGACCTTCGCCTCCTATTGGGAGGCATTGAAGGATCTCTACATCTTGGAGGATATGGAGGCCTGGTGCCCGAATATCCGCTCGAAAACGGCGATTTTGACTACGCCAACGCGCCATTTCGTCGATACTTCCATCGCCTGCCAGGCGCTTGGCATCACTCCGAGCGATCTGATGAACGACTTCAATTCCTTCGGGTTCTTCTTTGAGGACATGGCCGTGAGGGATCTGAGGGTTTACGCGGGATTATTGGGCGGCAACCTTCGCCACTATCGGGACAACGCCGGTTTAGAATGCGATGTAATAATTCATCTTCCTAATGGGAAATGGGCGGCGATTGAAATCAAGCTAGGCGGGGATGAGCTTGTCGAATACGGAGCGAACAAACTGAAGCTGCTTCGGGACAAGATTAAAGAGAAAAGCGACGAGAACACCCCGGAATTCCTAATGATCCTAACAGCTTTCGGGCCTTTGCAAACAAGGGAAGACGGGATACTCGTCGTCCCCATCAATATGCTCAAAGCATAATCAAAAACGCAACCTGCGGCAGATTGGGTTCCGCGGATAGTTCAGTGGAATTGTTCCTTATTGATTTTGCCTGTTTTTCAGTGGCCCCACGTTAAACCAAAAAGTCTGGCAATGCATTATGCCCTTGACGAAGAAGGAGCGAATAAGCTCGACCCAACCCCTTAGGACCCACGCGAAATACAAACCCAAAGGCTCAACGATCAACCGCGAAGGGATCTTCAGCCGCGACGCCCACGTCACCGAAATGGGTGGGAAATCGGAGTTCTGCAAATCCGCGGATCACAAGAAGCCGCGGCCAGCCATCTCGTTATTAGTCGAGATCGAGAGATGCGTCGCCATCCTCGCCCAGGGCAAGGATGGAATGTCTTGGCCTTTAATGCATCTGGGTGTTGTTCAAGGCAACAATCAAGGGAAAAAAGACAAAAAGATTGGGTGACTTCTTCGAATCCGAGAAAAATTACCTGCTGAATTTTACCGAAAATGACGACGCCATCGGGATTAATTTGCTAACACTCTTGTACATGCACCTGCAGTTTAATAGAATCGATGAATTGGGAAGGCATTGCGTCCTTTGATCGATATGTCCCGTTAAGCCCGTCGAAATACATGTATTTGGTCTGGTAGCTTATCACGAAGATGGACGCCGCTTGGCCATTTGCGTTCGGAGATTCAGCCTCAACACGAAGAACATAAGCATCATCCTGCAGCTCAGAAGGCGGCCAAGAAGAGAAATACGTCGCATTTATATCGAAATCCACTTTGATATAAGAGCAACCCAAATAAGAACAGGCCTCTTCCGGCATAGGCCAAGCAAAGCTTTGATAAACGCTTTCGCCAACTGAAACCGAGGTGATCTCGGATGCCTCGAATCCCGAGGCTTCTTTCAAGGAATGCGACTTAGTCTCAGAGCAAGAAACCGCTGAAGCGGACCAGATGAGGGCCAAAGTTGATCTCAACAGTTTTTTCATGATAGATAGTGGCGCCCTTGGAGGGACTCGAACCCGCAACCGACGGCTTCGAAGGCCGTTGCTCTATCCAGTTGAGCTACAAGGACGCAGAGAAATTCTACAACAAAACCTCTCCTCGTTTTCCTTGGATTGCAGTCAGTTCGCAAGCCAAAAAGAGTCACTTCTCTTCTTTCTGCATCGCTTTGACGCTTGGATTCCCTTTGTTCCAAGGCAGCCCAAAGTCCCTTCGCTTGATCTTGCATCTAGGCTCGCCGTCTTTCCAGAAGACAAGCCCCTCAACGTAATTCTCCTCAAGAAACTTATGAAGGCCATCATAGCTTCGTTCAGGATTCACCACCCTTATGCCGTGCCTTTCCAATGTGTCTTTCTCTAGGCCATAGGGGTTGCTTTGGAAATGGGGGCCGATGGCCTCGTAAGTCCCATTTTCCAAGCTAGCTCCTCCCGCGTTTAGATAAGCCTCATAGAACCATTGGTCCGCTTTATTGCTCGGATCGACTTTCACCCAATGCGGCCAATGGCCGGTTATAGGGTCAGGCTCGCAGCAAGGGATGGCCCCTTTCGGGGCAGTCTTGCCTTGTTTTGCGTCATATCGCTTATAAAACACCCCGCCAATAATAGCCGTGCAGCTCCCATCGATCTTGATGGTGGCTACCCCTTCTCCTTTTAAGACCCACTCAAGCCCCGGGGTCACCTCGCGTTTCAAAATGAATTCGTGCTTATCTAAGAATTCCCTTACAAACAAAGTCGGTATCTTTTTCATCGTTTCTTTTCTATGTCAACTATTTTACTAATAAACATTTGAATATGAAACATTTTACGGCAAAAAAAGAGCGAGGGATTTCCCCTGTCGTGGCTTTCAATCAGCTCGTATCTTTATTCGGTTAGCCAGGAAAGCAAGTTATACTCGTTTGAAAGATAGACGTTAGGGACGTCAAAATGACCGTATCCTTCGATGATCGTGATTTTGGCCTGATTGTTGATCTTTGAGAGGGAAGCGATGAAATCAATGGAACTCTGCGGGTCGACGATCGTATCTTCTTCGCCCACGAACGCCCAGACGGGCTTGTCCATCAGTTTTCTTAGATTGGTCTCGCTCGTGGTGACGTTCCCCGATAAAGGGGATACTTTGTAGAAAAGCTCAGGGTAAGACAAAGCGATGTCCCAGGTCCCCTTCCCGCCCATGGAATGCCCGGTGATTGAGATTCTCTCCGAATCGACATTCAATCTTTCGGACAATTCGCTCACGAATTCCAGAAGAGAGGCCTTCACGTCACTCCAGCCTTTTTTCCCATAAGGGAGCTGGGGGAAAGCGATATAGGCATTCGCTTCAACTCGTTCCTCTTGAACGAACTTAGGAAGGCCATCCCCCGCCACTAGAAGGCTCAAATCCCCCTCCTCGCTTTCTGGCTTGCCGCTCCCGCCATGCAGATAAAGGATTAAGGGGAGATTCTCTTTCGCCTCTTCTGGGGTGTAAAGAAAGTAATCGAACCTTTGCCCTGACTCCACGGTCAAAGAGAATGCCTCAAAAGAGGAGCTTGCTTCCGTCTTTAAAGAATCAGTTTGGCGAGAAACGTTATCTGGACTTCCCGTTCCACAAGAGGTCAATAAGTTCAAGGCGAGGCCAAGAAACGCGAATGCTTTGTTCATGGTATTTTCCTAATTCCTTCTAGCCATCAAGGCACGAGGCCATTCTACAACAAGAAAACCCCTCCTGGCTAAGAAGGGGCTCTCCTGGTTTTTGGAGATTTATTGAACGGTGGCTAAACCGGTCAAATCGTTCACTAAGGAGCGCGACCCTTGGGCAAGGGTCAAGTAGGATAGCTCCTCGATCCTCTCCTTGCTCAAGGCAAGGGAGGAATAGGCAAGGGAGATGCTTTCAAGCTCTTCTTTGATGGAAGCGATTGTCTGCTCGCCTTTGTCTAATAGCCTCACTTCCCTGGCGCCGCTGCGCCTTACGTAGCCCTTTTCTTCAAGCTCATCGATGAGCACGGAGACCCGGGACTTCGAGATTTTCATCTCCAGGCCGAGGGCTTTGTAACGGAAGGAATCCTTTTCTCTGCACCGATCGATGCAGAGAAGCGTGCGGAGAAGAGATTCACTCGCCATTTTTGGCGGCCTTTCTCTGCATCCTCATCTGCTTCCGCTTCGCCTTGTGGTATTCCTCCACCAGGCGAGGGCCTTTCGCGTCGTAGCAAGAGTTGATGGGCTCATGATGAACCTTCTTGTAGACGTAGAGAACGAGCATGGAAAGAAGGTAGAGGGAAGTGAGGGCGATGACGACGATTTCAATCCAGCTCATAAGGGTTAGGCCTTAACAGCCTCCTCCTTTTTTGATTTGCTCTTATCGTAGAAGTAAATTCCCACGAAGAGAGCGGCGATGGCGGGAACGGTGATCGCAAGGGTCCAGGCCCAGCGCACGGTCACGTAGGTCAGGCAGCCGACAATATAGGAGGCGACCAGCCAGAAGACCACAGTGCCAACATAGTTCTTCCCTTTGCCAAGCTCCGATTTGGCGGTTGCCACGGAAGCGAAGCAAGGGATGGTCGTCATGTTGAAGGCGGCGAAGGCGCTCAAGGCAGCGGCTGTTTCAAGGCTGCTCTTGTTGGCGAAGGCAACCGCGACGACGTCCTCGAAGGAACCGCCGTTGATGACCCCGGCCAACGTCTGCATGGAGGAGGTGACGGCTTCTTTGGCGACGATGCCTTGGATCGAGGCGGCCGAGAACATCCAGCTGTATTGGATCTGAGATCCGAAGCCCATCGGGGTGAAGATCGGGGCGATGAACATGCCAAGGTTGGCGAGGATCGAATTCTCGACGGTGAGATAATCGTATTTGTCGATGAACTTCCAATCCCAGGTGAAGTTAGAGAAGAGCCAGACGAGGATCGTGGAAACGAGGATGATCGTGAAGGCTTTCTTGATGAAGTGCTTGCCTTTGTCCCAGACGTGGATCAAGAGGGATTTGATCTGAGGCGCGTGGTAAGCGGGGAGCTCCATGATGAAGGGAGGAACCTTTTCCCTTTGGGTCGTGTGGTTCATGATGATGACCGAGACGAAGGCGACGACCACGCCGAGAAGATAGATGAGGAAGGTGAAGAGCCCTTTGTCGAAGCTCACGGCCGAAGCGACGCATGCGGCGATGAGGACGAGGAACTCGGCTTTCGCGCCGCAGGTGAAGAAGGGGATGACGCGGATGGTCTTGACCCTTTCTTTATCCGTGGAGAGCGTGCGGGTGTTGACCATGGCGGGGACGCCGCAGCCAAAGCCCATGATCATCGGGAGCATCGCGCGCCCGGAAATCCCGAAGCGGCGGAAGATGCGGTCGAGGACGAAGGCGATGCGAGCCATGTAGCCTGAATCTTCCAGCAGAGAGAAGAAGGCGAAGAGGAGAAGGATCTGAGGGACGAATCCCAAGACGGCAGAGACGCCGCCATAGACGCCATCGTAGATGAATCCGATGACCCATTCCGGGGCGTTCCATACCACGAGCAGCTGCTTGATCCCAAGCCCGATGCATCCGAGGATGCCGGTCTCGTTGTCCCCGGCGAGGCAATGGAGGAATTCGCCGATGGAGTTGATGCCGCCATCCGTCCAGAAGAGCCCATCGAAAGGATGAATTGTCTCTTCCCCCGTGACGGTTATGCCAATTAGGCCTTGATAGCCCTCCCCGAAGTTCACGCCCATCGCGCCGAGATAGAAGAGGTCGCCCGCGAAGGTGATGTGGAAGATGAGGAAGAGGATGACGATCATGATGGGGATCGCCGCCCAACGGTTGGTGAGGACCTTATCGATCTTGTCGGAGAAGGAGAGTTTCTCTTTCTCTTGCCTTGCCGCGCCTTGGACTAAGTCGTGGCAGATTGGGGTGAGGTATTGATAGCGCTCATCGGCGATCTCGGCTTCGTAGTCCTTCTCGCTACTAGCGGTAAGGGTTTCGATTTTCTTGTATTCTTCCGGATGCTCCTTCGCTTCGATTTCGTCTTTCTCAAGAGCCTTCGTAGCATGGAAGAGAGGAGAAGAAATCCCTGCAGTTTCATAGATTGAGACGGCTTTTGCGGTGATTTCATCACCTTTCAAGCAGGAGACGCCTTTTCTTGAAGAAGAAGCGGCTTTCTGCGCGACCTTCATGAGGTCTTCTAGGCCCTTCTCGCGAAGGGCGGAGATTCCGATCACGGGGATGCCAAGAGCTTTCTCTAGGCCTTCTAGGTCAATGACCTGACCCGCATCTTTGACCGCGTCCATCATGTTGACGGCGACGATCACGGGGACGTCCATCTCCATGATCTGGGTGGTCATGTAGAGATTGCGCTCAAGGTTCGTGCCATCAAGGACATTGATGACTACGTCAGGTTTCTCATTCAGGATATAGTTCCTGGAGATGACTTCCTCAGGGGTATAAGGGGAAAGGCTGTAGATGCCAGGGAGGTCAACGACCTCGATTCCTTCCTCTTTTTTCTTTTTCTTGCCTTTGAAATAGAAGGTTCCGCTTCTTTTCTCAACGGTGACGCCCGGCCAGTTGCCGACATAGGCAGTCGACCCGGTGAGGGAGTTGAAGAGGGTGGTTTTACCGCAGTTAGGGTTACCGGCTAAGCAAACGCGAATCATTTGTCCCCTCCTTCTTCGATTTCAACTTCGACGAAGCTCGCTTCGCTTTGGCGCAAAGTGAGCTCATAGCCACGCAAAGTCACCTCTAACGGGTCGCCAAGCGGAGCTTTTTTGCGAAGGTAGATCTCAGCGCCTGGGGTGATCCCCATGTCGAAGATGCGCCTGCGGATCTTGCCTTCCCCGGTGATCTTCTTCACTAAGCAAGAAGAGCCGATGGGCAGTTCATTGAGAGTCATAACGCTCTATCCTTTCCTTTAGGCTAAAGCCACTATGATCGACATCGAGACCTTGTGATCAAGACCCAAACGGGTCCCTTTCACGGAGACGATGGCGGCACCGTTAGCATCATCGACGAGGCGGATTGTGCTCCCTTCCACGATTCCTAAAGACGCGAGGTGTTTGTTCACCTTGGCCTCTCCGTGCACGGACATGATCCGTAAATCCTGATCTTTTGGTGCAAATAGCAACGGCATGGCGATAGTCCTTGGTTGTTAACCGGAGTTAAGTTTATGCATATTAACAATGCTGTCAATAGGGAAGTTAATACTTTTTAACATTTTTCAAGCCGAAGCGCCTTTCTTTTTCGCCAACGTCAAAAACCATTTTGGCTTTCGCTGACGTCTAAGGACCGAGAGTCAGACGCCTTTCCCTTGGAAAGCAAGGGCTCGTCAGGGGGCTAAGCCTGCAAAAAGGCACCAGTTATGGAGGTTTGTTTTAATACGAAAACCTAAAAAGAACAGACCTTGTCGAAGATTTTCGAAAAAGAGGTATATTTGGTCTTTCTTTCCGCAAGAAACATTTGAGATTTAAGCCTCCTTTGCTAGTATTTGCCCATGGAAAAAAGCCTGCAATTAGCCTACGAAAACCAGAATAGAGACCTCGCCCTTAAAATCGGAAGGATCCTTGGGGAGAGCGGATTTGAAGTCGAGCTAGTCCAAAAAGACATCGACCCTAAGAAGGTCATCCTTATCCTTATTAATATATATAGCAAGGAAGAGACCCTTTTCTCCTCCTTGCCTTGGCTGAAAGACCAATTTAGCTATTCTTCGCTAAAAGGATTCAGGCTTTTCCCCGTTCTTGTTTACTCCCCTTCCAAAGAAGACCCCGAAGCCTTGTTCGAGGGAGAGCTTGGCGAACTTTATGAGAATGTGTTCTCCGGTGAGTTCAAACCTTTCGGATGGAATGAAGAAAGCGACGTTTTGAATCCGGAATTCAAACGGATTTTGGAAGAATCCTATTCGGAATAAGATTTGATTCATTAATCAAGTTTTAATAAAAAAAGAGAGTTGCAAGAGGTTTGTGTAAAGATCATCCTGGAAGCCCATTCTAATTTCAGACTTTGAATCCAATTCTTTCCTTTTCCTCCTCAC
>CAVECL010000018.1:0-35863 GCA_963614595.1 Parasutterella excrementihominis | reverse complement strand
TTATGCCTCGCTTGCTGCATTTGGCGTCGCATTAATCGTCTCCGCTTGCTTCATCCGCAAGAAAAAGAAGGGCGCTCGTTAATAGAATTTCGGCTCTTTAATTCCTAGTTGGTATTTGCCAAAACCAACCCACCGAAAGTTTAAAGTTCAGTTGGTGTGAGCAGCGCGCGTTTGCGCGCTGCTCTTTTATATGCCGAAACAATACCCGATTTTGGAGTGCGTCGTGCCGTGAGAGAGGGCACCGGGAATCTGCCCCGGCCCGAGAATGACTAAAGCCTTCCCTTTCGCTTCCCGTGGCTTTCCCCTTCTTTCGTTTTCCACCTTGTGAGGAGGAATTTCCTCCTCATCCGGTCGAAGCTCCCATAGCCGTAAGATGAGTCTATCTCGGTCTGGGCGACGTCGTTTGCCGCCTCCACCCTGGCGCTTGATAGGTATGCTGAAATGATTTGACGTTCTCCTTTTCGGAAATTTTTGGCGATAGTTTCTCCGCGGAAATGCAAGGAGAAAAAAATGGAAGAAATCATCAACGGCTGCCCCAAAACGGTCAAAAGGGAGCTCACGGTCTACAGCCCGGAGCTTAAGCTGGCGATGGTCCGGGAATATCTGGCCGCCGGCCAAGGCGTGACGAGAGCCGAGTTCGCGAGGGGAAAAGGGATCCCGGCCGGCCCGCGCCCATCGATGTGACCGACGCGCTGAGGCCGGCTGCCAGCTCGCCCATCGGCAAGACCGCGGCGATAAGGGCCAACGGGTGGCGATTGAGCTCGGCGCCGACGGGATGGCGCTTCTTCTGGAGGCGATTAGGAGATGCTGAGCCTCGCCTCCGCGGCGCGGATAATCGTCCACCCCGGCGCCACGGACATGCGCTACGGGATACGGGGGCTGAGCGCCGCCAACGGGGTCGAGCCCATGGGCTACCTTGAGAGGGCGCTTTCGCACACCCTCGAGGCGCAGGACTCCCCGAAGGATTTCCTCCCCTGGTCGCCGGGGTCCCGGAGAGCCAGAAGATGGGGAAATAAAAATGAGCGAAAATTGCGTGGAGATTCCAAAAAGCGTTAAAAAAAACGGATAACTTCGGTATTATCCGCTAAATTTAATGATGGTGCGCCCGGGGGGACTCGAACCCACAACCCCCAGATTCGTAGTCTGATACTCTATCCAGTTGAGCTACGGGCGCATTCGGCCACCTATCGGCAGCCCGGTTACTATAGTCCACTTGCTTCAAACAAGCAACTAACAAATTTGGAGCATCCGGCCGGAATTGAACCGACGGTGAGTGAGTTGCAGTCACTTGCCTTACCGCTTGGCTACGGATGCAGCAAGCGGATTATAGCACCCTAAAAAAGCAGGGGAAAGCAATACTTTAGAAAAACCGGGGCTAGGCTCGATAGACGATGATTTGGAAGCCGTATTGCTCCACTTGCCCAAGGGTCTCATTCGTGAGGACCTTGATGTCGATCTTCACGCCTTTCTCTTTGTTTTCAAAGTTGCCGTAGATGTCTTCCTTAAAGCCCGCGTTCTTGAGCTCGCGGTAATAGTCGGTCTCATGTTCGATGTCCACGGAGGTCTCCGTATAGACGTAGATTTTGTCATTCTTTTTGTAGTTGTAGTAAAAATGGAGATTCGTCGGGGCTTCGAATTGAGGGATGGTGACGTCGCATTCGCTTTCGATGTCCTGCAAAGCGTGAGAAGGCCAGTCCTCGGTTTTCTCCGGAATCGCGGAGAAATCGAATTTGAACTGATTGCCGTTTCGATAATCAAGGCCTACGGAGATGATCTTTTCGTCCGTGTAGTTCATGTAGATGTAGCGATCGTAGAGTTGGCTGAGGACGGGGCTGATAAAGAAGTCATTTTCCTCCAGGATCTTTCCATATTCCTCCGACAGATTCTTCACGGAGCGGTCGCTGATGATGACGACGTCTTCGGAAGGATGCTCAACCTTATATCCGTTTCCGAAAGCCATAAAGGGCAAAGAGATGTTCAGGCCCAGTTCGATGTTCTCTTTTTCCCTGTTCGTCCACTCGGTCTTTGAAGAGAGTTTCGTGGTAAAACCGTTTCGGCAGAAAATGACGTTCCCAGCGGAAGCGCCATCGCTTGAGGGCTGGAAGGTATAGGAGATATTATAGCCATCCTCCGCCGCCGTTTTATTGAGCTCATAATAGGCGTAGTTGTTAACGGTGCGCTTGATCTCTTCGTTATAGCCAACCATGCCGACCCAGCCGCATTGCTCTAAGGTTTCGCAGTACTTCCCAAGAGTGAATTTCTTGGATTCGTCATAGATCTTCAAAATCTTGTTCTCGCCGTCTTCGTCGACGAATTCCTCGTAATGGATCGTTTCGCCGATCAAGCCATCGGGATAAGGCAAAACGCCCCCGCAATACTCTTTCATCAAATCGCGGAGCCCCTCGTCCCAGCGATCATAGCCAAAATCAGCGAAGCTTCCCTCCGAAAAATCGCCCGAGGCATTTTGCGAAGCGCCTTCTGAAGCTTTCTGGCCTTCGCTTATGCTGCAAGAGCAAAGCAAAAGGGAGGTTAGGCAAAAGGTCAACGTTTTCTTTCCAAATTTCATAATAAGCCCCCGAACAGCATGCTGTTCACAATAGACTTCAGCCAAGAAAAAGCAATTCTTTTTCTCCCTTTCACTCTAAATTCAAAGGAAAACAGAGAAAGCCCCGCGGGAAGCGGGGCATGGGTTCATTCGTTTTCGTCGTCAAATTCTTTGGCCACTTCTTTTCGCCGAGCGATCTTGATCTTGCGATACTGCATTTTAACGACGAAGGCGGAGATGCCTCCCGCAAGCAAGATGGCAAGGAGGATTGAGAAAACGACCACGCCCCAGATGGGGAGGTTATTGCCCTTCACGTTCTCCCACATGGAGAGGACGTACTTGTTGTTATAGCCGTAATCCTTCATCACGGAAAGTTTTGGGATGAGGTTCTGGTCAGGGTACTGCGCGTAGAATTGGCGTCCAGCCTCAACCTCATAGCCTTCCTCATCATAAGGGGATTCAATCGTTTCGATTTCATCCGAATAGAAAAGATAGGGGTTGGTGCTGGGCGTTTTGCCAAGAACGGAAGGCGTCTCTTCGAGCGTCCCCTCGAACATGTAGGTCAAATTGCGAATCGTCCAAGCAAGCTCGTCTTCTTCGCTTTCGGCCTTGCCGTTCGCAAAGTCGACGTAGTCCTCCCAGGACATGGAAGCCCCGTCCACCACCGCCTCTTCGTAAGTTGAGCCGACCATGGAAAAGGAACCATGGTCATCGCCTGTCTCTTCGTCGATGCCGGACCCGTCTTTTAACAAGATGCCGAGATCGGAATCATAGGAATTGCCGTCATAGGAGTAATAGGAACCATGATCTTCATAGCCCTCTTCGGAGGCGGGGTCTTCGGACTCGTCATAGACGAAATCGCTTTCGTCCCAGGATTCGGCATCGTGATAGACGTACATTTCAAAAGAGCGGGGGTCGTACCATTGCCTAATGAGGTCCAAGATGGTGTCGCCGGCGACGAAAGAGGTATAGCCGATCGTGTCCATGCCCATCGCCGCGATATCGGGCTGGCTGAGGAAGTCGACGAACTCCTGAGCCTCGGCTTTATGCAAGGAAGAGGATTTTGGCATCACCCAGCCGTCGAACCAGATGTTCCCTCCGGTTTTCGGGATGCTGTAATAGATGGCGATGCCGTTGCCGTTATCGCCTTCGTTGTCGCCTCTATCCATCGAATAGACCGCGTCGCCGCTCCAGGCGATGTTCATCCCGACAAGCCCTTTGACGATGTCGTCTTTGCCTGAGTCTACCTCAAAGCCGAAGACGTTGGCCTTCAAAGACATCAAAGAGGCTTCCACTTGAGCGACCTGCTCTTTGTCGCAGCGGTTGAAGATCTCGGAAAGCTTATGGGTGTAAGCGTTCTCGTTATCTTCGTTGGTATCAAGAGCCGCGTCGTATTTCCCATCCAGAAGGTCAAGGCTATCCATATCAAAGCAGCCGGATTCCTCCATGGCTTTAAGGATATCCTCTTCGTAGGTTTTCATGATCCCCACGGAGTAGGTATCCCTCATCGAATCCTTCACGGACATCTCGAGTTTGTATTTGCTGTCCCAAAGCGAACCCCAGGAGGCCATGTCGTATTTGACTTCGTCCTCATCGAGATTCTTGTCCGAGGCGACTTTCGAAGGGTTATAAAGCACCCCGAGCGTCCCCCACATATAGCCGCGCGAATACTCCGCGATAGGCTTTTGAGTGCCAGTCCCATCATCCGCGGTGATTTTCTCAAGCTGCTTGATTAGATAAGGCGAAACGTAGGTATCGTAATTCGGCGTTGCTTCCTCATCGAAAGGCTCAAGCATGCCGGAGGACATCATCTTTTGGATGGTGTAATCGCTAGGGCAAATGAGGTCATAGGTCGATTTCCCCGTCTTGAGGGAGGAAAGCATGGTCTCGTTCGTGTCGAAGGTATCGTAGATGACTTTGACGTTTTTATGGTTCTTTTCCTTCTCCCAAGCCTCGAAAGCCTCAAGAACCCCATCGCCGATGTAATCCTCGCAGTTAAGAACGCGAAGGTTGATCGCATCGCCGCTAGAAGTACTGGAGCAAGAAGCGAGACAAAGGATAGAAAGGCCAAGGAAGAGCGAGGTTCTGCGGAGTTTTTGGTATTTCATTTCGCTTGCCTCCATTTCATGTGCTTGTTCGTGCGCTTTTTGGCGACGTTCTGATAGATGGTGACTCCAACGACAATGAGGAGCACCACAAGGAAGATGATCGTGGTGAGGGCTCTCATCTCGGGAGGGATTGGGCCTTTTTTAATCTTGGCTTGAACGAGGGTGGACAAGGTATCGATTGTCTTCTCTCCGGAAAGCAAGCCGGCGCCTCTAGTGAAAGCGGTGACGATGAAGTCGTCCAAGGAGAGGGTGATGGAAAGAAGGAACCCGGAGAAGATGCCGGGCATGATCTCGGGCATCGTCACCTTCCAAAGCGCCTGACGTTGGGTGCAGCCAAGATCGAGCGCCGCTTCATAAAGCGCGGGATCCATTTGCTGGAGCTTTGGCTTCACGGAGAGATAAACGAAGGGAAGGGAAAGGATGATATGCCCGATGAGCAGGGTCCAGAAAGAGAAGATGTTGGCGCCATTGAAGAGGTAGCTGCCCGCGAAAACGAAGAGAACGGTAAGCGACATCGCGATGACGATCTCGGCGTTCGCTACCGGAATCTCAGTCACTGATTCGGTGATGGAGCGCATCTTTTTGCCTGAGTAGAAGGCGCCGATGGCCCCGCACGTGCCTAGCACGACGGAGCAAACGGAGCTTGCAAGAGCGACGATGATCGTATTCCCCAGAGCGGTCATGATCTCTTCGCTCTGGAAAAGGTCTTTGTAAAGACCGAAGGAGAAGCCCATCCAGGTCCCGATGTTCGTGGATTCGGTGAAGGAATAGGCAATAAGGGTGAGGATGGGGATATAAAGAAGGATCAAGACCGCCCAAATGACGAACTGAGCCACGATCTTGAGGATTCTGGCTTTGCGGGCCAAACGGCGTTCGGTGTTGCCGGCGGCGTCAATGGTTTTTTGCCTTACCATAATTGACCTCCTCTAGGATTCGCGTTTTCTTTGCCGAATTTTCGGCTGAGGAACATGGAAAGGAAGACGAGAATCAGCATGACGAGCGCCATGAAGGAGCCTTCGTTCCATTGGGACTGGGAGAAATGAAGATAGATGATGTTGCCGAACAAGGTGATTTTTCCTTCGGACAAGGTATCGGAGATGACGTAAGAAGAAATCGTCGGCATGAAGACCATCTCGCAAGCGCTCACGATGCCCGGAACGCTTTGGGGAAGGATCGAATGGACGAAGGTTTGGAAGGGGTTCGCTCCCAAATCGCGCGCCGCCTCGATTTGCGAACGATCAAGCTTGATCATCGTCGTGTACAAAGGGAGGATGGTGAATGGCAGATAGTTATAAACCATGCCGATCATCGTCGCGAGATAGGGATGATTCCCCCCGTTGATGCCCATCCAAGACAAAACGTCGCGCGTCGCCCCGGTGCGGAGAACGAAGTTGATCCACATCGGCATGATGAAGAGCATCACGAGCATGAAGTTCTTGTTGATCTTCGGATTGGCGAGAAGATAGGCGATGGGGTAGCCGATCAAAAGGCAGATGAGGGTGTTCAAGATGCCGATGAAGAGAGACACCACAAGGATGTTGATCTTCGTTGGGTTCGTGAAGAAGCTCACAAGGGCATCGAAGGAGAAATAGATGCTCCCGTCTTCTGCGGTCCCCGTGAAGGCGTAGAAGACGATGATGAAGATGGGGAGAACGACGAAGAGGGAGAGGAAGACGAGGTAAGGGAAATTCAAGTACTTCCGCTTGAAACGGAAGAAACGTTTGATCTTTGCGGCGTTCATTTCATTCCACCACGTAGGAATCGAGATCTCCTTTTAGGCGGAGACGGATGTCCTTTTTGTCAATCGATACCGAGACCATATCCCCTTCGTTCCAGGTATAAGGGGAGTTCACGACGTAATCCTCGTCATCTTCCGTGCGGACGATGTATTGGTAATGGTCGCCAATCCAGACCGAGGAGACGATTCTTCCTTGAGCGACGCCGACGGAAAGGTCATCGGAAAGCTCAATCTTGTCGAGGTCGACTTCAGCGACGACGTCAGCGTCCTTAAAGGAATAGGTTTTCTGGCTTTTGGGGTCATAGACCGTTCCGTCCTCGTTTGTCTTAGAGCCCGGCACAAGGCGAGAGACGATGCAGTCATAGGCATCCTCGCCAATCACGACCTTATTGTCGCCATTGATATAGGCATCCGTATATTCGTTCTCGGTGAGTTCCTTATGCATGATCTGGAGGTTTTCCTTCTCGACGCGAATCGAGATGGTCGCCCCCACTTCATGATCATGGGTATCGCGGCAAAGAACCTCATTCTTGCCCACGCGCACGATGAATTCATAATGGACGCCTTTGAAATTCTTCGAGGTGATGACGCCGTCGACGATGCCTTTCCCAGGCTCATCGATCAGCACATCTTCGGGGCGGATGACGATGTCGACCTTCTCGTTGAGGGGGAAATCGTCAACGCAATCCCAAGCCGCGCCGATGAAGCGGACTTTCTTCGCGCCAACCATCGTTCCGTTATAGATGTTGCTTTCGCCGATGAAGTCTGCGACGAAGGCATTCACGGGCTCGTTATAGATTTGCTCCGGGGTGCCGATCTGCTGAATCACGCCGTGTTTCATGATGACGATGCGGTCAGACATGGAAAGAGCCTCTTCCTGGTCATGGGTGACGTAAAGGAAAGTGATGCCAAGCTTCTTGTGCATTTCCTTAAGTTCGACTTGCATGTCCTTCCTCATTTTGTGATCGAGAGCGGAAAGGGGCTCGTCGAGAAGAAGAACCTGCGGCTCATTGACGATGGCGCGAGCAATCGCGACGCGCTGTTGCTGTCCGCCCGAGAGGGTGGAGACATCACGGTCTTCCATCTCGTCTAGATCAACGACGCGGAGAGCCTTAGAAACCCTTTCGTCAATTTCTTTCGCGGGGATTTTCTTCTTCTTGAATTTGGGCTGGCCTTTTCTATCTAAGACATGCTTGCCATCCTTATCGAGGACGGGCACGTATTTGCGTTTCATCTTGAGCCCAAAGGCGACGTTGTCATAAACGTCCAGATGAGGAAACAAGGCATAATGCTGAAAAACCGTATTGACGGGGCGCTTATATGGCGGGAGGGGGGCGATGTTCACCTCATTTAAGAGGATTTCCCCGCTTGAAGGGATCTCAAAGCCCGCAATCATCCTCAAGGAAGTGGTCTTCCCACATCCCGAAGGGCCAAGAATCGTGATGAACTCCCCTTTTTTGACTTCTAGGTTGAAGTCGTCCACAACCGTGGTTCCGTCAAACTCTTTGCAAACGTGTCGCAGCGAGATGATCGTATCGTTTCCGTCCATAACATTACCTCCCAGAAGCAGGGTTTTAACCCCAATGGCGAAAGACAACATACAGATGGTGAACACCGGCTCAAAGGAGTCCGTTTCTTCCAACTCGGAAATAATGAAAGTGAGGGGGTGAAAATGCAACAAATTTTTTTAACTTTTTTTGAGCGGAAAAATCATGCGGATTTCGCTTTCGAAAAGGAAGCGGACTTTCTTCGACCGGGCGCAAGATTTCCTTAAACTTTGTTTAAGCGATTTTCGCATGGTTTTCCACCGCGTTTTTCGAAGCGTTTTTCGAAGAGAAATCTAAGCGCGATTCCAGCCGCTTTTTTGCCAAAAAATAAGCGCGCTTCTATAATAGTTTTCCATGAAGAGAAAATTGCCCTTGTTTTTACTCAGCTTCTCCTTGCTCCCCTTGTCTTCTTGCAACCCGAGTTTAGAAGCCATTGAGAAAGTCGTTCTCGATTACGGGACCATTCGTTTCGATGGCGATGAGATCAATGCGAGCAAGAAATCGCACATGGAAGAAATTGACTTAGGCACCTTGAACGACCTGATCAGCGACAAAAGCAATTTCGTATTGTTGATCGGAAACACCTTCGGCTGCTCCTGCTGGACCGACTTTCATAACGAAGTGCTGGCCCCTTATTTGCTAAGCGAGCATATCTATCTCCCTTGGATCAGCTACGACGAAGGAAGCAAAACTTTGAGCGAAATGGGGGCAGAGGTTAGTAAGAACCATGAGACCTTGCTGATATTAAAAGAAGGCAAAATCGCCTATCAGCACACCACCAGCGACGCGAATTCCTCTTGGGTGAAGGATGCCCAAACCTTCCGCTCTTGGATGAACGCGCGCATCGAAGCCCCACGCCTTTTGACCATAAGCAAAGATCAATTGGACGCGAAATATAAGGGTTCTGCGGATTTTTCGATTGTATTTAGCCGCTCAACTTGCCCCGATTGCTCTTTTTTGGTGAATTACGACATCAAAGAATATTTCGCGAATCACATCAAAAGCGAAACGATCCCCGAGAACTATCTCTACCTGCTTGACTGCGACGCAGAGGGCATCCGCTACGTCAAAGGGGAGGACGGCAAAATCTATTCCCCTTCTTCGGAAGACGACGCTAACGAGTTCGAGAAGCAAGCCCTCGCGCAGTGGAAGAATTTCAAGGCTGAATATGGGCTCTCCTATAGCGAGGCGAACCTCGCCGGCTGGGATGAAGGCTACGTTCCTGCCGTTTATCACATCCATCCAGACGGCTCAAACAAAACAGGGGATGTTATTGATTACTCGGGCATTTTCTATAACGAGACCGTCGATAAAGAGACCAACACCATCACAAGCACATATTTTTCCGCGGAGAGGCTAAGCACCAACTCTCTTAGCTTTATCGCAGACTCAAATCTAGAGCACAAAACCCTCACCGGTCTCCCGCTTGATTCCACGAAAACCAGGCATGAGGCCCTGCGAATCTATGAGCAGCCGATTCTAAACCTTCTTTTAGACGCGATACTTTAAGCCGTTACTCAACCGATTTGAGACTTTCGACCATTTTCACTTTGCCCGTCATGGCAGAGAGATAAACGTTAATGAGCAAAGAGGTCACGAAGGTAATCAGGAAGGCATACAAATAAGAAACGGGGAACACCGTGTACATGAATTTGACAAGCGGAACCCTATTCACGAACAAGACCGCATACATAAAGGGGTAGCCGGCAAAGAAGCCAAGGAAGATGCCAAGGGACGTCAGAGAAATAGTTTCCAAGATCAGGCTCATGGCGATCTCAACTTTCGAGAATCCAAGGACCTTCAAGGTAGCGATGTCCCTGCTTCTTTCGCGGAAGTTCAGCAAGGCAAGGTTGTAAAGCACGACCAAAGCTAAGAGGATGGCGAAAACCTTAACGGCGTTCGTCATGATGCGTATGCCGTTCATGACGGAGTTGATTTGGTCGGTGGTGTCTTTCTGGGTGCGAACGGAAGAGACGTAGTTGCATTCCTTTAGCAAAGTCGCTTTCACCGTTTCAGGGGCCACTCCATCCTTAACCTGCACCCAGGCGCCGTTATAAGTAGGCGTGGATACATTGAAAAGAGGATCGCTAAGATAACCGTAGATTCCATTGACCGCGAAGGCCTCGATCACTTTTCCGACGACAGCGCTGATTTCGGTATTTTGGAATTCGAAGGAAACGGTATCCCCTTGCTTGACCCCAATCTCTTCCGTCAGTTTTTTGGAAATCGTCACCATCCCTCTCTCTGCGAGATCGGTTTTGAAATAAGGATGCTCATCATGGAATAAGCGAAGCGTTGTTGACATCGATTTCCCCGCAAAAGTCGCGTTAATCGAGCTGCTGTGATATTCATCAACGTCACTTACCTCCCCATCGGAAAAATAGGAAGCCAGATTATTGGCGCTCTTCCTTGAGGAGGTGTAGGTGACGCTGAGGCTCGAACTGTAGAAGAGATTAAGGTCATTATCTATGCCGCGGTCCAAGGTATTCTCGATCCCGAAGCCGCAAAGCAAAAGGGCCGTGCAGCCAAACACCCCCACCACAACCATCGCGGACTTGAGCTTATTGATGCGGATATTCCGAAAAGCCATTCTGGCGCTCAAAGACAAGGGCGAGCGCTTCTTGTCTTTGACCTTTGTTTTGCTCTTGAACGAAATGACCTCCTGCCTCATTGATTGGACGGGGGTCAAAGAAATTTCCTTATGAATCGCCAAAACGGCGGCCAAAAGAGAAACTACGGCAAAGCAAGCAAAAGCGGAAAGGGCCTGCCACCAGGGGAAAACGAAGAGGCTTCTCGCAGGAAGGGTATAGAGAATGTTGTACTTCATCGCCATGATGGAAGGGATGATGAGCGGCCCTGCGATATAGCCGATCAGGGTTCCAATAAGAACGAGCGCGAAGGTCAAGGAAAGGTAATGAAAATAGATTTGTCCTTTGCTGAGCCCAAGCGCTTTCATTGTGCCGATTTGGGTGCGTTCTTTGAGAATAATCTGCGAGAGGGTCGTCAAAATGACGAGGACTGCAACCAAAAAGAAAACGATCGGAAAGACAAAGGTAAGCTGCGTCGCCTCAAGAACTTCGGTCTCCACCGTCGCTGACCAAGGATTCAAAGAACGATCAAGCAAAGAAGCGAGATTGTCTTTTCCAAACACCGCATGCTCATCGAAATACCGTTCTATGCCTTCCTTCTTTTTGCTCAGCGTGTCGCCATCTGCCAAAGCGATGAGGTATTCATTGTCTTGGGGGAAGCTTTCGGAAGTTGGCTTTGCCTCAAGATCGAGGCCAAGATAATTTTCAATGGCGATCAAGCCGTCGGCAGTGAAATATTCGCCTAAGCTTTCATGAAGCGAGGAGGCGAAAACGGATTTGCTCATGAGGTAAGTCGAAGAATAGTACTTGGAAGATTGCACGTTCTCAGGAAAAGTCATGATCCCCGTAACTTTGGCTTTCGTGGCAATCTCGCCCTCTTTGAACTCGTTCTTCTTCGTTTCGCTTTTGAAATAGCCCAGCTCATAGGCCGAATCCACGAGGCCAGAGAAATTCTCAACATAAGAAGAGAAGGCATAGGTCAGTGTGCATTCTTCTCCTATTTTCATGGTTTCCCCGCTTTTGGCGGCGTCTTCGGAAAGGCTCTTATCAACAAAGAAAAAGGAATCGTCTTCACTTTGCTCCCCTTCGACATCGATAGGATGAGACAAAGCGGGCATATCTGCGGTGATCGCCCCGTAAACAATATGGGAATTAAGCCTAGCGTTGATTTGGAAACGGCTATCGACACGATCGTCGTCATCTAGGATCCCGGCGTTTTTTAACGAATCCCCCAAGCCTTTCTCATGCTCTTTGGTGATGATCCACAATGACGGCAGGTCGCCGGCGTCATAAAAGGAATTCACCCTTTGGGAAAGCGATTCGGCATTTGACAGCAGGCCCACGAACAAAGTCATCGCGATGCCGCCCATCGCGATAATTGAGATGAATTGCTTCCAGCCGGAGAGAGTCTGGCGAAGCAGTTTTTTGCTGAGAATCGCTTCAGTGGAGCCCTTGAATTTTCGCACGGGGTGATTCTAGCAAAGCTAGAACCAAACTTCGTTAAAAAGTTCACCTTTCTTTATTCTTTTCTAAGGGGTGGTAAAATGCCGCTCGAAAAGAGGGAAGATCATGGACAAAGCATTAGAGCGCTTCTTGAAATACGTCAAAATCGACACGCAGAGCAACGATCAAAGCAAGGCCACGCCGAGCGAGGCAAAGGAGCTCAACCTTTCACGTGAAATTCTAAAAGATCTTGAAGAGCTGGGGGTTCATGGCGAGATCGATGAATACGGGCGCCTTTATGCCCATTTACCAGGCGAAGATGGCCTAGACCCGATTGGCCTTAATTCGCACGTTGACACGGCTTTGGAAATCAGCGGCGCCAACGTCAAGCCGCGAATTGTTGAGAAATACGATGGAGGCATCATCAAATTAAACGATCAGTATTCAATGTCGCCCGCGCAGTTCCCAAGCTTAGGCGATCACATCGGAGATGATTTAGTCGTAACCGATGGGACGACGCTTCTGGGCGGAGATGACAAAGCGGGCGACGCGATCATTCTTGGAGCGATCGACTATTTGGTCCACCATCCGGAAATCAAGCATCACCCCGTATGCTTGCTTTTCACTCCCGACGAAGAAATCGGAAGGGGCAGCGAACACGTGAATATCGAAAAATGGGGTGCAAAATACGCTTACACCGTAGACGGTTCACGCTATACGGACATCGAAGTCGAAACCTTCAACGCCGCCCATGCCGAGATACAAATCGAAGGCGTTTCGGTTCATCCCGGCGACGCCAAAGGGAAAATGGTCAACGCGGCGTCTGTGGCCTGTGAGTTCGACGCCTCCCTCCCTGAAAAAATTCGCCCTCAATACACGGAAGGCCACGAGGGGTTCAACCACTTGGTCTCCATGGATGGGAATGTCGACCACGCCAAACTAAGTTATATCCTCCGCAATCACGACGCGAAAAAGCTTGAAGAGCAAAAGGAATGCTTCTGCAAAATCGCCGCAAAACTCCAGCAAAAATACCCAACATCGAAAATTAATCTCGAAATCGCTGACGATTACCGAAATATGAAGGAGGTCCTTGATAAGCATCCTGAGGCCTATGAAAGAGCCGTCGCGGCCTATAAGCGTTTAGGCATCCCTTATACCTCGAATCCGATTCGCGGAGGGACAGACGGAGCCACGTTCTCTTTCCTTGGAATCCCTTGCCCGAACATCGGAACGGGCGCTTACAACTACCACGGTCGTTATGAGTATTTGTCGGTTAACGAATTCCATAAGATGATTGAAATCGTCGTGGAAATCTTAAAAGCGTAAGCTCATTTGGCGCCCGATGCCAGCGGGCGCTTTTTTGAGGAAAAGAAAACCGCCACAAAGGCGGCAATTTGCATCTTGGCTGGGGTGGCTGGGATCGGACCAGCGCATCTAGGTTTCAGAGACCTATGCCTTACCACTTGGCTACACCCCAAGGCGCAAGCCATATTTTACACACCTCTTTTCGCTAAGCAAGCCTTTTATGAAAGACGTTTCGGACCTACGATAATGCCATGCAAATCATCGATGCGCATGCTCATATCTTCTCCAAACCTACTTTGAAGCAAAGCGAAGAAGAGATTTTGCTCTCAATGAAGAAATACGGCATCGCCTTTTCGCTAATTTCCAATTGCGATGCCGCGGAGTTTTCCAGCGGGGCAACGGAAAAAGTGAAGAACACGACCACTCTGAGGTGCCTCAGCCAAGTCCTGACTTTTGTAAAAAAGAACCCAAAGAAATTAGGCGCAGCCATTTGGATCAGGCCCGTCAAGGAGACCGGCCCTTCTTCTGAACTTAAAGAATGCGTGAAACGCAACCGGATGCTCATTTATGCGCTTAAATACCATCCCTATTGCGAGCGTACCCCAATTTCTTCCCCTTTGCTTGAGCCCTGGCTCACTTGGGCCGAAGAAGAGAATCTTCCCGTCATCGTTCATACGGCCGAAGACGAATATAGCGACGTTGACTTTTTAGTCGAAGTCGCAAAGAAGCATCCAAGGCTAAGATTCGTTGCGGCGCACGTTCAGCTTTGCAGCGATAACAGCAAAGGTTTTGCGGCGATTTCAAATACAAAGAATATCTACGGTGACACCGCTTGGGTTCCTATGAAAGTCGCCGCGAAGATCCTAAGGCAAATCGGGCCGGACCGCATCATGTTTGGAACGGACAACCCAATCGATGGCGTTGATACCTTGTCAAACCCGATGTACAAAGACTATTTTGCAAATCGCTCAAGGTTAAATCGGACCCTTTTTGAAAACTTGATGGGGAATAACGCGATTTCCTTTTTTCAAATACCATTAACGCCAAATCAGGCGTCCATATTAAAATAAGTGCAAGCAAAAACAGGAAACAATCCTTTGGAGAAAATCTATGAAAGCTCTGCTAGTAGGGTTCAAGAAATACGCGAACCACGACTCGAATCCATCCGAAAGAATCCTCGCTCGCTATATCGGGAAGAAAGGCATTCAAACCGTCTTGCTCGAAGCGAGCTATGACAAGGCAAGAAAGAATCTCGAAAAGGCCATTGCCAAGGACAAACCGGACTTCATTCTTGTTTTGAACCTTTCTCCTTTCCACAAAACTCCCACGATGGAGCAATACGGATACAACGAGATGGATTCCACCCAACCAGACGAGAACGGAATCATCAAAACGAAAGAAGAGATTCTTCCGGGCGAGCCCAAATCCCTCTCCACCACCAATGATCTCTCGCGCTTCAATCAGGTTCTTATCGCCAAGGAAATCGACAGTTCCATATCCATCGACGGAGGACGCTTCTTCGACAATGAAGCCTATTACATCGCCCTTCATTCCGGCACCCCTGCCCTAATGATCCATTTGCCGTTCGAAAGCGAATGCTCCTTAGACGAAGATGAAAGGCTCATCAGCGCCATCCTTGAAATCGTTTCAAAGAATGCCTAAAGAAAAAGACGGTCGCCCGCCTTACGCCCCGTCGATGTGGTCTTTGTATCGATAGGACCCATAACCGCCGGATTCAGGATCGGTATAACGCTCATTGAGCATGTCGATGTCCTCTCCTGTGCGGTTTTTCTTTTTGTAGGAAGTCGTAGGCCTTCTCTTCTTGTCGTCTTTCTTTTCTTCGCCCATAGCATTTCCTTTCGGCTCTATAATCATATAGGGAGGCAAAGAAAATGAAAAAAGGTTTAATTTTGCTCGCTGACGGTTTCGAGGAAACGGAAGCCATCACCACTCACGATATACTTTCAAGGACGCACGAAATCGACTGCGTCTTAGCATCCATCACAAATTCATTGGAGGTTAAAACCTCTATGGGCCTGGTTGTTGAGGCGAATTGTTCGATAAGCGGAATAGAAGAGAATGATTTTGACTTCATCGTTTTGCCTGGCGGAAAAGCAGGAGTCGACAATCTCAAAGCCTGTTCGAAAGTAAAAGATCTCGTTCTCTCTTTCTATAAAAAGAACAAGGGCGTGTATGCGATTTGCGCCGCTCCATCCATTTTGGAAGAGCTTGGCTTATTGAACGGCAAGACATTCACATGCTTTCCAGGATTCGAAGGCAAAACAGGGAAATATCAGAAAAGCGCAGGCGCAGTTGTCGATGGCAACATCATCACGGGCCATTCCATGGCTTTCACAATCCCGTTCGCTGAAGAGATTGTGAAAAGAGAATGCGGCGAAGAAGCGATCAAGAGAATCCTTCCAGGCACTCGAGGCGGAATCGCTTAATCAATACATCGGCATCGCGTAAAGGAAAATATAGCCAAATCCCAAAGCCGAAATCAGACAAATCGCAAAGGCCAGCAAAGCCGGCTTTAGATTTTCTTTCTTGCGGAATAAAACGAACATTCCAATGCCGGCATTCATCAAAAGCCCCGCAAGAAGCGCCCCAAATGGTAAAACGCCCTTCAAAAAGAGCTCGCTAAGCAAAACGGAAGAAACGCAGTTTGGAATCAGCCCAACAAGCACCGCGGCCAAAGGAGACAAAGCCCGGTTCGTCACGAGGAAAGAGGAAATATTATCTTCCCCGACGTAATAAACAAGCGTTCCAAAAGCGAAGGAAACAACGAAACAATAAAGAAAGATTTTCAAGGAATGAACAACGGGGTGAAGGATATGCTCTTTCCAAGCGGGCTCTTTCTCTCCTTCTATCTCATGGCCGCAGCATCCATAATGGCTTTCGCTTCCTTTTTCGGATTCCTCATGGCTATGCTCAAAACGATATTTGGCAAAAAGGACATCCACCAATAAGCCAATTCCCGCGCCCAAGACAATCTTGATGCCTATCAAAAGGAAAGTCAGCCACCAAGTCGAGGTGAAATTTCCAAACAAGATCGGAAGAGCCTCATCAGAGCACGCCAAGAAAACAGCGACAAGCGTGCCTAAAGTGAGTTCGCGCTTCGTGAACAAATCCGCTGCGACGATTGAGACGCCGCATTGAGGAATGACGCCAAAAAGAGAGCCTAACGCCGGCGCGAAGCGCCTACTCTTTTCAAGCGCATGGGCGATCTTGCCTTCGAAAAAGGAAAGAAGAATCTCGAAAATGAAGACTATTCCAAGGATTTTGAGGGAATCAAGCAATGAGTCTACGAATACATCCAACATACGCGAGAATGATACTACCTTTGTCAACCCTTCCTTATCTCATCAGGCCTATGAAACTATATAATAATCCCTGAAAGAAGGTTCTTTATGAGCGAGCAAATGAGCAAAGAAGACTTCCGTGTGGAGCTAAACAAAAACAGTCATGTCAAAAAGGTTATCGCGGTTGTATCAGGAAAAGGCGGCGTAGGCAAATCCTTAACAACTTCGCTTTTGGCAATAAACGCCCAAAGAGACGGGAAGAAAGTGGCCATCATGGACGCGGATGTAACCGGTCCAAGCATTCCAACGATTTTCGGCCTGCATGAGCCGGCCACCGGAAGCGAAACGGAGATCTACCCGGTCGAAACAAAAACGGGCATCAAAGCCATTTCGCTCAACTTGCTGACGGACGACCCTGCTTCTCCCGTCATTTGGAGAGGCCCCGTCATCAGTGGCTTGGTGAAACAGTTTTGGAGCGATGTTGTCTACGGAGACATCGACGAGCTATACATCGATATGCCTCCAGGAACAGGCGATGTCCCCTTGACGGTCTTTCAATCTCTTCCGATTGACGCGATCGTAATCGTCACCTCGCCCCAAGATTTGGTGTCTTTGATCGTCGAGAAAGCCTTCCGCATGGCCGCCATGATGGATATCCCCGTTTTAGGATTGGTCGAAAACCTATCTTATATGAAATGTCCTCACTGCGATGAAATCATCTATCCCTTTGGGAAGAAAGGCGAAGGGGCAGCCAAGAAGTTCGGCATTCCCTATTTTGACTCCATGCCCATCGATCCTGCCTTAGCCACGCTTTGCGATGAGGGTAAGCTCGAGGATTATGAAGGCAGATACCTAGACAAAATAAGTTCGGCAATTCACAGATTAAAAGACAAATAAACCCGCAAAAGCCGCTTATTTTTTGAAGATAATCTCGAATTCGCTTCCTCTCCCTAACGCAGAATTCAAGCGGATTCTAAACCCATAAAGCTCGCAAAGATGCTTGATGATGGCTAGCCCTAAGCCGGTGCCGCCCTCATCGCGATTCTTTCCTTTGCTCACTTGGTAGAAACGTTCGAAGACTCTGGATTGGTCGGCTTGGTCGATTCCGATGCCGTTGTCTTTCACAATGAAGGAACGGTCCGTGAACTCAATTTTCGTGCAACCGTTTTGAATGCCGTATTTGATTGAGTTCTCAACAAGATTCTTAAGGATGGAATATGCGTCTTTTTCCATGATGGGCGCGGAAGTCTCGCCGCTCACTTCAATTTTGATGTTTTTCTTGCTTGCCAAAGGAGTCAAGGAGTTGATGACGTCTTTGACAACCGAATTCAAAGAGAGCAAAGGAAGATCTTTCGGCTTTTCCCTTGCGTCAATCTTTGAAATGGAGAGCATGTCGGCGATAAGAGAACTCATTCTCTTCGACTCCGTGTAGATTTTCGTCGCCAGCTCTTTATTTAGGGGGTCCTCTTCTTTGATGGAAAGAATCTCAGAATAGCCCATGATGGAGGTAAGAGGCGTCTTAAGCTCGTGGGAAGAGGTATTGAAGAAATCCTGCCTTTCCCTTTCGCCTTTCTTTTCCAAGGTGATGTCGCTTAAAGCAAGGAAATAGAATTCCTCTATTTTGGCTAGGCTCGCCCAATAAACAAAAGGAGCAACGATGACCTCTTTATGGAGGGTTCCTTGTTTCTCCGGGAAAGATTCCACCAACGCAACAAGAGAATCGATGTTGACCGTATCTTCAAGTCTTTTCCCAACGGGATCGTCCACGTCGATCAAACGTCTCGCCTTTTTGGAAGCGAAGATGATGCGTTTGTCTTCGTTGAAAGCAAACAGGCAATCGGAGACGGAATCCAGAAGCAAGGAATGAAAACGCTGCTCCTCTTCCGCTTTATGAAGCTCTTCCTCTTGTTTCCTTAGTTCCTCCTTGCTTTTCTTTTTCTTTTCTTCGGCCCGTTTTTCATAGGAGAAAAGGCAATAAAAAAAGGCGGAGCAAATAGCGGATCCGCCAAGAGCAAACCAAAGCAAACCCCAATTCTTAAAACATAAGGCTAAAACGACGGAGGCAAGAAGCAACGCCCCGATCAGGCAGCAAAAGGAAATGAGAAGTTTAGTGAACCGCTTCATTTCAAGATAACCCCTACCCCGCGAATCGTGTCGATATGGCAGTTTGGAGAGATGATTTTATTGAGCCTTGCGATATAGACGTCAAGGCTTCTGCTTTCCACCTGTTCCTCCTTCCATACAGCAAGGAAGACGTCTTCCTTTTTAAGGACGCGGTCGGTGTTTGCAAGGAAATAACGAAGAAGGTCAAATTCTTTTCGAGTCAGATTCTTCTCCTCCCCGTCAAGGAAGACACGATGAAGTTTCGGATCCATCTTGATGTTTTTGTAAACCAAGCAATCGTTTTCCTTAACGCTCTTCCTTAGACTTGCCTTGATCCGCGCGATAAGTTCCATAACGCCGAAGGGTTTTTCGATGAAATCGTCCGCGCCCAAATCAAGTCCTTTGACCTTGTCGCCTTCATTCTCTTTCGCGGAAAGGAAAATGACCGGGATGTCCTTTGTGACGGGGTCCGCTTTTATTTTAGAGATGACGGTATAGCCGTCATCGCCGTCCATCATCACGTCAAGCAAGACAAGATCGGGCTTTTTCTCTTTCAAAGCATCATAGAAAGGGGAGGCGCTTTCAAAGCAGGCGGCGTCAAATGAGCCCATTTGCAGCGCTAAGGCCAAGAAGTCGCGAATGCTTTTATCGTCGTCCACACAATAAATGAGTGGCTTCTTGTCGCTGCTCATTTTCGGCTCCCCGTTTCCAAGTAAGTAATCCACTCACCTATATTAACGCAATGGTCGGCAACCCTCTCCAAATATTTGCTAACAAGCATGAAGATAGCGTTTTCTTTTTTTCCGTCTTGGAAGAGTATCTCATCTTTCAAAGAAGCGAAGATAACGTCCACTTTATCGTCAAGCTCATCGAGACGAGCCCCGCGATTCGCGTCCAGGTTGACGTAAGACTGGATAGTTTCCTCCACGATGTTCATCACCGCGTCAGAAAGTTCCTTTAACCTCGCAGGGAAAACGAATTTGCCTCTGCCTGCGAGGAAAGAGGCTTCCTCGCCAATATCGACGGCGTAGTCGCCGATACGTTCGAAATCCGTAATCATCTTCAAGGTGCTAGAGATGAAAAGGAAATCGCCTGCGACGGGGTGATCAAGAAGCATCGTCTTAAGGCAAATGCCTTCAATCTCCGAGTAATACCCATCCACAACCTTGTCTTCCTCGGCTAGGTCTTTGCCTTTTTTGCCATCAAGATCATAAAGGGCTTTTAAGCCGTCTTTCATCATCCTCTCGCATTTGAAGGCCATCTTGGTGGTGAGCGAATTCAAAATGGCCTTTTTGCGGTCTATCGTCGTGATCTTCATACTATCCGAACCTCCCGGTAATGTAATTTTCCGTGCGTTTGTCCTGCGGGGCGGTGAAGAGCTTTTCGGTGCTCTCCGTCTCAATAAGCTCGCCGAGCAAAAAGAAAGAAGTGATGTCCGCCACGCGAGCCGCCTGTTGCATATTGTGGGTGACGATGACGACGGTCATCTCTTTCTTCAGTTTCATGAGCAAGTCCTCAATGACCGAAGTGGAAATCGGGTCGAGAGCACTTGTGGGCTCGTCCATCAAGAGGATCTTTGGCTTCACCGAAAGAGCTCTTGCGATGCAAAGCCTTTGTTGCTGACCGCCCGACAAAGAGAGGGCGCTTTTGTTAAGGCAATCCTTCACTTCTTCAAAGATAGCGGCCTTTTGCAGGGAGTTTACAACGATTTCGTCAAGTTCTGACTTTTTGCGAATCCCAAAATTGCGGGGAGCATAGGCGACGTTGTCGTAGATCGACATCGGAAAGGGGTTCGGTTTTTGGAAGACCATGCCCACTTCTTTCCGGAGCAAATTCACGTCGGTTTTCGAATCGTAGACATCGATGCCGCCCACCTTGCAGCTCCCTTCGACCTTGCAGCCAGGAATCAAATCATTCATGCGATCGAGGCAGCGGAGAAATGTGGATTTGCCACAGCCGCTTGGGCCGATGAAGGCATTGACGGTACCTTCTTCGATCTTAAGGTTAATTCCTTTAAGAGCGTGGAAATTTCCATAATGGAGATGAAGGTCACGAACCTCGATTTCCCCGTTCCTAAGGTACGAGTCGGATGGATCTTTGCTTTTAGATAATTTCATACCAATCCTTTCTTTTTCTGATAGATGCGCGAAACAAGAAACGACGCCCCATTGAAAATCAAGATGAGGACCAGCAAGACAAAGGACGTCGCAAAGGCCTCATTGATGTGCCCGAAATTCGCGAAGTAATAGATGTCAAGGGCAAGGGAAGTGCCGCTATCCATCGGAGAGACCGGGACTCTATTGGTCACCATGCCAATCGTGAGGATCAGCACAGCCGATTCCGAGAGCACGCGGCCAACGCTAAGAAGAAGAGATGTCAGGATTCCTGGGACCGCGGAAGGAAGAACCACGCGGAAGATGGTTTTGACTTTGTTCGCGCCTAGGGCGTAGCTCCCCTCTCTTAGATTCCGCGGAACGGCGCGCAAAGCCTCCTCGCAGCCCCTGACGATGAGAGGAAGGATCATAATGGCAAGCGTCAAGGCTCCACCCATAAGCGAATACCCCCAGCCAAAGGAGACCGTAAAGACGAGATAGCCGAATAAGCCATAGACGATTGAAGGAATGCCGGAGAGCGTCTCAAAGCACACGCGAATGACCGTAACGTACCATTTTTCGCTTTTAGCGTATTCGGAGAGAAAGATCGCCGAGGCTAGACCAAGAGGAAACGCGAAGAGAAGGGAGAAGACGACAAGTTCAAGCGTTCCCACTAGCGCAGGCAAGATGGAGATGTTGCTTGAAGAATATTTCCCGAAAAGGAAATCCCAGGACAAATGGCCTCCCCCATTCACCGTGATGTAAATAAGGATGGCGAACAAGGCAAGCAAAGAGATTCCAAGGGAAAGATAGGAGACTCCAAGAAGGCCGCCGTGAAAAATAAGATTCAGTTTGCGCCTCATTTTTCTTTCCTCTTCCGGCCCAACAGACCTAACGTCAAATAGATAAGCAGGGTGAAAACGAACAAGACGCAGCCACAAGCGATGAGAGCCTCCAGGGGTTCACCCGTAAGTTCATTGGCGCCCATGGCGATGTTCGCGGTTAGCGTACGGACGCTTTTGGTGAGAGATGTGGGCATGACCGCGCTGCCACCGATGACCATCATGACGGCCATCGTTTCTCCAAGCGCCCGCCCTAATCCGAGTATTATCCCCGCAAAAATGCCACTTTTCGCGCTGGGAAGCACCACCTGGAACACGCTTTGAGCCTTATTCATGCCTAGGGCAAGCGAACCTTCGTAATAGGATTTATCGACCGCGTTCAGCGCATTAAGCGACATGGAGGTGACAGTCGGAAGGATCATCACGCCCAAAACAATCGAGGAACTGAGGATTCCATATCCAACCCCGTTGCTAGAAACATAGTCCCGGATAAAAGGAACGATAAAGGTCATGCCGAAGAGCCCAAAGACGACCGAGGGGATGCCGGCGAGCAATTGAATCAGGTAGTTGCAAGCCCCGGCGATCTTTTTAGGGACGAATTTAAACAAGGCTATGGCGGAGAAAACGCCCAGGACCCCGCCGAGGAAAGTCGCGATGGCGGTGAGGATGAGCGTCGTCAAAGACATCGCTAGAATGCCGTATTTCGGATCGGAAGAAACGATGTCCCACTTCGTGCCAAACAGAAAGGCAGAGAAGCCATAACGCGCAACGAAGGGAATTCCGTTGCAGAAAAGATACAAAATAATGCAGAAAAGCACGAGGATCGAAATCCCCGCGCAAAGGAAGAACGTCACTTTCGCAACGTCATCCTCGCTGCACTTCATTCGACGATGAGTTGACTCCATTTGGTAATGTGCTCGTCGCCGGTTTTCCCACTGTCATAAACGTTGCTGAGATCCGTTTTGCTGATGGTGGTCAAAGGGTTGTTCATGTTGACGATGACCGCGATGCCATCTTTGGCGACAGTGTAATAAGTGCAAGAAGCCGCTTTGGCGGAATTGAAGACCTCAGAAATCATGCCGAAATCAGAAGTGCCGTTCTCGCCATTGGTGTAGCCGGTGCCGCTTCCGCCTCCGGCAACGTTGACCTTGACGCTAGGCTGATAGGTTTCGAATTTCTCAGCAAGTTTCTCCATAAGAGGCTTTAAAGAGGTGGAACCAGCGATTTCGATGGTGCCACTCAAAGAATCGTTCTTCGTGTAGGCGCTCGCTTCATCCTGCACGGAGACATAGCCTTCATTGGAGATGATGGTTTGGGCATCGCTGCTCTTGAGGAAGTCAAGATAAGCAGAGAAGACGGAGCTGTTCTTGATGGTGTCTTCTTTGTAGACGACGCTCAAAGGGCGGGAGATGGTGTAACTTCCGCTTTTGATGTTAGCGATGGTGGGTTCAACGCCGTCGACTTTAAGCTTCTTGACCTCATCAGTGACATAGCCAAGGGAGTCAAAGGCGATTGCATACGGATTGGTTGAGACTTCCTGCATAACGGCTGCGGTGCCGGTTTGAATGACCGCGCTTTCGACGTCGGCTTGTCCTTTAAGGCCAAGGATTTCCATGAAAGCGCTCTTGGTGCCAGAGCCATCTTCTCTAGTGATGACCGTTATCGATTTCGAAGAATCGAAGGTTGCTCCGCCGCCGCAAGCGACTAAGCCGGCGAGGGAAGCAAGAAGCAAAATGCTTTTGTGTTTCATTTCTTTTTTTCCTTTTTTGAACGGCTATATTCTTGGCCTTTGAAATACCCCCAACTACCAATAGAAGGGAAAAAGGATGTCAACTGAATGTAAATTTCCTCGTTAGCCGAAGAGGCAAAAACGATTTTCTTCTTTTAGAAGAACTTCCTGAGGCCATAAACGTCTCCGCTCAGTCTGCGTTTTTTGTTCGACTTCGGCGCATCGCCAGTTCAAAGCATTCAAAACGCTTTGATAGCCTTCATCCTTATATAGGAAAGTAGGAGTCTGTCTCAATTCCCAAAGAAAGAAAAAAGCGCCGAACTTTCGATCGGTGCCATAAGTTCAAACTGGGGCGCAATATGGGAGTCGAACCCATTCATGACCGGTTCACAGCCGGTTGTGTTAACCGTTTCACCAATTGCGCCACGGCTTTGATACTATAAACATCAAAACTAGGTTAATCAAGCGGAATTTTCAAAAATTTGGCTGGCCTATATGTCAATATTACTAAAGAAAAGGTTGAAAGTTGAAGGAAAACAGCAACCCGGACGCTATCCCAAAACTAATTTTTGGAAAGCATGACGCGTTGCGCTTCTTCGAGGATTGGAAGCTCCCTGGCTTTTACCAATGCAGACACCCCGCGATCGCTTTGTTTCTTCAATAAGGCAATTCCCTCTTCCAAACTGACCCAAACCGTCCTCTGAATCAAAGAATCGCCTTCAGATACGAAATGCTTCTCTCCTTGATTCAGTTTCTTAGCCAGGAAATAATGGTTTTTGTTTTTCCGATGGATCAGGTTATATGCGTCTTCCACAACGCCTAAAGCCTGCAAAACCTCAATATCTTCGCCTAGCTCCTCTTTGCATTCTCTAATGACCGCCTGTTCCGGGGTCTCTCCTTCGTCAACGCCTCCGCCTGGTGTTTCGTAATAAGTCTCATTCCCGAAAATATCATCGCGATGGATAAGATGAAGGGCGATGCGCCCTTCTTCATCCAAAACGATTCCTCTGGCGGTGATCCGCGTATGAGTAAAGCCATTTTCTTGATACTGCGTGTCTTTCAGTTCCAAACTCACCATAGCCTGGCGATTTTACTCCTTAGGAGTACCCAAATGAAGGGAAGGTGATACACTTAGCAGGCTATGGTAATCCGCAACCGCGTCATCTCTTTAAGTTACCGCGCAATGTCCTTAACGGCGCTCTTGCTTTTGATTGTTTTTTATTTCCGCTCACCCATTGAATCTTACGTCGCCCTTTCTTATTTCGGGGTCCTCGTCTCCTTTATGCTAGCGGCCTTGTTTTTCTTCGAGATCATCTTCAACGCGATTGATCTCAGGAGAGGGATGAATGGCCTTCCGGCTGGGGTGAATATGCATTTGGCTTTGCCAATTGTCTGTTTCTCGATGGAAGCCTCTTCCGGATATTTCTTAGCCTCTTTCTTCTTGGGCTTCGGGTCTTCAATCGAGATTCTGTTTTACATTGGCTTATTCGTTTTGCCTCTTGGGGACTGGCTGATGTTCGACGAAAAAGGGACCGTGCCTTTCTATACGGCGTTCACTTCCCAAATCGTCCCGATCTTTTACGGCATCTTCAGCGTCTTCAGAGCCATCATTTGGCCTGAGGCCGTTTTGAAAAACGGGGAGATGTACCCCTATCTCTTTTTGGATCCGCATTCCATCTGGTTTTGGCCAGGCTGCATCATCGTCTTTCTTTGCCTGTTGTGCTTCACGTTGCTGATTGTCTTTTTAAACAACCTGCTTTCCTTCAAATACCGCAGAGCAAGAATCCGCTAAAGATTAGGCGCGCTTCCTGATCTTCGTGTAATCCCTGTCCCAAGGACCACGGATGGTGCGCAGGGAATGGAAAACCCATCTTTTCGGTTTCCCCTCCTGGGTGACCTTCACCTCCACGCCAATCAAAGAGCCATTCTTCCAATAGGTTTCCAGAAAGTAAAAGATGTTCTCATCTTCATCATAGCAAACGTAATCCGGCTCTTTCAGGATCGTTCCGCTAATCTCCTCAAGGATGCCCAAATAGGAATTTGGATGGGCTTTTGCAAGGTTATCGAGGTATTCTTGCTTCCCATAGATGCGAACGTCGCTAGTAAGGGAAAGCCCAAGGGTCTTCTCTACCGCGCGATTCACTCTGCCAAGTAAGATTTCTTCTTCCATAAATGTCCTCCTACCCTATTAATAAAGAAGAATGCGCTTTTATGCCCCATTCAATTTGCTATCTTTTAAAATTAAGGCATGTTCAAGTACAAGAAAGACCAGGCCACCAGCTATTGCCTTGGCACAACCCTCACGATGGAAGCCCTTCGTTTCAAAGGAGAGCAAGTCAAAAAGGTCTATGTCTCTCCCAAACAAAAAAGAGATGAGACCTACGAGAAACTCATCTCTCTATGCAGATGCAAAAAGATTCCCGTCATTGAGAATAACGAGAAAATCTTCCGCGAGCTCAGCGAGAAAGACAACTGCATGGTAATTGGCGAATTTGAGAAATTCCATTCCCCTTTGGCCAAGGACAAAAACCATGTCGTCCTCGTTAATCCGTCGAACCTCGGGAATCTAGGAACCATATTCCGCTCCTGCTTCGGGTTCTATATCGAAGATGTCGCCATCATCACCCCCGCCGCTGATGAGTTCGATCCAAAAACGATTCGCGCATCCATGGGCGCCGTCTTTCACTTGAACATCACCCTTTACCCGGACTTCGCTTCCTATCAAAAGGACTACCCAAAGCATCATTGCTATCCTTTCATGCTGCAAGCAAGCACCTTGCTAAAGGACGCGCAAATAGCCCTGCCGTGGTCGCTTGTCTTCGGAAACGAAGCGAAAGGCTTAGATCAAAGCTTTCTTGAGATCGGCTCCCCTCTCATCATCCCGCAGAACGAAGGGCTTGATTCTCTGAATTTGGATAACGCCGTTTCGATTGGCTTATACGAATTCTCGCGAAACCGCTGACAAGAAAATTGCAAAGGAAAAGAACACCCACTAATATTGGTGTCCCCAAAAAAGGGGAGTGATTATGAAAAACCCGTTCAAAAGCGTTAAAGAGATGGACCTGACAACCGGGAATCTCTTTTGGAAAATAGGCTTGTTCGCCCTGCCGATGGCCTTGACCTCCATCATGCAGCTTCTTTACACGACCGTAGACCTCATCTCGGTTCATTTTTGGGGGAACGGCCAATCGAGCGCCAGCGCGATTTCCGCGAACGGCTCCCTCATCAACCTGATCGTCGTTGTTTTCACCTCGCTCTCCTTAGGGGCGAATGTCGCGATTGGGAACGCGAAAGGCGCCGGAAACAGAGACAGGGCTTTAAGGGTTTTACATACCTCGCTCATTTTCGCTATGTTTGTGGGAATCGCGGTAGGGATCGCCGGGTTCTTTTCCTCCAACGCATTGCTGTTGCTTATCAAAACGGATGAAGCCTACTTAGCAAACGCAACCACCTACATGCAAATCTATTTCGTCGGGTTGCCGCTATTGATGATTTATAACTACGGCGCCCAGATGCATCGCGCGGTCGGGAATTCCGCGACGCCTTTCCTAGCGCTATTAACCGCAGGCCTTCTCAACGTCCTCTTCGACTTCATCTTCGTCTATTATGCAAGGCTAGACGTTGCCGGCGTCGCCTGGGCGACCGTCATCAGCGAAGGGATCTCGGCGATCCTTGTCATTGTCCCTCTCTTTTTCAAGAACTCGGGCTATCTCCATTGCGAATGGAAGAATTTCAGAATCGATAGAGCCAGCTTAAACGAAGTGGTCAAGCTTGGCTTGCCGGCGGGTCTGCAAGGCTTCTTCTTCGCGCTTCCGAATACATTCATCCAAAGCGCTCTCTACACGATTGCAAAAGACATGCCAAACTCCCTTTACGTCGAGGATGGAGCCATCGCGGCGAACTCCATCAACAACTATTGCTACGCATGCGTAGAGGCGATTTCCGCAGCCTGTCTTGCCGTGACCGCCCAGAATTTTGGCGCGAGGAACAAGAAGAACATTTTGAAGGCGTTTTGGTACGCCCAGGCATGGAATCTCATCTTCAACGTTTTCTACAGCCTTTTGATTCTATTCGCCCACAATCAATTGCTTGCTCTCTTCGTGGATTCCGACAATTCCGTAAGTCTCCAAGCTGGTTGGGAGCGTCTGATGATCGTAGGCTTCACCTATGTTTTGGACGGCTTCATGGATATCAGCTCCTCCGCGATGCGCGGGGTGAGGCATAGCGCCGCGCCGATGTGGATAACGATGCTAACTTGCACCGTCTTCCGAATCGCGATGATCGAAGCGGTGATTCTCCAGGTTGACGCTTTCAAGTCCGTCTTCTGGCTTTATAGCGTCTATCCCTTCTCCTGGATTTTGGCCGACATCGGGGATGGCGTTTGCCTAGGTTTGATCTTCAAAAAAGAGTTCAAGAAAATCGACGAAGAACGCTCGAAAAAGACTCTGGCTTTGGAACCGAAGGCCTAACTTTCGCTTTGCAAAATCCGGATTTTTCAAACTCATCAAGTCAAAAAGGCCGCAAAAAGCCAATGGATTACAAAACGTTGATGTTTTTAAGGACGCTAAGAATTGACGCGATGTGGGTCGGAAAGGATTTCTTATAGAGTTTCTCTGAAAGAACATGCTCACCACTCACGAGGCATCGACGTTGATGAGATAATCCGCATCAAGCAAATTCGGATCAATCGCCTGGGCTCCGATGAGGCCGATGTCTTCGTCCGTTGTGAAAAGGAAGCGAAGAGGGCCGTGGACGCAAGTGGAAGAGTCGCTGTCGGCAATAGCAAGCAAGGTGCAAATTCCTTCCCCATCGTCCGCCCCGATATTCGTCTTCCCATCCGAATGGAAGGATTCCTCGTCCTCCTCTAAATGAATAGCGTCTTTTATGGGGTCAAAAGAGGAATTGTCGTCGCTCCAGCTCACCACCATATCGAGGTGAGCCTAAAGAATGATTTTCGCATAATCTTCATAGTCTTTCGTCGCAGGCACATCGAAAGCGATGTTCCCGGCTTCGTCTTTCATTACGGAATAGCCACGATTGGAAGCGAATAAAGAAATGTAGGCGCTGATCTTATCCAAGGATTTCAATTGCCGCGGAATCTTGGCGATTTCCCTGAAATACTGGAAGGCCGATTCCGTGAGCGCTCTTGCCCCGGTTTCAAATTCCTTGCTGATTTTCGCGTTGCTCGCCGCTTGGTTTGGGTACTCCCCCTACTTTCACTTTCCTCAGTTCATTGTTTCCGCATCCGGTAAGCAAAGAAGCAGAAAGCAAAAGCGTCCCGGCCAGAAAAAGAATCTTCTTTTTGCCTAGCCCCTTGCTAAACCGATCCATAAGGCATCTCCTCCGTTTGGAAGATTATATTCCATCAAAGCCATCCAAAAAAACGAAAAGCAAAGCTTAAAAAAGATTGGACTTTTGCACGAAACAAATCAAAAATCACCGCAAAAACAGCTTATTCCTGCGAGCTCTCAACGGCATTCTTCCTTTCAAAAGTCAAATCGAAGAAAGAAGCAAACTTCGGGAAGGCGGGCTTGAAATCAAAGAAATGGTCAAAAAGTTTTGAGAAAAGACCTATGATCGTGCCGTTGAGCACCGCCATAACCAAAGTCCCCCATCCAATCCCGACAAGCTTTCCAAAGAAGCAGAAACTCAAAATAAGGCCAATGCCAAGCATGGTGAAGTCGACGCTGGTCTTCACGACAAACATTTTGAAATGGTAACGCGCGGTGATGCATTTGACCGAGAAGTCATAGACCTGAGGGTAAAAATAGGTTTTGAAGAATAAGGCCACGGAAAACCCGGTTAAGATAAACCCTCCCATGAACAAAAGAATCCTAGCCCATAAAGCGAGGGATTCCGGAGGGGTCACAGACGTATTGAAAAAAGGGATCATCCGCCATAAATCCAAGGCAAGGCCGTAGATAAGACAAGTCAGGAAAGAGGTGAGGTATATAGGCCTGAATTTCCTTATAACAAGGCAAAGGACAATAAAAATAACGGCCTGAACAACATATTCGGCCCGTCCGAATGTTAAGAACTCGATCTTAAGGCTCAGCAAATAAGCGGGAGCCACGATCATGGAAATGCCGAAATTCGCGCTCGTGAGCATCGCTACCGATAAAGAAAGCAAAAGAATGGCAACGATATAAGTGGCCTCGCTGTTGATTTTGATTTTCTTTCCCGTTTCTTCGCCCATAACCGCCTCGAATCATTATAGAAGGAAAACACTTGATGGAGACATAATTTCAGCGATTCCATCGTAATTTCAAGCAAGCCCATCCCTATGAGAAATCAATTGGCCATCAAAGCTTGGGTCAAATTCAGAAATTGGCTTTTGGAACGCCGCTCCTCTAAGCAGGAATGCTAGCTCGTCACGGGAAGAAGCCACCCCGCAGACCAAGATCGATTTTGGTATATAGACGCCGCCGAAATTGAACAAACTCACCATTCGTTGATTTCATCCTGCATGCATGTGAAAACAGGAAAACGCTGACAAAAAATAAGCGTTCCCAAACTTGCAAAAATTTCGTTCCCAAGCAATCAAATAATCAGGCATCCCAACGATGCAGACAGGTTTAGCAAATTGGAGCAAATGGCTTCACATCTCTTATTGTTCGGTTTCGGTTTTCGGTAGGTTGCAACCGCCTTTTGCACATATTTAGCACACAATTTATATTTACTTTTCTTGATGTTTCGATAAAATGAACGGCGATACAGGGAGCGTTAATATGGCAAGCGTAAATGTGACAATCAGAATGGATGAGAATGACAAGAAGAATGCCGAAAAGCTCTTCTCGGAGCTGGGCTTGACGATGAACGCGGCATTCAACATGTTCGCCAAGCAAGCCATAAGAGAGCAATCAATCCCTTTTAAAATTTCAAAGAATCCAACAATCCGGTTTTTGGATAGAAACAAATTGGATGAATTGTCCGATGAATCAGACGACAAATACAAGAAAGCCTATGAGGAATTAGCCAAATAATGCTTTATTTTTCGAAAGATGACATCATCTACTTGCACAGCAAGTTGGTCTTTAAATTCGGGGGAAGCGACGGTATTAGGGATGAAGGAATGCTCGAGTCAGCTCTTAATGCCCCACTTCAAACATTCGATTCAACGGATCTATACCCGACTCCAGCCGACAAGATGGCAAGACTGTCATTTGGGCTTGCGATGGACCATCCGTTTTATGACGGCAACAAGAGAATTGCCGCAAAGGCACTAGATGTAGGGCTGAAAGCAAATGGCGTCATTTTATTGGCGACAAACGATGAAATGATAGATGAATTTTTATCATTGGCTTCAAGCAACGTTTCATACCCAGATTTTCTATTATGGGTTCAAAAACACATCGGATAGTCGAATAACCATCCACGGCGAATCGGAGAATTCTTTTTTTCTTAGATTGGGCGTGGCTTCGATCTTCTGCTTTTATAACGTGGGTGCTTTCCATTGGCAATTATCGTTTTTCATCTCTGAACGCATTTGCCTCATCGCATGTTTTGGCAGAGCTCTTCGATTTTAAATTGAATTCGGAAACGCTGATAGAAACGACTTTTTCAAAGCGAGGGAAAATAGCCTTTTTAAAGCCGGCTCCATTACCGCAATCTCAAAACATCGGCATGATGAAATAAAAAAGAGACTGACAATTGCATCAATCTCAATTCTGAATCTTGGCAGGGGCGGAAGGAATCGAACCCTCATCAAAGGTTTTGGAGACCTCTGTTCTACCACTGAACCACGCCCCTAGCGCTGTCGGGAACCCGACGGCAAGCGAGATTATAAACCACGCACGATTTTGGAAACAAGACCCATATCCACTTTTCCGGCGTAATTGGCCTTGAAGTGCTTCATCACCGCGGGCATGGATTTATCTTCAAGAGAGTCGATGATTTTCTTAATCTCCGCCTCACCCATCATTTGAGGCAAGAAGGAAACGATTGCGTCGAGTTGATCCTGACAGTTCTTCGCAGATTCTTCTCTGCCCGCTTTTGCATAGCCGTCTCTTTCCTCCTCAAGCTCCTTGGCGAACTTTTGAAGAATGCGCACGACCTCGGCGTCGCCCACTTCTTTCAAAGAGCCGCTCGTCTTGGCTTCCGTGTAGCGGGACATCACGATCGCATAAGCGTTCCTTTTGTTGTTATCGTGCGCTTTCAAGGCGTCGATATTGGCTTTTCTAATATCGTCTATAATCATAGAACATTCCTCTCTTTTGTTCCTATTCTACCATCTTTAAGTCAAGTGGAAGAAAAACTTGCTTATTCTTCTTTGGAAAAAAGAGCAGCTTTCTTTTTGCCGGTGTAATAAACGATTTCCTCTCTGACGTTGGAAAGGCCATAGAACAAGGGGAAGATTTCAAGACGTCCGACAAGGCAGCCAATCGCGAGCACCCAAAGGAGGGTGTTGTAGTATTCTGGGTATTTGGCTCCATAGTAAACGTAATCGGTCATCGAAAGGCCGGTATTGCTCATCGCGCTGGCGACGTTGAAAGCGGCGATCTCCGAATCGATTTCGGGCAGGAAATTCAAAATGATGATTGAGACGATGAAAAACGCCAGGAAAAGCACCGTATACTGAGAAGCCTCCTTCACTTCCGCGTCATCGATTTCGCTTTCTTCCCCATAACGATAAGTTTGATGGGGATGGAGGATGCGCGAAGGGGAATTCTGATAGCGCATTCTGTAATACAGGTCTTTGAGCATGATGTAGACGCGATACTGCTTGAGCCCGCCGCCGCAGCTTCCCGCGCCACCGCCGATCACCATAAGAACGGTGCCCACATAGATCAAAGGCTTCCCAAGCGCGATCATCTCGCTCATCGAAGTCGAGGCAAAGCCGGATGTCGTCGCGCAGCCGACGATGTAGAAAACGCTGTTTTGGATATTGGGACCGATATTGTCCAAATAGTTGGTCCCGTATTTGCAGATGGACCCAGTCGCCGAAATCAGGCAACCCGCAAGAAGAAGAACGAAGAAGAAACGCACCTCCGCGTCTTTGAAGAACTGTTTGAAGCGCCCAGACAAAAGGAAAGTATGCAGAACGAAGGAGATCCCCGAAAGGATGACGAGGAGCATGACGATGATTTGGATCGCGAGAGGATTGGCCGCATAAAAGCCATTGGTGACCCCGGCGCCGGAATAATAAGCGATGTTCGAGCTTTCCGGCGAGAAGCCCCCGCCAGAAAGCGCCGCCATCGAGGTGGTCGCCGCATCAAAAGGCTCCATGCCAGCCAAAAACAAAGACACCGCCCCTGAAGCCGTATAAAAGAAGTACATGCCGAAGATCCTGCCCGCGCTGCGCTTAAGATTCGGAAGGAGCCTATCGCCATGGCCTTCGCCGACATAAAGCGACATGCCCGCGCTGTTGCCCAAGACCATGGAAAGCAGCAAAACAAGGCCCACGCCCCCCACGAATTGCATCTCAGCGCGATGGAAGCAATATAAATGCGGGCAGAAAGAGGCCCCTTCGCTTAGATGATAGACGGCTTCCGTGCCATCGTAGACAAGCCGCCCATCCACGAAATCCTTGAAGCAAGTAAGGCCCGTCGTGCTATAAGCCGAGGCGCTTTCAAAAAATGACTCCGAAAAGCTCATCTCCATCTTGCCGGCGAGATTGGCCAAAAAGAAAGGGAAGGCGCCGGAAAGGACCGCGGCGATCCAAATCAAAACCAAAAGGGCATTGTTCTCGTTCCGAGCGAAGTTCGCTCTCTTTTTCCGGCAAATGCAGAAGAAATAAAGAAATAGCCCTAGCCCAACATCGAACAGGGCAGGGTAAGCAAAATAGCCCCATCCCTCCGCTTCGTCATGATAAAAAACCAGCAGAGCCAAAGGGAGCGCGGTCAAGATGCCGATGAGCACCAAAAAGATGCCAAGGTAGCCAAAGACCATCCTTGGGCCCATGACGACTTTATCGGCCTTCTCTTTGCTTCTCATTTTGTTTCGGATCCGCTTTTTTCTTTCGCGGATTTCTTCGCCTTGTCCACCACTTTGGAAACGAAGACTCCGGTCCTTTGCTTTTCCTGACGGATGAAGTTCATGACTTTCCTTTGATCGGTAGGCGCGCAAACAAGCAAAAGGTTGTCTTTGGGAAGGATGACGGTATCGCCTTTCGGGATTATTACGTCCGGAGTGCGGTAAATGCAGGCGATTGAGACGTAGCTAGGGAAGCGGCACTCCTTCAAGGGGAGGTTGGCGATGCGGTACTTTGAAAGCACCACCGCCTCGATCATCGTGATCTTGTCGTTTTCCAAGGAGAGAGTCTTGAGCATAGAGGCTAAGGAGGTCTCGCTTTGGACGGACTGGCCGAGCAGGTAGGTCGCCGAAATCACCGAATCGATGCCCAAGGCTTTGTAAAGATCGACGTTCTTCGGATTATTGACGACGCAGATGCATTTCTTCGCGTCGAAAACCTTCTTGGCCATAAGGCAGGAGGCGAAGTTGTCCGTGTCTTTCTCGCAAAGGGAAATGAAAGCGTCCGCGTTATAGGCGTTAGATTCCTCCAGGCTCTTCTTGCGCCAAGGCTTCCCGACGTAAACCGGGACGCGATAGCGCTTCATGATGATCTCGGCTTCCTCTTTGGAGGAGTTGATGACAATCAGCTCGTTCTTCTTGTCTTTGAACATGGAGACGATGAATTCCGCTTGCGGACCGCCTCCGGCGATGATGATTTTCATTATTTTTCCATCCCCGCGCGAAGCAAAGAGAAACGGTCGAGAGAGAGCTGGAAGGGATAGATCGCCTTGATGGGCATGCCTTGGATCAATAGGCCCTTATCGGGGTCGTCGAAACGAACGTAGATATAGGGAACCTCGAATCTTTTGCAGCAGATATAAGCCAGATACAGGTTCACGTTGTCATCGCCTGTTGTGATGATGACCTCATTCGCGTTTTCGATTCCCGCGTCGATGAGCTCATCGACATCGGTGGTATCCGCGGCGATGGTGATGCCCGAAAAGGCGTCGTTAAGCTTCTCGAACGAGCTTTTGTTCGCGTCCATGACGACGACGTTGCCGCCCATTTGGGAAGAATAGTTCGCGATGGAGGCGCCAAGCCTTCCGCAGCCTAAGACGATAGTGAGATTTCGCATAACTTTTTGGTCCGAAAAAGTATAGTCTCCCTTTGGGGAGAGGGCAACGCGGAAGGAGGGGATGGTAGCGTTCCGCAAATGTAGGTGGCGATAAGAAAAAGGAAGCTCCACAATTAAGTCGCTAAAGATAAAGGAGGAGCTTCCGTGAAGATTTTAGCACAAGGGTCCAGCTCGCTGGACAAAATGATAAGGGAGGCGGCGCTCGCGGCGCCGGATCTGGTCTCGAGATGCCTCGAGAGGCTTGACGCCGCGCTTTTCTTCGAGCTCGGCAAGGAAACGTTCGGGGGCGGGCGCAGATTCGAGGCCGTGAGGCTCGACCGGAGGACCGTCGCGACGACCGTCGGCGTCGTGTCCTTCAAGAGAAGGTATTACATAGACAGGGCCTTGGGGAGGCGATGCCATCCCCTGGACGAGCTCATAGGGCTCAGCCCCCGCTCCAGGGTGAGCGACGAGATGAGGCTCAAGGTCATCGAGGCCGCGAGCCAGATGCCGTATTCGAAGGCCGCCGCATGGGCGTCGCCGATGGCCCCCGTATCCAAATCGACCGTCGCGAGGATGATCGCCGACGTCGGAGTCGCGGCGGCCGGGAAGCCAGTCGAAAAAGGCGGCAAGGTGCACGTCCAGATAGACGAGAAGTACATCAAGATGGATGGGAAGCCCAACAAAACCAGGCTCGTCACGGCGGCGATCTTCGACGGCGTCTCCTCCCATGGGAGGAGGAACGAGCTGGAGCACAGGGTGCTCATATCGGGGACCGGGCTCTGCGAGGTGGCCGAGAAGATAAATTCGGCGCTGAGCGAGGTTTTCCGCCTCAAGGAAGGCGATTCCGTCTTCCTCTCCGGAGACCTCGCCCCCTACATCAGGAATTTCGGGGAGAGGCTGAGCTTCGCCTCGAGGTACGTCCCGGACAAATGGCACGTCGCCCATTTCCTCTCCACCGACGAGCGCCCTGTCGCGGCCGACGGGGTGGTTGAAAGGCTCGAGGAGATCGAGGAGACTGGCGACGTGACCGGGCTTGGCGAGGACGCACTTAGGGTCTACGGGCTGTGGCTGAAGGACAAAAGGCTCTTCGACGCCTGGCGCGACCCCGAGTACAAAGGCTGCTGCCAGGAGGCCATGAACTCCCATTACTACGCGGCGAGGTTCGGCAAATTCGGAGGGAGCTTCAACAGGAAGACCGTCGAGAAGATCTCCCTCGTCATCGAGGCAAGGCTGAACGGCTGGGATCTGACCCTGTCCTCGTCGGCGCTCAAGCCCGCGAGCCCAAGCTCGCTTGGCTCGCTGGGCAAGCCGTACGAGGACAGGGTGAAATACGACATCGACACATCCGAGATGAGCTACGGGATGAGAAAGCTCTTCTCCCAAATCGAGTACGGGGTGCTATGATAGCCAAGACTCAATTGTGGGGCTCACCTACAAAAACGGAACGCTATC
>CAVECL010000017.1:0-36487 GCA_963614595.1 Parasutterella excrementihominis | reverse complement strand
TACTCTACGCGTCCCGAGTAACGGTGTCAACAAAAAATCACTTCATCGTCGAAATGCGGTCCTCAATCAAAGTCGCGGCTATTTCAACGCATTTAGAGCAAGGACAAAGGCACACACCCGTTTCCAAACCTTTTAGATCTTTGCAGATAAGCGCCCCGGCTTTTTCCTTGAACTCCTCGTTCAACTCTTTGGCCTTCAACATCTTGTTGCCTTTTCCTTCGATGCCGCCCAGCACCAAAGCAGCGCCCAACAAAGCCCCGCAAGTGCTGCTCGCATTCCCCATGCCAAACTGAAAATAAGAGCCAATTGCTTCCAGCTTTTCCTTCGGTATATCAATCAAATCTTGGTAGGCGAGCAAAATAGCTTGGGTGCAATTACAACCTGAGTTTTTAAGCTCGACGGCTTTTTCGACGCGATCCATCACTTAATTTTCGTCACGGGCTTCACCGGTTCGCCGATAGCTTCGATCTTTTCAATGACGACAGGGTCAATGGGGCAGTCCCTGCGGTCGGTGCGGACGGAAGCGATTTTATCAAGCACGTCGAAACCGCTGGTGAGTTTGCCAAACGCCGCATATTCCCCATCCAAATGAGGGGCATCCTTGTGCATGATGAAAAATTGGCTGGAAGCAGAATCAGGGAACATCGTTCTAGCCATAGAGAGAACACCGCGGGTATGAAGCAAATCGTTCTTGATACCATTGGAAGCGAATTCACCTTTGATGGAGTAATCCAGGTGCTTGCCTTTGAGGTCGCCCCAACCGCCTTGGATCATGAATCCTTTGATGATGCGATGGAAAACGAGGCCAGCATAAAAGCCAGAGTTCACGAGCTCCACAAAGTTCGCGCATGTATTAGGGGCGGCATCCCAATCGAGCTCGGCCTCCATAACGCCGTAGTCTTTCACGGTAATACGAATCATTTTTCAATTCCTTCTTTCGGGGGTAATTATGAGAGCATTGCCCAAACAAAACTAGCAATATCGAAGAGAGGTGGTATATTACACGTCGCCCTAGGGGGATTTATGAAAGTATTACTCTTTGCTATCCTTGACCATGTTCCTGCCTCTGAACAGCTGATCCGCGCCTTATCAAAAGACGGATACAATGGAACCGTCATTCCTACGGAAGGAATGCACCACGTCTTCCCTGAGTTCAACGATGGAAAGTCCAAAGCGATTTCCTTATCCGCCTTAACCGACGATTTCCCCAGCGGAAACTTCACCTTGTTCATCGCAATCGAGGAAGAAAAGCTTCCTTCCTTGCAGGAAAAAATCAGAACGGCCACTTCCGCTTTTACAAAAGTCAAAGGGGGAATGTTCGTTCTTCCAGTAAGCTCCGTAGAGGGTTTCTTCTAAACAAAAAACCGCCGAGAAGGCGGATTTTTCTTGCTGGCGGGCCCGAGGCGATTCGAACGCCTGACCTTCCCCTTAGGAGGGGGACGCTCTGTCCAGCTGAGCTACGGGCCCTTATGGGCAAGGCAAATTATATGCGCAACGATTTCGGAAAGAAAGCCGAATAAAGAGGCCCGGTAAAACGCAGGGCCTCTTAGCAATATATATTTAGTTTCGAAAGGCGATTTATAAATATTTGGACAGAGTTCTTCGCTACGGTGGCTTCTCCCCGTCTTTGCTCGTCCATCTATTTCGGGAGGCTTTGTTTTTAAGTATGTTTTTACATCTCATATCGTAATTAACTAGAAACATTTAGTTTGTTTTTGTTTCTTTATGCATACATCTTAATCTGTTTTGTTACTTTCAGCAATAGGATTGTTACATTTTTTTGAAGCTCTTGGTTTCATCCAGAATTCAATGTAAAAAACGGGCGATTTTACCTGCCCGTCTTAGAATTTCAATGGTCGGAACGACGGGATTCGAACCCGTGACCTCCTGGTCCCGAACCAGGCGCACTACCAAACTGTGCTACGTCCCGATATGCTCGCGCAAAACCGCGCGAGCGATAGTATAAACCCCCAATTAGAAGAATTCAAACAAGGACATTTGGTTGGTTTCGCCCATGCCTTTCAACACTCCAAGGGCATCGAGATCCTTGAGGTTGGTCCCGTTAAGCTTTGTTCTGGCAAGCAAATCTTCTTTGGAAAGGAACTTCTTGCCATCTTTTCTGGCTTCCACCACGCTCTGAGCAGCGTTCTCGCCCAAGCCATCAACGACGTTGAAAGCGGGAATGAGCGCATTGTTCTCGTGATCGGCCACCCAAAGCTTTGCTTGAGACTTATACAGGTCAATGTTCGAGACTTTGTACCCGCGTTCATACATTTCCAGAGCAACATAATCCGTCTTCAAAATGTTTTTCTCTTTCGGAGATAATGGGTTATTGCGGTCATTTTGACGCTCCGAGAAGTTTTTAATCTGCTCAATCAAAGCATCTTCGCCAGCGAGCATTACCTTCAAATCCCAGGCATCGCTGCGGATGGAGAAGAAGACGCTATAGAACTCAAGAGGGTGATAAAGCTTGAAATAAGCCACTCGAACAGCCATCATGACATAAGCGGTCGCGTGCCCACGAGGGAAAAGATATTTGATCTTCTTCGCGGATTCGATATAGAACTCAGGAACATGGTGTGCCCTCATATCGTTCTCGAAATCTTCCGTAAGGCCTTTGCCATGCCGCACGTCTTCCATGATTTTGAAGGCCTTGCCTTTTTCAATGCCGCAGGAGATCATGTAGGTCATGATATCGTCACGGCACCCGATGACGCCATGAAGGTCGGTGGTCCCAGAAAGGATTAGGTCTTCAGCGTTCCCCGCCCAAACGTCGGTGCCGTGGGACAATCCCGACATGATGAGAAGATCATTGAAAGTTTTCGGTTGAGCCTCTTCAAGCATTCGTTGAGCAAGCCCGGTACCGAATTCAGGGAGAGCGAGAGCACCTGTCTTCTGTTGCATGTAGTTTCGATGCAAATTAAGTTCCTTGGGGGAAGTGAACAATGACAGAACACGTTTATCGTTCATCGGAATCTCGCGGATTTTCACTCCGGTCAAATCACGATAATAACGCATCGCCATCGGGTCAACATGGCCCAAGATGTCGAATTTCAAAAGCTCGTCATGCATCGAGTGATAATCGTAGTGGGTAGTAAGCCATTCTGACTTCAAATCATCCGCCGGATGCTGGACGGCCGTGAATTCATAAATGCTTCTTTCCTTCGGAACAACGACGATGCCGCCAGGATGCTGCCCAGTCGTGCGTTTTACGCCTGTGCACTTCGCCGCAAGGAAAGCGATGAAGTTGCCATTGATCTTCGTGACGTCCCTGCCGATTTTCTCAAAGTAACCACGAACGTAGCCATAAGCCGTTTTGTCAGCGACGGTTTCAATCGTCCCAGCACGGTAAACCTGCTTCGCGCCCAAGTGAACCTTGGTCATTTGGTGAGCGAGGTGCTGGGCTTCTTCTTCAAAGTTTAGGTCGATATCAGGAACCTTATCCGCGTTGAACCCAAGGAAGGTCTCGAAGGGGATGTTCTGCCCATCAATAGTAAGTTTGGTCCCGCATTTTGGGCATACTTTATCCGGCAAATCGAAGCCGGACTTCACTTCTGGATCATTGCTGAATTCAAGATAATGGCAATGAGGGCAATGCCAATGAGGGGGCAAAGGATTAACTTCCGTAATGTCTGCGGTTGTAGCGGCGAAAGAAGATCCTACGGATCCGCGGGACCCAACGATAAAGTGCTTCGGCGCATTTTCGACGTCTTTAATCAAAAGATGGGCAATGTAATAGGTAACCGCATAGCCGTTGCCGATAATACCGGTAAGCTCCCTTTGCAAACGGTTCCAAGCGAAATCAATCGCCTCTTTAACTTTTGGATCATCGTCCGTCCCTAAATAGTCATATCTGGCATGGAAATTGGATTCGCAGAGATCACGGAGAATCAAATCCGAATGGGGAAGATTTTCATTCGGGGTATAGGTGCCGGAAAGCATCGGAACAATGTCGTCTCTGATCTGGTCTGCAACCCAATTGGAGTTTTTAATGACGTATTCTCTCGCCTCTTCTTCCGGCAGCCAAGCGCAAAAAGAATCAAGCATCTCTCGGGTTGAGCGGAAATGCTGATCTGGATTCGCGAAAAGAGGCCTCTTTTCTCTCGATGGCGGGTTCAAAGGATGCGAGCCGTTGCCTACGCCTTTAGAATAAACGTAGACATCTCGGCAAATCTTGTCCTCCGGATTTACGTAATGGCAATCGCCAGTGGCCACCACAGGTACTCCGGCGATTTTTGCCGCTTCGATAATGTCTTTCAAAGTCTGGATGAGCTGATTTTCGGAGTGAAGCCTGCCCATATCAATGAGATAGCGATAGTTTTCGATGGGCTGGATTTCAATATAGTCATACCAGCGAATGGCTTCCACCAAAATATCGCGGTTGCGCGTCGTGGCGATTTCAAAGATCTCGCCGTTGAAGCAAGCGCTGCCGACCATGAAGTTCTCACGATACTTATTGATGAGCTCGCGGGGGGTCTTAGGCAAAGAGGCGCGTTCGAGATAAATCGTCTCCCCTTGGGTTACAATGCGATACAAGTCTTGCAAACCCTGGGTGTTTTTAACCAAAACAGTAGTGTGGAAATTCTTGATGTGCTTGCAAAAATTGGTGAAACGTTCACAGTCTTCGTTGTACTTCTTTTCAGCTGCTTCTCTGATTGCAGGATCATCCGATTCAAGGTTCGGGTCACTTTCATCCCCGTTGCGGATTTTAAGATCCGCCAAGTCGCAATGGCGAATGCCGGGATGGTCTTTTTCAAGGCGAAGGATGATCTCTTGCCAGCCATCGTTCAAGCATTCCGAGTCATAGTCGGCACGGTGAGCTTTCTTTTCGTCGTAGACGTTAAGACCGAGGTTTTTAAGCATTGCCTGCTCATTGTGTCGACCGGCGAAAGGGAATAAGTAGTGAGACAAAGGTAAGGTATCAACAATTGGGTTAGTGATGCGGTCGGGGAACGGAGTGTCCGGGTGAGCTAGTTTGTTCCTCTCTAGCGCTGCGTTAAGCATGCCGATATCGAAGGTCGCGTTATGAGCGACAAGAACATTGTCTCCGAGGAAGTCCATAATCTGGGGAAGGACCTCTTCCATCGTGGGGGCATTCGCCAGATCTTCTTCCGTAATGTGGTTGATAGCCATGGCTTCTTTTGCGTGTTCTAGGTCGATATCAGGCTTAATAAAAGTGTCAAAACGTCGCAAAACCCTGCCCTTTTCAATAATGACGCCGCCAAATTCAATGATTCTCTCATAGCGCGCGGAAAGGCCTGTGGTTTCGGTATCGAATACGCAATAGCGGGCTTCTCTCAAGGGGCGCTTGCATGGATTGAAAATATAGTCCTGCTTCAGATCGAAGGTATAGAGCTCAGCGCCATAGATGATTTTGAGGGGTTTCTCGTCAAGGCCCTTCTTTTTAATCCGTTTCGCATCACTATCATGGGCTGCTTGGGCGGCGGGGAAGCCTTGAACCACGCCGTGATCCGTCACGGCAATCGCCTTCATGCCCATGTGCTTTGCAAGATTATAGTAGTCCCCCATCTCAGCAACGCCGTCCATCGTCGACATTTTCGTATGCAGATGAAGCTCAACGCGCTTTTCTTCTTCGGGATCGTCTCTTAAAGGCTTAGGAGGGAGGGGGTCGATGAAATGAGCTATGACCTCAAGCGTTCCGCGGTACTTGTCTCTATCAAGCGCTCCGCGGATGCGCACATTGATTCCGTCTTTAATTACGGCAAGCTTTTCTTGTTTGAGGCGGTTTCCCTCAATCGCTTTCACGGAAATGGCGTTTGTGGTGTCCCCAACCCCAAAGGAAACGATTCTTTTCCCAGTTTTTGCAATGCGAGATTCGGTTTGGAATATCTCGCCTGTGAAATCGACGTTCACCAAGCCAAGGCTTTCGATCTCTTCCAGCTTTTCGACAATCGTGTAATCACCGATTGAGAAAACCCTCTTGCGATTTCTCTCTTCTTCCATCGCTTTTTGATTAGCGAGAAGCTGTTCCATGAGGACTTCTTCGCCCGCTTGCTGGTTTTGATCGAACTCCTTTTGGATGTGGGCCTGGACCTCTTCGTTGCTCAAAGAAGCGAGGGATTCCCCTTCATCCGAATCATCCGCGAAAGAAGGTACCGCCGAGTCTTCGTTGATTTCCTCATAGGTTTCCTTGAGCAACTCTTGGTCTGGCGTTTGAGGTTCCGCTTGAGGTACGACCTCAACTTTCGCTTTGGGAGCAACGATCTCAGAAGAAAGAGTGACATGATAGCCAAGCCAATCGAGCAAATTTTGAAATTCGCGAACATTCTTTGACTGCTTTTTCTTTTGCTCCTCGCTAGTGAACACGAAAACAAGCGTGCAAGAATCCTCGACTTTCGTTTCGAATTCGCATTCCGAAGCAACGTGGTCTAAATGCCAGTCCTTAAATAAGGATTCCGCGTCTGAGGCAGTGGGAATTTGCCCATAACGGAACGTCAAATCATAAGCATAATTGATGCTCATGAGTCCGTTTTGGAAGGAAACGAGCAGACGATAATCCCAAGGGGTGGATTTCATCATTTCCATGATCATCTGCCTCCGGTTCGCCGGATTCCGATGGAGCTTCGTGAATTTCAAATCGAAAGAATCGATCTCCTCTTTTAAACCGATAGAGGAGAGGAAACGGTTCATCACATCGTCCATATGCAAACCCCCGTTATACGATAAGCTGAATGATGTCTTTGACCATGATGGCGACCATCAAAAGGATGAGCAGGCCTAGACCAACGAAAGAGACAATCGATTTCACTTTTTCAGGCACCTTTTTCTTGCTGATTCCTTCAATCACGGTCACCAGAAGCGCCCAACCGTCAAGTCCAGGGAAGGGGAGCAAATTGAAGAACGCGAGGTTGATCGAGATAAGCCCAGCATAAAGGAAGACGTATCCAACTCCTCCCATGGCTTCCACAGAAGGCAAAGCCGCGGTCATGCCAACGATGCCGGAGATGTTTTTGAATCCGCCGGTGAAGAGAGAGCCGATGCCCTGCACTACCGCGCTGCAAGAATAAGGAACAAGCCTCGCCCATTCACCCCAGGTCTCTTGGAAAGAGAGGTTCTTTTGAATGGTCGGAAGGTAAATTCCTGTGGCTTTTGCTTTGCCTTTTTCCACCGCAATTTCAAAATTCGTGAGGGTTTTGCGGCTTTCATAAGCGCTTTGCCAATCTTTGTAAGTGGAATTCTCCGTCTTAACGGTGAACTTATCCGCCCTAATTGGGATGAAAGTCAATTGAGGGATGGTGATCGTTGTTCCGTCCGCCAGATTGCCGATATTTAGATAATCGGAGGTGAGCTTCGCGCCCTTCGTAAGTCCGACATCGGAATAATTTTCAAGATCGTCCCCTTCCAAATAGTAATAAACCGATTCGGAGAGGTCTTTGCCGCTAACGAGGTTTTGAGGAACGAAGGTGACAACGTATCTCTCGCTCATCCCCGTCACGGTAACGCCGGAGCTTAAGCCAAAGCCATAGAGCGAGCCGCCGGAGGTCTCTTGATGAGGCAAGAGGAGAACGTAATCCTGTGCTTCATAGGATTCTTCGCCTTCTTCCGAGGACTCAAGAAAGCTTTTGATTTCCTCACTGTAGGTCGGGGCGAGGTAATAGCAATCTATCTTAGTCTCGGTTGTCAAAGAAATCTGAGCGTCGGCTTTGTAGGCGGAATAGTAATGCGGGCAGCAAGCGGAGATATAAATGAGCACAAGGCCCAGAACGAAGTTCATCGTGACGCCCGCCAGCAAAACGATGGATTTTTTCCACTTCGGAATGCGTTCCAATGAACGGGATTCTTCGGGAGCCTCCACCCCATCCGGCACCACACCGGGCTCGCCGTACATCGAGACGTATCCGCCGAAAGGAAGCACGCAAAGCTTGAAGTAGGTCTCACCCTTCTTCCGTTTCTTCTTGATAATGGCCGGGCCAAAGCCGATGGAATACTCAAAACAATAGACATGAAAGGCTTTCGCGGCCGCTAAATGCCCTGCCTCATGAATAGAAATCAGCACGCCAAGGATGACGAGCATCAAGACAATGTTGCCGATGGTGGTGAATATCTGACTCATGCCCCTCTCCTTTCAATTTTCTTTTGGACGAATAGTCTAGCATAAGCGTCCGCGGTTCGTATTTGCCTTAACGACGGATTTTGAATCACTGGCATAGAAGTGATCGCGCTTCGAACGAATGTTTCGATGTCCAAGAAACCAATTTCCCCCTTCAAGAAGGCGTGGACAGCCTCCTCGTTCGCCCCGTTCAAGGTGGCGGTGCAGGTACCGCCAGTCTTATAGGCGTCAAGGGCAATGCCAGGAGCTAAGTAACGTTTTGGGTCGAATTTGTGGAAATGATACGGCGCCAATTCGCTTAGCTTCCTAACTCTAACAGGAGTGAAGTCCACATTTCCGGTCATCAGAGCATATTCGATTGGCCCACGCATGTCGGGCTTCGAGACATCCGCCAAATAAGTCCCGTCTTTCAGCAAAACAAGGGAATGAACCCAAGATTCATCATGCATCAAAATCTCAATTTTGTTCAAAGGCAAACGGAAAAGGCGGATCGCTTCGATAACCTCAAACCCTTTATTCATCATGGTCGCCGAATCGATGGTAATCTTCGCGCCCATGCTCCAAGTAGGGTGGGCCAAAGCCATCTCAGGGGTGACGTCAGCAAGTTCTTGTCTGCCTTTGGCGCGGAAAGAGCCCCCAGAAGCCGTGATCAAGACTTTATCCAATTGCTGAGGTTCAATGCGTGAAAGGAGCTTGGCGATGGCGACATGCTCCGAATCAATGGGGTAGAGCTTGCCCTTGCCGCTATCTAGAGCCTTTTGAATGAGCTCGCCCCCAACAACAAGGGATTCCTTATTCGCAAGGCAAAGAATCTTGTCTTCGTTTAAGGCAGTCAATGAAGGAACAAGGCCAGCGAAGCCAACCAAAGAGTTCACCACCATTTGGGAAGGGCACTCCAGAATGATGGAAACTAAGCCGTCATCCCCAAAAAACCAATTCAAGGAAGGATATTCCTCTTTTAGGCGAGCACAGTCTTTTTCTTCTTGCACGCAAACGTGAGTAACGCTAGGAAAACGTTTGAGAATTGCGGGGATTTTATCAACTTGATGGCCGATTGAAATGCCTTTTAAGCAAAATTCCGAATAATGTTTTTCTAGAACATCGAGGCTTTGAGTTCCAATTGAGCCACTAGCCCCCAAGAGCAATACGTCCTTCATAAGATGAAGCCCGCCGCCGCCGATGCCGTAAGTCTTACTTCCGGTTTCATCCAATAGATGCCAATCATCGCTATGACAGAAATGCCAAGAATCGTGAAGATGCAGCTGTCCACGCGGTCAAGAACGCCTCCATGAGGACCAAGAACATGGCTGTAATCTTTGAAACCGAAATGCCTCTTAATCAAAGAGAAGGAGAGATCGCCCAGATCCCCGAGCCCCGGGGCAAGAAGAGAGGCGATTACGATCATATACCAATGCTTTAAGTCGAATACGCCGGGCAGCATATCGAGTTTGAAATAAGATAGCACAAATCCATAAACGCAGAGGATCGCTGAAGTCATGCCCCAGCCAATGAAGAAGCCTTCCCAGGTTTTCTTCGGCGAAACCCTCGGATTCATATGATGACGGCCAAAAAGCATGCCGCCAAAATAAGCGAACGTATCATTGAGCAAAGCGCCTAAGCAGGCGAAGACAATAAGCTCAATGCTCTGGAAATAGCGGAAGCCAGGGTCGTTTGTCCCCCATATTAAAGAGCTTGGATTAGCAACAAACGGCACATAGCGAAGATACATCGCGGCCTGCAAGCCAAGCCCGACGAGCACCACCATAGTGAAGTAATAACAAATATCGGTAAAAGAGAACGTCTCCTGAGCAATGGAAAGCCAGAAGAAAATCAAGATCATCGCGCCAAGAACGATAGGAGAAAGACTAATGCAACTGCCGTTCGTTCCGAATCCATTAGAGAGATAATCTCCTTCCAAGGAGAAAGAAAAATCTTTTATACGGCCGTATTCCTCGTATTGAGAAACAAGGCCATCCCCATAGTTTTTGAAAAAAGCCCAGTTAGCGATCAAGAAAAGGAAGGCGTAAACAATGAGGTAGATGTACCACCTTGCCTTCTTTTGAGGAGCCTTCACGATTTCGTAACCCGCCATCGCACCAACCACAGTGACTAAAGCAAACCAGAACCATCCGCCGAAAATGAGGCAAGGCAAAACAACGGCAATCATGATGAGTGCCACGATGACGCGGGCGCGAATCGATTTCTTCCCTTTCTCGGAAATCTTATTGACCTCAAGGGAGCCAAGCTTGACGGTCTCAGGGAAATCTTCTTCCTTGGCGGGGTTAATGGTTTCTAAATCATGTTGCTCGTCACTCATTCTTCAAGCCTCCGTAGCGTCTGTTCCTCTCTTGGAATTCTTGCAGACATTTGATGAATTCGGCGCGGTTGAAATCCGGCCATTTCGTTTGGGTGAATACGAATTCAGCGTAGGCATTCTGATAAAGCAGGTAGTTGGAGAGACGTTGTTCGCCGGAAGTGCGGATCATCAAATCAATATCGGGCATACCGGCAGTGTAAAGGTAATCGGCAAACTTCTTTTCATCCACTTGGCTCAAATCAGCGATGACGCCGTTCTTATAATCCTCCGCGATTTTCTTCGCGGCGCGGACGATATCGTCTCTTCCCCCATAATTGAGGCATACGTTAATCACCCAGGACGAATTGTTTTTCGTCCGGCCAATCGCGTCTTGGCAGACGGCTCTGGTCCTTTCGCGAATCCTGGAGAGATCTCCGGAGACGCGTATTTTGGTTCCAATAGAATCTAGATAGTCGATTTCTTTGTGAAAGAACTCTTCGAGATAATCCATCAAATGATCAATCTCGTCTTGGGGGCGGTTCCAGTTCTCTGTGGAAAAAGCATAGACGGACATATATTTGATGTTGAACTCACGGCAAGCCTCGAATATTTCGATGATGCGTTTGCAAGCCTCGTGATGGCCGAAATGTCGCGGCAAGCCACGCAGCTTCGCCCATCTTCCGTTGCCGTCCATGATAAAAGCAACGTGGTCGCATTTTTTCGTGAGTTTGAAGTTAGAGCTGGCCCTGGATTTCATTGCTAAAAATTATATAGCCCAAAGGGCTATTTTTTAAAGGAAACCGAATGGAGATACCGACAAATCGTTTTGAAGAAGGAGAAAGCCAAATTTCAAGGCAACTAGGAATCCAAAAATCCCCGCAAAACTCATGCAAAATAAAAAGCAGGAGACTGTCCTGCTTCGATTGGCATCCAATCAGATGGTCATGATTTCCTTAGTCTTTTCAGTGACGATGGAATCGATTTCCTTATTGCCTTTGTCGACCTCTTTTTGAATTTCCTCTTCAAGGCGGTCGCGAAGATCGTCGGAATAGGTGTCGTCATCCTTCAAAAGGGAAAGCGTATCGCGGCGGATATTGCGGATAGAAACTTTGGCCTCATCGCCGAGCGCCTTGCACTTCTTCGCGGTGTCTTTTCTGATTTCCTCGGTCATCGGAGGGACGACAATGCGAATGGCATCGGCTTCGACAAGAGGGTTGATGCCAAGATTCGCCGCGGCGATGCCGGCAGCGATAGCCTTGATATCTTCTCTCGAATACGGTTTGACAAGAAGCTGGCGGGGCTCAGGCATCGAGATGGAGCAAAGGGAAGAAATTTCCATCTTGTCGCCATAATAATCGCAGGTGACACCATTGAGCATGGCGGGGTTCGCTCTGCCGGAGCGGAGCTTCGTGAGTCCGGTGCGGAAGCTTTCTAGGCTTTTCGCGATTTTGTCGGTTACTTCTTTAACGTAGGGGTCCATGAATGTATATTCTCCTTTAATTTTTCATTCCTTGTGAATGATTGTACCGATTTTTTTGCCTTCGAGCACCTCTAAGAAGGAAGAGGGCTTATCCATATTGAAGACGCGCACGACAACGTCTTTGCCGTCAAGCATCGCAACCGCAGTCAAATCCATCACGCAAAGCTGTTTCTCCACCACTTCGTGGTAGGTAAGCTCGGGAAGCAATTTAGCGTCCTTGTTCTTTCTAGGATCGGAATCATAAACGCCATCAACGCCGTTTTTGGCCATAAGAATTGCGTCAGCCTTCACTTCGAGGGCGCGCAAGGTGGCGCAGGAATCGGTCGTAAAATAAGGATTGCCTGTTCCGCCGGCGAAAATCGTGATCTTGCCATTTTCCATATGGGCGATTGCTTTTCTGCGGAGATAAGGCTCGCAGCATTGAGGAACGTTGATTGCGGACATAACGCGCGTATCAAGACCTTTTTGCTCAAGGGCGTTTTGAATCGCCATTCCGTTCATGATGGTGCCGAGCATTCCCATATAATCAGCCTGAGCCTGCTCGATGCCAATCTTATCGGCCATGCGCCCGCGCCAGATGTTGCCAGCGCCAACGACGATGCCTATCTGCACGCCGGCGTCATGAATTTGTTTCACGACATTCGCGATGTTCTCCAATTTGCTTTTGTCGAAAATTGAACCGTCAGCCGCATCGGCCAAAGCTTCGCCGGAGAGCTTGATAATGATTCGTTTGTAAATGGTTTTCATACCGGGGGTTATTATAGCGGAACAGATGAGCGAATAAAGAGAAAGGGATAGAAAAAGCCCCCTGGTTCGAGCCAAGGGGCAAAGGACTATAAGATTACTTGGAGAGCTGACCAACTTCGTAGCGGACGAAGGTGATGATCTTGAAGCCTTTTTCTTTCGCGAGCTGATCGACGCTGAGCTTACCGGACATATCGAGAGCGTAAGCTTTGCTGCCGAGGCAAGCATCGCCAAGACGGGAATCGACTTTGCGCTGAGCAATGGTCGCTTTAACCTGGTCGGGTTTGGAAGCAAGCTTCGGATCTTCGGCGACTTCCTTCTGGGCAATCGCGAGTTCTCTTTCTTTCGCTTCGGCGGGAACGTCGGCAAGGGAGAGGTACTCAGGAGAAGAAGAAGCAACGGTCATAGCTAGGCCTTTGTTAACCTCGTCGCCCATGTCTTTGCTGACTTCAACGAGAGCAGCGATTTTGCCGCCGGCATGAATATATTTGCCGAAGGCCTCGTCGCCGTTAGCATGAAGGATGAGGTAGCGGCGGAAGACGAAGTTTTCTCTCATGGCGACTACGGCATCAGTGAAGATGTCTTCTGTCGCTTTCATAGCGCCTTCGAGATCAGCGGGCTGTTTCTCGAGAAGGCGAGCAACGATTTTATCAACGATCTCATGGAATTTCGGGGATCCGGAGACGAAGTCGGTCTCGCAGTTGATTTCAACGACGACCGCGGTCTTCTTGTCTTCGCTCAAGCCGATAGAGGCAACGCCCTCAGCGGCGGTTCTGCCGGCTTTCGCGGCGGCTTTGGCGATACCCTTCTCGCGAAGGATGTCGATGGCTTTCTCTTCATCGCCATTGGCTTCGACAAGGGCTTTTTTGCAGTCCATGATGCCGGCGCCAGTACGATCCTGAAGAGCTTTGATAGATTGAATCGTGACGGCCATTACTTCTTTTCCTCCGTAGTGGCAGGAGCAGCAGCACCGGCTTTGGCGGCAGTAGCGGCTTTGGCGGCTTCGGCTTTGCGGGCAGCGAAGCGGGCGTTGCGCTCGGCCTGCATCTTGGCATAGCGCTCTTCACGGGCTTTGCGGGCGGCGCGGAGAGCAGCGCGACGCTGCTCGGCGGCGATGTCAGCGACTTTGATGGCATCCGCCATGGTGGCCTCTTCGCCTTCGTCTTTAATATGAGCGACGGTGGTAAGTCCGCCACGAGCTTCGGAGACGGCGTCGGCAAGGGCGCCAATCAAAAGTTTGATGGAAGAGGTTGCGTCGTTGTTGGACGGAATGGGGAAATCCACGGTGTCAGGATCGTCCGACGTATCGCAGATTGCGAAGACAGGGATGTTGAGCTTATGGGCTTCGAGAACGGCGTTGTGCTCAACAGTCGGGTCAGCGAGGACGATCGCGTTAGGAACGCGGCGCATTTCCTTGATGCCTTCGAGGTTCTTCTGGAGTTTGGCAAGCTCTTTGCGGAGAAGGGCGACTTCCTTCTTGGGAAGCTTGTCCCAGGAGCCGTTTTCGGAGGCTTCTTCGAGTTCGCGAAGCCTCTTGATGCGGCCTTGGATGGTGCGGAAATTGGTGAGGGTTCCGCCGAGCCAACGGTTGGTGATGTAGAAGGAGCCGGAGCGGACAGCCTCGTCGATGACGATCTGCTGAGCTTGGGTTTTGGTGCCGACGAAGAGGATTTTTCCGCCAGCATCGACGATAGACTTAAGCGCGTTGTAAGCGACTTCGGTCTTGGAGACGGTTTTGGCAAGGTCGATGAGGTAGATGCCATTGCGAGCGCCATAGATGAATTTGCTCATCTTGGGGTTCCAACGACGGGTCTGATGTCCGAAGTGGCAGCCCGCTTCAAGGGCTTTCTTCATCGTGATGATGGGGGCATTGGGATCGCGAACGATCTCCGCCATGGTCGGTTCGACCGGTGCGGCTTCCGCCGCGGGGGCTGCGTCAACGACAGCCTCGACTTTCGTTTCGTCACTCATTCTTGGTGACCTCCATTTGTTTGTGCCTCCCTCGCTTCGAACAACTGACCACCTAACCGATTTTTGAGCCTGCTTCGGCCCGGTAGGAACACGGCGCTGAATCCACGAGGTGCGTATTAACTCTTCTCCCTTTGGGAGAGAGCCGAAAAGGATTGTACTCTTTCGCCTCAGGCGTGAGAAGCACAATTTTCGTTAGTTCACTTGTCTTCGCCCGGGAGCTTGCCTTCCCTTTGAGGGAAGAACTGGTCATATTGCTCCTTCATTTTTTCTTTGCTGACGTGAGTGTAGACCTGGGTCGTGTCGATGGTCTCGTGACCCAAAAGCTCCTGAATAAGCCGCAAATCCGCCCCGTTTTCGAGCAAATGGGTCGCAAAAGTATGTCTTAGTTCATGGGGGTGAAGACCTAAATAGACGCCCGTTTTTTCTTCAATGGCCCTCAAAATGTACTCTAGGCCCCGGACCGTTAAACCCTCGCCGCGATCGTTAAGAAAAAACTTGTCGCTTTTGATCTCGGCCTTGGATTTGGCAAGCAAGGCAGGGCGAGAAGAGGCGTGATATTTCTTCATCGCTGCTTCGGCTGATTTTGAGAAAGGGACGATTCTAGTTTTGTTCCCTTTGCCTTTCACGCGGATTGAGCGAACGCGAAAATCAATTTGGCGGTAAGTCAAACTCACAAGTTCTGAGGCGCGAAGGCCAGAGGAATAAAGAAGTTCAAGAATGGCCTGGTCTCTTTCCATTAGGTCATCGGTTCGCTTGGCGTTCGCGGCGAACAAGGACTCAACTTGTTCTAAATACAGGGTCTTAGGGTATTTGATTTCCGCTTTGGGAGAAGAGGAACCTAGAAAAGGGTTTGATTCGACATAGCCATGCTTTTTAAGGAAAGTGTAATAACCCCTTAAGCATGACATTCTACGTTTGCAGGAACGATGGGAGATACCTTGGCCATAAATTTCATCATAAAGGAAATTGTCGATGTCTTTCTCCTTAACCTGATCGAAAAGAATCATCTCCTTGTCCAGGAAATTCTGAAATTTGTCGATGTCCCTTTGGTAACTATCCAAAGTCCGATCGGTGTAGTTCTTTTGGTAACGAAGATAATCGAGAAATTCTTTTTCAGGCTTATTCATTGGCTTTCTTCCAATAGAAGTCTATCGCAAAAAGAGCGTTTTGAATGGAATCATCACGATGATGCTTGTCGCTATTTGGCAGCAAAGCCCAGTTCGCATTCATCGGGGAGAAATATTTGCCGCTAGCTTGGCTGAGGTAAGAAAGAAGGGCTCCTGTCACGGATGTGTCTGGAACGCTTAGATATTCTTTCCCGTTCAGCTTGCGGTCAAGATTAATCGCGGCAATGATGCCCGTCACCGCGCTTTCAACGTATCCTTCCACGCCAGAAAGCTGGCCGGCAACGTAGCAAGAGGGCTTGTTTTTCAAAGACAAATCGGGATTCAAAGCCAAAGGAGCGTTGATATAAGAATTGCGATGCATCAGGCCGTAACGGACGAACTCCGCATTCTCTAAGCCCGGGATCATTCGGAAAACGCGACGCTGCTCTGAATATGTGAGATTTGTCTGGAAGCCAACAAGGTTATAGCAATCCCCTAGTTTCGTGTCCTGACGAAGCTGGCACACCGCATAGGGATGCGGATGATTCTCATCCCACAATCCAAACGGCTTCAAAGGGCCGTGACGAAGAGTTTGCTCTCCCCGGGAAGCAATCACTTCCACGGGAAGACAGGCTTCAAAGTACTTGGTGTCGAACTCGTGAAGCAAGGCCTTTTCAGCGTGGGTCAGCTCATAGACGAACTTGAGATATTCGTCTTTGCTAAAGGCGCAATTGATGTAAGAAGAATCGTCCTGCTCATAGCGCGATTTATAATAGGCCTTCGCGAAATCGATGCTGTCTTTCTTGATGATCGGAGCGCTCGCGTCGAAAAAAGAAAGATTCTTTTGTCCGACCAGCGAAGAGAGTTCTTCAAGCAAAGCCGAACTAGTCAAAGGACCGGTGGCAAGAATAGCGTCCTCTTCGGGGATGGATTGGATTTCCTCGCGAATCACGTGAAAAGAAGGAAAAGAATTGAGAATTGCAGTGATTTTTTCCGCAAAAAGGGTGCGATCAACGCTTAAAGCGGCCCCTGCGGGCACCGAGCAAGTCGAGGCGGCTTCCATCATGATGGAGCCCATCTTCCGCATTTCTTCTTTGAGCAAGCCGCAGGCATTATCAAGCTTCGCGGACTTCAGGGAATTGGAGCAAACAAGCTCTCCGAAAAGGCCCGTTTCATGAGCGCCGTCAGAAACTTCTGGCCGCCGTTCATACATGGTTACTTCATAGCCTTTTTTCAGCAAATAAAAGGCGGCCTCGCTACCGGCAAGGCCCCCTCCTATGATGGTCGCTTTCTTGTTCATTCTCACTTTTCTTTTTTGTCCAGCCATTCCATATAACGGCACTTTGGGAAATTCGTGCAGGCTAGGAACTGTTTTCTCTTGCCTTGACGAATAATCAGATGTCCCGTTTTGCAGCGAGGGCACGGCTTGACGTAATCGGCTTCCGTATAGACTTTCTTCGCCGCGGATTCTTTTCCGTCGATCGAGCGGGTGTAACGGCAAGACGGGAAGCCGGAACAGCCGATGAACTTCTCGCCTTTTTTGTTTTTCTTATAAACCAAGGGTTTGCCGCAGTCGGGGCAATTCTCCCCCACCAACTCATCGGGTTCTTTGGGATCTTTCTTAATGTAGCGGCAGGAAGGATAATTCGAGCAGCCAACGAATGTCTGTCCGGCGCGCGAGCGTTTAATCACCAAGGGGTGGCCGCATTCAGGGCAAAGCTCACCCGTTTCTTCATCGGGTTCTTTTTGCATTTTCTCTTTGGCTTCGAGGTAATTTTTCTGGAAGGGCTCGTAGAACTCGGTCATAGCCTGAAGGAAGGTTTCGCTCCCCTCTTCCACTTTATCGAGTTTGCGCTCCATTTCGGCAGTATAGTCAGCGGAAACGATGTCGGGGAAATATTGCTGAAGGACCGCGACGGCTTTTTTTCCAGCTTCAGTAGGAGTCAAAACCCCGCGGGTCGCCGTGACATATTTCCTCTTGATGATGGTTTCGATGGTAGTCGCGTAAGTAGACGGACGGCCAATGCCTTTTTCCTCCATTGCTTTGACGATGGAAGCTTCGTTATAAGGGGGCTCGGGCTTCGTGAATTTCTGTTGAGGATTAATGTCGGAAGTCGGGTACGAGTCATTTTCTTTTATCTCAGGAAGCAAAGCGGTATCGTCCTCATCGAATTCTTTATAGACCGCCTCGAAACCTTGAAATAATGTGCGCATGCCTTTCAAAGAGAATTCAAGGCCGTTGCCAGAGAGAGCAATGGAAGTGCTTTCGATTTTCTTGGGAGCCATTAAAGACGCCATGGCGCGGCAATAGATCAAGCGATAAAGCTTCGCTTCATCGGAGGGAAGATATTTAGCGACGATCTCAGGGGTTCTATGAGTTCCGGTGGGGCGGATGGCCTCGTGGGCGTCTTGAACGTTTTTGCCCGTCTTTGCCTGTCGGAGCGCGCCAAGATATTCCTCGCCCCAAGTTTCCTTGATGAAAGGAACGGCGTGACGGTGATAGAACTCAGGCGAAATACGGGTGGAGTCAGTACGCATATAGGTAATTAAACCAACATGCTCCCCGTTGATTTCTTCGCCTTCATACAGCTTTTGAGCGATCGATTGAGTCTTGGCGTTGGAGAAATGGAATTTTGAGAAGGCCTCTTGCTGCATAGAGGAGGTCGTGAAAGCGGCTTTCGGGAAGATTCTTTTTTCCTCCTTTTTCACGCTGGAAACAAGAAGGTCGGAGGGGATGCGAGCCAAGATGGCGTCCGCTTCTTCTTTTGAAGAGATCTTTGCGGTTTTCCCGTCTACTTTGGTTAAAGTGGCTTTATAGAGCTTGCCATTGATTTTAACGTTGAGGTCGATGACCCAATATTCAGAAGGGACGAAGGCATCGATTTCGTTTTGCCGGTCAACGACCATCCTAAGCGTGGCGCTTTGGACGCGCCCAGCGCTTTGGACGCCGATTCTTCTTTGCAAAAGGGAACTCACCTGAAAGCCGATGATGCGGTCTTCAAGACGGCGAGTTTCTTGAGCGCCAACGAGATTGAGATCTATCGTTTTCGGTTCCGCGAGCGCCGCCAAAATAGCGGGCTTGGTAATTTCGTGGAATTGAAGGCGTTTCGTAGTTTCGACCGGCAAATGAAGAACATTGGCCAAATGCCAAGAAATCGCTTCTCCTTCACGGTCAGGGTCGGTAGCAAGATAAACCTCATCCGCGCTTTTCGCAGCGGCGGATAGTTTGCTAACCAAAGCCTTCTTTTTCGCCGGAATCTCCCAATCAGGGACGAACCCTTTCTCGATGTTGATGCCAAGGCCGCCTTTGCCATGCGTCGACAAATCGCGGATATGGCCTTCGCTTGCCATGACCTTGAAATCAGAGCCTAAATAACGGCCGATGGTTTCACATTTTTTGGGGGACTCAACAATGACTAGTTTCATAGACGGCAAAGAATATAAGCGTTTTTAGAACCTTGTCAAAGCCAAAACAGAGGCATTTTCCTTATATAAATAAAGTAATTATTTATAAGGGGCGAAAAATATTTTTTCACTTCGCTGGGCGAATGAGGTTCAAGACGTCTTCTGCGTTCTGGACCAGGGCAGCCCCCGTTTGGATCAGCAGGTTATTCGAGCTTCCTTCATCCGCCCGATACGGCAAGCAGGCAACCTCCCTTCCCATGTCCACGGCAATCCCGGCGGTGATGAGAGTGCCGCTATGTTTTGCGGAGCCGCCAAGAAGAGTAAGGCAACTCAAGGAAGCCAAAATGCGATTCCGACATGGGAAGTTTTCTTTCCTCACTCCAATGCCGTTTGGGAATTCGGTAATGATAAGCCCTTTTTGAGCAACGAGTTCTTGCAGCTCCCGGTTCTCGTTAGGATAGGCGGTATCTAGACCCGTGCCAAGAACGCCGACGGCCTTTCCAAACGGAAGCGCCCCTCGAATAGCGGCCGTGTCGATTCCCCTGGCTAAACCAGAAACGATCGTATAGCCTTCTTTGGCAATGCCGCCGGAAATCTCGCGACATTTATCCACGCCATAGGGTTTCGCGTCCCTAGAGCCAACAATCGTAATGCAATTCCGCCAATCTTTTATAAGTTTAATGTTGCCTCGGTAAAACAAAACGAAGGGGGGCTGATGGCATTCTTTTAGAATAGAGGGGTAATCCTCATCGACAATGGTGACATATGGGGTGGTGAATTTCTTTGCAAAATCCTCCACCAGTTGAGGGATCACGTTTTCACGGACTTTGATGGCTTGATAAAGCTTGTGCCAGTCGCCATCGTACTTGTAGCTTAGATAGAGTAGTAATTCGTTTGCTTTCATATCCTTCCTCCACCACTTAAATAAAGAGGAAAGAGATGAAATTCCCCAAAAATCAGAAAAGTTTTAATTGTTTTTGTTTCCAATTGGCAACCGGGGCAAAGCTTTTTCGATGCACTCCTTCAATGGGGCCGTGCTCAGAAAGCTCATCCATATGGGCTTTCGTTCCATACCCTTTGTGTTTAGAGAAGGAGAACATAGGGTAAGTTTGCTCAAGTTGAACCATATAACGGTCGCGGGTTACTTTCGCTAAAATCGAAGCCGCCGCGATATTGAGGCATTTCGCATCCCCTTTAATAATAGGAATAACGGGGACAGGTAAATCCTTTAAGGGCATTGCGTCCGTCAATATAAGATCATAGGGATGTTTGATTTCGGAGATCGCATGCTTCATCGCGACTTTCGTGGCTTCGTAAATGTTTAGCTTATCAATTTCCTCGGCCGAAACCATGGCGATGCCAAAGCCAAGGGCGTTCTCTTCGACGAAGCGATACAAAGATTCCCTCTTTTTCTCCGTGAGTTGCTTGGAATCATTGATGAGCTCACATTCAAAGCCCCGAGGAAAAAGGACGGCGGCCGCGCAAACTGGACCCGCCAAAGGGCCGCGGCCAGCTTCATCTACGCCGACGATGAAGTTCACCCCATCGCCATAGTACTCCCTTTCTTTCGTTAGCATTTCGCTTTAGGCCTTTCCAAAGAGATGCGGCCAAGCAGACCGTCTTTGAATTCTTTGATCAAAAGATAAGCGGCCTTCTCAGCGGATGGCTCTCCTTTTTCAAAAAGGCCTCGTTTAAAAGAAATAGCCCGCAAAACCTCATCCGATTCGAGATTTGCAAGGTTTTCAATGCCAAATCTTTCAGATAATGCGTTGGGATAATTCTCCCGCAAAAAAGCCAATAAACGCTCAGCGAGCTCAACCGTCGGGAGAACATCCTCTCTCATCGAGCCAAGCAAAGCGAGTCGAATCGCCTGAGTTTTATCAGGGTAGTTCATTGGCAAAACGCCAGGGGTGTCTAAAAGCAAGAAATCTTCCGAGAGTTTAATCCATTGCTCGGCTCTAGTGATGCCAGCCTTATTCCCAACCGCCGCGACTTTCTTACCTCGGAGATTATTAATCAAAGTGGATTTCCCTACGTTCGGAATGCCCACGATCATCACGCGAACAGGCTGTGGCTTCATTCCCAAGCGCTTCTCTTTCTCTCTCTTTTTCGCAAGAAGGCCGGCGCTCGCCGTTTTAAGCAAAGCGAGAAAATTCGCCTTCTTTAAATTGCCCGCAATGGCAATCTCGCCTTTGCCCCTATAGTATTCAAGCCATTCTTTGGTAATGGCCCCATCTGAATAGTCTTCTTTCGAAAGCAAGTGTATGGTGGCCTTGTTTTTCAATTTTTCTCGTAATAAGGGGTTCTCGCTGGACAAAGGAGCCCTGCTGTCTAGCAGTTCCACCACAAGATCGATGACTTTCAAATAGCCTTCCATTTCGCGGAGAGCGCGCGCCATATGGCCAGGGAAAAAGTGGACTTCCTTCTCTTTAGGCATTGGAAGAGGCCTCCTTTTTCGTTTTTGCAATCGCCGAATTATCTAAATGAACGTAATTCCAGAAAGGACGAATTTTGTCGATTGCAAACTCCGGCGCGTATCCATCATCCGTCTTTTTCAGCTTTCGAAGAGACGTGATTAAATAAGCCTTTCCTTGTAAGCAATAATCGTAGACTTTGTTTTTATCGGATCGGCAATCTTCCGAGAAGGTCGAAGCGCGGTTGTCCCCCATGACGAAGTATTGGTTCTCCGCCATCGTAACGGGTCCATACGTTTGTTTGTCCGCGGTAATGATGTCGCGGTATTTTTTCCCGTTGACATCCGGATAATCATCGAATGTATAGAAAGAGGGGTACGTGGAAACTTCGCCTGTAGCGCTAGTGATGGTCAAAGTGCCCCAGGGAGTCGTTAAATTGGCCTTTTTTTCATCACCCTCGCCTATATAGGGCTGATCTTTATCCAAGTCCGGCGTGAGTTGAACCGTCTCCCCTGGGAATGCGATAAGGCGTTTAACTTTAAGGGAAGCGCCACTTTTCGGCGCAAAAGCCCCGTCTTTTTGTTGCTCCATATCTTTGGAGTAATAGGTGATAACAATGTCAAAACGCTCAAGTTCAGCAATTCCTTTTTCGCCCATTTTCGCCCAGCCATAGTCCACGTAGTCGCCTTCCTTTTGTTGACCGGAAGACCAGTTGACCTTGGAATAGCTGCCGTCTTTCTCTAGTTTAAGCGCGTCTCCATTCAGGGCCGGATACATCGATGTCCCATCGACGAAGAAAGCATATCCATAAGCGCATTTTAGATAAAGGACGTTCGCCGAAACGGCGACAATGCAGCCAATAACGCCGATTATCAAAACCTCGATGGCTATATCCCACCAGCGGCGTTTTTTCCGCTTTTGTTTCGGAGTCAAGTCCCCGGTTAGTTCCCCTTTTGTCTCAAGATATTCGTCAGGCATAGAACAGGGGAAATTATAGGTATTGCCCTCTTTTTAAACAATCCTATTGGGAAAATCACTCTCAACTTTAATAATCAATATCAGTTCTAGTAGTTAACGCGACTTCCTAGCAAGAAGCCGCATTAAGGCTGATAAACCTTTGCAGTTAAAAATCCCGGCCTCCTTGCGTTGCAAATCGAAGAGAAGAAAGGACAATCGCCTCATGACGCAAAAAAAGTGGGCACGCCTCGCCTTCGACCAGCGCAAGGCATGCATCAACATGATCACTTTTTGAAAAGAACCAAAGAAATCGCTAAAGCCCTGAGGCGCAGCCTGACGGCAGTCTCGCGGGAAACACTTTGCAATTGAACCATGTATAACCCGGGGGCAAAGACTGGCAAGAAGAACGGGAGGCCCCCTTGTCCACGATGGGTATCCAAGTCCCTACAGCAGGGCGGAGTCAATGCACCAATATTTTGTCGAAATAAAAGAGGGAAAATAACACAGGGGGATTTGATGATGAAAAATCCTTATTAATAAGATAAGCGTAAAACCGCTGGCACACCGCTCCTTCTTCTCTGACGACACATAAAAAGCCCCTTCTCAGGGGCCTCGTCACTTGATAATTAAAGACCAACAAATCACTGCTCTTCTTTGATACGAGCGGCTTTGCCAGAGAGCTTGCGCATATAGGTGATCTTATTGCGGCGGACCTTGCCCTTACGGACAACTTCGATCTTTGCGATCGAGGGGGCATTGATGGCCCAGGTGCGTTCCACACCGATCCCAGACGAGATCTTTCTAACGGTGAAGGTCTCAGCGATTCCACCACCGCGGCGTTGCATCACAACACCTTCAAAGATCTGAAGACGTTCCTTTTTGCCTTCAACGATGCGGACGTACACACGAACGGTGTCGCCGGAGCTGAAGTCGGGAATGTCATGGCGCAGCTGACGGGCGGTAATTTCTTTCACGAGTTGATTGTTCATGAGGTTACCTCCTTTTCTCAGCTTTTTGGTTTCACTTCAGGTTCATAATCCGTGACGGGGACAGCGGAGCCTGCGTAACGTCTTGCGACGCAAGATGAAATATACTCTCGCCCCGTAGGGGAAGCAAGAAGGAAAAGCATGTTAAGTTTTTTTGCTTGACACTCATGAAGGAGACTTCTACACTACACCCCGTAAAGGAGAAAACAAACATGTCTGTTAAAATCAGGTTGACCCGCATCGGTCGTCACAAAGACCCCTTCTACCGTATCGTCGCTGCTGACTCTCGCTTCGCTCGTGATGGGCGCTACATTGAGCAAATTGGCACCTACGATCCTGCGAATGGCATCGACAGCGCCGACATCAACGAAGAACTTGCCATGAAATGGCTCAAAAACGGCGCGATTCCTTCTGATTCCGTCCGTGCCATGCTTAGCCGCAAAGGCATCATGACCAAGTTTGCCGAAAGCAAAGTCAAGAAAGAGGACAAATAAGGATGGAAAGGGATTACGCAGCTCTGCTCCACCCCATCATTGACTCCCTCGTCGAGAACCCCGAATCAATCATGATTCGCGAGCTCCCCGGCGGAAACGACCGCAACGTGACCGTCTTAATCGTTGCGGAAGACGCGGACACCGCTCGCCTTATCGGCAAGCACGGCGCCGTCGCCAACGCTCTTCGCGAAGTGATTGGCATCGCCTCGAAAGCGGATGATACCAACACCAGAATCCATCTCAAATTCGAGAGCTTCAGCGAAGAAAAGAAAGACAATCAGGAGGACGACGGGAAGTAATTCCCGCCGTTTCTTTCTAAAATGGAATACGTAACAATTGCAAAATTATTAAGCACTCACGGCCTTAAAGGCCAGTTTCGTTGCTTTTCCCTAACTTCCTTCCCGAAGGAACGTTTCCAGCTTAGAAGGAAACTAACTCTGCATAATCCAAAAACGGACGAAAAAAAGGATGTAACCCTTAATTTTGTCCGTATGAAGGGCGATATCCTTATTCTTGGTTTTGAGGAAATTCCCACCATTGACGAGGCGGAGAACTTCGTAAAATGGGAGTTGGACATCAATAAGGAAGATGCGCCTATCCCAGAGGATCATTACCGCATCGCCGACCTTATTGGCTGCGATGTTTATGATGACGAAACCAATCAAGTTCTAGGCGAGATCAAAGATGTTTTCTCTTATTCCCCTACTTGGACCATCCGCGTGAAAAGAGAAGAGCAAAAAGATTTTTTCGTTCCCTTCGTGAATGAATTCATTAAGGAAGTCGACACAGCGAAGAAAAAAGTCGTCATCCACGTGATTCCTGGTTTGCTATGAACATTACCATTCTTACCCTTTTCCCCGAGATGTTCGTTGGTTTCACGACGAATTCCATCATGAAACGCGCTTTGGGGAAAGGGGTGGCCAGCATAAAGATCGTCAATATCCGCGACTACACGAAAGACAAATATGGCAGAACCGACACTCCGCCCATTGGGGGTGGAGCTGGCCTGATTGAAAAATGCCAGCCAATAGTGGATGCCTTAAACGCGAACAAAACCCCTGCTTCTCATGTTGTTTTAATGTCTCCTAGAGGGCATACCTATGACGAAAAAACCGCGCAAAAGTTCGCTCTTTTAGATGATTTAGTGATTATTTGCGGCCATTATGAAGGGATTGACGAACGCGTGAATTCCTATTGTGATGAACTCATTTCCATTGGGGATTACATCTTAACTGGTGGAGAGATTCCCGCGATGGCAATCGCGGATTCCGTTATCCGTTTGTTAGATGGGGCCATCACCCAAGAATCCCTGACGGATGAATCTTTCAACGACAATCTCTTGGAATACCCTCAATACACCGAACCTTACGAATACGAAGGCATGACTGTCCCAGATATTCTCTATTGTGGCAACCACGAAGCCATCATGAAATGGAGAAGAAAGCAGTCCTTGGCTCTGACAAGGGAGCATCGCCCTGACTTATTCAACCAGCTGAACCTATCCAAGCAAGACAAAAAACTTCTCGCTGAATATGATTCAGGCGAAACGCCAAAATGGGAAACCCAAGCCTTGGAAAAAGGCAAAAAATTCATGAAACATTAAAAGGTCACCGCGCGGTGACCTTTTAGTTTTGCCCGTCTTCCAATTAGAAGAGAACGGATTCGCTCTTTTCTTTAATCTCTTTAGAAGCGATGAAAGGAATACGAGTGGTGTAACCAGCTTTGGCGGCAACGATCATTTTAGTCGGCCACTGGAAGATCACGGTGTTCCACTGCATGACGGTGTCATTATAAGCCTCGCGGGCAGCGGTGATTTCCTGCTGGAGATAGGAGTTTTGCTGCATGCAATCCGCAATGGTCTGATGAGATTTAAGATCAGGGTAGTTCTCGAAAGCGATGTTGATCTTGTTGGAGATGTTCTCGAGTTTGCTCTGAAGTTCATTACGATCGGTATCGCTCATATTGCCAGAACGATATTTGGCGATCTCAGTGAAGGTCGACTTATCAAGATCAACGGACTTTTCAAGAAGCTTTGCGGCATTCTGAAGGATAACGACTCTTTGAGTCTGATAGTTATCAATCGTAGAGGCATCGTGTTGGATTTTCTGCTGAAGCTGTTGGAGATAGCTTCTCGCGTTGATTTTCATAATAGCGAAGATGATGCCGGGGATGATGCCAAGGCACCAAAGGACTATCTGGAAAAGGGTGCTCTTCCAATCGACCTTAACAGGAACCTGCTTATCGATGACATGCACGTCACGGCCCGCTTCATTGACTGGGCCAGTCATTTCGTCTAATTCGTTTGCCATAAATTATTCCTCCTTGGAACTTTGGACGCTCTTATTATCGTCCGTTTTAGACTTTGTGAAAAGATTTCCTATGCGGGAATCATCGTTTGCGGAAAGCGCGCCTTTTGCAAGAACAAAAGCAAGCAAGCCACGTTCGAAATAGGGGTTAGAAACGCCCAGAGATCCTGCGCTTTCGTTCTTAAGGAAGTCTTTGCGGGTCCCACCGACGTTTTTCACGCCAATGGAAGTCTCCTTCTTAACGAGATCGTATTTGATCCAGTGAACGGGGATAGTGTGCAAATGGCCGTCGCCGCCCATCTTGGTGACGTTCTCAACCATCGGAGTCTCTTTGAAGGAATAGGCCGAGAGAAGGACCTCGTCAGTTTCGCCAACCTTTTTGGAGCTGATCTCCTTAATAATCAAAGGAAGATCCTCCCCGGCTTTTTCGGGACGGAAACAAGAAGGCGCCATGCCATTTGCCATGATTTCATGCTCAAATGAAGTCAAATTCGACGCAAAACCCTGATAAATATATTCATGGGGTTTATGCATTTGATATAAGGGAATGGAAAGAAGTGGAGCCAAATCGAAGAACAAGGAGCGGATATAAGTGTCGCAGTACGTCACGAAGTTGGCTTTCATGTCCGCCCAGTCATAGCCAGTGAAAGATTCTGGATTAGCCGAATAATCGAATCCTTGGGAGTGCGCTGAGGCGATGGAATTCACCATTCCGTCTTTCACCATCACGAAGTCGTCGCCATAAGGAGAGGAGTTTTCAATGAGGTCTAGAATGTTCTTTTGGGCAAGAGGCGTGAAAAGCAAACGGAACTGGGCTTCGTCATCGCGGTCCGTCGCACCGAAGAAAACATCGAAATGATCATTGCCCATCGGGGTAATGACGTGCTTAGCGCCTTTTTTGAGCTGAGATTCAGAAAGGGAAAGGATTTCTTTCATCCCTTTAGCCGCGGCCTTGTCTCTTTCCTTTTCGCTCAACTTATCCGCGCCATAAGGGACGCGGGAGAAGTGAAGCCTAGGAGCCGCCTCATTTCCGTAAATCAATCGAACATCCGTATGGTAGAAAGGCGCGGGACGGGTGATTGTCGCGGTTAATGTCTGCGAATGGGTTCTCGTGTGGGTTCCGTTCTTATCGCGATAGGTGGTCGTCCAAGTGATCGTGATAGAACCGGTATAAGCTTTATCTTTGGTGTGCTCGGTCAGGATTTTCTCCACGATGAACGGGTTGCCTTGGATATTGCCGGAAACCGCGCCCAAAACAGTCACGTGCGGGTCGGTTTCTTCTTGGAAACCAAACTTATCGCGAAGATAGCAGAAACGCTCTGGGGTGAACGTGGGGTCCAAATCAATGATTGGCGTGGACTTTTCCATAACGGCGCAAGGGACGTTCCAGTCAAAGGAAGCATTAAGAGGGGCCATATCCGCATAGCAAACTTTCAAAGCGTTTTCTGCTCTTTCGTGGGCTTTTTGCAGGGCTTTTTCCCTTTCATTCACCATTGCGGAGATCTTTTTGGCAAGAACGACCGCCAGAACAATTCCACTTACGATGGCTACAATCCCAATGAGAATGAGGAACCAAAGAAAGGCGGCATTCAAAATACCGACCACAAGAACGATGGTTCCGACAACGAAGAGAAGAATCATCATGACGATGACGAAAACCTTCAATCCTTTTGCGGAAGAGGCGCTTTTCTGAAGCTCTTTTTCTTCCTCCAGGCTTTTTTTGTATTCTTTGACGTGTTCCGCGTTTTTCTCCGGGCTAACCTTCGATTCCTTGGTTAGCTCATCAAAATATTCCACCGCGGTTTTGTGGTAAGCGTCTTTCAGTTGAGTTTGAAACAACTCACGAGGACGGTAGAGAATTTCTTCAGCCATAACAATCTCCTTTTCTTATAAAAATCAAAGGTGAGCATCTTTGCCCGCCTTACATCCATTAACGATATCCGCCAAAGTTCTTGGGCATCTTCCCGGACTTCTGGTATTGTTTCATCTGTTTCATCATCTCTTTGGACTGGTCGTATTTGCGGATGACGCGATTGATGTCCGCATTGGTGAGGCCAGAACCTTTCGCAATACGGTTCTTATGGGAGTAGCGAAGCGTTTCGGGATGTCTCCTTTCATAAGGGGTCATGGAATTAATGACCGCCTCGAAGACTTTCATTTCCCTTTCAGCCGCGGCCTTTTGCTCATCCGTAAGCTTTGGCATGCCGGGGATTAACTTAGCAATCGCCCCGATGGATCCGATTTTCTGGACTTGCTTCATCTGCTTGAGCATATCCTCAAGGGTGAATTCGCCATCCATCATCTTTTTCGCGGCCTTTTCGGCTTCCTTCTCGTCAATGGTTTCTTTTGCTTTTTCGACGAGAGTGACGATATCGCCCATGCCGAGGATGCGGTCCGCCATGCGGTCAGGATGGAATACCTCAAGATCTTCCATCTTTTCGCCGACGCCGGCGAACTTAATCGGGAGGCCCGTCAAATACTTGATCGATAAAGCCGCGCCGCCTCTAGCGTCGCCATCGAGCTTGGACATGATGACGCCCGTGAGGTGAAGGTCTTTGTTGAAGGCGTTTGCGACATTAACGGCGTCTTGACCAGACGCGGCATCCACAAGGAGCAAAACCTCATCGGGATGAACTTCGTGGTTGATGTTCTGAAGCTCTTCCATAAGGCCTTCGTCAATCTGCAAACGGCCAGCGGTATCGAGAATCAAGATGTCGATTCCGCTTTCTCTTGCCTTCTGCTGTGCGGCTTTTGCGATCTTCACGGGATTTTCGGTACCCATGGAGAAGAATTCAATGCCAAGTTGGTCGGCAAGTTGATGGAGCTGATCAATGGCCGCCGGACGATATACGTCAAGAGCCCCGAGCATGACCTTTTTGTTCTGCTTGTTCTTGAAAAGATTGGCGAGCTTGCCCGCAGTCGTCGTCTTGCCGGTTCCCTGCAAGCCAACGAGCATAATGGTCGTGAGGTTGGAATTCAAATGAAGCTCGGTTTGGTCGGCGCCTAAAAGCTCTTGAATCTCATCGTGAACGATTTTAACAACCATCTGAGATGGATTGACCTTCTTAAAGACCTCAGCCCCCACCGCTTTCTCTTTAATGTCGTTGATGAAGTTTTTGACGACTTTGAAGTTCACGTCCGCTTCAAGCAAAGCGACGCGAATCTCCTTGAGCATGTCGTCCATGTTCTTCTCGGTGAGAGTCGTTTGCCCTCTCATCTTTTTGAATATGGAAGAGAAACGATCGCTAAGTGATTCAAATGCCATGGGTTAGTTCCTTTCCAAGATTCCGATATCCTTCAAGAATCTTTTCTTCGTCTTTTTCTGCTTCGATTTTTTCTATATCCCTGCAAAGCGAGGCTTTTTTCTGGATCAGCTGCAGTTTTGCCTCATACTCTTCTAGCTTATCAATGGATTTCTTTATCGTGTCATAGACTCCGGCGCGCGAGATTTCACGGGAAGAGGAGACCTCGCCAAGAGAAAGATCGAAACGGTAGTAGTCATCCATGATCTCGCGCTGTTTCTCCGTCAGCAAGGCTTCATAGGTCTCTAAAAGAGAAACAACGCGGTCACGAGAAGAAAGGGCGTCTTCATTCATTGCCTTTTTCTCCTAGCAGCAAGCCATAGAGGTACTTATCGAGGTCAAACTCCTGCAAGTCCTCCATTTTCTCGCCTAAGCCAATGAAGCGAACGGGCAATCCAAAGGTGTCGCGGATCGAAAGGATGATTCCCCCTTTTGAGGTGCCGTCCATCTTGGTGACAACAATGCCAGTAAGAGGACAGGCGTCCTTGAACGAAGAGGCTTGAAGGACCCCGTTTTGCCCGGTGGTCGCGTCTAAAACCAAGAAAGCTTCGTGCGGGGCATTTGGAATCTCTTTGGAAAGCACACGGGAGATTTTAGAAAGCTCCTGCATGAGGTTGGCTTTTGTTTGCTGTCTGCCCGCGGTATCAACGATCATGAGATCGATGCCATTTGCCTTTGCATAAACCGCCCCTTCGTAGGCTACGGAAGCGGGATCGCTATCAGGCTTCCCGGTGATGATCGGGCAATCCAGGCGACTCGCCCAGGTTTTGAGCTGCTCCACCGCGCCTGCGCGAAACGTATCGCCCGCCACGAGCAAAACCTTCTTTCCTTGGTGAATGTAACGATAGGCAAGTTTAGCGATCGTCGTGGTCTTCCCAACGCCATTGACGCCGCAAACAAGCAATACGGTCACGCCTTCTTTTTGGAAATGAAGCTCATTTTGAATGGATTCGCCGCTGGTTGCGTAGCCGACAAACATCTTATCGACGAGCAATTCGTTGATGGCTTTCGGCTCGCTGATCTTTTGTTTTCCCGTCTCATCAAGAAGTTCTTCGATAAGGCGAAGGGAAAGTTCGACCCCTACGTCGCTTTCGATCAAGATCTGCTCAAGCTCTTCAAAATATTCCTCATTGACCTTCGCGTAGCGTTTCGAAAGTTCATCAAGCTTGGAAGCGAAGTTCTTGCGGCTTTTCTCCATGCCTTTGGAATAAGAATCCAAAGACTTCTCTTCTGCCTTCGTCTCCTCGGTTTTAACGTCGTCGTTTTTCTTGCCGAATTTGTTTTTTAAAAAAGAGAATAAACCCATATTCAACGTTCCTTAGGAATCGATAATTTCGCAAGGGCGCTTGCGGCGGCCTGCGTTTCCGCGGCCTTCTTGTTCCTGCCTTCGCCTCGGCCAATCTCATTGCCTTCGAAATAAACGCCTGCAAGGAAACGTTTCTCTTCGCCGGATCCCGTCTCGCCCAGGATGCGATAAGTAACGCTCACTTTGCTTTCAGCCTGCATCGCTTCTTGAAGAGCGCTTTTCGGGTTGATGGTGACGTTGATCTTCGCGTTGCGGATGTCGTCTTCGAAAATGTTTCTCACCATACGATAGGTGAATTCCAACCCTTGATCCAGGTATACGGCCCCGATGAAAGACTCAAAGACGTCCTCAAGCAAAGAAGTGCTCTGCTTAGCGCTTTTCGCAAAGCTCGCACCGACTTTTATGTATTTATCCAAGCCGAGTTTTTTGCAGTAATTCGCCTCAGATTCGGTGCGGATGAACTGCGCTCTCAAAATCGAAAGATCGCCTTGCTCCATGTCGGGGTGAAGATGATAGCAAAGGTCGCTTGTAACAAAGCCGACGATCGAGTCGCCCAAAAACTCCAGGCGTTCGTAATCCTGGTGCCTCGTGCCCGCCATTCCGTTGTAAGAAGAATGAGTGAAGGCAAGGCGATAGAGCTCCTCGTTGTGGGGAAGGATCTGGAAGGAGCGATATAGATCCATGTACTCGCTGCTCACGGGTGTAAGTATAGACTAAAACACGGTTCTCTTGGTGCGCTAAGCCAAAGAAATTCCCTCCAAATCCCTTTCGACTTCCCTAATAAGGGAAGAATTGCCTTCTCGGCTGGGATTTTGAAGGATTTCCTTCGCGTCTTCCCTCGCGCAGGAAAGGATTGCGGAGTCGTCGATCAGATTGAGGAACAAGAAGTCTGGAAGGCCGCTTTGCTTGATGCCTGCCCAAGTCCCAGGGCCGCGCATCTTAAGATCTTCCTCGGCGATTCTAAAACCATCGAGGGTGTCTACCATCGTTTGGATTTTCATCGCCGCGTTTTCTTCCTTTTGATTGTCCAAAAGCAAGCATAAAGCTCCCTTGCCGTCTCTTCCAACGCGACCCCTCAATTGATGCAAAGAAGACAAAGCAAAATGGGAGGCTTCATAGATGATCATCAAAGAAGCGTTTTTGACGTCGATGCCGACTTCCACCACGCTCGTGGCGATGAGGATTGGGCACAAGCCCGTCTTAAACGAAAGGATAGCGGCTTCTTTTTCTTCCTCATCCATGGCCCCGTGGAGCATGACCGCTTTTCCTGGAAACTCTTTTTCATAAAGTCCAAAGACGTTTTTGACTGAGCTAAGGTCATCCCCTTCGATTTGGGGGGTCACGACATAAACTTCTCGCCCTGCCTCCAAGGCTTTTCTGCAGGCCCTGAAAGGCATTTTTGAAGATAAGGGAAGGGCTCTAGTTTCGATATGCTTTTCCCCACAAGGGAATTCCGTAAGAACGGATACGTCCAAATCGCCATATAAAGAAAGAGATAAAGTCCTCGGGATCGGCGTGGCTGACATCAGCAAAAGGTCGCAAGAGTCCCCTTTTTCCTGCAGAAGGGCTCTTTGGTTCACCCCGAACTTGTGCTGCTCATCGATGATGGCCAAGCCTAGCGCTTTGTAATGGACGTCAACGGAAAACAAAGAATGGGTGCCCACCACAATCGAAGCTTCGCCGGAAGCGATTTTCGCTAAAGCCTCTTTTCTTTCCGCACCCTTGATTTCTCCTGAAAGCAAAACGACGTGATAAGGAGTAGACGAAAAGAAGGCTTTCAAACTCTCGTAATGCTGTTTAGCCAAAGTTTCAGTAGGGGCCATCATGGCGCCTTGAGAATGGCGAGTGGCGTTAGCGAAAAGCAAGAGGGAGGCAACCATGGTCTTGCCTGAGCCGACATCGCCTTGGAGCAAACGATACATCAAGCTAGGCTTTTCCATATCATCCAGGCTTTCAGCAATCGCCTTCTTTTGCGAGGAGGTCAAAGGATAAGGAAGCGAGCGAACGAAGTCCCTCAGCGCCTGACGGTCCGTTTTTTGCTTCGCGGAGAAAACATAGGCCTGATTGGCTTTGCGAATAAGCGCGTTCTTCAAGCAGAAAAGAAGGGCTTCCTCATATTTCAAAGCCCGTCTCCCTTGGTGGATATCTTCTTCCGAACGGGGAAAATGGCATCGACGCAAAGCCTCTTCTCTGCTAAGAAGACGATATTTCTTTCGGTAATACGGCGGCAAAAGATCACGAATCTGACCTTTTTTCTTTTCGAAGCACTTTAAAACCAGCTCACGAAACAGATGCTCTGGATAGCCTTCAGGCAACGAGTAACAAGGGACGAATGCTTCCTCTTCAGGGATCCTTCCTTTTTTGATGGAGATGAGATTCATCTCATGTCTAGAAGCGTCATAACTGGCTTTTATGGTGAAAGCTTCCGCTTCGCCAAGATACTTAGCCAAATAAGAACGGTTCCAGGCAACGACTTTAAACTGCTGGCCGTTGTCGGATTCGAAGATAAACTGGGTGGATGTGACTTTCGCGAATCTAAGGGTCCTTGGGGCACCAATGACCTTGCCATAAATCACAGCCTTTTCCTTGTCTTGCAGGCGAATCAGCTTTTCAGGAGGGGTGTAAAGAAACGAGTCATAACGACGGGGCAAATGGTTTAGCACATCTTCGGGCTCGAACACGCCCATTTCCTTCAGAAAGGAGGCGATGCGTTTTGACCCCGTTAAAAGCTCCATAAAGAAATTTTAAGGCAAGAGAGGGAAAGAAAAAACGGCTCATGGCCGTTTTGTCTTGGATTATTCAACTCCGACAAGGAAGGAATAAACGGGTTGATTGCCTCGGCTGATCATCGCGTCGACGCGATCGCCGAGTTTTTCGCTAACCAAGGCATTGATCTTCTCTTCCTCTTCTTCGCTGACGTCCTTGCCGATCAATAGGATCAAGGAAGAGACGGTTTCGCTCACAAGATAGTCTAAGAGATCCATCAAAGCTTGGAACTTGTCTTTGACGCAGGAGACGATTTTCTTGTCTTCCATTGCCATGTAATAGTCTTTTGTCACGTGGACGCCATCGATGTCCGTGTCTTTTATCGCGTAGGTCACCGAACCGGATTTCACGTCCTTAAGGGCGCTTTTCATATCCTCGAAGATTTCATTTGGGTCGCTATCGGGATTGATGCGCATCGCCGCGGTCAATCCCTGCGGGATGGTTTTGCTGGGGACGACTTTCGCATTCACTTCGCCATCCTCATAAACATCGCAGGCTTGGGTGGCCGCCAAAACGATATTGGAGTTATTGGGCAAAATGAAAACGTTCTTCGCATGGGCTTTCTTGATCGCATTCACGAAATCTTCCGTGCTCGGGTTCATCGTTTGGCCGCCAGAGACCAAAACGTTGACGCCAAGCTCCTTGAAAAGCTCATCCAATCCTTCGCCGGAGCTGACCGCTACTAAACCGAAGTCTTGCAGGGGAGTATTGTCCTCCGCCGCTTCAGGGGCTTCTTTCTTATCGTCTTCGCGTTTCAAAGAATTGTTGGAATCATAAGCGATCATCCCGTGCTCGATGTTTTTGTGCTCTTCGGACATATTCTCGATGACAATGGTCACGAACTCGCCGAATTGCTGTGCGTAATTGAGCATATTGCCGGGCGTCAAAGTATGGACGTGGACCTTCACGATGTCGTCATCCTGCACCATGACGACGGATTTCCCATGGTCTTGCAGGTATTTTTTAAACGCGCTTTCCCTAAAGGGTTTCTTGCCGTCTTCTTTGTTGCCGAGGCGGACAATGAACTGGGTGCAATAGCCATATCCTTCTTCGTCTTCGGAAAGCTTTGCGCCGGCATAAGGCGAGACATTATTCTCAATGCGTTCGGAAAGCTCTTTGCGTTCGACCACTTTGCCATGAACCGCCTCGTCCATGCCTTCAAGAATGTAAACAAGGCCTGCTCCGCCCGAATCGACGACGCCGACTTCCTTCAAGACCGGAAGAAGCTCAGGGGTGTGTTCCAAAGAAAGGCGAGCTTCCTTCAATAAGTAATCCATCGCATCCTCGATGGAGGTGGTAGAGCGAACATAATCTTCCAAAGCGGCGCTAGATTCGCGGATGACCGTCAAAATCGTGCCTTCGACAGGCTTCATGACGGCCTTGTACGCCACTTCTTTCGCTTTCACGAAAGCTTCGGAAAGCTCAAGCACGCCAATCTTCGTCTTGCCCTTAAGAGCTTCGGCAAATCCGCGGAAGATTTGGCTCGAAATGACGCCGGAATTGCCTCTAGCGCCCATAAGAAGGCCTTTGGAAAAAGCGGAGGCAAGTTCCCCAACGGTTTCAAATTCCCTGTTTTGAATCTCTTTGGCCCCGCTTGTCGCCGTGAGGTTCATGTTCATCCCCGTATCTCCATCAGGCACGGGGAAAACGTTAAGCTGGTCAACTTCAGGATAATGATTAAATAAGTTATTCGCCCCTGAAATGTACATTTGTTTCAGGATGGCGGCATTGATAGTCTTCATGATTGTCAAATCTCTTTAAGGTCTTGAACGTAAATATTGATTTTCGGGAACTTCATCCCAAACGTTTTTTCGAGTTCGTATTTGACCATTTTTTGGACTTCAGAAGCCACTTCGGTGAGCTTAACCCCATAAGCGCAAACGATATAAATATCGACTTCGTAGCCTTTTTTGCTCTTTCTCGCATAGACGCCTTTGACATAGTCTTCGTCTTTCAAAAGGATCTGGACTTTATCCATCCAGGAATTCGTCCTAGAGCCAAGCCCCAAAACTCCATAGCACGACGAGGCGGCTTTATGGGCCACGGTCGCGATTGCATTCATCGAAATGTCGATGCCGCCATATTGGGTTTTTTGGTCAATGTTCATACTAAAGCACACCTAAAAGGTGTGGCTAATTATCCCACGATATGAGCCCCATCGCAAATTTTGAGAAGGCAATCTTAAAAAGAGGGCTTTTGCGGGGTTTTTCCGTATCTTTCCAGCAAAAGCAGCAACAAAAGCCTCGCCGAATTGGAGAAAAGAACATTCCGATCGTTAAGCAAAGAATAAACTTCCGTTTCCGAGTATAGCCTTGAATCAATGTCTTCGAACTCTTCTTTCGCGCAATTCCCACGTTCTTTCAACCTGCAGCAGACAACGGAGTTGCATTCATCGGACATGCCTTCGCTCGTGGGGGAGGGAGGGAGAAGCTTCACAACATTCTCAATCTCGAAGCCAGTTTCCTCTTTTGCCTCGCGTTTTGCGGCGATAATCTCGTCTTTGTCTTCTTTGTCCATAAGCCCTGCCGGAAAAGCATAGACGTAACGATTCAAAGCAGGTCTGAACTGCTTCTCCAATAAGAAATATATGTTTCCTTCTTTGAGAAGATAGGCGCCAATCAAAACGGCATCGGGTCTATGGATATCATGAGTGGAGGCCCTAAGCTCTTCCTCTTTTTCATTCCTAGAAGCCAAAAAATAATCATAAGGTTTTTTGGCCGTGCCACTATCGACCTCATAATGCATCACATAAAAATTAAGAAAGCGGTGATTCGTTTCCTTGCTTGATCCTAAATAAGTCCATTTCATAACAGGAAGTATACTCCTCAAGATACGAAAAAAGGGCCTGGGGGCCCATAAAAGAAAAGAGCTCGGCAGCGCGCT
>CAVECL010000016.1:0-38807 GCA_963614595.1 Parasutterella excrementihominis | reverse complement strand
AAGTGGATTTTCTGCGTTTTCGTTCATAATCGCCCCTCCTGACTATTTCTTTCACAATCTTTCACACATTTTTTGATAACCGGGGCGAATTGAAACCATCGCGGCGCGAAGGCGCCTGCTATTAGGGATACGCTAAAACGACTTTATCTGGAAATGAGGGCGATCCCCCAGAAAGAGGCATTGTTTTTCATGGTTCGGCGCCTTTTGGCGACGTGTCCGATTTATGGGACATCAGGTTCTCTAGAATGTGTTTGGAGGGAAGAAAATGAACGATATGAGACTGAACGAAAAAATACAGAGCAAGGCGCGGAAGCCGTTCGGGGCGCTTTACGGATTTGAGCTTGACGAGGAGACCGGGGAGCTTTTGCCCGCGGGGACGCTAGAGAAGCGAAGGGAAGAGAAGCATGTGAAAGAAGTCACCTCGATGGACTTGCCCCTGGATTGGAGCAACGCCTTCGATTCGGATGAGCGGAGCCAAGGGGTGCACGCCGACACGCCCTCGGATGGGCTGATCCTGAGCTTGGCCAATCTAGGCAAGGTCGACATCGAATACATCTCCTCCATCTCAGGCAAGACCTATAAGGAAGTCATCTCCTCCTTGAAGGGGGCGATCTATCAAAACCCCCTGACCTGGGGAGAGTGCTTCTACAAAGGCTGGGAAAGCGCGGAGGAATACCTTTCCGGGAATCTGCTACGAAAAAGGAAAGCCGCGGAGGAGGCCAACAAGAAATATGGCGGCTACTTCGAGGATAATCTAAAGGCCATCGACAGGCTTTTGCCTCCTTCTTTGAGCATCGATGACATCTATATCACCCTTGGCTCGCCCTGGGTGCCTGCCGACGTCATCGACGATTTCATGATCCACGTCTTCGACAAAGAAGGCAAGGCGAATGGGTATTCCTTCAATAGGAACGGCGTCTACGCCGCCTATAAGACCCTCCATGACGAGCAAAGGGGAACCTGGGAGATCCCTTATAAGAACCGTTATGGCTGCGAAGTGAAAGTCACTAGCTCCTATGGGACGCGCAGGATGAATGGGCCAGAGATCCTAGAGCGGACCCTCAACATGAAAAGCATCGTCATCTACGACGAGTTCAAGACCTACAAAGGGGGCAAGAAAGTCGTCAAAAGGATCCTCAACAAAAACGAGACCATCGCCGCGAACGAGAAGCAAAAGAAGCTCATCGACGAGTTCAAGAGATGGGTCTGGCTCGAGGCGAAGAGGAAGCAAAGGCTCATCTCGATTTTCCAGGAGCGCTTCGCCTGCTTGATCAAGCGGAACTTCGACGGCTCCTTCTTGACCTTCCCCTCAATGAGCAAGGACGTCACCCTATACCCTTACCAGAAAGACGCGGTGGCGCGCATCATCTTCACCCCGAATACCTTGCTTGCCCACGACGTGGGATCGGGGAAGACCTACGTGATGATAGCAAGCGGCCAGGAGATGAGGAGGATGGGGCTGAGCAAGAAGAACATGTACGTCGTCCCCAATGACATCCTCGCCCAATGGAAAAGCATCTACCTTTCGATGTACCCGGAGGCGAAGCTATTCGTCGTCTCCCCGAAGGAATTCGTCCCTTCCGCGAGGCAAGATATCCTCAAAAGGATGAAGGAAGAGGACTTCGACGCGATTCTCCTTCCCTATAGCTGCTTTGAGAGGATCCCCCTTTCGAAGAGGTATTGCCTGGAAAGGAAAGAGGAGAGGCTAGCGCAAGTGGAGGAGGCTTTGAAGAAGAAAACCGCGCTTGCCTCCTCTCTTCGCAGGGAGAAGAAGCGCCTTATGAAGGAAATCGCCGATCTCCGTTACGCCTCTTCTTTGGAAAAAGAGGAGATTTACTTCGATTCCCTTGGGGTGGACCGCCTTTTCGTGGATGAGGCCCATAATTTCAAAAACGTCCCCGTGGAGACGAAGACGAGCAGGGTGCTCGGCATCAGCAGCGCTGGCTCCAAGCATTGCCTTGAGATGATGGAGAAAGTGCATATGATCCAAAGAAAGAACGGCGGCAGGGGCGTTGTGCTTGCAACCGGAACTCCGATCACGAACTCAATCACCGATGCCTTCATCATGCAAAGCTATCTTCAAAGCGGGGAGCTTGCGATGCTCGACCTCGCTAGCTTCGACGCTTGGATAGGCATGTTCGCGGAGAAGAGCACCCAATTCGAGATCGACGTGGACACGAGCTCTTATCGCCTCACCACGCGCTTCTCCAGATTCCATAACCTCCCTGAGCTCACCTCCCTTCTCGCCCAGATCGCGGACTTCCATCAGACGGAGAATCCCTCTTGCTTGCCAAGCCACGACGGTTATCTCGATTCCCTTCTTCCAAAGACCCATCCTTTCGCCGCTTATCTTGCTTCCATATCCACGCGCGCGGACAGGGTGAGAAAACGCCTTGTGAGCCCGAAGGAGGACAACATGCTCAAGATCACCACCGACGGCAGGAAAGCCGCGCTTGATCTTAGGCTCGTCGACGAGAAGGCCATTTTCCCCAAAGAAGGGAAAGTCGCTAGCTGCGCCTCCAACGTCGCCTCGCTTTATTTCGCTTATTCCTCCAGCAAAGCCGCTCAGCTGATCTTCTGCGATACCTCCACCCCGAAAGCGCGCTTCAACATCTACGATGAGCTGAAAAGGCTCCTCGTCGAGAAAGGGGTGAGGGAAGAGGAAATCGCCTATATCCACGACGCGAGGACGGAGAAGAAAAGGGAAGCGCTCTTCCAAAAAGTGAGGAACGGGGAGACCCGCGTCCTCATCGGCTCGACCTTCAAGCTCGGCTTAGGCGTGAACGTGCAGAACCGCCTCATCGCCCTCCATCATCTCGACATCCCCTGGCGTCCGGCGGACATGACCCAGAGGGAGGGGAGGATCCTCCGCCCGGGGAATGCGAACAAAAAGGTCTTCCTTTACCGCTACATCACCGAGGGAAGCTTCGACGCCTATTCCTGGCAGCTATTAGAGACCAAGCAGCGCTTCATCGCCGACCTCCTTTCCGGCTCTTTGACCGCTAGAAGCGGGAGCGACATCGAAGACACCGTGCTTAGCTACGCCGAGGTGAAGGCCCTCGCCGTGGGAAACCCCCTCGTCAAGAAGAGGGTGGAGGCCGCCAACGAGCTTTCTCGCCTGGCGACTTTGCAAAGGAAAGCCTTCGAGTCGCGCGAGGCTTTGCTTAAGGAAGCGGGGCAGCTCCCCAGCAAGATCCTGAACGCGAAAAAGCTAATCGAAGCGACCGAAAAAGACGTTTCCTCCTACGAAGCCTGGAAGAAAGAGAACCCCCGCCTATACGAAGGCAAACTCACGAAGAAGGAAACCGAAGAAAGGAAAGCTCTCCGCGAGCTTCTTGCGAAGCGCCTGGAAAGCGACCTCATGCAGAGTCAGGAGAAAAAGCTCGCGACCTACCGCGGATTCTCTCTCATCCTCCCCGCCTATCTTATGAAAGAGAAGCCTTATGTGTATCTAGAGAAGGAGGGGAAGCACCGCGTGGAGCTAGGCGTCTTGGAGAAAGGCCTCCTCATCCGCATCGACAACTATCTCGATGCCTTGCCTGAGAGGCTCAAAAAACTTCAAAAGGAACTCAAAAAGATGAGGGCTAGAGAAGCCTCGCTTAAGGTGGAGCTAACGAAAAAAGAGGACTACACCGAGCAAATCGATAGCGTGCAGCTTGAGCTTGCCCGTCTAGACAAGAAATTGGGAGTGAACGAAAATGAGTGAAACCAAGATGAATGACCTCCCCAGCATGAGCGTTGGGGAGATGGCAAAAAGGCTCGCTTATTCCTATAGCGAAATCATCAAGAAGGGGCTGCCTTTGAAAAGCATGCCCTCGGTGATGCTTTGGGGAGCCCCCGGCGTTGGCAAGTCGCAAGGGGTGAGGGAGATCGCTTCCGGAATCGAGAAGAGCACGGGCAAAAGGGTCGTCGTGAAAGACGTCCGCCTGCTGCTGTTTAGTCCCATCGATCTTAGAGGCATCCCCGTGGCAAACGCCGAGAAAAGCCTGGCCGTTTGGCTGAAGCCAGCGATCTTTGACATGGACCCGGGCGAAGAGATTGTCAACATCCTCTTCCTCGACGAGATCTCCGCTGCCCCTCAGTCGGTGCAGGCAGCCGCTTACCAAATCACCTTGGACAGGGTCGTGGGGGAGCATAAGCTTCCCGAGAACTGCATCGTGATCGCCGCCGGAAACAGGGTGAGCGACAAGTCGGTGGCCTATAAGATGCCGAAAGCCCTCGCAAACCGCCTCCTCCATATCGAGATCGAAAGCGACTTCGCCTCCTGGAAGGAATGGGCCGTGGCGAAGGGAATCAACGAGAAGGTGGTGGGCTTCCTCTGCTTCCGCCCGAACTATCTGCTGGGATTCGACTCCGCCCAGGACGACCTCGCTTTCCCCACGCCCCGTTCCTGGGAGATGGTGAGCACCCTCCTCAACAGCGTGAGCCCCGACATCGAGGCGATGTCCCCCTTCATCGCCGGGCTCGTCGGGAAAGGGACCGAAATCGAGTTCTCCGCCTGGGCCAAAGTCTATAAGGACCTCCCGAAGATCGAGGACATCTTCTCCGGCAAGCGTCCAAGTTGCCCGAAAAGGAGCGACGCGCTTTACGCGCTCATCTCCTCGATGCTCGCTTACGCAAGAAAGCATAAAGACGACATGGAGGCAATCGCCAATTCCATCGTCTATGCGGACAGTTTGCCCCCTGATTTCAGCGCGGCTCTGCTTAAGGATTACCTCTATCTTGAGCCAGACTACAAGAAAAAGCTCATGAAGCTCCCCGAATTCAGGAAGTGGCTCGAAAGCAAAGGAGCCTTGCTCAATGGTTCTATCTAAGGAGGAGCAGAAGCGTTTAGCTAGGCGCCTCCTTCTCGCGCGGATGAGGCTCTTGTGCAACCATGGCTTCTACGGCTTGCTTTTGATGCATATGGGCCTTGCCTTAAGCGAGGAGACAGAGACCGCCTCCACCGACGCGAAGAAGATCTACTTCAATCCGGCCTTCCTTTCCTTCTTAAGCGATTCCGAGCTCGACTTCGTCTTGATGCACGAGGTGCTCCATGTGGCCTTGCGCCATTGCTTCCGCCAAGGGGGGAGGGATCATGAGGCTTTCAACGTCGCCTGCGACATCGTCGTGAATTCGATTATCCTGGCCTCAAAAGGAAATGATCCGTCTTCGATTTCCCTTGCCGGCTATGGGCCTTTGATCCATGAGACGCCGAATGGCAAAGAAGGAAGGGATTTCACCGCGGAGCAGGTATACGCGATGCTTCCTGTCGGCGCTGAAACGAAAAAGGGACTAAGAGGCGCGTCAGGAAAAGGGAAGAATTTCGATGACCATTCCAAATGGGAGACGGTTCAAAAAGACAAGAGGCTGAAGGATCTTTGGGATAAGCGCCTCGCCGACGCCTCCGAAGCCATTTCTCTCCGCGGGGCTTCGGGCGATCTGCCTGAATTCGCCTCTCGCTTTCTAGAGGAGCTAAGGAATCCGCAGATCGACTGGAGGATACTTCTCAATGACTTCGTCCAGGAGGAGATCTGCGACTACAGCTTCTCTCCGCCTGACCGCAGGTTCGGCGATTCCCCCTTCCTCCTCCCTGATTTCAACCAGACGGATTTCGAGGTGAGCGACATCCTCTTCATGATCGATGCCTCCGCCTCGATGTCTGAGGCGATGATCGCCCAGGCTTATAGCGAGATCAAAGGGGCCATCGACCAATTCGGAGGAAAGCTGGAAGGGTGGCTGGGCTTTTTCGACGCCGCAGTGGTTCCGCCTCTTCCCTTCGCAAGCGAGGAAGAGCTGAAGGTCATCAAGCCGCGCGGGGGAGGGGGGACGAGCTTTCATTCCGTCTTCGCCTATGTGAAGAAGATGGAGAAGAAGCCCGCGAGCATCATCGTCCTCACCGATGGCTACGCGCCTTTCCCGAAGGAAGCGGAGGCGGAAGGCATCCCGGTCTTGTGGCTGATCAACAACGAGGAAGTCACTCCCCCTTGGGGCAAGGTGGCTAGAATCAAGATCGGCGACTAGGGCGGGGCGCAAGCCCTCTTATTGCCTTGCTTTCAGGGCAAGGCTTTTGTCTGTCCACTTTTCGGGACGCCCCTATGGCTATGATATAAGCGGGCCAAATCGCCCCGCGAACCATCCCTATGAGAGGAGAAAAAAATGAAAGAAACAACCAAAAACAGCCTAAAGGAAAATAGCAAGGTGTTCACCGTCGAAGGGTTCATGCCCGCGGAGAGGTATCTTAAGGAGATGCTTAGCCACGTCGATAGGAACGGGGTGATTGAAATCGCCCGCGACGAGGTGCCTGAGATGGCTTTCACCACCTCGCAAAGCGTGGAGGGCGCAACGCTTGTCGAAAGGTTTGAGCTCGACCCCAAGAAGGTCGGCTTCGACTCGGTCCTTTCCTTTTATAGCCGCCTCATCGAATCCATGAAAAGCAAGTCGCTTAAATCAGAGCTAGAGAAGCTAGACAAAAAGAACAAGCTGTCGAAGAGGGTGGCCGCCTTTTCTAGGCGCGTCGACGCGTTGACGAAATTCGATAATCCCAGATGCCCCGATATTGTTCTTCATAACGAGCAATGCATGCTCATCGACAGCGTGGCGCTTTATCTGGGGACGGAACGTTGAAAGGCCTCTTGCCGGCGCCTTTTCGCGATGAGAAAGCAATCTTAGGCAGGTCGCTATTTTTGATAGCTTTGCTTAATTTGATTCAGAATCGATATTCGCCAAGCGAAAAACGGGCCGCCTTGAGTCCTTTTTTGCCTGCTTCTTTTTGAGGTAGGGGTGGGTCAGTTTTGGATTGCCGATTCGGAATCCCCCTTCCTTGAAGAATCATAGGTACGACAATTTGCTTGCCTTAAAGGAGGAGAAGCGATGGTAAGGGGACTTGAAAGAAGAAGACATAGCCGCCTCCTTGAAGACATATAACCATTACATGGAGAAAACCTGTTTCACCTTGGAGGAAGAGCCCCTTTCCTTGGAGGCCTTTGCCAAAGGGGCTTCGCGATGCAATTTCGGTCAGAGTCGATGCAACAAAAGCTTCAAAAAGCCCGCTAAAAATCAAGGCTTTTACAACATTGTTGCATCGACTTTGTCGCCTAAAAATTCCTCTATTGCCATGAATGTGCTCTTAAATGCATTCTGCTCTCTCGCTAGTTTTTATTTTTCTCTTCCCTCATGGGTTTTACCTTTGAGAGCCGCATCCCAAATGGAATGCCTTTGCAGCATATGATTTGATCGTATAGCAAGTTGATGAGAATGGTGGGGGTCATCCCTTTTTTCGTTAGTATTTCTTCTGCTTGGGTCTTGATTTCAGGCTCGATTCTCACGGTTACGTTTGCGCTTTTCTTGCTCATGGCTCATGCCTCCTTTTTTGGTGTGCGGAGAGGCTTGTCCTAAATCCCGAACGCCTCTTCCAATATGCCGGTTTGGTTTTGCCTGGAATGGCCAATCGCTCCCACGCTGACTAGCTTTTTCTTTTCGTTGACGTTGTAATAGGCAATATATGGCTTGATGGGCATCTTGCGTACTCCCTTGGAGCGCCATGGCTCTTTTTGAATCAAAGGGCAACGATAGGGGAACTCGCCCAACGAGAGCATTGCTCTTTCGAATCTGGCGGATAATTCATCGGCTGTTTTAAGGCTTGCCGAACCATCAGCAACGTTTTTAAGAATCGAGAGGATTTTTCGGGAGACAATGCTTGCCATCTCAACCTTGTAACTCATGACTTGCAAACCTCCCTGAGCTCCTCGAAGAATTCTTTCGCGTCGACCACTTCGCCTTTTTCTATCTGGTCGAATCCTTCTTTCATCATCGAATCGAATTCTTCTTTGCTCATGTCTCCCTCGTCTTTGATCCCATAGTCGAAGTTTCGCATTTCAAACGGGATGTCTCCTTGGAGGATGATCTGACGATAAAGCGCATCGACAACCACGGACAAAGGCATGCCTAGCTTCTCTAGGATCGCCTCGGCTTCCTTTTTCGTGAATGGCATGACTCTAACGGATACGGTTGCTGTTTTCTTTGACATGACGCTTGCCTCTTTCGAAGTAAGCATTTCACTTTGTACTGCTGTTTGCAACACATTATTGAAAGGAAATGTGTTTGCTGGGATTTCTCTTAGCTCGGGATTTTGCTCCATTTGTTTTTCCTCCTACCCTATAAGTAAAGAGGAATTCCCCTTTTAGCCCAACTTTGGCGAAAATTCGTTGGAAATAGGGCTAATCCTGTTTTGTCTTTGCCTTCTTGCTGCTTTCTTTTGGAAGAGACATTCTAAAAGGGATTGCGTTGGTCAAGATAATCTGATCATAGAGCATATGAAGCACGAAAGAGTGGCTGAGGCCTCTTTTGCTGAGGATGGCTTCCGCCTTTTCCTTGATTTCCGGATCGATTCTTACGGAGATGATTGAGTCTTTCTTTGCCATGGTTCTTTCTTCTTTACCTTTGATGTTTATCGAATATATTTTTCAGGATTTTCTCCTGGTCTTGCCTTCCGTGCGTGATTGCAAGGATTTCCACTCTTTTCTCCGCCTCGCTAACCTTGTAGTAGACGATATAGCCTTCAACGGGCATTTTGCGGATTCCTTGGGAGTGAAGCGGCTCGTTTTCTGCCAAGGGGCAGCGGTAGGGCAGCTCATCCAAGGAGAAAATCGCTTTGGAGATGGATGAGACGCGCTCGGCTCTGCTTTTGCTTGAGAAGGAGTGGGCTCCGATTCGACGAAATATCGACGAGAGCTCGGCGAAGGCGACGGGCGTCAATTTGACTTGGTAGCTCATGTTTTGAACATCCCTGACAATTCTTCGATCGCCTCGCTTGCGTCAATCAGCTCGCCTTTTTCGCTTTGGGAGAAGCTTTCGCTCATCATCGCCTCGAATTCCTCTTCGCTCATTTCCTTCGTTTCGTCTTCAAGCTTCAACATTTCCTCAGGGATGTCTCCGTGGTAGACGATTTGGCGATAAAGGGCGTTGACGAGGGTGGAGACGGATAGGCCTAGCATCGAGATTCTTTTCTCTGCCTCCTCTTTGACCCAACGGTTCATCCTCACGGTTATGGCTGCTTCCTTCTTCTGCATGGCGTTTTCCTCACTTGAGGTAAGCATTCCACGTTGTATAGCAAAATGCAATACATCTTCAATGCTTGTTAGCCCATTGCTCAGCTCGGGATTTTGCTCCATTTGTTTTTCCTCCTACCCTATAAGTAAAGAGGAATTCCCCTTTTAGCCCAACTTTGGCGAAAATTCGCTCCAAAAAGAGGCTTAAGAAAAAAGCCGTCCGAAGATGGCTTTTTCTCTAGAAGAGGTCTTTTGGCTCCTCGCCGGATTTCTTTTGGCTTTTCTTGGCTTTCCGATATTGGGCCGGAGAGGTTCCATAGGCGGCTTTGAAGACCGCGGAGAAATTGGTGGGGGACTTATAGCCGAGGGCGTTAGAGATCTCATAGACCGTCATGTCGCTGTAAGTGAGGAAATCCCCGGCGTTCTGCATTTTGACCTCGCTCACGTAGTCGACGATCGAACAGCCCATGTATTCCTGAAAGGAGCGCGAGACGTGGGAATGGGAGTAGTTGACGTTTCTCATGACGTCGCTGACGTGCCAGGCTTTGTTGGCGGGGTCTTGGATTTTGCGGATGATCTCCAAAAGCCATTCGGGCTTGTTCGCGTCGAAGGCGTAATTCTGGTCGATGACCATGCTCAGGATATTGAACAGCAGCAAAGAGGTGGGAAGCTCAAGCTTCTTGGGATCTCCGTTCAGCTCTTTCTGGACATAGGAGCATAGCCCGACGATCTTGCGGATCTGATGGTCCGCAAGCGAGCACTTCAAAGCTTTCTTGCTCATCAAGACCTCGTATAGGCCTTCGGACAAGGAAGCGCAGGCTTCCTTCATATGCTCGATGGTCACGGTGACGAGCAGACGGGAGGAATTGGCCTCGTTGAGCCCGATCGCGTGGTGGTCGCAGGGACGGATGAGATAAGCCTCGCCTTGCCTTATGATTTCCTCCTGGCCATTGAAGTTGTGCTTATAGGAGCCTTTGCTGACCAAAAAGAACTCCCAGAAGGTATGGCCGTGGTAACCGATGAAGTCGCGATAGCTTTGATGGAAGGTGGCTTTGAGATAGGGATGCCTCTCCGAGTCAAGACGCGCCTCGCTTCTAATAGGGAAATCGCTCATTTTTTGCTCCTTTCCATTACTATAAGGCAACCTTCAAACTTATTAAATTAGAAAGTGAATTTTATCGATTTGGCTAAATAAATGGGGAAACCTATTGAAAATGCGCCTCGCCGCGCCTATTGGAATGTCCTTACAATCTATCGAAAATCGTTTTCCCCATTTTCCGCTTTGGTCTTTCTTTCCCCTAGTCTAAGATTAGCCTTGAAGAGGTCAAGATTATGAAAATGTCTTTCCGATGGTATGGCGAGAAGGACCCCATCCGCCTGTCTTACATCCGTCAGATCCCGAATCTCAGCACGATCGTCACCGCGGTATACGAGGTGAAGCCAGGCGAGGTCTGGCCCAGGGAATCGCTAAGGAAGCTAAAGGAAAGCTGCGCTAAGGCAGGGCTATCCTTCGAGGTCGTGGAATCGATTCCCGTGAGTGAGGACATCAAGCTGGGCAAAAGCAACCGCGACGAGCTCATCGAAGCCTACGCGGAGAATATCCGCAGGGTTGGCGAAGTCGGCGTCAGATGCGTCTGCTACAACTTCATGCCGGTCTTCGATTGGATCAGGACGAACCTCAGCCATCAAAATGAAGACGGCTCCTATTCCCTTTCCTATAACGCGGAGGAATTCAAGAAGCTCGATCCGAAGAACCTCCATCTCCCTGGCTGGGATGAGTCCTACACCCCCGATGGGCTCCGTTCCTTGCTGAAGGAATACGAGGGGATGAGCCACGAGAAGCTGAGAGAGAATCTCGTTTACTTCCTAAAAGGCATCATGCCTGCCTGCATCGAATCGGGAGTCGAGATGGCCATCCATCCTGACGATCCCCCGTGGGATGTGTTCGCTCTTCCTCGCGTCGTCTCCACCGAATCTGACTTCGACGCGATGTTCGACGCGGTGCCAGATCCCCATAACGGCATGACCTTCTGCCTTGGCTCTCTCGCCGAAAGCTTAGGCAACGACGTCTATCATATGGGGGAGAAATACGCCAAAGAAGGCCGCATCAAATTCGCCCATCTCAGAAACGTCAAAGTCGATGATGATAAAGGCTCTTTCCACGAATCGGGCCACATCTCCAAAGACGGGAGCGTCGATATGGCGCGTTTCGTGAAGATCCTCGTCGAAAGTGGCTTCGATGGATATGTCCGTCCTGACCACGGCAGGAAGATATGGGGCGAGACGGGGAACCCGGGATATGGGCTATACGACAGAGCCCTGGGGATCGCTTATGTCAATGGCCTTGTCGAAATGGCCGAAAAGGAGAAAAACAAATGAAAGATTTGCCGCTTGACGTCGATCTGAGCAAAGAGGTGGCCGTCGTCACCGGCGCCGCCGGAGTGCTTTGCTCATGCCTTTCCAAAGCTTTGGCCAAAGCCGGGGCGAAGGTCGCTTTGCTCGATTTGAACGGGGAGAAAGCCGAAGAGATCGCCCGATCTATCCGCGAAGAGGGAGGCAAAGCAAGAGGCTACGCCTGCAATGTCTTAGATAAGGACGCCCTTGATAAAGTCCATGAGGAAGTCAAAAAAGACTTCGGCCCCTGCACGATCCTTCTCAATGGCGCCGGAGGCAATAGCCCCAAGGCGACTCAGGACAACGAGACCTCCGGCGAAGGGGATTTAGAAGGCAAGTACAAGTCGTTCTTCGACCTTGATAAGTCCGGGATCGAATTCGTCTTCAATCTAAACTTTCTCGGGACCTTGCTCCCGACCCAGGAATTCGCCAAAGACATGCTCAAGGAAAAGAAGGGGAAAATCCTCAACATCTCCTCGATGAATGCCTTCCGCCCTTTGACGAAGATCCCCGCCTATAGTGCAGCCAAAGCGGGCATTTCGAACTTCACCCAGTGGCTCGCCGTTTATTTCGCGGGCATGGGAATCAGGGTCAACGCGATCGCCCCTGGCTTCTTCGTGACCGCTCAGAACAAAGACCTCCTCTTCAAGGACGGGCAGCCCACCGCGAGAACGAAGAAAATCCTCGCCGCTACCCCGATGGGGAGATTCGGCGAGGCGGAGGAGCTTGTTGGCTCCGTCCTCTTCTTGCTTGACGATGATGCCTCCGGCTTCATCACCGGCGTCGTGCTTCCGATCGATGGCGGATTCAACGCTTATTCGGGCGTTTGATTAGTAACCTGACGATGAGCGCGCTTCCTTGGCTGGAGGCGCTTTTTGTGATGGTGGAAAATTCTTTGAAAAATGCGTTGGCGTTTCATTGCAGTTTTATGCAAAAACGTCAATAAAAGCATTGCAGTTTTATGCAGTTTCAGTTGAAGAACGATTGCCGATTATCTTGGGTAGCGAAGAAAAAGCGATGCTGTGTTGATTTTTAAAAATCGTCATATCTTTTGGATTTAGATTTTTAAATGCATAAAAAACAAAAGAAAATAGGCAAATGAAATTGCTAGATGCATTTTGGCGACGCATGATGGGATTATGGTGAAAATCGAATTTGAAAAGCAGATTCGCAGCCTTTATAAGCCTTCCATTGTCAATATGCTCCAGGCGGTTGAACTGAATAGGGGAAAGGCTTCTGCCCTGTCTAAGACGCTCGATTTAGATAAGCTTCATAAAATCAGCCTCCTGAAAAGCGTTGCTAGCAGCAACGAAATCGAGGGTATTCGAATCAAAAAAAGAAACGATGATGAGGCTCCTTACTATTTCGCCCCGGAAACGAAAGAGGAATATCTCCTTTCCGGTTACAAACGCGCTTTAGAGACCATCTTCGAAGGCTTTGCATATCAACCGCTCACGGAAGACTACATCAAGGGATTGCGCTCGCGTCTTGTTGACTGCATGAGCTTCGATTTCAAAGCCAAATACAAGAAGAAGCAAAACGCCACATGCGAATATGACCCCAAAGGGAATTTCATAAGGAAAGTTTTCTCCCCGAGCAAGCCTGAGGATGTGCCTTTTCTTATGGAAAACCTTGTATTCCAATTCAATGAATATATCGGAAAGCCTTATAGAAACGTCCTTTTGGGCATTTTTGTTTTCGTCCTCGATTTCCTTTGCATTCATCCTTTCGACGATGGGAATGGCCGCGTTTCAAGGCTTCTCACGACGTTTCTTCTTCTAAAATACGGTTATGACTTGGATCAATATTGCCCTCTTTCCTCGTTCATGTTGAACGATGTGAATGCCTATTATTCCTGTTTGGAAAGATCTTCCGCCAGATGGGACGCAGGCAATAATGATTGCAGCTCTTTCGTTCGTTTTATGCTTTTATGCTTGCTTAGAGGCTACGAAAAATTGGCCTACATTTCCGAAATGGCGGCTCTTAAAGCAAAGGCCAAAGAGAAAGTGCTTAAGGTTATAAACGATTGCAAGGGCCTCATCGATAAGGCGGGTGTCGAGGATATGCTGTTTGGCGTCTCTCGTCCTGCCATCGAAAAAGCGCTTGGGGAGCTGACGAAAGAAGGCGCAATACAAAAGATACAAGGCGGGAAATACGCGAAATACTACAAGAAGTGACCGCCAACCTAAGAAATGAAAAAGCCCCCGTTAGGAGGCCTTGAGCCGCGGTGAAACGCGCTTAGAACTGCGTTGCCGTGACTTTGATATTCAGCCTATCCTTACTGTCTTTGTAGACGGCGAAAATCAGATTGACGGTGGTGTAGGTATCTCTATCGTAAAGCGTATAGGTGATCGCGTTGGTCGCGTAGCCGCCTTGCTCGTTAGGAAGCTGGCCTTCGCTCCATTCCCCGCCGCTGAATCCATCAGGAATAAGGGTGCTCGCAACAAAGGATTTCGCGTCTTCGATGGTGCTTATATCGGTTAGAGGGGCGTTGATCGTGTAATAGACGAAGCCCTCGCCGTTTGCCACGACTTTGGCGGCGCCTTCATCGGTTGAACTTAGGTTGTAGTGTGCGTTGTATTTGCTCGCGACTTCTTCAATCGCGCCTTTGGCGGTGTATTTGCCTAAGACCGTGATTGTGCAGGTGATGGTCTTCCTTCCTTCGCTTGGGACGTCGATGGAAGCGGTGATGGTCGCGACGCTTCCGGGATAAGCATCAGAAGCGACTTTGACTAAGCCGTCCTTGCTGACAGTGACTTTCTCGTTGTCGCTAGAGAAGGCGATCTCGTAGGGAAGCATGTCGACGGTGTACTGAAGATAATAGGAAGAGCCTGCGGTCAGCTCGATGTTTTCTTCATCAAAAGCAAAGGTGGGCGTATGCGTTTTGCCGCTTCCGTAGGTGAGTTTCACCACCGAGACGTCCTTGCTTAGGCTCACGACGAGAAGGAGGCTTCCGGTGGGATCTTCGTAGCCAACGCCTTCCTCGCTATCGACTTTCGCCCAGCCCGCCTTCTTCAAAGCGCTGATGAGATAATCGTTGGCTTTGAATTTGGTGGCGTCTCCTTCTTTGACGAGGGGATCGTAGACTTTGACCTTCATCCACGTTCTTTCTTTGGCTAGTTCGCTTGCGCAGGCTTCGATTTCTTCCTCGGTGGGATCCTTTTTCCCGACGTAGTTCTCAGGATCGCCTTTGACGATGGCAAGGCACTTCTCATACATATCCGCGTAGCTTTGGCTAGAGACCCTGCAGGTGGAGTAATCGCTATAGGGGGTGAAGTCCAAGGCGGGGCAAGAAACGGAGATGCCGCTAGCGGAAAGGAAATCGCTTATCTTGGACTCAGGCCAGCCCTCCACGATTTCGTCGTAAGAAGAAATCGAGGCGAAGGAAATCGAGAAGGCGAACTGGCTATTCACGTACCCCGTGTTCGTCTGGATGTAGAAAGTCTCAGCCCAATCGGTGTACCAATTCTTTTCCATGTCGTAGACGGCGCTAGTGTTATCCATCGCGATATCGAACGTCCCGGGGATGGAGGTGTCGCTGCTAGTGCCATAAAGCGTGTAGACGTCGCCTTTCTTGTAGGTGTAATAGACGTCTGCCTTGAATTCAGGGATAACGAAGCCCGTCTTCGTCTCGAAGGAAGAGACGAATTCCTTCGGCCAAGAGGCGCTGACCTCTTTTTTGGCTTCGTAAGTGAAGGTGATGATGTTGCCGCTTTGGAAATAGAGCGAGGCGTAGATGCTCGCGCCTGCTTCAACCTCCTTCTTAAGGATATAGGAGCCGCGGGATTTGCTCATCCCCTCGTTAAGGACGTATCCGCCTTCCTGAAGGATTTTCACGTTCTCTTTGGTGAGGTCTTGAGCAAGGACGTCATAGCAATAAACGTAGTCGTTCCCGCTGGAGCCGACCCTGTTGGCGCTCCCTAACTTAAGCAAGGGAGGGACATCCAAAAGCGAGGCGTAGAAGATGCCTTTTTCTTCCTCCGTCCAAGAGGTTTTGCCATCAAGCTGGGAATCGAATGCGTTATAGACCTGGATGACGTTGTATTTGGCATCGTCGAACGTGTCGCCCTCGCTATAGAAGTAGTAGGTCAAATCATAGCCGACCCCTTCTGAGATTTTGGTCAGCTCATAGGTTTGCTCGGATGTCGAGGTGGCTTGCTCGATGTTTCCGTTGTAGTCTCTGATCGCGGACCAGCCTTCTTTCTCGAGGTCTTTGTAGTAATCCGCGATGGTGAAACCGGCCGTGGAGTTCGTGATCTGGAGGAAGGGGACGTTATTGTCGTCAACGACGATCTCAGCCGTGATGTCATAATCAAAACCCAAAGGGAAAGGGAGAACCTCTCCGCAGTAAGAAAGGATCGTTTGCGCTTGCTCGCTCGTCCATTCGCCTCTATCTTCGGATTCGGATTCTTTGGCGGAGGAATCCTCGCTAGAAGAAACCTCTGAGGAAACTTTGCTATCCCCGTCGGGACCGACAGGGCTGCAGCTCATCAGAAGAAGGGCGCTGGAGGATAAGATAAGGAGTTTTTTGACGTTTTTCATAATTCGGTTCCTTTGCTGAAAAGCACAAGGGCAATCCTACTCTTTAAAGAAGCGGAAAGAAACCTTTTGCAAGACAAAAAGAGGGATTTGCGGGCTTTTTGCATCCCTAAAGGAAAAGGCCTATCGCTAGGCCGTCAGGATGTTTCCTTAGTCAAGAATAAAGGTGGCGCTAGAAAGGTAAGGCAGTTTCTTCTTGATGCGGATTCTCGTCCCTTTATGGGAGTATCTAGCCAATTTGGTGGCTCCGTTTTTCTCGATGCTTTTGATGGAAGAGAAAGGAACGTTCTCCAAAGTCAAGTCGATGGAGGGGAAGTCGTTGTAGTTGGCGTTCACGACGAGGAGGACATAACGCCCCTTTTGCTCGTAGAGGTAGCAATAGACCGCGTCGTTATGCGAATAGGCGAGCGGCTTATGGCTCTCCCCTAGAAGGCCCATCTCCAAAAGGTGGCGTCGGAGAGTCACGAAGAAATCGGTCTGGCTAGGATCCTTCAGCTCGTAGGGATATACGCAGTAGCCGAGGCTATAGGCAAAGCCGTTCCCGGTCCGTTTCATGAAGGGGTCATAAAGCCCGGATAGGACACGCACCCCGGCTTCATAGTCTATTTTCACGTAGTTGCCGCATCTTCTTTGAGAGGAGGAGCGGTAGTTGTGCATGCCTTTCAAAACGGCTCCATTTTCGAGCATCTCGAAGCAATCGTAGTTGTGCAAAGCCCCTCTGAATATCGCCTCTTTTGCGTCAATCAACGACAGCAGTCCTTTTTCTTTGAGGACCAAAGCCGCTCCGCCATCGACGAAAACGAAGTTGTTCTTGAAAAGATTCCTGAGTTGCTCATCGCTGAAGTTTCTCGCGTTTTGGCCGCATAAGACGACTCTTTCCCCTTTGAATTCCTTCTCCTTGGAGACGCGGTAGGAATAGCCCATGCTGGAGAAGAATCCGACGGGATCGAAATCATCCGGGATGAGGTCCATGAAGCCGTTCTTGGGGTGGCGGTTATAGACGGTTTTCTCATCGAGGGGGAAGACCAAGCCCCTCATTTCCGAGGGCTTGAGGTCCAGTTTCATCACTTCGTTTAGATAGGCGTCGATCTTCTTGATGGCTTTGCCATACCCTAGTTCCTTTTGGGCCCCGTCGCCTCCGCATTGGAAGATGTTGTAGGTCATGCCCTTTAGGCCAAGGGGCAAAGCGCCCTCAACCTGGAAGGCGAGGAACTTCGGGTCTTTGACGAAATCCGAATAGGAGCTGTTCTCTAGCTCAGGGTATTGCTCGCAGTCATCGCCGATGAAAGAGCGGTTGACCATGCTGATGCGGTTGAAGTCGAAATAATAGGGTTTTGCGCCCATTTCGCGATAAGCAGGCAGGTGAATCCTGTCGATTAGGGTGCCTTCGCTGGAAAGGTCGATGTGGATCTGGCGCCAGTCTCTGGCCTCCATCGCGTGCATCCACGGGGTGCTCGACATGAGGCCGACCTTGGTTTTGACCCCTAAGGCGATCACTCTTTCTTGAATCTCTTTCGCTAAGCCATCCATCGTCTCCCAAGAGACGTCGAGCCAGGCTTTTCTTTCAGGGGTAGGCTTTTCGCTTTCCAGGGCTTTAACGAACTCCTCGCGGGTCTCTTTCTTGCCTAGTTTCTTGTTATATGCCTCCATGTGGAGGGGGCACCAGCACCCGCCCCAATCAAGAGGCTCGTGGTTATGAAGGCGGAAATCATCCTCGATCCAAAGGACCTCGGGCTCGGTCTGCTTGACATAATAGGCCATGAGGTCGAGGTAATAGTCTTTCCATTCCTTGTCTAACGGGCAGGCGGACAAGGCGCATTGCCTGCCGTCTCTATCGACCATCGTTTGGAAATGCTGCCCTTCCTGAAGGCTGCGGCCCCTATCGATGTGGCCGAGCTCAAACCAAGGGTTCAAGGAAGTCGAGATGCCGGCTTTGGCGAATTCCTTTTTGGCTTTCTTGATGACCTCAAGCCAAGGCTTCAATTGTTCTTTTGTGATGTGGCCGACGCAGTATTCCTCGCCGTTGAAAAAGAGAATGACGTTCTTGAAGCCATGCTCCAAGCACCAATCCTTGATGCTTTTGATGCGCTCATCCGCGTATTGATCCGGGTAAATCTGCGCGCGGAGGCAGTGCAAAAAACCGCCTTCGCCCATCGTTCAGTCCTTATCGAAATCGATGACGTCAAGCCTTGCTCGACTCATCCATTTGCCGTTTGTGAAATCAGGGAAAGACACGGGGGCTCCGCCTTTTTGGATGGATTCCTCGCTCAAGACGGCGATTGCCATCCAGGAAGCGGCGTCATAGACGTCGATGACCTGTTCCTCGTCGTTTTTGAGGTGATCGATGAAAGAACGCCACTCGAAATAATCCATGCCGCCATGGCCTGCCTCAAGCTGCTCCTTGGTGATCTCCCTCCAAAAGCGGGGAAGGTATTTTTCATAGTTTTTGCCGCTGTTTATGTATTTTTCGTAGCTCTCGTGCGTGGTGAAGCATTCCTTCTCGTCGTTATCGACGTAGACGAGGTTCGTGGCCCCTTCAAAGAAGCCTTTGGTGCCCCTTACGGCGAATTCGCGGTTGTAGAAGCGAGGCAAGGTGGTCTCCAGCTTGATGTGGACGGTTTCCCCATTCGCGCAGCTTATGATCGTGTCCACGACGTCCCCTTGATTCCAATGGGTGTCGCTAAGCTCGGGATAGATGTCCTTGTGCTGGTTCACGTATTCGTGCAGCCCCGCGCTTTTTGAAGACATGGCGACGAGGCTCACGAAGCGGTTGCCCCTGTTGATGTCCAAGATCTTCGCGATGGGGCCGATTTCATGGGTGGGGTAGTTGTCGCAATTCCCGTGCTCGTAATTCCTGAGGCGGTAGTGCTTGGTGATGTGCCCGTCGCTGATCTCTTTTCTCAAATCATGGCCGTAGGCGCCTTCGCAGTGCACGATTTCCCCGAAGAGGCCCAACCGAGTGAGATGCGTCGCCAAAAGCTCTTCCTTGTCGAAGCAGCAGTTCTCCATGAGCATGAAGGGGGTTCCGGTCTCTTCTTCGGCCCGGACGAGCGCCCAAAGCTGCTCGAGCGAATAGGCTCTTCCCACTTCCATCGCCACGGCGATGTGCTTCCTCAGCGCGTAAATCGCAATCTCGATATGCGATTCCCAAGAGGAGGAAACCAATACGGCGTCGATGTTTCCAATGCTCAAGGCTTCTTTGTAATCCGCGCTTACGAAGGGGCGCTTCTTGCCTTCTTTCTCGATGAGATCGGCGACTTCGTCCGCCCTCTCTTTGTAGACGTCGCTCAAAGAGACGAGCTCTACGTCTTTTTGCTTCATGAGAATGCAACCGGTCAGGTTTCTGCCGCGGTGGCCGAATCCCACGACGGCGATATTAAGTTTGTCTTTTTTCATGTTGTGTCTCCTATCTTCTCTTTAGGAAAGTGACATTGATATAACGCGTGATTCCGTGCTCAGGAAGTTCGATTTCAATTAGAACGCTCTCCTTGGGCTCGCTGACCTTATTCACTTTGAAGGAAAGCAATACCTCTTCGGTATGCGCCATCTTGCTCATCGCGGTCCAGCAGGGGACGGCTAGGCTCAGCGCTGTTTCCTCGGAATCGAAATCTCCAGGCAAATGAATCTTCACCTTTGCGCTCAAGGGCTCATTTCCATACGCCTTGATGTTGTTGACGATCGTCAAGCCGAGCGTTTTCGTCTCCCCGGAGGTTAGGTTAACCCCGTTCACATAACGCACGATCGCGGTGAGGGCGCCTAGATGCGTCGCGAAGGTGTTCTCCCTCAAAGTCAAACGCAGCGCGCGGATGTCATCTTGCTCGTTGTCTTCGCCCCAAGGCTTAGAAAGGAGCTCAACGAGATTAGGCTCAAGTTCGGTGCTCCCGGCGGTGAACTCGACGTCGAGTCCTTTTAGGCTCGGGCTATAGATCGCATTGCCGTTGTAGTAGCAGCAGATCTCGGCCATTCTGCCGACCCTGCGAACCAGCTCATCGATCGTGAAGGGGATGCGCGGGGACGTCCCCATGTTCACGGAGCAGGTCACGATGCGCCCTCCGATGTAGGATACCCAATCTTCGGGCAGGCCTTTGGTTCCGTTGATGATGCCAAGAAGCGCTCCGACGGTCGCCCCCGTGCAATCGGTGTCATCCCCGCAATTGACGGCGGTTAGGAGCGATTTCTTGAAGTCGCCCTCCCCGTAAAGCAGGCCTATCAGGACGAAGGCGATGTTGCTAGGCGCCTGGAACCATCCGTCGCCAATGTCTTTGTTGAGCTCTACGATTGCGTTGCGGGCCTCTTGCCACGATTTGCCTTCCTCGCGGAGGCGAAGCACTGCGTTCACGCTTTTGGCGGTGCGCGAATCCGCGGGGATTTTCGATAGGGCGATATCGATGAGCTCGTGGACGTCGCTCACTCCAAACGCGGCGCTTTCCAAGGCGGCGGTGAAGGCGGCGGCGACGGTGCCTTCGCCCATGCCATGGTCGACCATGGCGTCGTGCAGGGCGTACCTGACCGCGTGGTCGATCATCAAAGGGTTCGTGCATGCCCAAATCTCGCTGCGGATCCAGGCCCCGTTTGAATGGCTCCAGATGTTTAGCTCGCTGCCCCCCGCGATCTCGGGGTGCAGCCCTTGCTCCATATTGTGCTTGCTGATGCCGTACTCCGCCCAGGAAGGAGGGATGAAATTAAGCCAATATTCTCCTAGGACTTCGCTGTTAATGTTCGCGGGCCCTTGCGTTTCCAAGGCTCGGAGCCAGATGAGCTGCAAATCGAGATCGTCGTTTGGAAGAGGCTCGCCTTTTGGGGTGACAAAGCCTTTGACGTCTAGAATCGCTCTTTGGCCCTCCGTCGGGCCCCCTATCGTGCCCCCGATGTTTTTCCCGATGAAGCAAGCTCGCACTTTGTCGAGATATTCTTCGCGATTGAGTTTCATGCGTTTCCCTCTGTAGACGGATCAAGTGAGTGGGGCCCCTTGGCCCTGTCTCCTTGGCCATTTGTCTTATGCCCTAAAATCATAGCTCATTCGCGCGTTCGAATTTCAGGAAATGGGCATTATCGATAGAAGGGTGGCGAAAAAAAGAGGCAAGAGAAGGAATTTTGGATATGCCAAAGGCCAAGAAAAGGCCTAAGACGATGTTCCTAAAGCGAATTTTCAATAGGTCTAGAGGAGGGCGCGCCGAGAAAAAAAGTACGAATTTCCGATATTTCGATTTTTTCTTTTCTTGTCGCCTCTTTCTTAATATTAAGAAAGGAGGTGTAACCGCTTACAAAACGCTCCGCTTCAAAGGCGAATTCCCATCGGTTTAGGAAGAAAATTAATAACAAAGGAAAGGTAAAGTACAGTCAAAGGCAATAAATTCTTTGAAAGGAGTTTCTATGAAGAAAAACAAAAGTCTATTGCTCCTGAGTGGCCTCTTTTTGCTGAGCGTCACCAGCTGCTCGGGCGGCTCTGAGCCCACCAAGAGCTCGGAAGCCAGCAGCGATGGGGCGACCAGCCAGAGCGAGGCCCATGTGCACACCTATGTGGCCCATGAAGAGGTCCCCGCGACCTGCGCGAAAACGGGCACCGGCGCCTACTATAGTTGCTCAGGCTGCGACAAAATTTTCGATGGCAGCAAAAACGTCATCGACGCGGTTCCTACTCTTCCTAAGGACCCCAGCAACCACGCGAAGGCCCCGTCTCTAGTTTATGCAGGCGAATATAAGAAGAGCTACGTCGTCGGGGATACTTTCTCCATGGGCGAGGCTGTCTACAAGATCAAATGCGACGATTGCGAAGGCACCGCGTTGAACGCGGACCAGACGAAACTCGTCACCTATACCTATCCTACTGACAAAGCGACTGCCTTCACGGCGGATGACGTTGGCAAGAGCGGACTCAAAGTGACCGCCAAATACAGCAATTATACCGTCGCCTTCGACGTGACCGTCGCTAAAAGAGCCACGACTATCGACGACATCGCCAACATGAATGAGCGCTGTGGCTTCCCTGCGTTCAAAACTCTGGATGGCGTGACTTCCAGCGAAGGAGAGATCGTCTACACCTTCTCCGATGCGAAAGACGGCACTTACGTGACCGCCGATGAGTTCAACGCCGCTCATCCGGAAGGCATGACGGTAGGGGGAGACGCGGAATCGAAGATCTATTACGTCAAGGCAAGCGTCGCCGCCACAGGCGAATATGAAGCCGCAAGCAAGGATTTCACCATCACCATCACCCACAGGACCGATCTTGCCTGGGGAGAGAGCGCGGACAAGTCCAGCGACATCTATGGCTGCCCCGACAAGACGCCGGTCACTTTCAATAAGACGGTGGACGCAGCGAATCAAGATATCCTTATTAACGACAATGGGGAAAGCAAGTATGCAATCGACCTCACCGGCATAGGCGCTTATGCTACGGTTAAATCCATCAAGTACGGCGATTACGATTTAGGCACGGACGTCGACGATCTCGTCATCAGCGATGAGCTTAAGGCGGATAAGGCAAATCACGGCGAAGGAAATGTCGTTGTCACCGTTCATTCCGAGGCGATTTCTGGCGCTCCTGCAACCGATCACGTCATCTCCGTTCCTGTGACTTTTGTCACGAAACTCATCACAAGCGAAGATGATTTCGTGAATTACGTCCAATCAAGTACCGAAACCCCCGTGGTCGAAGGTTATTACAAGCAAACAGCGGATAAGCTGAACCTGGCTGGCAAACACGGATTCAAGAGCTGGAGCTCCTATTTCCTCGGCGTTTATGACGGCAATGGGAAAACGATTGCCTATAATAGCAATACAGCTGCCGGAGGCTTCTTTGGCGTCCTTGGCAATGAAGCAACGACGGACGGAGCTACGATCAAAAACCTTGTCGTCAGCGATGGATGGCATTCTTCTGGCATGGACGCGATCCTCTTCGCCAAAGCGATCTCGAACACCACTTTCGACAACGTCACCGTCAACCTAGCAGGCGGCAATGGCGCTAAAGTTGAGAACAACAACGGCTGGATCGCTTCCCAAAGATTCCAGAACAACGTCATCAAAGGCTGCACTTTCAATGCTTCGAACTCGGATCTTGGGCCGATTTTCGGCGGCCATAACAAAAACTACGCTGGTGTAACGAACACTTTTGTGAACTCCAAGCTCACCGTTAAGTCCTATCAGTGCCTTTGGCACACTGGCGTCTCGGAAGCTAAATTCACGAATCCCGTCATGGAGCAGGAAGGATTAACGATTACCTGCACCGCCGAAGCTTGAGCTTCGAAAACGACATTGATTGTTTGGAGGCTGCCTCGAATTCGGGGCAGCCTTTTTTTGGTGAACGCCTTGCCTTTTAGACGAGGCGAAAAAGTCTGAGCGGCTGTTGCGAAATGGAAGGATTCACTGCAAATTGCTTAGCTCGCTGGCTTCGCTTTTCCCCGCTACCTTCTTTTTCCGATACTGAGCGGGGGAAAGCCCGTAGGCCTTTTTGAATATCGCGGAGAAGTTCGTGGAAGACTTATACCCCAAAGAATTGGAGATCTCGTAGACGGACATATCCGAGTATAGAAGCAGATTCCTGGCGTTCTGCATTTTGACCTCGGCGAGGTAATCGATGATGGAGCAGCCCATGTATTTCTGAAAGGAGCGCGCGATGTGGGAATGGGAGTAGTTCGCGTGATCCATCACGTCGCTCACCCTCCAATCGCGATTCTCCGGAGACTGGATTTTCTTGATGAGGTCGCTCAGCCATTCCGGCCGATTGTCGTTGAAAATGAAGGTCTGATTTATGATCGCGTTCAGAACGCCTGCGATAAGCAAAGAGGAGGGGAGCTCAAGCTTTTGGGGGTCGTCGCTCAGCCTTTCTTGGATGTAAAGGCAAAGGGACATGATCTCCCTGATCTGATAATCGGCCAAAGAGCAGGTGAGGGCGTCCTTGCTTAGGAAATCGCCGTATAGGGTCTTCGAAAGGTTTGCGCAGGCATCCTTCATGTGGGGGACGCTGATGGTGATGAAAAGGCAAGAGGATCCCGGCTCGTTTTGGCTTATGGCGTGATGGTCGATTGGGCGGATGAGATAGGCCATTCCCTGGGTCAAGATTTCCTTCTTGCCGTTGAAATCGTGGCGGTAGGAGCCTTTGGTGATCAGGAAGAATTCCCAAAAGGTGTGGCCGTGGTAGCCCAGGAAGTTGCGATAGCTTTGGTGAAAGGTCGCCTTTAGGCAGTGATGGGATTCCGAGTTCAGCCTCGCCCCGTTTTCGACAGATTCGTTTTGGCTCATAACTTGCCCCGAACTAATGATAAGGCAACACCGTGGCACTCTTGCAAGCCTTCCTTTGCTTTTTTGGTGATATTTTCATAGATTTTGGATTGAGTAAATGTCGCATTTCTCGTGGAAAAATTGAAATCATTGGATTTCCTGAGACGAAAAGTAATAGATATATGAGCGAAAAATAAGTGTCCATGTAAGCCCTTTTTTGACTATATTTATGGGGTAGAAAGAAAAAGGTCGGCCTTGGCTTGCCAGGTCGAGAAAATAAGGAGCAAATTCATGAAAAAAAGCTTGTTGCCACTTGCCTTGATGGCCATTGCCTTGGCCTCCTGCGCCACAGGAGGTTCTGACGCGGGGAATAGCGGCGGAGGGAATGAGAAGATCAACTCCGAGAAAACCCAGCTCTATGTGAAGTCCTATCAAGGCGGGTTCGGGAGCAAATGGCTATACGAAGCGAAGAGCAAATACGAGGCCCTTCACGCCAATGACTCCTATGAAGAAGGAAAGAAAGGCGTTCAGATCGTCATTACCGAGCAAAAGGAGACCCTGCAGTCTGGCGACATCAAAAACGGCTATCACCAGGTTTATTTCTTCGAATCTTTGAATTACGTCAACATGGTGAAGGACGGAGCTTTCGCCGACATCACCAAATACGTGACGGGCGAGAACCCTTATGAGAAGGGCAAGACCATCGAAAGCAAGCTCTATGATCAGTACAAGGATTTCTACGGAATCCCCGAGGAAGATGGCAAGACCCATTATTACGCCATCCCCCATTACACGGCCAGCATGGGCATCGTCTACAACAAGAAAGTCTTTGACGAGAAGGGCTACTACTTCGTCGATGGCTATGAGAGCAAGACCGGCGAAGCCAAGTTCATCTTAAGCGACTCCGACACCAAAAGCGCCGGCCCTGACGGCAAGAAAGGCACTTCTGACGACGGCCTTCCTGTGACCTACCAAGATTATTACGATCTTTGCAAATACATCCGCGCCAACGGCAACGTCCCCTTCACTCATCTTGGCAAGAACTCCTATAACTACATGACCGAGCTAGCGGCGGTGGTCGGAGCGCAGGCAGAAGGTGGGGAAACGAGCAGAGTCTCCTTCACGATGGACGGGAAAGTCAACGCGGTCAAATTCAACGACGACATGACCGACGTCCTTTACGACGCAAACGGCTTGCCTCAGACCGAGGAAGTCACCGTCCACCCAGAAGCGGTGAACGGGAGCTACGACGGCTATGAGGTGCAGAGGAGCGAAGGCAAGTACTATGGCATGGATTTCCTCCACACCCTCATCGAGAACAGCGACGTCAGCAAGAGCGATTCCTGGCTTTATGTCGTCGCCGCCGGGGCTTCTTATGCCCACACCGATGCCCAGAAGAACTTTGTCAACTCAACCTATAACCGCCTTCCGGGGAAAGCGGGCAAAGACAAGAATGTCAACATCGCGATGCTTTTCGACGGCAACTGGTGGGAGCACGAGGCCTCCGACACGATCAACGGCCTTACCGAAAACGAGCGCAACGGCCTTGATTTCGGCTGGATGCCCCTCCCTCGCCCGAGCTATTCGACCCCTTATTCCCCAGTCACGACGGCCAGTCTCGAGTCCCATGTGTTCATGAAGAGCGGACTCAGCGGCAAGATCGCCGATCTCGCCGGTGACTTCATCCAGTATATGACAACCGACGAGTCCCTTGTTTCCTTCACAAAATCCACCAACGCGCCGAAATCCTATAAGTACACCCTTGACGACGCTACTTATAAGGCCATGTCCAAATTCGGCCAGAGCATGTGGGATTACGTTCAGAATTCGACCGTCAATCTCTCCACTTCGCGCAACGAGCAGTTCCGCAAGACGTTAGGCAATTACATCCTCTCCCGCCGCTTCTTCACCGCGGGCACGATGACTTGGCCCTCCACTCAGTTCGAGGCGAACTCCAGCGAGACCGCCGGGACTTACCTCGCCAAAATGTACAAATATTACAAAGACACCGCCTGGAAGAGCATATGAGCACCCTTGCCCTGAAGAGAAGCAGCGCAAGCGCCACCAAGCGGCAGGATCTCATCTTCCAACTGATCTTGCTCGCTTGGCCGGTTCTCCAGTTCGCGATCTTCTACATTTACGTCAACTTCAATTCGCTGCGCCTCGCCTTTAATTTCGGCGAGAACGTCAACGGGGGATTCTTCTATTATTTCGAGTCCCTATTCGCAAACGACGGATTCCGCGATCTGCTGAAGGCGGCCTGGATCTCCATCGCCTTGTATTTGTCCACGGCGGCGGTCTCGATTCCTTTCGCCCTGTTTTTCGCTTATTACATCTCCAAGAAATACTTTGGGTCGAAGCTCTTCAAATTCCTCCTTTTCCTCCCTTCCATCATCTCCGCGATGGTCATGTGCATCATCTTCATGAACTTCTGCGATTGGGCAATCCCGGAGATGGCGGCGCAATTCGGGGTGCTGATGGTGGAATCCATCACCAGCAAATTCAACGCTTCCTCTTACGTGACCTTGGCTTCCTTCTACGTTTTCATCAATCTTGGCACGACCACGATGATTTATTCCAACAGGATGAGCGAATTGCCCAATGAGCTTTATGAGGCCGCGGCTTTGGACGGGGTGAGACCTTTCCAAGAATTTTGCTACATCACTCTCCCTTTCGTCTATCCTACTTTGACCACCTTCATCATCACCGGGGTCGCAACGATCTTCACCAATCAGTACAACCTCTTCACCTTCTATAGCTCAGACCTTGCGAATATGGGTCCCGGAACGATCGGCTACATCATCTACAACAACGTCCAATCGAGCGCCGCGAGCGGGGATTACAGCTCCATCAGCTTCCACCAGATGGCGGCTTTGGGCATCCTCTGCACGGTGATCATCATCCCGATTGTCTTTGCTCTCAAATACCTTTTGGAGCACAAGGGGCCAAGCGAGGACTAATCCATGAAACCTGCATCTCATTTCAAAAGGAAGCGCTCCGTGGAGAAAAAGAAATGGAGCGTCTTCACCGTCTTGATCCTCGCGATCCTCCTCATCTACGCCTTGCTCCTCTGCGGGCTCCTTCTCTGGGCCATCATGACCTCCTTCAAATCCGAGAACGAGCTCATCAACGAAGGCAATTACTACAAATGGCCGACCGAATTCACCTTCCATTACGCCTCCGTGCTCAAGAATTTCTCGATGGCAGGCTCCAAAGGCACGCGCACGGGCTTCTGGGGAATCGTGGGGAACACGCTCGTCTATGCCTTGGGGAGCGCCTTCTTCAAGACCCTTGTCCCTTGCCTCACCGCCTATGCCTGCGCGCGCTTTGATTTCAAGCCAGGGAAAGTGGTGTACACGGCGGTCCTGGTCGCCATGGTCATCCCGATTGTCGGGAGCCTCCCCAGCGAGCTCTCCGTCGCCTATTCCTTCAATATCGGCGGATATTCGCTCATCGTCAACAACCTCGTCGGCGTGTGGATCCTCAAAGCCAATACGCTCGGGCTCTACTTCTTCGTGATGTATGCCTCCTTCAAGTCGATGCCCTCGACCTTCTTCGAAGCCGCGCGCATCGACGGGGCGAACAACTGGCAGATTCTCTTCCGCATCGCCTTACCCCTCATCCGCAACGTATTCTTCACGGTTCTTCTCATCAACTTCGTGGAATTTTGGAACGACTACCAGACCCCGATGATCTACCTCCGCGAGAAAGCGACGCTAGGCTATTCGCTCTGGTACAAGTTCTTCAATGATTCCACTTACTCGACGCTGCCCGTCATCATGACCACGACGATCCTCGTCTCTTCGCCCGTGGTCATCCTCTTCATCATCTTCAAAGACCGCTTCATGGGCTCCCTCACCGTGGGCGGCATAAAAGGATAGGAAAGGAGATCCAATGAAACTGAAAGTCTTGTCCTTGGGGACCATCGCCCTTAGCCTCGGCCTGCTGCTTGGCCAAAGGAGTCCTCTCTCCCTTCGCGCCGGATGGGACGATTTCGATTCGGAAGAAGTCGTCTACGGCAAAGAGACCTCCGCCCCGGAGATGTCTTATAACTACAACGGCACCGACTATCCCGCCACCTGCATCGTCACCTTGCCTAACGGGGAGGAGGTAAGCGGAGAGAAAGTCTCTTACTCGATGTATGGACGCTACACCTTCACTTACACGGTTGACGTGAACGGGGTGATCCACAGCGTCGTCAAAACCGTGGACGTCCCATACCCCGAGTTTGGCGTGGGGGACCTGGAGAAAAGCTCGGTGAGCTATTTTTCCGCGGAAGAAGCGGGCAAACACAGGGCGAGCACTCCTGGGGCATTAGTCCAACTCGCCTATGGGGACACGCTCACTTTCACGGAGCCCATCCCCGTCGAGGAGCTCACCTCCACGAATATCCTCCTCAAAGGCTATGTCGTCCCTTCGGCTGAAGGAACGGCGGATTTCACGCAGCTCGTCGTCACTTTGAGCGACATGGATGACCCATCCATCTACGTGAAAGAGCTTTATTATTCCCATAGCGACGTCTCGAGCATCATGGCTAGAAGCTCTGCTCAGAGCACCTATGCGGGGATGCATGACACCCAGGGGCTTCACGTCAACGACACGTGGGGCACTTGGAGCGGCGTCTCTTTCATCGGGCTGAACCGCTATAACACGCTGAATCCGGACGAGGCTTTTTTCACCATTGGCTACGATAACGCCACCAAGACCGTCTACGGAACGAAATACCTGAAGGGGTCCTCGATGGACGGGACCGTCCTGACTTTGGACTCGCCTTTGCTTTCCTCGGCCTTCGAGGGCTTCAAAAGCGACAAAGTGAAGATGAGCCTCTCCTGCGAAGGGTATTCCTCTAGCGCGGCCAACATCGTGATCACCGATTTCCGGGGCAAAGGCGCGGAGGCAGTGAAAAACAACGTCTTCGCCGACGAGGAAGGCCCGGTCATCGCCCTTTCAGAGGATGGCGCGCTTCCTTCTGGGGCGATTGGCTATAGCTATCCCATTCCAGAGGCCAGCGCCTTCGATGAGATCTCGGGCGTCTGCGAAGTGAAGACGAAGGTCATTTACAATTACGCGAATCCGGATGCCTCCGTGGACGTCGCTGTGGTTTCCGGGCGCTTCAAAATGGAGAAGGCGGGCGTCTATAGCATCGTCTATACCGCCAAAGACCACGCGGGGAACGAGAGCAAGCTTGTGAGAAGCGTCTCCGTGATGGACAAAATCAAGGCGCCTGATTTTTCCTTGCCTGCCCATCAAGAGGAGGTCGCGATCGGCTCTTACCTCCGCTTGGGCTTAGCTAGCGATCTATGCTACGGCTGCGGCCCTCTCTCCCAAAGGATCCTCGTGAAGCGCGGGGAGAAGGAGGAAGAGGTCCAAGATGGCGTCCGCATCACCGAGATGACCCCTTACACGATCATTTACGAGGTTAGCGACATGATCGGGGAAGTCACCAGAAAAAGCTATGTGGTGAAGGTGGTGGACGGAGGTGCCCCTATTCTTGAAAACGAGGTCACCTATCCTCGCTACTTCATTTCCGGCGGGGCCTATATTCTGCCTGATGCCTACGCTTATTATTATGGTCAAAACAAACTGAATCACGAGTTCGCGACCATCGAGATCGAAGACTCTTCCGGGAAAAAGAGCTACAAGCCGGGCGATACTTACCGCCCGAATACCTCTAGCGGCTCTAAAGTGAAGATCAAGACCACCTATAATGGGGTCAATTTGCAGGAAGAGGAAGTCGAGGGGGTCTCTCCTTTTGGGACGGCTGAGGCGGAGAACGCCTTGAATCTCAAAAACTATTTCCTTGGCGAGGGCTATTCGAAGAGTCTCGAGAAAAACGGGATGCTCATCGCTTCCACCGGCAAAGAAGCGAGGGTCGACTTCGCCAACGCCGTCCTCGGCGAATACGCCTCCCTCACCCTTTCCGCGGTTCAAGGGATGAACGACGGGGCGAAGATTCAAATCCGGCTCACCGACTCCTTGGATAAGAGCAAATCCGTCTCGGCAACCCTCTCTTATCTGGACGGCGTTACCTACTTCGAGGTCTCCGGGACGAAGAAGCAGCTGATCAACAATTCCTTCAACACGACCGCCTCTTCTTACGCGATTTCCTTCGAAGACGGGGAATTCTCGATCGGGGATATCGCTCTGCCGGTCCTTGCTTATGATGATGGGACTGGCTTTGAGGGATTCTCCTCCGAACGCGCCTATCTTTCCGTTTTGGTTGATTCGCAAGAAGGCTCCTCTTTCCTTTACGAAAGCATCTGCCAATACGTTTTCTCCTCCGAGACCCTGCGCGACCGCATAGCCCCGGTCATCCACGCAAGCGACGATTTAGGCGGGACGCTTGAGCATGGGAGCATCTACTCGATCGCCCCATCCTCTTCCTTCGACGTCATCTCTCCTCACGTCGAATTCGCTTTGAGCGTCACTTGCCCAGACGGCACCCCGGCCAAAGATCTCAACGGAACAGAACTCACGAACGTCGACCCAAGGTCTTCCTATTCCTTGCTTCTTGATCAATATGGGGAGTATTACTTCAGCCTCCTTTCCGCCGAAGACGCCTCTTTTGGTCCGAGGCAGAACCAGACTAGGCTCACTTATGTGATCCGCGTTTATGACGACACCGCGCCCTCCGTTGAATGGACCTCCGCTTTGCCTAGCGTGGCGAAAGTGGGGGAAAGCGTGCTTTTCCCTAGCTTCGCCGCGAAAGATGATGTGAGCGAAGAAAGCGCGCTTATCATCGTGCGCTCCATCACGAATCCGAACGGGCGCACAACCTATTGGTATGGCGATGACTATGACGGAATCACCTTCTCCTATGCTGGCGTCTACGCCTTCCGGGTCACCGTCTTCGATGAGGCGGGGAACATGTCTAGCCTCGTCCAAACCGTCAATGTGGAGGAATAACACCATGAGAAAGAACACCAGGCAAATCCTTTTCGCCCTTTCTTCCCTTACTTTGGCTTTGTCTTTGGCCTCCTGCCAGAACGGCGGGGGCAATTCTAAGGAATCCAAAGGCGATTCGTCCAGCCAGATCGTCCCGAATTCCCCGGTTGAGGATGGCGGGGCTCCTTTGCTTGAAGAAGGGACCCTTCATCGGATTTCCGTTCAGGAGAATTCCCTCCGCTCCTTCATAAAAGGAAGCGGCGACGCCTTGAGCAGCGACTACAAGGTGCTTTACGACGATTCCGATAGCGACGTCACCACCGCGGCGAGCTATTTCAGCACGCAGATCGGCAATGCCTCCGGCTATTTCTTGCCTTTGCTCAAGCGGAGCGAATTCTCGCTTTCCCTCAACAAGAGCAGCAAATACATCGTGATCGGATGCAAGGACCTCTTCTACGAATCCGGGAAGACGATGCCCGCGGATAACCTTGGGATTTCCGGCTACTATATCTCAAGCTACGGCAACTCGCTTTTCTTCCTCGCCCCCCATGGCGAGGGCTACCATATGGGCGTGCTGCGCCTTTTGAACGCGATCTGCGGGTTCGATATGATCACCGAGGACACGGTCGTCTATGAGAGCAAGGCCGAATCGCTTCCGGATATCGAGATTGTCGAAGCCCCGGACTCGCAGTGGCGGAATTACACAAACTACATCACCGACGCCACGCGCTATGGCCTCGGCTATAGCCTGAACTTCGAGATGATGAGGGTGTCTAGAGACGATGGAAAGACGGGGAGCACCGTCCACAACATCTTCGATTATCTTCCCAAGGAAACTTACCTCAAAACCAACCCCGAATGGTATAGCGACGATCAGGCGCAGCTTTGCTACACCGCCCACGGCAACGAGGAATCCCTTGAAAAAATGGTCGAGGCCTCCTACAAGGTTCTGAAAAACACCGTCGAGGACAATCCGAATGCCTCGATCGTCTCCTTCACCCAGGCCGACATCAACAGCTCCTGCACCTGCGAAGCCTGCACGAAGCAGAAAGAGAAAGACGGGGCCGTCTCCGGCGCCCTCATCCGCTTTACCAACAAGCTCGACGACAAACTGCAGGAATACCTTTCCGAGAAAGCGAAGAAGAACAATGAGGAAAAGCGCGAAGTCAAGGTCTGCTTCTTTTCCTATCACGCTTCCTTCGAACCGCCGACCACCTCGGTGAAGGATGACCCCACCCTCAAATGCAACGACACCGTCATGGTCTTCATGGCTCCGATCTTCGCTAATTTCACCAAATCCTTCTACGAGGAGGAGAATGAGCGCTACGCGAAGAACATCAAGGACTGGAGCAACTACACGCAGAACATCATGTCCTGGGTTTACGAGACCGATTACCATCATTACATGTATCCCTATAACACCTATTCCTCGATGATGGAGACCTATCGCTTCCTCAAGCAATACGGGACTTACGCGATCTATAACGAGGGTCAGCGCAATTCCAACAACGTCACTTGCTTCGGCAAGCTCAAGGAGTATCTCGACGCGAAGGCCCAGATTGACGTGAATGCCTCTTATTCACAATATGCGGACAAGTTCTTCGCGAATTACTTCGAGGACGCCTCCTCCATCATGCGCAATTACTATGAGGAGATGAGGGCCTGGGAGACCTATCTTGAAAGCCACCCCGAGCAATATGGCCTAGGCGGAGGGGTGTATCAGGAAATCGGCTCCGATGCCTCCTATTGGCCGAAGCAATTGCTCCTCCGCTGGTTGGAGCAGATGAACGAGGCGGAGAAAGCGATCGCCCATTACAAGACGAGCGACCCGGCCAAATATTCCCGCCTCCATAAGCATATTCTCATCGAGACCCTCTTCCCTCGCTACGCTCTATGCGACTTGCACGGGGACACTTATTCCCCCAGCGAGATTCTCGCCTTAAGGAAAGAATTCAAGAAAGACGGGGATTCCCTTGGCCTCATTGAGCATATGGAGCACCATTACATCACCGAGAAATACGAGGAATGGGGCCTGCAATAAGGAGACAATCATGAAAAAACACACTTCTTTATTCGTCTTAAGCTTCCTTTCTCTTTCTTTGCTCGCTTCCTGCGGAGGGAAAGTTGATCCCACCCCTTCCGAAGCCGAGTCTTCCTCTTTGCCTAGCATCGAGACGAAAGAAGACGCGCTTTATCTTGGGCTCTACGCTGAGTCGGCCTATTCCCCTGACATCAAAGGGGAATACGAAGTCGAGCAGAGCGACGCTTCGCTTGCCTCTTTCAAGGAAGGCAAGGTCTTCACCTATGGGAAAAAAGGCTCTTCCACCATTACTTTCAAAGGGAAAAGCAGGGTCATCATCCTTACCGTTCACGTCGAACAAGACTCCACTTTGCCTTCTTTCTCCTTGCTTCATGATGAGATTTCCGTATTCAAAGGGGCGAGCTACGAGCTTCCTTTCACTTTGGCTTACGGAAGCAGGGATGTGACTTCGGAACTAGAAACCGTCCAAGTGAGCCAGGAAAGCGGGGGAGAAGTGGCCGCGCTTTCCAAAAAAGGGAACGCCATCTTGATCGAAGGAAAAGCCAAGGGCGAGGGCGTCTATACGATTTCCTGCTCTTTCGAGGGCTACCTTCTGTCTAAGCAAGTCAAAGTAGCGGTGAAGGAAGACAACTCTTTCTTCGTCTACGGCGAGAAAATGAGCTACGACGAGGAAGGGGCCAAATATTCTTTCTCGATGTATCATTACGCGGAAAACCCCTTGAACCTCGCCCAAGATCTGAAGGCAAGCTACAACGGAGAGGAAGTGGCTTATTCCTCCTTGACGGTCAGCCTTTCCGCGAATGATTTCGCCTCAATCAACGCGAACGGCGATGTGCTTTTCACTAAGCCAGGCAGCACGACCATCCTTATCTCTTATTCGGGGCAAAGCGTTTCCGTCCGCCTCTCTTCCTACAAGGCCCTCATGGAGAGTTACACGCTTAACTTGGAAGAGCGCGATTTCTCCTTGGAGAAGAGCGTGGCCGTCGATAAGAGCGCGGGGACAAGAGTTTATGGCGATCCCTCTTCTAAGGCGATCAAATCAATCGCCATCCCGAAGAGCTATGGCTCTTTCGACGGGGTGAGTTCTCTTGAAGTCGATGGAAACGCGGTCCAGGCGAAGGACGCTTCTTATCTTGATTTTGACTCCGATAGCAACGCTTTGAGTCTCGATTCCAGGCTTTTCGAATCGTCCGTCTATGGGCTTAAGCCTGTGAGCGTGGTGCTTGAATCCTCGGAGTACCTCGCGCGCTTTGACTTCGAGATCCTTTTCATCACCAAGACCATCACAAGCTTCTCCGAATTCGGGAGCTATGTTTCCATGGCCTTCAATAACGATACCATTCAGGGGTATTTCGTATTGGGAGAGGATCTTGACGCCGAAGGAGCATATTCCCCTGGAAGCTGGACGACCAGCGGCTGGGACTATAGCTCGGGCTTCCGCGCCACCTTGGACGGGAGAGGGCACGCGATAAAGAACATGAAGTGCGGACAATATGGGCTCAGCGGCATCATCGGGAGCGGCGCCGTTGTCCAGAACATCGATTTCACCAATCTCACATACGCCTCTTCAGATAGCGCAGGCGCCAAGTACGCCCTCTTCGCCAGAGGCATGAAAAACGCGACCTTCCGCCACGTCAACATCACGCTCAGCCAGGATTCCATAACGAACCTAGGAGAGGCGGGAAAAGGAAAATCGCTCGGCCTGTTCACGGTCGAGACGATCGAAAGCTGCCGGTTCGAATACGTGAAGGTAGATGCCTCTGGCTTCGATTTGCTGAGTTTAGGAGGCAAGCAGGGGAGCAACGCGGTCTTCAGCGACTGCGAGGTCAAATGCAAGAGCCTCCAATACGTCTACTCGGACGTCGACATCTCCCAGGTCTCCGGCATCGCTTTGACGATTGCCTGATTTGCTTTATGCCCTTGATTGCGAAAGAAGTCACCATCAAATACAAAAGCAAGAAAAAAGGGGAGACGACGGTCATCTCAAAGATGAACGTCGTCTTTCCTTCTTGCTCTTTGAACGTGGTCTTGGGGCCATCTGGCTGCGGCAAGACCACGCTTCTTAAGGCGATTGCGGGCCTAGTTGATTATGAGGGCGATTTTTATGTGGATGAAACGAAGCTGCGCGAGGTTCCTTTGAATAAGCTAGGACTTTCCTATGTCCCCCAGGAAGTGAAACTCTATCCTTTTTGGACCGTCTTCGACAACATCGCCTTCCCCTTGAAACTCCGCAAAACCCCGCGCGAAGAGCTTCTTGGAAGGGTGAGGGGCATCGCCGATGAAATGGGAATCTCCTCTTGCCTAAACGTGCGCCCCAGATTCATCTCGGAAGGCCAAAGGCAAAGGGTGATGCTTGCTAGGGAGCTTGTCTTCAATCCGAAGCTCCTCCTTTTCGATGAGCCTCTTTCCAGCCTTGACCCAAGCAGCAAAGAAGAGATCTGCCTCTCGCTTAAGGAATATCAGAAAGAACACCAGGCCACCATCCTCTACGTGACGCATTCCTTTCGCGAGGCGATGCTTCTTGCGGACCGCCTATTCCTGATGGAACATGGGGAATTCGTGGCGAGCGACACCCCTTACCATCTTTTGAACCAAAGCAACGCCTATCTTAAAAGCATGGAGGAAAGCGAGAAGATGGGGGGCGGAGAATGAAAAAGCGCGTAGTCTCGGATTTCACTTCAAAAGAGCTTCCCCAAAACCGGAAGGACCAGTTCTTTTTTATACTCAGAAACCAATATTGGAACCTCTTGAAAGTAGGGTGCGTGTCCCTTCTTTTCGCCTTGCCTTATATCTTTCTGAGCCTAGCGAAAGACATTTTGAATTACGAATTCTTGAATTTGATGAACCAGGGGCAACTCGAGGAAGCGGAATACCATACCTACTTCCTTCTTAATACGGTGGGGGCGAATCTTTTGGGTTACCTGTTTTCGCCCCTTCTTGCTCTAGGGCTATCCGGCGTCAACCGGGTATTGCGCAGCCTCGTGGAGGGGGAGTGCGTCCTTTTCAAAGACGATTTCCGCCTTGGGGCTAAAAACAATTACGCGCGGACCCTCCAAGGGCTTCTTCTTTTCTCCTTCGTTTTCCTTCTTCACCAATTCCTGATCACCTATTTCCAAAGCCCGATTCTAATCGTGCCTTCCTTCCTTGTTCTGGTCTTGCTTCTGGCGCCCATTTCTTTCATCTACCTCGCCTATTCCTCCCATTACGAAGGCTCCTTTTGGAACTGCCTCACAAACTCGGTCAAGCTCTACCCCCCTTTCTGGTGGCAGCTCTTGCTCCTCGGGGCCGCCTTCGTCGCTTCCTTCTACGGGCTTGACTCCATCCCTTCTTACTATGTCAAGGGGGTTGCCCTTCTTTTGTCTGCCTTGCTTCTGTTCCCTATCTATGGCCTGCTTTTCTTTGAAGTGGCGATCTCCGATTTCGATTCCTCCATCAATGCGGTTTATTTCCCAGGAAGATTAGGGCAGGGCCTATATCGGCCTGAGGCGAAAACGAGGAAAGAGATGAGAAAGGAAGCGAAAGGAAGGCGAAAACAATGAAGAATCTGTATAAGAAGCTGCTGAAGCAATACGCGAATTGCCTGGTCGAAAAGCAATTGGAGAGCGAGGACCCCTCCCTTGATGGGGGCATTCTTTGCCCTGCCTGCAAAGTGATCCATGGCCGCTGCATCGACGCCATCTACGGGCTCTCTGTGGCTTACAAGACTTTCAACGATGCGAAATATCTCAATGCTGCCCGAAAGCTTCTCAAATACTCCGCGAATCTCACTTGCTTAGATGGGGGCGTTTACAACGATTTGCAGACCACCTGGCGTTACACGACCGTCTTTTTCGTGATCGACCTCGCCGAGACGCTGATGTTCGCTAAAGACGTTTTGCCCGAAGATTTCGTCAAGGAACTAGAGGCTCATTTGGCCCTCCATTCCAAATGGCTTTACGAGAATCTGAACGAGCACAGCTTCACGAATATCAATTACCCCATCAACAACGCGCTCGCCTTATATCTTGCGGGTGATTATCTTCAAAACGAAAACTACAAAAAGCAGGGGACCCATCTAGCGGAATACGCCCTTGAGCACATCACGGAATCCTCTCTTCTAATGGGGGAGGGAAAGCCTCATGATAAGATAAGCAAGAGAGGGTGCAGGGCGATTGACATCGGCTACAACATGGAGGAATCCTTGCCGGCTTTGGTGAAACTTGCCTATTACTCCAAGGATGAGGAGATGATGAAGAGCCTTCTTTCTGTCTGCGAAGCCCATCTTGATTTCGTTTTGCCCGATGGGGCGATCGATAATTCTTTCTCCTGCCGGAACTACAAATGGACCTATTACGGTTCGAGGACTTGCGACGGGATGATTCCGATGGCTTTGATTCTAGGAAAATACGAGCCCGCCTTTTTGGAAGCGAGCCATCGGAATCTGGAACTTATGGAAAAATGCTCCCCGAACGGCCTATTGACGGGGGGCGTGGATTATTCTTTGCATCACGAGAGCCCCTGCGTGCACCACACCTTTGAGCATATCAACTCGATTGCCTTCGCGGTTGCTTGCTTCGATGAGCCTTATTATCTTAGCAATGGCGGGAACATCCCCTCCGACGGGAATTACGAGAAATATTATCCAGAGCTAGACAGCTATCGCTTCGGAAACGAGAAGTTCCTTTTCGATATCTCCTGCTACGACGAGAACATCTCTTACAGCGGGCATTCCAGCGGAGCCACCCTCAGCATGCTCTATTCTAGGGAAAAAGGGCCTTTGATCATGGGGAGCGTCGGCGATTATGAGCTGACCGAGCCCACGAATATGCAGGTTCCTCTCGATATCGAGCACCATCGTTGCTTGCTGCCTCGGCTTGAGCTTCGGAAGAATGGAAAACTCTATTCGTCCGCTTATTTCACGGAGACGAAGCGCATTGATGCGGAGGGCTTATCCTTTGAAACGGGCCTCATGAGCAGGGATGGCGAAAAGCTCCCTGGCAGCGAATTCATCTACACCTACCTTACGGATGGCGATAAATTCGCACTCCGCGTTTCAAATATCAGCCTGAATATCCCATTCATCCTGCCTCTCATCCGTGGGCAAATCAAAACCAAGAAAGGAAAGCTCCTTGGGAAGGAGAAGATATTCTTCTTGACCCCGGGCTTTATGGCTGACGAATATCGCTTTGCAAGCGATGGGGGCGAAATCGAGATTGAGATTTCCTGAGTGCCGGACATCGGGAAGACTGCGTATTTTAAAACGCCCATATAAAGCCATTGGGCCATAAAAGGTGGTGGAGTTTGCGGATCGCCTACGGTCGTTTTCTGCATACTGTCTTTCTATTGTTGGAAAAGAGAAAAGAGTCAGTGGTGATTGCCGGAAACTGGAAGGGTTTGGTTTTAGGTTTTATCCGTTTTTTCTAGGATTTTTAGTTTCGCTGGGAATGAATTGAAATTCCTCTTTATTAATATGGTAGGAGGGCTTCCATGAACGATTTAACATTAGAAACAGAAACTGTCCCAAAAAAAGGAATTTGTCCCATTAGGAAAATATAATGAAAGCCAAAGGGGCAAAACTCGACGAGCTTCAAGCGAAGTATGATGTCATCTTCGTTGTGGCGGGCACGAATGACGAAGATTTCGAAAACGGGAAGAAAAGAGTTGGGTCCCCGGCGGATTCCCTTTGCTCCTTGGTCGTGAATTCCGTGAGGAAAGACCTC
>CAVECL010000015.1:0-38908 GCA_963614595.1 Parasutterella excrementihominis | reverse complement strand
GAAAAAACATAAATCAGGAAACGCAAGAGTTTCTGAATACTTTTCTTACGTGGCGTCGGACCTTTCTCGAATCCGGCGTTTTTTTCGTTTCTGAGTGGCGCAACAAAGCCAGACTTTCGCCCACAGGCTTCAATCGATTTCCCTTTGGTTTTACGGCGTTTTTGACTTGCATTAACGATGAAAAATGAAATCTCTCGGAATGGAACTAACAAAACCATCGGAATGAAAAAGACAAAAATGTCGGATTGCTGTAGAATGTGGTCGGAGATTTAAAAATGGAGCTTCCTGACTACAAAAAGAGAATTATCGATGAAAAATTAGATATTTATCTAAGAACGTTTGGCGCCGTTTTGGTCGAAGGGCCGAAGTGGTGCGGAAAGACGTGGACAAGCCTGCGCCATTCAAATAGCGGGTTCTTTTTAGCGGATTCAAAAGGCAATTTTAACAACAAGAAACTGGCTTTGATGGATCCCGACCTAGCTTTGCTGGGTGAGTCTCCGAGATTGATTGATGAGTGGCAAGAGGTACCGGCCATATGGGACGCGGTCAGAAGCAAAGTCGATTTTTCTAGCGATAAGGGCCAATTTATTTTGACTGGGTCGGCCACGGTCAATAAATCTAGTTATATTCACAGCGGAACCGGGAGAATCGCGCGTTTAAGGATGCGCCCGATGTCGCTGTATGAAAGCGGAATATCCGATGGAAGGGTTTCTTTAAACGACATATGCAACAATCGAGCCGGCGATTGCCTAACTGGCGATGTGAGCTTGTCCGACATCATTGATTATGTTTCAGTAGGTGGCTGGCCATCCTCAATTGGCCTTCCTGCTGAAAACGGCGTGTTGGTTTCGAAGGAATACATCAAATCTCTAATCGACGAAGACATTTATAAAGCCGATGGAGTGAAGAGAGACAAACGGAAGGTTGAATTGTTGCTGAAGTCCTTGGCAAGAAACGAGTCGACAACGGTTACAAACAGAACTTTGAAGAGAGATATCAAAGACAAAGATCTCGACGATATTAATATAGACACCATTACGGATTACCTTAATTTGCTTAATGGCTTATATATCTTAGAGAACATCCCTCCGTTCTCGGATAACATACGGTCTTCAATGAGGTTGAAGCAAAGCGAAAAACGACACTTCGTCGATCCATCGCTTCCTTGCGCTTTGCTTAATCTCACAAAGGAGAAGCTCTTGGGAAATTTGGAATTGCTTGGTTTCATATTCGAATCATTGGTCGACAGGGATTTATTGACCTACGTAGAATCGTTTAACGCGAAATTGTACCATTACCAAGATTACGGCAATAACGAAATGGATGCCGTCATCGAATTGGAGGATGGCTCGTGGTGCGGCATTGAAATAAAACTAGGCGCCAATCAAATAGAAGAGGCTGCAAGGAACCTTCTTAAGATAAACAACGCTATCGAACGTGAAGGAGGCAAACCGGCAAAAAGCCTTTGCGTTATCTGCGGATTGACCAACGCCGCTTATAAGCGTCCAGATGGAGTGTATGTCGTGCCAATTACTTCTTTGAAGAATTGATGCCGCCCAACTTTTTCGCCAAATGCCTGCGTTCTTCGTTTCAAATCCTTTGGCGGATTCTAAAAGCGATGGAGCCCAGCTGCTTATCCGCGCCTCCGGAGAATGATGGTATCAAGAGACGGCCAAATCGCCGGCCAGCGGTGAAGAATGCGCTTTGTCCGTGAAAAGAAAGCAATGAGGCTGTTAAGCTTCCGCTTCCTGTTTTAAAAGGGTGGCGTAGCGAAGCATCTGCTTCCTTGATTGGACGCCGAGCTTGTTCAAGATGTTGTGGTTATGGTATTTGAGGGTGCCTTTTTGAATATTAAGCGCCTCCATTATTTCTTCGGCCGATTTCCCTTCAATGTAAAGCGAGAAAACCTTTTTTTCCGTCTTCGTCAGGGATTTCAGTCCCAATTTGAACATCTCGTAATCATCCGGGGATATTTCGTTTTGACGGGAATAGGCGAGCCTTTGTATGTCGGTTTGATTTTTAGAAATGAGGTTTTCTTGCTCGTCGCATTTTTCCTGGAGGCTTTTGGTTTCCTCTTCGTGTTTCTTGTCCTGGGCGTCTAAGAAGGCGAACAGGTCATCGATTTCCTCGAAATTAGAACTAGCATTGGGGAATTCTTGCTTCCGGATCTGCTCGATGCTTTTTATCACCGGGCGGAGGAACCTCTTGCTGAAGAAGACGCAGATGCCCGCGGTAGCCCCGACGAGGATCAAGACGAGCAGGGAAACCGAAACGATGTTTTTAGATACCGATGCGTCGTATTCCTGCTTGGGGTAGGCCACTAAGAGCAGATACTCCGTTCCGCAGATTCGGCTTTCCTTCGCTTTCGCCACGAAAGCGGATTCCCCCTGCAAGGTTATTAACCCATCGCCTAGGCCGTTTATGGTTAGGCTTCCGCTTGGAGGGAGGTAATAGCCACCGTAGACGCCGCAGGAGAATCCTTCCTCAGCGTTGAGGGAGTCTCCGTTCTTAGGCAGGAATAGGCAGCTTAGATGCTCAAACTTAGAGGTTTGGGCGAAGTGCTGCTTAAAATAACTTCCCGATACCTCGAACCCGCATAATCCATAGACGTCCTCGCTTTTTCCGATTATGGGGAGAATGAAGTTCATCGTTTTCTCTGAGGTGCCGTAGAGAACGCCCATCTCCGAGAGCATTGGAGCGTCCTCTTTTGGCGACTCAGCGATTCTCTTGGCAAAGCTCTTGTAACCCGAGAAAACATCGGTGTCGAACTCAAGCCTCCATTTTCGATGGGGCATGATGCCTTTCTCTCTGCCCAGTTCCGCGATGCCGCGATATAGAAGCAAGGTCTCATCGGTCTCGTCCAAAGACGCTCTTTGGAAATATAGCCCGGTTTTGGACTTATCCGCGTTAGGGATCGTTTCGTTGACTGTGGCGTCGAACATTGCGAACGCGCCTGAGCAATGCGTCTTCAACAACTCTGTCCCGAGCTTGTCGAAGACGGCCTCTTGGAGGGAGGCGATTGTTTCTTCGCTGTTGCTCACCTGCGTGAAATCGATGCCTTTTTCTTGAAGGAAAGCGTCTGTTTTCTCGCCTAGGCTCATCGACAAAGCGTTGCCCATCCTCGTCAGATCTTCATAGTATTTCTCGATTTGGCGCGAGAAGGCGCTGAGCTGAAACGACAAGGCGGTCTCCGCGCTTTGCCTTGCGGTCGAGAAGTTCCCCAAAAGAAAAATCCCAGAGAACAAGGAGGCGGATACGATGAGGGCCAAAGCGGACATGTACAAAAACAGCTTTCGCCACATCGGCGTCTTTCTATTTTTGATTTTCTCGCCCGTCTCCATGGTTTATTTTCCCGCGCTTTGGAATAATCCGATGATCTCTTCCTCAATTTGAGAGGTTGTTTCCCCGGAGGCGTATTTATCGCTCAATTGCTTTTGAAGCGATCTTATGGAGTCGTAGAAAGAGTAGGTGTTTTGATAATAGCCATCTATGGAAGGCTCGGAAAGGAAAAAGCAGCCCTCCCTTGTTTCCTTCAAAGCCGAATAGGTCTTTTCCAAGTTGCTGGAGGCGAAGGAATAATCGCTTAGCTTCTCAAACGCGCCCACTTTAACAGGCATGTATCCCGTCTTCCCGACGAAATCGAGATTGCGCTTTTCTTCGGTAAACCATTTGGCGAATTCAGCGGAGGCCTCCGCCTTCTGATCGGTGGTTTTATAGGCGCATAAACCCACGCCGGCCTGCGTCGCGTAGGGAAGCAAGCCTTCTTCTTGGGGAAGAGGCAAAACTTTGAGGTTGGTGTCTTCGGAAGTGTTGTCGGAATAGGTGATTTTGTCGTTGTAATAAAGCGATGCGGCCGAAGAAGAAATGCCGGCGATGGTCTGCCCCGTCATCACCTGGGTATTCGAATAAAGGTCGGAGACGACGATATGCCCTTTGGCAAGAGACGAGGCGAATCTTTTGAAAGCGGAGAGAATGAGCTCGTCGCTTTTGTACCAGCCCTCCTCGTCGTAGAAATCCTTTGCCCCATGGCTTATCGCGTTGAGCTCCATGCTTCTTAGCAAATAATCCAAAGCGCAGAAGGGCTTGCCTCCGGAATAGTCGTAATAGGCTTCCGCGGCGGCGAAGAATCCATCCCACGTCTTCAGCGAATCGTAGGTGACGCCTTTCGAAGAGGCGAAGCGTTCGAACGCCCCGCCGGCTAAAAACAGCAGATGCGTGGACTTGGATACGGGCAAAACCGATAGTTTCTCATCAACCATGCCGTCTGCGAGGAAGCTCGAGACGAATCCATTGAGCTCATTCTCGCTGAAACGCTCATTCCAATCGATGAGGTTCTCGCTTCCTAATGCCTTGGCGTTGCTGGTGTGGCAAAAGAAGAGATCCGGCATCGCGGGGACGCCGGCTTTTCCCTGCTGAGCGCTTAGGAGCTTATCCCCGATTTGAGAGGCGTTAGACATCAGGGTGACGTTGATGACGATGCCCTTTTCCGCGCCTAGGGTACGGTTGAATTCATCCACGTATTGGTTCATCGGGGAATCGGCTTGCTCGCCATAGACGTGCCACATGGTTAGGGTCACCGGGCTGCTAGGGTCTAAAGGCGAGGCGCTTTTTCCGCAGCTGGAAAGCGGAAAAAGCGAAATCAGCAAGGGCGTTAATGCGAGAATGGCGTTTTTCTTCATGATGAGTCTGCCTCCATTCGGTTCTGGAAATTTTATCCTCATGAAATAAATTACCCGAAAAAAGAACGATTTCCCATACCTTTTGGGGGTTTAGGTAGGGGATTGAGGCAAGCGATATTTGCATAATGGGGCTATGTCGAAACGTTTTGATGTCTCAAGCTCTTCGCTTAACGCAAAGCGCGTTAGACGCGTTCGAAAGGAGGAAGCAAAAAGATGAGGCCGCCATAAGGCCGAACAACACTCTCATCAATTTCAATCCCCCAACAGGGAAATCAGTCTCAGCAAACATCTAGGAGTAAACAAATGAAAAGAAAATCGATCCCGATAGTTCTTGCTTCCGCGTTGGCCTTCGCCGCCCTATCTTCTTGCGGAGGGGAAGAGCATCAATACGCTAGTGAGTGGTCCAAAGACGCAAGCGATCATTGGCATGCTTGCACTTTGGAAAATCATACCGACGTCGCCGATAAAGGGGCCCATGACTTCGATAATGGCAAAGTCACTAAACAGGCCACCGAAGATGCGGAAGGCGTCAAAACCTATACCTGCAATACCTGCAGCTATGAAAAATATGAGCCCATCGCCAAATTGCCGCATACGCATACCTTCGATTCGACCCAATGGGCCAGCGACGAGGAAAGCCATTGGCACCCCTCTACCTGCGGGCACGACGAGGAGAAAGACGCTTTGGCCTCCCACGTTTGGGACGAAGGCAAAGTGACCACCCCTGCGACCGAGGAGGCGGAAGGAGTCAAAACCTATACCTGCACGATCTGCGAGGAAACCAAGGAAGAAGCCATCGCCAAATTGCCGCATACCCACACTTTCGATATGACGACATGGACGAAAGACGAATCGGGCCATTGGCACGCGGCCACTTGCGAGCACACCGATCAAAAGAAAGACTTCGCCGAGCATAGCGGCACCTGGACGGTGAAGCAAGAAGCGACCTATACCCAGAACAGAATCGAGCAAAGGGACTGCGAGGTTTGCGACTATCACGAAGAAAAAGAAATCGAGGGCACCATCCTCCCTGCCCAAGAGAGGGAACTCTCCGTCGAAGAGATCGCCAATGTGACCTTCGACGGCCTAAGCCACGCCCTTCCAGACGGCAAGATCATTCGTACCAATGACGAAGGCGGATTGACCGTCGAATACCGCGAAAAAGGCAAGGAAACCTATGCAACGGAAGCTCCTGTTGAAGCGGGAACCTATGAATACCGCGTGACCCTCAAAGGAACGGCTCAGTGGAAGGAAAAGACCGCGAACGGGGAATTCGTCATTGAGCCGTTGAAAGTCATTTTGACCGACACCGCTTTCGAAGATCCTGTCGTTGATTCTGACTACATCAGTGTTGCGAACATCTACACCACGGAAGATGGAAGCGATATTAGCACTGCGACCAATGGCTGGGCTGATTGCGTCTCCGTTCTCGCCCCTTCTAGCTATGGGGAAGCCGGAAGGCACACCATCCCCGCTGCGGAACTTTATTTGGATGATGATAACTTCGTCCTCGACACCGGAAGCATTGAAAGCATCTCCGTCGTCAAATACGACAGCAAGGATTTCATCGCTGGGGTCACCGAATCCTGGTTCATTACGGGCAAAGGCGCAGCGGTCAATTTGAAAATAGAACAAGGCACCGTTGGTGTTGGCGACACGATTTATATTTGCGAGCTCGACAAAGAAACGACGGTTACCTCTATCGAAATAGGCGGAAAATCTCAGTCAAAAGTCACTGTTGGAGACGAGGCCAGCCTTTTGCTTGGCGACATCGCTAAAGGCGAAATCAAAACCGGCATGGTGCTTTCCAAACCTGATACGGTGAAAAAGCATCGGAGCGCCATGGTGACGATGGAACTTTATGACGCCAAAACGGCCGGGAGGAGTTACGCATACGTCGTTAAAGATTGTCCGACGTTCGCTTTCTACGGAACTTCCGTCTCCGCATCCGGAAGGATCGTCTCTCTTCCTTCGGGGGTTACATCGATTTCTTCCGGCGAAACGGTAGAGGGCATCTGCGTCGATTTCTCTTCTTCCGCCGGGAACTGGCCGGGAAGAAAGTTTTACATCAAAGACGGGACTAAAATCATCGGTGAAGGAACCATTAACGGCACTCATGACCACGCTTTCGACTCGGACGGAGCCTGCGCTTGCGGCGTGAGCAACGTGACCGCTGGCACATGGGATTCTGGCAAGTGCTCTTTCGCCGATCGCTTCTATTTAGGCGAGGAGAGGGCTTATACTTGCGACTTGTCCGCGCCGTCGGTGACCGACGCGACATACAGCTTCGCCCTTTTGGACAGCAATGGGGATTCGTTTACGGAGGGTTTCGAATTCAAGGTCTACTCTACGCTGACCGGGAAGGAAGTGCCTTTGAATTCAGGCTCGACCTGCACCGTGAGCAAAAGGAGTACTAAACCGATTAAGGTCGTGGTGACCAAAACCGGAGGCTCGGTGTGGTTTGAATACTGCCAATTGCTGATCTCCATCGTTCTGTGATGCGGTCAATCCCCCCTTAAACCAATTAGACGATATATGTGAGGCTGCCAAAAATCCGATGATGAGTCGGGTTTGGGCGCAGCCTCTTTTGTTTTGACTAGGAAATGCGTTTTGCGGCTTACTTGCGAGGCTTCCTTTTTCTTATCGCCACCTACGTTTGCGGAACGCTACCCTGAATAGTCCGCTTTCTTGTTAGATGGTCGCGCGGCAACTATAATTCCCACCATGGAAAAGCAAAGAAAAATCGGCATCCGCATGCTCTCTAGCGCCACAAGCGTTCCCGGGCAGGGCGTTGGAAGCGCCTATATGGAGCAAGTCTCCCTGATCAAAGAGCAAAGCGATCTCTTTGAGGTTTACGAAAACAAAGAGAAGGGCATTGCCCAAATCAACCACGTTCACACGGTGAACCCAAGTTACCGCATGAAGATGGACAAGCATCACGTGAACGTGATCTACGTCCATTTTCTTCCCACGACGCTTAATGGCTCCATTAAGCTCCCCCCTCTTTCTTTCAAGGTCTTTAAGAAATACGTGACGAACACCTATAAGAAAGCGGATGAGATCGTCGTGGTGAATCCGATTTTCATCGATCCTTTGATAAAACTAGGCTGCAAGAAAGAAAACATCACCTATATCCCTAATTACGTCTCCAGCGATGAATTCCATCCCATAGATCAAAAGACAATCGAAGAGGGAAAGAAGAAATACGGCATTCCTGCGGGCAGATTCGTTGTTTTAGGATGCGGGCAGGTGCAGACGAGGAAAGGAGTCCTCGATTTCATCGAAACCGCGAAGAAGCTTCCGGAGGTGGAGTTCGTCTGGGCCGGAGGGTTCAGCTTTGGCAAGATGACCGATGGCTACAAGGAACTGAAGGAAGCGATGGAGAGCCACCCAGCGAACGTTCATTTCATCGGCTTGCTGCCCCGCTGCGAGATGAATCTCGTCTTCAATATCGCGGACCTTTTCTTCATGCCTAGCTTCGATGAGCTGATGCCGATGTCGATCCTTGAGGCCTGCTGCTGCCAGAAACCATTGCTGCTCCGCGACCTAGATCTTTACCCCGGCATCTTCTTTAAGCATTACGCGGAAGCGCATGACGTCGATGGCTTTGTCTCCGAGATAAAGAAGCTTCAAGAAGATAAAGACCATTACGCTCATTACGCTCAGGAAAGCAAAGCGATCAATGTCTATTATGGCAAAGAGCACGTCGCTTCGCTTTGGAGAGAATACTATCCGCGCGTCCTTCATAAATGGGAAGGCAAAAAGAAACTCAAGTACAAAGACTGAAGCGGCAAAAAAAGAACTACAGGCTGGCTCACTATTGTCTTTTCCTTCTATTTTTGCTTATGCGTCGCGGATGCGCCACGCGCTCATCGCGCTAAAATTCAAGAAAATCCCAAGAGCGGTTTTACGTCAAAAGAACAATAGAAGAGTGGTTGAGCCGCAACGCGATAGACAATAGCGTGCGTGCCGAAACTTATCATTTGCTAGGCGGAGCAATCACAAACTTTAAGGACCCACTTCCCTGGCCAAATATGACAACGTAAGCAGAAGTACCTGCCTACGACTAAGCGGATTCTGCAGCAGGCTGAGATAGCAAAAGAGGAAGCTGCGCGAAAAAAGACGGCAGCAATCCTCAGGAAAAGTCAAAAAACCGACGTTTCCAAAGTTACTTTTTGCAGGAAAGAGAATTCGTGTTTTGGCCCGCTTTCACGTTTGCCAGCCTAAGCAATAAGCCATTGCAAAGCTCGCCGATGTCGTCTAGGGACAACTTGATCGTGCCTTTGAAGTAATCGACGAACAGATGGGTGATTCCGCTGGTCAGGAAATCGATCTCCGCCATTCGGATGTCCGGGACGGTGGACAGGGCGTCTAGATGAATGTCCTTGCTGATGCGCTCATTGCAAATGCTCTTGAGCTGGTCGATGAACTTGCTTGGCAAATCGGAGACGAAGATCTTTTTATAGAGGCCCTCGTTTTCTTTGAGGTGCTGGATAATCCTCTTCACATAAGGGGCGAACTCCTCTTTATGCTCCTTCATGTAGGTGTTCAAAGTGTCGTCTAATAAGGACAGGATCTCCTGCTCGAATTCTTCCGTGACCGCGTAGACGTCTTGATAATGGCAATAGAATGTTGACTTTGAGATATCCGCTCTCTCAACGAGCTCCTTGACGGTTATTTTGGTGATGTCTTGCTTCTCGGATACGAGCTCGGCGAAAGCCTCGCGGATCATCTTCTTGGTTCGGATGGAATTTCTGTACACAGCGGTCATGATAGCGCCTCCAAATTAATCACTTTTAGGACTGGTGTCCAATATTGGACGTAAATACGATAATTGACTTTTGGCTCGAATTCACAGCCTTACCATACTATGCCCCGTCATCGAAATCAAACCCGAGTCTTAAAATGGACGCGAGTTGGAAAACGATGGGAAGGAGGAATTAACCATGAGCGTTATCGAAGTGAATCATCTGACGAAAGACTATGGTTCTGGACGCGGCGTCTTCGACGTTTCTTTCAAGGTGGAAGAAGGCGAAGTGTTTGGCTTCTTAGGCCCGAACGGGGCTGGCAAATCAACCACCATCCGCCACTTGATGGGCTTTTCGAAGCCTTCTGACGGGGATACGAAAATCCTGGGTTTAGATTCGTTCAAAGACTATTCGAAAATCTTGTCTAACGTCGGCTACATCCCCGGCGAAATCGCCTTGCCCGCAGGATTAACCGGTTACGAGTTCATCTCCATGATGCAGGACATGTACGGCATCCATAACCAGGAGATGCTCGACAAGATGATCCGGTTGTTCAACCTGACGGACAACGTTTTGAAAGGCGACACCAAGCACATGTCGCTGGGCGTAAAGAGAAAGCTGGCGATCGTCACGGCTTTCATGTCAGACCCCAAGGTTCTGATCCTTGACGAACCTACCTCGGGCCTAGATCCCGTGATGCAGCAAAACTTCATCAACTTCATTCTCGAGGAGAAGCAAAGAGGCAAGACCATCCTGCTTTCTAGCCACATCTTCTCCGAGGTCGACGCGACCTGCGACAGAATCGCCATCATCAAAGACGGCAAGATCGTCTCCGAGTTCATCGCGAATGACTTGAAGCATGCGAGCTTGAAGCAATATCGGATCGTGTTTGAAAGCGCGGAGGAATACGCGCGCTTCAAATCAACTTATGATCCCAAGGTCATCACCATCGTCAAGGATAGGCAAGAGAAGAACAAAGTCTTCATCACCACGAACGACGAGAACATCAACGAGGTCATCTCTTATCTCTCCGACTTCAAGATGAAGGAGTTCAACAACATCAAAGAGACTTTGGAGGACTACTTCATGAAGTTCTACAAAGAGGACAAAAATTTTGGAGGTGCTTTGTGATGGATCTGAAAAAAGAAGGCCTTATCGAACTCAAGGACCTAACGAAAGACTACGGCTCTTCCCGCGGCGTTTTCCATGAGAAGCTTGCGATCAATCAAGGCGAGATGGTTGGCTTCGTCGGCACGAACGGCAGCGGAAAAACCACGACCATCCGCAGCATCCTTGGCTTCATCAAGCCCACGGAAGGCCATTGCTACGTGAACGGGATGGAATCCTGGACGAACCAGGCCGAGATATCCCGCCTCGTGGGCTATGTCCCTGGCGAAATCGCCTTCCCCGATTTGAAAACCGGGATCAACTTTCTGAAGAGCCAAGCGGAGTTCCTCGGCATGAAATCGTTCGACTACGCCAACGAGCTCATCGAGAAGCTGCAGCTCGATCCTAGGGCGAATCTCAAGCGCATGAGCAAAGGCATGAAGCAAAAAACCGCGCTTGTGGCCGCGCTCATGAACGATCAGCCCATCATCATCCTCGATGAGCCGACCACGGGCCTAGACCCCTTGATGAGAGACGCCTTCCTCGAAATCATCGAGGAGGAGCACAAGAAAGGGAAAACGATCTTCATGTCTTCCCATATGTTCAACGAGATGGAGGAAACCTGCGATAGGGTCGCCCTGATCTCTGATGGCTACATCATCGACGTCGCGGACATGAACTCCATAAGGAACCGCCCTGTCGCGGACTTCAAAATCGAGTTCAACGAAGAAGGCTCCTACAACAAGTTCAAATCCCTTGGGTTCCAGATCATCCGCGATCAGCCCGCTTATCACCAGGTCACGGCCTCGATCGACAAGAAACAGATCAACGACTTGTTCAAGAGCTTGAAGGGCTTGAACGTCAAATTCGTCTCCGAGGTCAAATACACCTTGGAGAAGCACTTCAACCAAATCATGAACGAAAGAGCAAAGGAGGCTAAATAACATGAAAAAGGAAAACAAATTATTCTCAAAAGCCCTGTTCAAACAATCCTGCAAAGCCAACGGGACTATGTGGGGAATCATCACCGTCGCGGTTTGCTTTATGCTCGCCTGCGTGATGCTGATCTCCGGCACCTCATCCATCTCCTCGGTAAAAGAAGGAGTCGAAACCACGATCGTCGAGCAGGCGATCAACTCGACCATCAAGAAGACCGCGGTCTCCGAGTATGCGAAATCCGTGGAAGGCGAAGAGCTCTTCGACGAGGAATTCACCGTTAAGTTCAATGAGCTAAACACGCTGGACACGTATGCGAATTCCTATGTCCCTGCGCTTACCGCTTTGATCACGGATTACATCTCCAGCGATGAAAGCAAGGCCGCGATTGCCAAGGAAGTCACTTCTAGCGTCACTGAGTATATGAGCTCCAGCGACGCCCAGGCCAAAATCGCGGAATACATCGCCTCTGGCTTAACCAAAGAGGAAGCGATCGCGAAACTGCAAAGCGAGAAGATCGCCGAATACACCTCTTCCATCACCAATGAGCACATCGCCGCGGCGAAAGAGGACAAATCCCTCCAAACCCAGGCCTTCGTCAGCGTCTACCTCACCCCTTCCTACACCTATGCGATCGACAAGGTGATCGATAAGTACACCGCTTCTTCTAGCCCGGTGGTCACCATCAATCCGAGCAACCAGGCGGATTCGACCTATGCCAAATACGGCGAGGAGATTCCTGAGGAATACGTGACTGCCTTGACCGAATATATGATGAACGACGTAGTCGCGGTCGCTTCTGGAAACACCTCCACCACTCTTAGCGATTACATTTCTTCCCAGGAGAGGGTTTCCTTCCGCGAAGACCGCGCCTACAACGCTTCCTCGATGCTCGTCGCCGGGAAGATGAACGAAGAGGAAACCATCAACGCCTTGCTCGACAATCTCGCCGATTACGGCGTGACCAAAGAGAAATACGACGAGATGGGATTCACCTACGATTACGTTCATAAGGCATCCTATGAGGCCGCGCTTGAATATCAGCAGAAGCTGACCTATGAGATTTCTCTCCTCGATGAGGGCCTTTCTAAAGACGAGCGTGATGAAAAAGTCGCCCAAATCAAAGCAGATCTCAACGTCAGCGTCGCCGGCTCCTTGCTCGATAAGCTCCCAGAAGACGTCTCTTCCGGCATCGAAGAGCTTGGCAAGATGGACCTCTACGGACTCATCGTTGGCTCGATCTTCTTCAAGATGGCTGGCTTGCTCCTCCCGATCATCTACATGATCATGGCCTCCAATAACCTCATCGCGGGCCAAGTGGATAGCGGCTCTATGGCCTATGTCTTGTCCACCTCGACGAAACGTCGCCAGGTCACCTTCACTCAAGGCCTGTTCTTGGTGCTCTCCTTGTTCCTCATGTTCGCGGCGACTTCGATTACTTCCGTGGTTTGCTTCGCGATCGCCAACGTGAACACCGACCTTACGATTGGGAAGCTCCTTCTCATCAACCTTGGGGCGTTCTCCGTCCTCTTCGCGATGAGCGGGATCAACTTCTTCACCTCTTGCTACTTCGACCGTTCGAAGAAAGCGATGGCCCTTGGCGGAGGCCTCTCGATGTTCTTCCTCGTCGCGACGATGCTCGGCCTATTCGGCTCCCCGGTCATCCCCTCCGTGGTCAGAATCAGCGCGCTCAACTACTTCAACTACGTTTCCATCATCAGCCTCTTCGATGTCGTCTCTATCCTTGACGGCACGGTTGCCTGGATATGGAAACTGGCGATTCTGCTTGTGATTGGCGTGCTCGGTTACATCCTTGGCGACATCAAGTTCAAAAAGAAAGACCTGCCTCTTTAATAAGAATTGCCCCGTAAGACAACGCTTGCGGGGTTTTCTTTTGCTTTGAATTGAACCGCGTTTTGCGGGTTTTCAGGCTAAAAATGCAGTTTATTCAAGAAGATCTTCGATTCTGCAACCAAGGACGGTCGCCAACGTTTCAACTGTTTTCGCAGAGGCTTTGTTGATGTCTTTTGCCCTCGTCTCGTATTGCTGCAAAGTCCTTAGATTCACACCTGCTTTTGTTGCTAACTCTCTTTGCGAGTAACCGGAGATCTTTCTTAGTTTTTGCAGTTTGGTTGATCCTCCCCTTCTTGCAAGGATGGCGTTAACCGCGTCCGCGAATTTGTCTTCCGGAGCTTCATGAAGCGTGCGATAGAGTTTTAGTATCTCTTCCAGGGTAATTCCTTTGCGAATGTCCGAGAATGATTTGCCGCTTATCCATTGGTAATAAGCCAACATGTGCCCGCACCAATATTCCGGCGAACACTCAAAGTCGATTTGGGGCTTGGCGGAGGGGATGGGGAGTCCTGCTTTTGCGAATATGTCGAGAACGAGTTCCGTGCCAGAAAGTCCGGCGATGACCTTTGGCTCGCCCTTTCCAAACCTTTCGGCAAAGCCGGTTGATATGAAAAGGCTAAAAAACTCATCGGCGCTCAGCTGACATGCGTTTACCGCATAATCAAAAGCTTCGCCTAGATTCCCTAAGGCGTCTTCTAAATAAGATTCACTGTAAGCGGGGGTCATCTTGTTTCATCTCTTCTTTTATGATATCGCGGATATAGATACCGTCTATATCGTCGTTCTCAAGCTCCTTTTGGAATGCTTCTCGCGCTTCGCTGTCCCTAGTTTTTCGTTTGATGCAATAAACAGATTCATCTGCGATTTCGTAACCAGTGAAGCGAATCGCATCGAAGGCTTTCTTCGATTTCAAAACGACCTGTTCTCCTAATTTTCCTAATTTCATCGCGTAGGAGAGCTGCTTTAATGAAATCGCGTTGTTCACGAAGGCCCGGGCGAAAGAAAAATAGGAGTCATCCGCGCGGTAGCCGATGATGATGTCGTAATCCTCATATTTCGGCAGGAAGTTTCGGAGCAAATATTCTTGCCCTTTGATTTGAATCGGCGTTGATAGCCTTATTTGGCGGTTTCGAAGAAGAATCGCAAGCCAGTTAAGGATGGAGAACTGCCCCGCGAACAGATTCAAAACAGTCAACCCATCCATCTCCAATTCATATTGATTCGCGTATCCGCTTCTACCTTCGGTGCAGGCCCATTCTTTGGCTAACTCAATATGTTCAGTGCAATAAAAGCCTAGACCATAGTCGTTGTTCGCCTTCCCTTTTCCGTAGACGGGGTGTTCTAAAATGATGGGGGATCCGTGATAGAGAATAAGCTTAGCCATAAGGAACCTCCTATACTTCTAAAGAAGTACAATCATATTATGACTTACCTAGAAGCCTAAAACAAACCCGTCTTTTCAAAGGGCCAAAAAAGATGAATTGGAGCTCGTTAATCCAGAATTTCCTGTTCTAGCTTCACGTCGTTATCGAGCATGAAGCGAATCGTTTCTTTGAATTCGGAGAAGGTTTCATCGTTTAGCCTTTTGGTCAGCCTCCTGATCTCTTCTTCGTCCAAGAGGGGGTCTTCGATGATCTGCTTTTGCTTTGGCTTGTGCTTCTTGCTTTGCGGGGTGAAGAGGGAATATTCGTCGATGTTGGAACAGGAACGCAAGGCAAAATCATCAAATTCCTTTGGATCGGTTTCATCTAACTTCCCGTTTTTTCAAGCAGTCCATGATTCTGCCTTCCGCTCCTTTTCGACTTGGATGTTCTCTGAGGACATCTTGGAGTTCAAAAGCTGCAATAGGTCGTAATTGATTCGTTTGTTTTGATTCGTGAAAGGAAGGAAGAACTCGTCTTTGACTAAATCAAAGAAGTTACTCGCCATAGTTGCGCCTTCTTTCTGGGTTTTGCAGAGGCCGTTTTGCCTTCAAGCAAATGCCTTCTGACATAATGTAAAGAAAATATGCGCGAGCGCGCGAAGCGGTTTGCTAAAATCTCTTCAGGGAATGGATATTGCTCGTTTATGGATCGCGTTCATCATTATGTCTCGCCCTTTGGGAACATGACCCTCGCTAGCGATGGCAGCAACCTAGTAGGTCTTTGGTTTGATCATCAGAAGCATTTCGCCTGCGGCCTTGAAGAAAGCGCGCAGGAAGGTGATCTGCCTATTTTTGATGAAGCCATCCGTTGGCTCGATGTCTACTTCGATGGCGGGATCCCCGACTTCATTCCGCCTCTTGCCCCTCGGGGCTCCGCCTTCGAAAAAGAGGTTTGGGATATCTTGCTGACGATCCCTTATGGGAAAACGATGACTTATGGCGATATTGCGGAGATTCTTGGAAAACGAAGGGGTTTTGCGAAGATGTCTTCGCAAGCCGTTGGCGGCGCAATTGGCCGCAATCCCATTTCTTTGATCATCCCCTGCCACCGCGTCGTTGGGGCAAAAGGGAAACTGGTTGGCTATGCAGGAGGGCTAGAAAAGAAGGCAAAGCTTCTTTCTTTGGAAAGACAAAGGGAATAGCAAATTCTGGTAGCGTTATTTTCGCGGCCTAGCGTTAACCTAAAACACAACTTGAAAAATAGGTTAACTGCCTTTATGGTTTCCTTATGAGCAAGATAGAAACCCTTATCCAACAACTATCTGAATTGCCCAAGGGCTATATCAGCAAGAAGACCATAAAAGGCAAAACCTATTTTTATTGGCAGCACCTCGAAAACGGCAAACTGAAAAGCAAATACATCCATTCGGACGAGCTTGAAACTTTCAAAGAAGCGCTCAGCAAACGCGAAAGACTGGAACGGGAGCTTAAGGAAGCTAAAAGAGGCTCATATGGGTTGCCTAAATTATCCTCTAGGGCCAAATCCTTTACGGGCTTCCTGATGGCCGGGGATAAGGTAGCCGCGAAGTTCAAAGATGGCTCTCTGGTTTATATCGATGAAGGGATATGCCCTCTTTATGTGAAGAGAACCGGGAGCATCGAGAAGTTCATGGAAGGCAGATGCCTGGATTTGTCCCGGCCAAACGCGCGGGTTTTGCTAAAGCTTTTGGGGGTCGCGAACAAAAGCGAATCCCTGATTCCCCTTTACTCTTACGGCGCCTGCATCAGCGATGATTATTGGTTTAAGCCTTCCGGCAGCAAAAAGGCCTATGAGGACATCCGTTTTGATAATGACTTATATAGCAGCGTTGCTCTTAACGGGGGCATCCCTCAATTAAAGTCTTTTGGGAGCCCTTCTCCTGAGCTCACGAACATCGGCAGCTTCGAGAAATGCTGGAAGCTTGTCGGCGAGGAATGGTGGATGTTCAAAAAAGGCGATGATGACCAAATCTTTTCGGAACTCTTCTCTTCTAGGCTCGCCGCGAAGCTAGGTATCCCCACAGCCATCTACGAATTCGACAATGGAAACATTCGCACCAGGAATTTCGCCGCGAATTACAATTTTGAACCGATGTGCGCCTTATGCGACGAAGAGGAGGATTACAAGACGGTATTCGAAACCTTGAAAGGCTTGGACGAAGAGATCGCAAAGTCCTATCTCCTTCTCCTTTTCTTCGACTGCATCGTCTACAACGTCGATCGGCACAACAACAACTATGGGGTGTTGAGAGACAAAAAAGACGGGGCCATCGTTTCCTTGGCGCCGAACTTTGACAACAACCTTTCCTTGCTTGCCTACAACAAGACCTTAGATCAAAGCCCTAAGACGGATCCCCTCATCAAAATCTTCGTCGATTTCTTAAAGAGAAGGCCCGATGCCTTAGAGCTATTCAAGACGGCCGAGGTGAATCGAATCACCGAAGAGGATGTTAAAAGCATCTTCAAGGAGATCCCTATCGAAAGGGACGAAGGCAAGATCGTCGATTTTGTTTTGTCTCGTTACGATTACCTGATGAGAATCAAAGAGAGTTAACCTAAAACACAACATGAAAAATAGGTTAACTCTTTTCCTTTCGTTACCCATTCCTTCTTTTTTGTTATATGCGATTCCTCTTTTCTTGACACCGGGATTCCTTTGCATATTGTTTTGAGGATACAAAAAGAAGGGGTTTCGCATGGATTATTCTTACGTTAACGATTTTAAGAAGCTTGGCTTTGGGATGTTCGTCCATTTCGGTCTTTACAGCAATTTGGAGGCTGGGGAATGGTATTTCCAATGCGCTTATAACGGAGGCCGCATCAAGAAGCAGATCACGATCGAGGACTATATCGCCTCCACTTTCCCTCGCTTCAAGGTGAAAGAGAACTGGGCGAAAGATCTTTGCAAACTCGCGAAAGACGCGGGCTGCCGCTACGTCTGCTTAACCACCCGCCATCACGAGGGCTTCTCTTTATACGACACCAAAGGGCTTAACGAATATGACGCCCCCCACTCTCCGACTGGGCGCGACCTCGTGAGGGAATTCGTGGACGCCTGCCGCGAATTCGGGCTCGTTCCATTCTTCTATCACACCGTCATCGATTGGTGGCAAAAGGACTATCAGGAAGGCAACTTCAAAGCCTACTTCGAATATCTCAGCAAGTCCATCGAGATCCTTTGCAAGAATTATGGTGAGATCGGCGGATTCTGGTTCGATGGGACTTGGGGGCTTCCGGAAGGAATCACTTTCCCAAACGAGATCTACAAGATGATTCACAATCTTCAGCCTAGAGCGATCATCACGAACAACACCGGGCTTGATTTCTGCGGGCAGAAAGGGGCCGAAGAGATCGACTGCGTCACCTTCGAAAGAGGGAAAGCCTTCCCTGTTTCTAGCGACGCCGCGCGTCCTTTAGCGGGCGAAGTCTGCGATTCCCTCCATGATCATTGGGGCTATACCAAAGACGATTATTGCTGCAAATCCTACTCGCATTTGCTTAATGAGCTCATCGATACCAGGGCCTGTGGCTGCAATCTCTTGCTGAACGTTGGCCCCAAGGGCGATGGCATTGTCCCGGTTTTAGACAAGATCATCATGAAACGCCTTGGCTCTTGGCTAAAGAAGAACCATTACGTCATACTCGATGCGAATCCTTCCCCCTTGAAGGCGGATGGGGCGTCCATCTTCGAAAAAGACGGCACTTACTATGCGGTCGTGAAAGACATTCCGATGGCTGCGGATGTGAACGTTCAGCGCAAGCTCAGCGACCGCCTCGTCCATATCGATACGGATAAAAAGATTGTCGGCAACCGCATGGTGGACCGCCATAGCGAAAAGCCCGAAGCGAAAGACAAGCAAACCTTCATCGTCTATCCCTATGGATACGGGACCAGCATGGGCGCCCGCATCGCTGAGTTCAAACTGAAGTAAGCTCAGTCGATTCGAACAAGATAAGCCGCTTCGCCAGGGTTCAAGCTCAAATGAATCTTGCCGTCGAAGCGGTTTTTTTCGTTCCCTTGGATAACGAGGTACTCCCCCTTCTTCAACTGGATGTTCACTTCGTTTGGAAAGACTGAGCTTAAGTTCGTGATGAAATATCTCTTCTTCCCCTCTCTCACGAAGGAAGAGATCATGACTTCGTTTTCGCAACTCACGTTAAGACTCGAATCTTTGTAAAGAACGAAATCAGGAAGCTGCCCGCGGAAGATGCATTCGTTGTCTGGGAGGGCGTTTATTTCTTCCTCCAGGAACCCGTTCCTGTATTCGCCATAGCTTGCCACGCCTAGGAATTCGCTGCTAAGAATGTCCTCCTCGATAAGGGATACGAATTCCTGCTCTTTCTTGACAAACGCATACACCTCCCCCTCGTTTCCGTTGATGTCAATCAAGGAGGAAGCGCCGTTTTTCGCGTAGTCCATTTCGGGAGCGAAGACGAAGTCAATCGGGAAGCACCCTGGAAAATAGGCATAGCCTTCATGGCCATAGCCTATTGTCACATTGGTCTGCAACAGCATCTCGCCTTCGCTCATGTGCTTTCTGTTGCTGCCTGTTGCCCACTGTCCCGCCTGCAAATAATTGTAGAAATTGAACCCGTATTTCTTCTTTTTCTCCGCAAAAAAGCCATTTAATTCAAAAAGGGCGACGTGAACGCTTGTGGGGATTTCCTTCCAGAAGGGCTCGAAAGGATACTTGTCCTGACTGACGAATTCGAACTTGGTTTTATTCAGAAGGTGCTCGACAAGAAGATCATAAAACCTGAAACGGTTCTGGAACGTTATTTGGTGCTCTGCGTCGAGTTCGAATGGCTTTTTATATTCCAGATTCGGGTTTCTTGATAGTTCCATCCCGCCCCAGAAAATCGGCTCATTGATGGAATAAGAGAAGAAATTGAAATGGAACTCGAGGCTGGGGAAATTCTCCGAGAATACCTTTTTGGCGTGAGCGACTCCGTTCAAAGAGAGATAGCCTGCTTCGTCGCCGAAGAAGACGCCTTGAAAGGCTTTGTAGGGAAGATATTTTTTCACCTCCTTGATCATTTTTTCGTCCGCCTCTTGGATTTCGTTTTCATTCCAATCGTCGAAAGGCTTTTTCTCTTTTGAGCCCAAGGCAATATACGCGCCAAACGAATCGAGCACGGGGAAATAGCCAATGTCGTATTTTTCGCATAGCTCCAGCGTTTTTAACTTCGTTTCCTCGCGGTTGTCCCAGCCGAAGCCGAAGATGCGGTTTATTCCGACCCCCTTTAGTTTTTTGAACACCTCGTCCGTCAGTCTGGAGGGGCAGTTGTACTCTTTGTATTCTCCTGTTGGGGCGCAAAAGATCGCTTTAATGAATTGTTTCATGGAACGTTCCTCGGTTCTTTGCCGGTTGTTCAAATATTAGGCAACTTCAAAGGAAATCCATAGGGTTACATGAGAATCTATGATATTTATTTAAATAAATATGAGTTCTTTTTAAGGCTCTTCGTCCGAAAATTTCACCGATACGGAGCAAGGAAGAACGATTATGAAAAAGAAAGTGCATTTGCTTTGCAATGCCCATATTGATTCTGTTTGGCAATGGGAATGGGAAGAAGGCGCGAGCAGCGCCCTTTCCACCTTCCAAAGCGCGGTTAATTTGATGAAGGACTTCGATTATGTTTTCAATCACAACGAAGTGAACCTCTACCAATACACCGCTCGCTATTCCCCGGCCCTTTACCAAGAAATCAAAGAGAAAGCCAAAGAAGGGAAATGGAACATCTCCGGCGGCTGGTATTTGCAGCCCGATGTTTTGCTCCCTCAGGGCGAAGCCATCATCCGTCAGATTCAGACCGGCAAGGAATTCTTCACCAAAGAGTTCAACCAATACCCAAAGACCGCGATTAACTTCGACTCTTTCGGACATTCCCGCGGCCTGGTTCAAATCATCAAGAAATGCGGCCAGGAAAATTATATTTTCATGCGCCCTTTCAATAAATTCGTCGATCCTAAGAAGTATCAGCTTCCCTTGCCTGCCGAGGAATTCCTTTGGGAAGGGTATGATGGCTCCACCATCAAGGCCACCCGTTGCTCGAACTATGGCTCTCCTTTGGGACGCTCGGTGGAGAAAATCAAAGATGACATCAAAAACCTCGATGAATACGATGTGATTCTTTCCACGTGGGGCGTTGGCAACCATGGCGGCGGACCTTCTAGAAAAGACCTCGGAGACATCAAGAAGTTCCAGGAGGAATGCAAAGACAGGGAAATTATCCACAGCACCCCGGATGCTTATTTCAACGACATCAACCCGACCGCCAAATACGATAAGTCCCTCATCACCTGCATGCCTGGATGCTACACGTCGATGATCAATTTGAAGCAGAGCTACCGCGAACTTGAAAACGAGCTCTTCTACGTTGAGAAGATGTGTTCCATCGCCTCTTTGAAAGGCGCGATGGTCTACCCCGTAGAGGAACTCAAGGCGGTCACGGAAGACATGCTGAATGTTGAATTCCACGATCTTCTCTGCGGAACCGTCATTGAGGCCGGTGAGAAAGACGGCATGAATTTCTTGGGCCATGGCAAGCACATATTGAATCAGTGCCGCGCCCAGGCTTTCTTCGGCCTTATCAAAGGAGAGAAACCCGCGGATCCTGAAACCTACCCCGTCTTCGTCTTTAACCCAAACCCGTATGAAACCGAGGAGTATTGCGAAGCGGAGACCTGCCTCGTCGTCCCCTGGGATTACGACAATGCCTATTCGGCGCTTCTTGACGTGCATGACGAAAACGGGAACCTCCTTCCCTGCCAGACCATCAAGGAAGAAAGCAACATTTGCATGCAATGGAGGAAGAGGGTCATTTTCAAGGCCAAGCTCAAGCCGATGGGAATCACCCGCTTCTATTTGACTTATCACAACAAGCTTAAGGCCGAGCTCCTTGATCGCGGCCCGCGCGACATTGATTTTAAAAACGACGTAAAAGAAGTCAAAATCTCCGCAAAAACGGGTTTGATTGAATCTTATAAAGTAAACGGAGTCGAATATGCGAACGGCTTCTTGTTCCAGCTCATGCGTTATCAGGATTACGCAGATCCCTGGAACATGAATTACCCCAACGTCGGCACTGACCCCGTCCCTTTCAAAAAGATGGAGAAGACCCATGGCTTCTTTGAAGGCCTTGAGTCCTTTGAAGTCATCGAAGACGGGCCGATCATGATTCGCGCGGAAGCCTTCTTCGAGCTCGACGACAACTACGCCCGCATTTGCTACACGATTTATAAAGAAGGCGACGCGGTCGATGTGGAGGTCACCTTGTTCCCTGGCGAAGCCAATCGCGCCTTCAAACTTCATTTCCCGGTCAAGGGGAGCGGGTTTTCGGGCGAGCAGATGTTCGGATACGAAAAGCTTTACGAAGACGGGAACGAATGCATTGCCCATGACTATCTAACCGTTAAGAACGGGGATAAATATCTGCAGCTCATCACCCCCAGCACCTACGGATGCTCCTATAAAGATGGGACGATGGTCGTCACTCTTCTTAGAACCGCCTCCTACTGCGCGCATCCAACCTATTTCGGCCCGCTTCTTGAGAAGAACATCTACGTCAAAAAGATGGACGCCAAACTTACGAAGTTCAATTTCCGCCTCACCGTGAGTGAGGAATCCGAATTGAAGCGCAAGGCCAGGGAAGTCATCGATAGGCCCTACGCTCTCAACGTCTTCCCGACCGTCGATACCAAAGACGACAATGGCATTGAGATTGTCTCCACGAACAAAAACATCAACGTTGTCACGGTGAAAAAAGGCATCCAAAAGGAAGGCTACATCGTTCGCCTTGAGAACAACTGCTCACTTAAGCAGGCTTGCTCCTTGAGCGTCGGCGGAGCTACCATCGGCCTTAGCTTCGGCAAATACGAGGTCAAGACGGTGCTCTACGCAAACGGAAAGCTCGAAGAGCAAGGCGAGATGATTATCTGATTCGGCTTTATTTGTCTTTATGGAGGAGGCGATACTCATTAGGAGTGACCCCCTCCTTTTTTAAAAAGTAGGAATAGAAGAACTGGGTGCTGGAGAAACCAACGTCGTTGCAGATGTCGGCGATTTTGCGGTTTCCTGTCCTAAGGAAATATTTCGCGAGCTCAAGGCGCTTCGCTTGAAGGTATTCGACGATCGTCACCCCTTCCACTTTCTTGAAGCAATGGAATAAGGAGGAGGCGCTGCAATAGAAATGGCTCGCCATTGAAGCGATGGTTATCTTCTCCAGAATATGATCGTCTAGATAGTCTTTGATGCGTTTGGCGAGCACTTCCTCTTTCGAAAGTGAAATCGGCGCTTCCTGCAAAGCTACCTCTTTTGCCAATTCTTTCATATACGCGGTGAAATACTGATTCGCGATTTCCACTTCGCCTTCGCGCATCAAACGGTAGATGTGCTCAATAAGAGGCTGCGTCAGCCTTCCTTTGGGCTTCAGGACAATCGCGTGGTTGCGCTCTTCGGAAAGGGCGAACTCTTTCTTTCCCACGCCGAAGCCGATGAAGGCCATCGATCCGCCTTGCTCTGTTTCAAATCCGCTTTCCTCAAAGGGGTTAACCAGCAATAGATCGTCTTTGACCAGCTTCCTCCTCTTGTTCACCTGAACAAAATAGCCTTCTCCTTCGAGAATGTAGTAGATCTGCAGCAGTTGGCTGGACCCCATCTTATGGGAGAAACTTGAAATCTTGTCGTAAGCAACGTAAGCAAAGGCCTTGTCTTCGCTCGTGTTTTCAATGAAGCGATATTGCTCTTCCATATGTTTATTTAAGCATAACACCTGTGTAATTAATCATGCAAAATGAATAATACAAACTGAAGGCAGCCTATTTTGTTTTTGCCCGGTTTTTTATTTATCTATAATTAATTCATGCAGCCGAAAATCGAAGTGAGAGGACTCCAAAAAAGCTACACGGATCGCAAGAAAAAGAGCGTTGTGGTTTTGTATCAGCTCGATTTGAGCGTTTTGCCGGGCGAGTTTTTGGTCTTGTTAGGCGAGTCGGGGTGCGGCAAGACGAGCCTTCTCAAGGTTTTGGCGGGCATCGAAGAATATGACTTCGGTGACATCTATTTCGACGGGGCGGACGCTTTGAAACTCGATCAACGAGATAAGAACATGTCCTTTGTGAGCCAAAACTACGTCCTTTTTCCCAATAAGACCGTCTATGAGAACATCGATGTCCCTTTGACGAACCTTCGATGGAGCAAACAAAGAAGGACCGAAAGGATTTTGGAACTCTCCAGGCTTCTTGGCCTCGATTTGTTTCTAAGCAGGAGGCCGAGGGAATTAAGCGGCGGCCAGGCCCAAAGGGTCGCCATCGCCAGAAGCATCGCCAAAAACCCGGACATCTGCTTCTTCGATGAGCCTTTAAGCGCTTTGGATCCCCTTTACCATGGCGAAATCATAAAATTGCTGCAAAACCTGCATAAATCAACTTTCGCGACCTATCTTTATTCCACCCACAATCAGAAAGAAGCCTTTGCGCTTGGAGACCGAATCGCCATCATGCACAACATGAAAATCGAGCAGATTGGCACCCAGGAAGAAATCTTGAATCATCCGCTTTCGCCCTACATCTGCTCCTTCTTGAAGGATATGTTCATCCTGGATACAAAAGGCTACGTCGAAGAAGATGATCGCTTCTATTCTCTCGACGGGGATTTCTCTTTGGATGTCTCTTCCTTAAAGGAATGTTTCCGCGGCAAGGAAGGGAAAGAGATAACCATGTATGCGCGCAAAGACGCCATGGCGATTGACAAGGGAAGCGAGCTTGCCTTCCCTGTCAAAAAAAGGAATGCCCAAAGCGTGGAAGTCGAAATCGCGGGCCAAGAGGTGGAGCTTGAAGTCGGCGAGGAATTCGAAGGAGAAGAAATCAGGCTATCCATCGATCCCGATAAATGCGTATTCTTTGACGAGCAGGAAAACGTCCGCCCATGAAAGAGCTGTTCGAATTTGAAATCGGGGAAATCCAAGGCAAGAAAAAGAAGTGGCTTGCTCTTTTTGTCGCTTCCGTTGCCCTCTACGCGGCTTTGGTCCTCGTTTTTGTTCTTGTTGAGCAACGAGGCACCGCGACGCTCTTTCTCTCTTTGACCTACGTCTTCACCGCCTTAGAGGCTGGCTTTTCTCTCTACTACCTTCTTTATAAGTCAAAGAGGCTGAAACGTTATGAGAGGCTTCTTTCTTCTAAGGGCAACGCCACAACCGAGACCTATGTGCTTAGGAAAGAAAAAGATTACTCCATCCAGGATGGTTTGCCCTTCCGCACGATCGTTTTTTCCAACGAGAAGGGGGAGCAGGAATACACCTTCTATCTCATCTCTTCTTTCCAAGATAGCCTCACTCCCAATCATAAATACTCCATTCAGCACGTCGGCGGGACGGTTTACGCCATAGGGGAAAACGATGAAGAATAAAGTTCCCTCTACCTTGAAGGATTCCTTGGCTTTCGATTGGTGGAAGTACCTTGTTTTGATTTTGGCCTTATGCGTCGGCTGGCATTACGTCTATCAAACCAAAAACGCGCTGAAGGACTATGAGATCATCAACATTTACGCGAACGTCGAAATCAAAGACGATCAATTCAGCGAGGCGATTCTAAAAGACCATGAGGGCCACGGGGTCGCCCAAGTGAGCTTCACCTCCATCGGCAACGACGCTTATACGCAGACCCTTCTAAGCTCAAAAGCCCTTTTGGACGGGGATTTGCTTTTGCTCTACGAAAGCTACGCCGACCCCATCGTCGAATCGCGGGCCTATGTCCTTGATGAGGCTCTCCAAGCATGCGTCAAAAGCATAAACCCCAACGTCGCTTTCCTTTCTTATGAAAACGCGGCAGTCGGGGTGAAAGTATTCGAGAAAGGCAACGATGCCTATAACCATTCTTTCAAGATCAACTCGTGCTTTTCTTTCGCTGAGACGACTTACCTATTCGTGAACAAGAACTCTTCCAACGCCTCTTCAAACGGAAGCGAAGCCTATTCCAAGTGCGCCTTAGATGTTATGTTGACGCTTCTTCAGGGGGTCGCTTGAGATGGCTTTTTTCAAAAGAAGGCAACGCATTCACGACGATTTTGGCTATGAGGATTTGCCCCATAACCGTTTTCAGGTCTTCAAAACGCTGTTCCGAATCCGCCTTGGTTTCTTGTTGAAGGTGCTGGGAATCACCTGCTTGTTCTTGCTCCCTTTGCTTGCCTGGAATACCTATGGAAGGCTAACGATCCGCGTTCTCCTTGCGGAGCTGACAAGCGAGAACCAAAACCAAATATACCCGCAGATCTATGGCTTTTTGGTGATCCGTTCCTTGGTTTGCCTGCCTTTGTTTTATCCTGCCGTCATCGGCTTGGGCGGAATGGTCCGGGTATATCGCAAGCTCGCCTGGTCTGAGATCACCTTCCTAAGCGACTATTTCGACGGCTTGAAAAAGAACCTGCTCCGCTATGCGTTCCTGACCCTTGTCTGCTGGTTCAGCTATGCGATCTTGCTGTTCGCTCTTTACTCCATTAAAGCGTTGAACCTGCAGCCTTTGATGACCGGGATGATGGTCGGGGTCAGCTTCCTGCAGTTTGGTTTCCTGCTGATCTTCGGTTTTTACTTCCTTTTGCAGAATGACATCTACAAGATCGATTTCTTCCATCTCGTTTCGAATTCCTTCAAATTCGTCTTCAAGTCCTTTTTGGCCTCCCTGGGCCTCATGGCCCTCCTCTTTTCGCCTAGGCTTTGCGTGGTTTTCGGCAATTTCTACTTTGATCTCCTCTCTACTTTGCTCGTTGCGATACTGCTTTGCCCGGTGGCGCTTGCCCATGTCTTGATCGGCTGCGCCCAGCTGGATAAATGGATCAATAAAAACCTATACAAAGCAATCTACGACAAAGGGATCTATCGCCTCGGCTAGTTCCGTAAATGTATGAGTTATATTGCATGAAATGTTAGTTTAATTTGGCCTTCGTTTCTTAGAATTTGCTTATAGAGGTGTTTCTATGAAAAAAAGAATCTTCTTTGCCCTTCCTTTAGTGGCACTTACCGCCGGCCTAGTTTCGGGCTGCGCGAATAAAGGCAACGCCGACAAAGCCAAAACCATCTATTTGGAATATTTCAATAAGTCTGGATTCGGACGCGCATGGCTGGACAGCATGATCAGCGATTGGAAGAAAGTGACAACCTACTCGAATTTTGACGTTGTCGTGGTCCCCACTTCTTACTTAGGTGGCGACCAAGTCATCCAAATCCAATCCCGCACCTCGCTTACGGATATCTTCTTCGGCAGCAACCCTGAATATAAAACCGGTTTCTACCTCAATGACGGCAAAGGCTTCTTCGAAGACCTTTCCGACGTCGTGAACTCCTCCGCTTACGGGGAGACCAAGCTCATCAAAGACAAAATCCCAAACTACGAGACCACCTGGAAAGAGGTGGGCGGCAAGCAGGTCTATGATTCCGCCTCTGATGCCATCACGACCAGCGGCATGTACCTCTTGCCTTATACCTCTACCTTCACCGCCCCGATTTTCAATTACGACGACTGGGCGGAAAAAGGCCTTCTGACGGAAGCTTCTGCAACGGATGAGACGAAAGACGCTTTGACTAAGGAAGGCATCACCTACCACGAGCAAAAGGTCGGCTCTGCCACCAAGCTTATCTTCGATAGCGCCACCTTCTCCTCCAGTTATGCTCAGGGCGATGTCATCATGTCCGCGGGGAAAGACGGCAAGTTCGGCACCTATGACGATGGCCAGCCCGTCACCTACTCCGAATTCCAAACCCTCTATTCCAAATTGCTCACCCAATATACGAACACTTGCATCACAAGCGATGCCGGCTGCTACAGCGAGGATCTCGTTCTCGACGCCTTTGCTCAAATCAACGGCATCGAGGGATATAACGCCATTGTGAAATTCGACAGCGAGGGCAAAGAAGTTACTCTCTCTGACGGCAGCAAAGAGGTCATCAGCCTTCAAAATGGCAACCACGCCTACAAAATCGGCGGCGTGAAGACCGCGATGGATTTCTTCTATACCTATTTCCTGGAATCCAAGTCCGGCTACACCCAAGTCGAGCTCAACGTCGGCGACGCCCAAGCCAAATATTGCAACGGCCTCTTCGATTCCAATCACTCCATCGCGATGATCTACGAAGGGAACTGGTTTGAGAACCAGGCTAAGGACCGCCTTGCCACCGCGACGAAAAACCACCCGAACAACCACTTGGGAAAACTCGATCTCCGCTATTTGATGCTTCCGAATTTCGATGGCCAGCGCGGAATCGACGGCGAGGGAAACGGCACTTGCCTCACCGCGAGCGAATATGGCTCCATCGCCGTCACCAACCAAAGCGACGCGACGAAGCTCTCCGCGATCAAAGATCTCCTCAAATTCTTCTTAAGCGATGCTCAGCTTGCGAAAGCCACCTGCTCTAGCGGCATCTCCTTCGCTTATGATTACACCCTCACCGACGCTCAGCTCGATGCGATGGCCCCTAGCCAAAAGTACGCTTATCAAATCATGCACGACACGGATAACGTCCGCATTTTGGCCCAGACCACCGACAAGGTCGCTTCCCCGATGTACTTCGGAGCGAGCCTTGGCTCCAATGCGGTTATGCGCGCTGGGAAGAACGGGTCTTATGCCTCTCCTTATGGGTATATGAAAACAGGCACCACCCAAGGCTTCGCAGACGATTTCGCAAATACCTATACCGACGACAAGTGGAGCTCTCTTGTCTCGGAGATGAAGAACTACATCAAGAAGTAAGCTTTTGAAACGTTCATGGAACAGGCCGTTCAGACATTCGTCATACCTAAGAACAAAAAGAGGGCGAGAAAAGCAAAGGAATACCTTTTCGTGGCCTCCTTTTTGGTCTATCCCTTGTTCCTATTCGTCGTCTATTACGTTTGCGTGAACTTCAACTCCATCCTGATGGCTTTCCGCGAGCCTGTCGCGACGAGCTATAACGGCGGGGATTTCATCGGCTTCAAGAACTTCGAGACCTTCCTAGGCCGCTTCTTCGGCGAGAACGCTTCCTTAGGCACCGCGTTTTGGAATTCCATCAAGACCTACTTCATCAGCCTGATCATCTGCATGCCGCTGTACCTGCTTTTTGCTTACATGATCTTCAAGAAGTGCTTCTTGCACAAGACGATCCGCACCATCTCGATGCTCCCTCAAATCATCTCTGGCTTCGTCATCGGGATGCTCTTCAAGATCTTCATCTACGGGAACAACGCCCCTTTGACGAAGATCTTGCAAGCCATGGGAATCGATGTCGCTACCCAAGGCGTTCTCTACACCCCTTCCCTTGCTTACGGAGTCATCATCTTCTATACGATTTGGCTCTCTTTCGGCACGAACCTCGTCGTCTATCCCAACGCGATGAAAGAGGTCGGCGATCAGATCTACGAAAGCGCGAAGCTAGACGGCGTCACCACCGCCTGGCAAGAGATGAGGCACATCATTTTGCCTCTCATCTTCCCGACCATCTCGACTTTCTTGATCACGGGCATCGCGAGCATCTTCACCAATGACCTCGGCTTGCTCTCTTTCTTCAATGTGAGCGCCACTTCCGCGGACGTGATTCCCGAGACCTTGGACAACATCGGGTTCTACTACACCCGCATGCTGTTCGTCGGCAAGCAGGCCGATTACCCCGTCTTGGCGGCCGGCGGCCTTCTCATGACCCTTATCGTCGCCCCGCTCACCTTGCTCGTCAAATTCCTGCTCGACAAGTTCGGGCCATCCACTGAGGCATGATTATGGAAGAGAATGCTTTGCTGAATCTTGCTCATCGCAAAGAAGCCGAACTTCCTTTCGACGAATACACCGTCGTCAGCAAGAAGAGGCTCATCGACGAAAAAACGCGTCAAAACGATCTTCTTTTCTCTTTGAACCAGACGGAAGCGAAAGATGAGGAAACCATCAACACGATTGCTCTTATCAAAGAGAACCTCGCTCTTCTCAACAAGAAAATCAAAGCCGCGAATAAAGAGAATCGTCAGCTTGGCTTCGACCACGTCTTCCGCGCGTTCACTTCCGCCATCATGGTGCTTTACTGCATCAGCCTCCTCTTTTTCCCTCTTTGGATGATCAAGGTCAGCTTCCAGGCGGAGACCGATTACCTCTACAACACCCTTGGCTTCATCAAAGAATGGGATTTCACGAACTACCTCAAGGTCTTTGACCAGCTTTCCTATTCCAATAAAATCGTCTACACGAACGGCGGGGTGGACATCGTCTCCGGGAACATCTGGACGATGGCTCTTACTAGCGTCGTCTATTCGTTCGGCATTTCGTTCGTCAGCGTCGCTCTTACCACAGGCGTCGCTTACGTTCTTGCTAAATACAAGTTCCCAGGCAGCAAATTCCTCTTCAGCCTCGGCGTCGTCTTGATGATCGTGCCGATCGTCGGCAACACGCCTAGCGCCATGGTCATCCGCAGCCAATGGCTCATCCCCACTTACAACAACCTCTTCCTCACCATCATGACGAGCAACGCGGTCGCTTTCTCGGGCCTTAACTTCCTGCTGGTCTATGGGGCGTTCAAATCCCTTCCTTGGGACTACGCGGAAGCCGTATTCGTCGATGGCGGGGGCCATTACAGCGCCTTCTTCAAGATGTACCTCCCGATGGTCCTGCCCACCTCCGCGGTCATCTTCTTGCTCACTTTCCTGGGGCAATGGAATGACTACGCCTCCTTCAAGATCTGGCTTCCTAGCTACTCCAACCTGGCCTATGGCCTTTATGAGTTCCAGGACAACGTCTTGAACCTTTCCGGCGGAGGAACCGCTGGGACGGTTCCGATGGTTATGGCTGGCTTCACCGTGGTGGTCATCCCCACCATGATCATCTATTTCCTCTCGCAGAAACTGATTATGTCTAAATTCACCGTCGGTGGATTGAAAGGATAGCCTATGAAAAAAATGCTTTTGAAGTTGAGCCCGGTCGCGCTTCTCCTTCCCTTGCCTTTAGCGAGCGGAGTTGTGGGCGCTTTTGCCGGTGGAAACAACGCCGATTCCGTGAAGGATCTCTTCGCCTTGAGTTCCGTTTCCGTGAAGGACGAGCACAAAAAAGTCAGCGAGGCGATGGAAAACTCGCCAGACTACGGGATTGAGTTCTCCTCTTCTTCCGGCACGGTTACCTACAAGAACATCGTTGACCTCCATCAGGTGAGCAAAACCGATAATCTCATCGAAGTCGTCGCGAACTCCTCGACGGACTACAGCAACCTCGAGACGACCCTTCTTGAGCTTAGCAAGATTCATATCCGCGTGACCGACGCCTATGATTCCAATATCTATTTCGACGTGAATATTGAGCAGAATCCCGTGATCAACCAGGTTTCCCGCGCGGACCTCGTAGGCGGATACAACAACGCCTTCTATAACGTTACCTTCAATGGCTACACCGTCGCCAATAACAGCGACTATTCTCCTTTAGAAGGGTATACGGTCGCCTGGAGGCAGTCTTTGTTCAACGCCCCTCATTACATCAAGAATCCTCAGGAAGCCGCCACCTACCTTCCGACCGGCTTCAAATACGATATCGAAACCAACCAAGTGCTCGTCGATATGGGAAACGCCGCCAGCGGCTCCACCGTCGACCCCCACAACCAACTGGTCTTTGACTTAGACGACCCCACGGATTCCTATCCTGATTTTGCCGGCTTCACCACCGGCGAAGTGGTGATTTCGGTCTATACGGACGAAGTCGGAAGTTTCATGATCAATAAAATCGGGAATGACACCTTCGCTTCCGCGGAAGATTCCCTCTTCCAGAGGAACACCGGCAATCTATTGACCCGTCGGTTTGACTTCGAGCACATGATCGATGGGGCCGTCAATCATTATTACCCCCTGCCTAGCGTCCTTTCGAATTCTTCTTATGAGCTTTCCCTCACCAAAGATGGAAAACCCGTCACGGTAGATGAAGTTAGCGATTTTGTCCCAAAAGAGGCGGGAGAGTATGGCTTAAAAGTCTCTTCCACGAATGCCTTTGGATACCCGATTTCCTATTCCGGGACCTTCACGGTCAATGAATCCCCTACCGTCTTGAACGATGTCTCTGGCATTGCCTCTATCGACGCGAAGCTATTTGAATCCTTCTTGATTCCTAATTTCTCCTACGAAGGAGGGAACGGCTCTTTGACGAAAACCGTCCAGGTTTTGCTCGACGGCGAAGTCAACGACGTGCGCGAAGGCGATTCCTTCGTCATCGAGAAGAAAGTGAAGAGCGCCTCGATCCGAGTCACCGTGAGCGATGAGATCAAGGTCGATAACACGTTTACCTATCCCATCCATTTGGACAGCGATGTCATCCATTTCTATTTAGAAGACGCTTTCGACATCAACTATGTCACCTACGGCCAGGACTTCGAAGTCCCGAGCTATGTGGCCATCGACTATTCCAAAGAGGACGTCAGCAAGACCAATATGGAAGTCGATGTGAAACGCGGCAAATCCACTTACTATCAAGCCGGCGACATCATCAAAAACGTCAAAGGCGATTTCACGTTGGATTACGTTTCTAACGGGGTCACGCTGAAAAGGATTTGCGTGGTTGCCACCACGGCGAACATCTCCTCCAGCGACGCGAGTTTCGACGGCTTCTATAAGTCAAATGAGAACGTCGCCTCGACCGCGATCAGCGCTAGCGGCATGAAATTCACCCTCGGAGAAGGAGACGCCATCATCGACGAGCCCCTCAAAGTCTCCACAACGGATCTCAACGTCTCTTTCTGCTACTTCCCTGAACTTGCGGATTACCGCGACGTGGACATCGTTTTCTCCTCAATCGGAGGCAAGCAGGTCGTTCTGTCCTTCAAAGAGCTTGGCGAGAAACCTCTCATCTATCTGAACAACAAGCGCATTTACAAATCCGTCTCCGTCTCCGAGTCCACCTATACCGAAGAGGATTCCTCTTACCTCTATGGCAAAAAGTACTTCAAGTACAGCTTCGTTCTTTTGGGAGACAAGGCAAAGATCACGAACGCGAGCAGCCTATTGGTTGCCACGATCGATACCTTTGAGGATGGCTCTTCTTTCACCGGCTTCAAATCCGCTTGCGCGCAGATCCGGTTCAAGGTGAATGGAGCCAAAGAGGGCAATGTCTTCGTTTTGAATCAGGTCAGCAACCAGCAGCTAACCGCCCAGGCGCTGAATTACGGCGATACGCGCGCCCCCTATATTGGCTTTGAGGCTCCTCTCTCGAACGGAATCTACAAACTCGGCGAAGAGGTGAGCGTGCCGAAAGCCTATGCCTACGATGTGCTGAACTCCACCGCGACGGTCCTCATGAGCGTCATGAACCCCAGCGGGGAGTACATCATTCGCAACGTCGAGCCCTTCGCCTTCAATCTCCCTTTGACTTCCTATGGCGTCTATTACGTTTCCTTCTCTTGCGCAGACGGCAACAACCAAACCTCGACCATCGGCTACCGCCTGGTCGTCTCAGACGACGTCGCCCCGGAGATTTACACGAATGCTTCCTATGCGGAAAGCTATTCCGGCAAGGTCTATATCTACAAGGCGAAAGCCTATGACAATATCGACGGCGAGCTTTCCATCATCGCGATCCTCAAAGCCCCCGATGGCGATAGCCGCGTGGTGAAGATGGGCCAAGAAGTCGAACTCACCTTGAAGGGCAAATATGTTCTGACTTACTACGCGATGGACCAAGAAGGCAACGTCGGCACGAAGGTTTACGAGTTCATCAACAAATAAGGAGGGCGAACCATGAAAAAAAGAATCGCATTATCTTTATCTCTCTTGCTTCCTTTGATCGCCTCTTGCGGCAACGGGAATTCTTCGAATTCGGAAGAGCGCAAATTGCTCGGCGATATGCTCGCCAAGGATTACGTCGTCCTCGTAAAGGACTCGCCTAGCGAAACCGAGAGCTACGTCGCCAAAGAGCTCGCGGACACGTTTTATCGCTGCACGGGCAAAAAGGTTGAGATCATAAGCGAAACCACCCCTTTGGAAGGCAAGCATTTCATCTCTTTGGGCAACACGACCTATTTTGAGAGCGTCGCCAAATCCAATAGCAAGATCGATCTAAGCAAAGACGCTTTGAACGAAGACGGGTTCTACATCTATACGAACAACGAGAACGTCTACATCAACGCCTACAACGATCGCGGGGTGATGTACGGCGTTTATGAGTTCCTAGAGGATACCCTTGGGGTCAAATACCTTAGCTACGATTACACCTATTACCCCACGGGGCTTAATGAGGTGAATCTCTACAGTTACGACAAAGCCTATGTCCCCTTGTTCTCCCAAAGGGCTTATCTGAACACCCCCGTGTTCAAGAATGACTACGAATACGTCGCCCACATGAGATTCAACACCGATTATTGCATCATGCCTAGCAATATGGGCGGGTCTTCCCTTTGGCATTCTTTCCCCGTCCCAGGGCATACGGTTGGCGCCATTCTGCCTTATTCGAATTATCTAGCCGGAGGGAACGACAGCAATGGCAATCCCCTCATCAAAGAGGAGTACCGCGAGGTCTATCAGCATCGCACGATCGATGGGCAGAACTACAGCAACTGGTATCTAGGGGCTTTGGACCTTTGCTACACGAACGGGGTCACCTACAACGTCGGGCAAGAGAACTCCACCTTGAACCTCATGATTGAAGCCCTCAAGAAAATCCTCGTCGAGGATACGGCCTGCGAGTTCATTCATATTGGGCAGGCTGACGTCGCTTCCTCTTGTCCTTGCCCCCACTGCAGCGAGTCCGCGGGCCAATACCGTTCCAGCGGAGTCATGGTCCGCTTCATGAATAAGGTTGAAGAGGCGGTGAATTCCTGGCTCAGGCAAACCCAAAACGGCAGGGAGATCACCTTCTCGATGTTTGCCTATAGCTACAACGTCCAGCCCCCCGTTGATGATGACGGGGAACCTCTTGATGAAAGCGTCATCCCCAACAAGAGAGTCGCGGTCAAATACGCGCCAATTCAGGCTTACTACGAGTACTCTCTTGATGACGATAGGCAGAACGACAACACGCGCGGGCAGCTTCAGCGTTGGGCGAAGCTTGGCTGCGATTTCATGGCGTGGACCTATGCGACGGTCTTCTCCAATTATTTCTGCTACATTCCGCATTACCAGTCGATGACTGGCTTGCTTTCGGAACTGAAGAATGCGAATGTCATCTATGAGTTCGACCAATCTTTGTACGACGAATACAGCGTCTACCAGCAGCATCTTGACGCCTACATCTTCAGCAAGCTTTGCTGGAACATCGATTTGGACGTGAATGGCCTTGTCGAGGAGTTCTGCAAATATTACTTCGGGGATGGCGCCTACGAAGACGTCCTCGCCTACCAGAAGGCGATGGATAACCACTTCTCTTACATGGAATCCAAAGACGCCACCATCGACGGCGCGGGCACTTTCTTCACCAGCGAGAACTACCCCTATCAGCTCACGAAGAAAGCCTGCCTCTATTTCGAGGACGCCATCGCCAAAACCAAAAACGATGGCAGCCTCGATGCGACGACGAAGGAGATTTATCTCGCCCACCTTGAGAAGGCAAGCCTCACCCCGAATTACGCCTTGCTTTCCTTTGCCCCGTATTACGATGGCTTCAGCGATGAGATGGTCTCTTCTTTGGCAAGCGCCTTCTTCGCTCTCTGCGACAAGTACGGCGTGAAGAAATACGGCGAGAATGCCGCTCTCACGATCTCTAGCCTCAAGAAGGAGTATGGAATATGAAAAGAAAAGCCCTTTATGTTTTAGCAACCTCCGCATTGCTTCTCTCCAGCGCTTGCTCCAACGGGATCAACGACCCCGACATCTCCATCTCCAGCAGCGAGGTCATCACCTACTCTGTCACGATGCCAAAAGCCCAGGTAGGCTACTCCATCGTCGGAGAGAAAAGCGTCAAAAAAGGACAGGATTATTCTTTCTACGTCAGCGTCAAAGAGGGATACGACGCCTCGAGGATGGTCGTCTCCGTGAACGGCAGCGCGCTTTCTTCCTCTTCCTATACCTACGTTGTTCCGAACGTTCAAACGGATTTGAGCGTCGAAGTCAGCGGAATTATCGCCGAGCCTTCGCTTGAGCTCGCCAAAAGCTGCTACCGTTTCTACCTTGGCAGGATCGAGGATTCCTCCAAAGAGAAAGCCTATTTCCTTGATGGGGTCAAAGGCAGTTATGGCGGGGTTTCTTGCGAGGTTGACGTTGATATCTCCAACGTTGATTTCAATGCCGAAGGAACTTATGAGATTATTTACGCCCTCGTGGGCCACGCGGATATCGCTAAGCGCGCGAAGGTCGTGGTTCTTCCTAACCCGGAGCAGATCGTCGACGTCTCGATTGACATCGCTTCGATCTATGAGAAGCAGATCGTCGACGAATCGATCTACGGCGAGGTGAACGTCGACTTCACCTTGAGCAACGGCGATTATGAGCTGACCTCAGAAGATGCGTTCACCAGCCAATCCTACGGGGGCAATTTCCTTTCGAAAGATTACCTCAAGACCCTCGGATTAGGCGAATTTGAATTCAAGATCTCCTTTGAGCCTGGGCTTTATTTTTCCTTTAAGGTCAGCGTCGTCGACCTCAAAGGCCCGAACTACCGCTTTTCCTCGTCTGAGGATGAGCTTTGCTTCACAAAAGGCTCTTTGTCTTTGCCAGACATCGAGCCTGGGCAAAATTCCATCCAGGAGATCGCCTCCGTTTACTCGCTTGGAGGGGAAGCGAAATCGAAAGAGGATATCGTTTCCGCTATCAACGAGAGCGTCGGGGATTATGAATACACCGTCTCGGCGATTTATAAAGGCGCTGCCGTGGGGGCGAAGACCTACGCGATCCACATCAGAGACGCCTATATCCCCTTCACCTTCTCTTCTACGGGCTCTTCCGCGGCGAGCAAGAACTACGCCAACAGCGGAAACGTCGTCCTTAATTTCGACTCCAACGAAGACACGAACGTCTCTTTGGAACAGTCCTATATCAAGGAACATAACTCGGATAACAAGAAATACGTCTTCATCGCCTTCCGCGTTTTGTCTACATCAGGCTCCCCTTCTATGTGGTATCGCGATCCAGAGGTTTGCTTTGATGCGCAAGGCAACTACGTGCCTTTGGAGCAAAACAGCAAATACAACGGCGCCACCATTGGAGCGGCCGGCTCCTTGGCCTACGCGACTTTCGCGCTCAACGGCGATTCGTTTGAGCATGATGTGTGGATCATGCGCGGCTTCCATGGCTCGGTGGAGATCCTCACGGTTACCTTCTGCGACCTTGATTACGTCGATCCCATCATCGATGTCGAGGGGACAAAGAGCAAGCTGAATGGGCTCACCGCGTCTTTCGATACCGTCTGGAACTACTTCCACGCGGCCGCTCATGGAACTTCTGGAGGCGCTTCTTTGAAGGGCAATTGCCTTGACGTGCAGCCTTCGTTCAAAACCGATATGGAAAAGGTCGGCTACAAAGGGGCGAAGCTCACGTTTAAATTCCCTTCGGGCACGAACATCAAGAAAGTCGAATGCTGGGAGTTGGATACGGCGAATCACTTCTCTGATTCCGATGGCTTGCTTGATGCGAATCATGAGGCCACGGTTGATCTGCCCTTGTCCACCTTCGCTTCTCGCACGGCGAATAGGAATCTGTGGTTTGTCTTCAATTCCTCCACTAGCAGCGGAACCTCTCACAGGGATAGCATCTACGTGGATTGCGATGATTTCTCTTTGTCAGCAGTCTCGTTCTATTGATTTGATAACCCATCGAATCGGTTTTAAGCGGCGCTTCTTTTCTCTATGCATAGAGGGGGAGTGCCTTTAATTGCCCGTGCACCATCTATGAATACAAACGGCCTTTCTATGATTTGATGGAAACGCTTACATCGTAGAATTTTCTTAATCCCAAAGGAGAAATTTTATGAAGAGAAAGATTCTTTGTTTAGCGGCGGGATTTGGTCTTGCCGCTACGACTGCGCTTGCGGCGGCGGGCGCGTCCTCGAGCATCGCCAAAGCGGATGAGGGCGAAGTTGAGTGGCGTCATTACGAGGCGGTTAAGGCCACTGAGACTTCCATTGGTTCACGCGAATACTGGGTCAGCTGCGCGAGCCACGAAGTCGTTTATGAAGCCCCAACGGGTGAGAACGACAAGATCACGGATGCGACTCATGAGAGCGACTATCTTTCCTATCTTGCCACCCAAGGGGGCAAGGATGCCCGCTATACCGCCTATACCCCGAACGCTTTTAAAAGCGAGGGCAATTTCTGGAGATACTTTAGGCATAACGGTTGGGGCGACTCTGATTATGCGAATGGTTCCGTCACTATTAAAACGAACGCAATTATCACATACAAACTGATCCAAGATGCCCATGAACTTGGTATCAATTATGTTTACTTCCACGCTTTCGCGAAAGGGAAGACCGAGACTATTGCTTCGCTCCCTATTATCGCGGAAAACACCACCGGAACATTTAGCAATGGCCAAACATGGGAACAGGACATAAGAACATACGGCACTGGCTACATCCTAGACATCGATGAGTGGTACACCACGTTTACCGGTGATAGGAACGCCGAGAACGTGACCGCCTTCAATATCGATCCAAGAAACTCCGATAATAAACCCATTGAAATTGACGCAATGACTTTCAGCGACTTCGCCTGCTTTGATACTTCGGAAGCCGCCGAGGCTTACAAAGGCTTAAGCACGTTGGCGGGAACAAACGGGTGGGATTATTTCCACCACGGGATTGATAACGTTTCCTTCGACGGCACAAGCATCACCTATAACGCTGAAAACGAAGCCCAATTCCAGATTACGAAGAAAACGCTTGAATCCGTCAAAGCCGTCGGGAAAACGAAGATGAGCTTCGACGTGAAAATGTCTGCGACAGATACTTCGGCTGACCTTTCCCACATCGTCGTTCAGAGCGAGTTTGTCGGTGGGACGAACGAAAATGGCGAGACGGTTAATGGTGGAACGGATGTTCGCGAATGGGACGTGACCGATTTTGCCGGAACCGGAACCCGTGTCGAGGTTGACCTTTCCAAATTCTTTGGCGATAACGTCACGTTTAACAGCGACCTCGTTTATCGCATCTCGGGAAGAATTAAAGGCACGAATGTTACTTATAATCCAGGTGAAACGAACCCGGTCAAAATAACCATCTCTAATATCAAGGTTCAATAACCTTTTACTTAAAGCCATAGGCCTCCGCCGTAAAAGC
>CAVECL010000014.1:0-43055 GCA_963614595.1 Parasutterella excrementihominis | reverse complement strand
GAACAAGAGTAGAATATCAATTATGGATAAACGTTCATCGAAGACAATCCTCAAGATATACTCCGGTTTTTCAGCATGTCTCAGAGAAAAGCCATTCAGGGCTATGAACGTTAGAGACATTATCAAGGCGGGCAACATCTCTCCTACCGGCTTTTATTCCCACTTCCGAACGAAAAACGATGTTTTGCAAGGCTTGCTGGCAAAACTATTCCTCACGGTCAAAATCCGCGGAGAGTTTAATCTAGAAGAGCATCTTTGCTTGCTTTTTTTCCGAGTTCAAAGCGACATCGATATATGGAAAGGCGTCGTAGAATCGGACGAAAACGCCGCGTTTTTGCGTCACTCCTTGCTTCCTTGGTGCAAATCCTTTTTGCCAAGGCACGAAGATGGGACTCGCGTAAAACTTTCCTGCGAACTGCTTTCCGCGGGCATTCTTCAGTTCATGAGACACCCGGAAGAGAACAGCCCAAAGAAAATGGCGACCATGCTAAGCGAGTCGTTATCTCATTTGCTAGAGCTTGGTTTAGAGCCTAAGAGCAAATAGAAGTGTTTCCCTTCTTCTTGCCTAAAAATGCTGAGATTATTTTCGAAATACCTAGCTTCTTCTCTTGGGGAGGAAAGGCTGCGCGAAACTTGATGTGGCACGCTTGAATGATGCATGTCGAGTTCCTCCCTCCCCAGGGAATGAATGATCGCAAATTTCCCGCCTTCTTTGAGGTGTCTGGAAAAGCATTCGCTTAACAAGGATGGGTCCTTGAAATGAGGGTAGGCATTATACAAAACGATGACGTCGAACTTCTTCTCGTTTTCCCAAGTCAAAAAATCGCCCGCTTCAAAATAGGCCCAATCCTGACCCTTATATTTTTCTTTGGCGAGCTCAATCATCTTGGGCGAGAGATCTAGCCCATAAACGGCTTGCCCGGAGAGCTCATGCAAAAGCCCCGTGATGGTTCCGGTCCCGCAGGCCAAATCAAGAACCTCATCTCCTTTTTCGATGCCGATTTCGTCAATCAAAGAACGAATAATTTTATTTTTCTCTGGCTGGCAAGAGTCCCAATTCGCGGCAATTGAGTCAAAATAATCCTTCACGGGGTTCATTGGAAGAATTCCTCCACGTTTATTTTTTGATAGCCTCCAAACGAATTGGCATAGCTTGCGATTTCGCTATAGAGCGATTTCCCGAGGAAAGCCGCGGTTATTCCATTCGTCTTCGCCTCGATGTCGATGTCCTCAAACAAAGAAGGATAAACGACCTTCGCGCAAAACCAGGTATTCGCGAGGGCGATTTCTAGATTGGTGTAATAGGCGTTGTAAGCCATTTCCAGATACACCTCCCCATTTTTCCAAGCCTTCGTGGATTCGAAGAGTTCTTTGTTTTCCTGATAAAGCGGTTTGATATTCTTGATGGCGGCGGCGTCGATGATGATTTTGTCGGCGGTCGCGCCGATGGAGGCAAATTTCTCGGCATCTATTTTTTGAATGCCATCTGTAGTTAAATCGTTGACCGCGTTCTTAATGTGAGCCACGTTGAACGGCTCATAATTTTGAGCGGTCATCAAATGATTCGTCGTGCCCCAATTGCCAAGCCCGCAGATATAAACGCTTGGCTTTTCGTTTTCTTCGACGTTTTCCGTGCGCCTGGCGATTTCGTTTTTCTCCTCATCGATATAGGAAATCAGGGCTGAAGCTTTCTCTTCTTTCCCAAGAACCTCTCCCAAAAGAGCCAGACTGTCTTTGATCTTTTGATCGAAGACCCCTTTCGAGCCATAGCCAAGGGTTATGACGGGGACGCCGACTTGCTCTTGCAAAGCGTTAGCCTTACTCGCGTCTTCGTATTCCGACAAAATCAGATCCGGGGAGCAAGAGAGAATCTTCTCGCCTTCAGCGCTTTGGGCATTCGGCCCACCGACGCCGCAGGAAGGGAGTTTGGAAAAGGCCTCATGATTGGCGATGAAATATGGCCTGGCGACCCCATCGAACATCTTAGGGCGATCGGTCAGGGAGTCGTTATCGATATCCTCCACTCCCGCAAGCAAAGACGCATCGCCCACGTAGCTATAAAGCCTCAAGGCTCCTGCGCCGATGCAAACGATTCTCCGGTAGCTTCCTTTTTTGACGGCGACCTTTCTCGAAACGGAATCCGTGACATAAGTCACTCCTTCCCCCTGCGAGCCTCCGCCAGAGCAGGAAGGAAGCAAAGCGAAGCTCCCTAAAAGAAATAGGATAATTTTTTTATTCATGATGGCTCTCCTCGTCTAAATGAAAATGGATGTGTTTGTCTCCTCCGGCGATGGAAATTCCAACGTGGACTCCGAACGTATTGAAAACGTTCTCCTCGTTGAAAGAATCTTCTTTGCCTTGCCCGATCAGCCTTCCATCTTTCAAAAAGTAAAAGCGATTCCCTAAATCCAACGCGGAATTTAAGTCGTGCGTGGCAATCAAAATGGAAATCCGGCGGGTTTTTGCAAGCTTTTTGCAAAGACCCTGCAAAAGCACGCTGTTTTTGATATCGAGATTGCTCGTTGGCTCGTCAAGCAATAGAAGGCTCGGATTTTGGTTTAAGGCGCAGGCAATCGCGACCTTTTGAAGCTCGCCGCCGCTAAGCTCATTGGTTGCCTTGTTTCGGAAAGAAACAAGCCCAAGCTCCTCTAGAATTTGAATTGTGTGTTCTTTGTCGCCCTTGCTAGGAGACAAGGAAAAATAAGGCATCCTTCCAAGCAGGACGGTCTCGAAAACGCTGAGGCTAGAAGAAGGGATCCGTTGAGGGACATAAGCGATCTTCCTGGCCCACTCTTTTCTTTTCGAGTCTTCTTGAGATGCCCCATCAATCAGGATCTCGCCTTTTTTTGTTTTCAAAGTTCCTAGAACCGATTGGAACAAAGTGGATTTCCCCGCCCCGTTTGGCCCTAAAAGAACGCCGATCTCGCCTTCTCCAAGCTGAAAGGAGACATCCTCTAAAACGGTCTTGCCTTTTTTGGAATAGGAGGAAAAAAGATGGTTGACGATCAGCATGCCTCATTCCTCCGGGAAGCGAAAATCAGATAAAGAAAGAAGGGGGCTCCAAGCAAAGAGGTCACCGCGCCAATGGGCAGAGAATTGCCCGGGGCGATGGCTTTGGCAAAGATATTCGCCCCAAGCAAAAGGATTGCCCCGCAAAGCAAAGAACCAGGGATCAAGAACGAATGGTTCTCCCCTAGGAGCTTTCTTGCTATGTGAGGGCAAATAATCCCCACAAAGCCGATTATCCCAAGATAAGAGACGCAGACAGCCGTCACCAAAGAAGCGACGAGCAACGAAAAGAAGCGCAAAACGCCGATATTTATGCCAACGCCCGAAGAAAAGGCATCGCCCTGAAGCAAAGCGTTATAGCGATATCTCAGCAAGAAGAAGAAAATCGCAGCCAAAAGAACCACGCCAAGCATCACCGCATCGCTTAAAAAAGTCGCTCTTCCTAAATCCCCGAAAGACCAAATGACTGCCGCGCTTAATCCGACATCCGTCGCATAGAACTGCAAAAGAGTCGTCCCCGCGCTCCAAACCGCCCCAACAGCCACGCCAGCAAGCACCACAGAAGTTGGGGAGAAGCGCTTGATCCTGCATAAGCCAAGGATCACGAAGATGGACAAGAAGGCAAAAAGAAAAGCGAACGACGAGCTAGCCAATGGATTCACGGAAGAGATGAGGCTCTCCGCGTTTTTTCCCGTGGAGACATAGCCTCCCGCAAACAAAACAATGGAGACATTCGCCCCGAAAACAGCCGCGTTTGAAACGCCTAAAGTCCCAGGGGAAGCCATGATATTCCCCAAAGTCGTCTGCATAATCAAACCAGCTAAAGCAAGGCCTGCGCCGGCGATCAAAGCCGCTAGAGCCTCTGGCAAACGAATCTTCGTCACGATGCGAATCGCGCTTTCGCTTCCTTGCCCGAAAATCGCAAGGAAAGAATCCCCAAAAGACATCCCCGAACTTCCTAGGCAAAGGCACAAAAGGAACAGGAAAAGCGTCAAAACCAAGGAAACAATCAATACAATAACGGGCCTTTTGTTCCAGGTCGCTATCGCTTTTTCTCCTCTAGAAATGCCCATGGGGAAATTATAGAAGCCTTAAGGCTTCCCTTGATTTCTAAGTGAAAAATAAAAAGACACTTATTCGCAAAAGTGTCTTTTAAATTTGATATTCGATTTTGGGGTTCAACCAACGATCGTCAGGTTTTCTTCCTCCGAGGCAAGTCCGAAAGCCCCGCCGAGAAGAGTGAAGACGTTGCTGCAGATAATCCCAACGACGATGTTGGCGATTTGAATGCCCCTGCCGCCATTGCGGCCAAGATTGTCCATCACTATCTCAACGATTTGCCCAGAAGCGAAATAAACCCCTAGGCCAAGGACGACGGAGCCCGCGGTCATATAAGAAGTTCTAACGTAGGCGTCGTCGATTTCAGGCGATAAGCCAAACACCAGCAAAACGCTGCCGACGATGATCATGCCAGCGCCGGAAACGAGCAAGAGAATCGCGTAGACCATTCCGATCGTATACATTGTTTTCGAAGCGGTTTTCATAAAGCACCTCCTTAAGGCGGCGACATTATGGACCCTTAGGAAAAATATGCCAGCAAAAGAATTAGATTTTGCAGATAGTCAAAGGGATAACCTCGCAAAAGCCCTCTAATGAAAAAGCCCCCGAAGGGGCTTGGTGATTGGGTCAAGAATTACTTTCTGTCAGACCAGGTGACGAGGCAAACTTCCGCGTTGTCGCCTTTTCTCGCACCGAGCTTGAAGGCTTTCGTGTAACCACCGTTGCGGGTGGCGAAGCGAGGGCCAATCTCGGAGAAGAGTTTCTTGAGGGAGGCTTCGTCCATGAGGACGGCAGCCGCCTGACGGCGAGTGTGGAGGGTGTTTTTCTTCGCGAGGGTCACGAGGTGATCGGCGAGGGTCTTGAGTTCTTTGACGACGCCCGAGGTCACTTTGACTTCCTCGTTGTTGACGAGGGAGGTGACGACGTTGCGGAGCATCATTTTATTCTTCGAGGCGGTATAACCTGTCTTGAAGCGAACGCCGGCTTTGCCGTGGACGTTCTTTCTTCCTTGTGCAGCCATTTTTTATTCTCCTACGTAGTCGCGGAAGTGCAAGCCGATCCCGGCGAGCTTATCTTTGACTTCTTTAAGCGATTTTTTACCAAGGTTGCGAACCTTCATCATCTCATCTTCGCTCTTCTGAGTAAGTTCGGCGACGGTGGTGATGCCAGCGCGCTTGAGGCAGTTGTTGCTTCTGACGCTGAGGTCGAGTTCTTCGATGAGCATGGTCGAATATTTATTGTCTTCGGCCCTCGACTCCTCTTTCACAAGCTTCACTTCGCCGACTGTCTCGTCGAGCGTGGTGAAGAGGGTGAAGTGGGAGATGAGAAGCTGAGCGGCAAGAGCCACGGCATCCGTGGGCTTTGTGGACCCATTGGTGGTGACTTCAAGGGTAAGCTGATCGAATTTGGAATCGTGGCCGACACGAGTGGGATCCACGGTGTAGGCGACTTTGGTGACGGGACTGTAGTTCGAATCGGTGGCGATTAAGCCAATCGCGTCGAGCTTGCGCTCAATCTTGTTTTGCTCCGAGGTGACGTATCCGCGGCCATTGGCGGCGTAGATGGTCATATGGAGGTGGCCCTTCTCATTGAGATGGGCGATTTCGAGGTCGGGGTTGACGACATCGACGAGCTCAGGGAGCTCGAGGTCGCCGGCAGTGAGGACGCCGGGGCCCTTCTTGTCGACGGTGATGCGCTTGATGTCGCCGGAGTTGTCATCGATCTTAAGGACGAGGTCTTTGAGATTGAGGATGATCGCGGTGACGTCTTCTTCAACGCCTTCAAGAGCGGTGAATTCGTGACGGACTTTGACGTCGTTGTCTTCGATTTCGACGGCGCAGACGCTCGCGCCAGGAAGAGCGCTTAGCAAGACGCGGCGGAGCGCGTTGCCAAGGGTGATGCCGAAGCCTCTTTCAAGCGGCTTGATGACGAGCTTGCAATAATGCTCATCTTCGTCATTGATTTCAGGCTTGATCCCAACGGGTTCGAACGGATTGGGGAGACGGAGCTCCTCATTATTTTTGGCATTGGCCATTTCTTTAGATTCCTCCTGAATGGTTCAATTATGTAGCGATGCATTCAAGCGGACTAGCCGCGGGGACGCTTCGGGGGGCGGCAGCCGTTGTGCGGGATCGGGGTGTTGTCTTCGATGGAGAGCACTTGGAAGCCGATGGTGGCAAGAGCGCGGACCGCGGATTCGCGTCCGGCGCCGGGGCCTTTAACCTCAACGTCGAGCTGACGGAGGCCCTGGTCATAGGCGGTTTTGCCCGCCGCTTCAGCGGCGACTTGGGCCGCGAAGGGTGTGCCCTTCTTGGCGCCTTTGTAGCCAAGGGCGCCAGCGGAGCTCCAAGAAATGACGTTTCCCTGGGGATCGGTGATGGTGACGATGGTGTTGTTGAACGTAGCGTGGATGTGCGCGACGCCTTTGGTGAAGGAGCGTTTGATCTTCTTCTTGCGGGCGGTCGTGGACTTGGATTTTGCAGTAGCCATTTTTCCTTAACCTCCTTAGCGGGTAGCTTCCTTCTTGTTGGCGATGGTCTTCCTCTTGCCTTTGCGGGTACGGGCGTTGGTGCGCGTGCGTTGTCCGCGGCAAGGGAGTCCGCGTTTGTGGCGGATGCCACGATAGCAGCCAATTTCGGAGAGGCGCTTGATGTTGAGCGCGACTTCGCGGCGGAGATCGCCTTCGGTGCGGTACTTGGCGACTTCAGCACGAAGAGCAGTGAGCTGCTCATCGGTGAGGTCTTTGGTGCGGATGTCGACGCTAACGCCGGCATCGGCGCAGATTTTGTTAGCAGTGGTGTCACCGATACCGTAGATGTAGGTAAGGGAGATCACGATGCGCTTTTGATTCGGGATATCAACCCCAGCAATACGTGCCATATTTGCTTAGATTTCCTTTCTTTCGCTCAACCCTGGCGCTGTTTGTGCTTGGGGTTGGAGCAGATGACCATGACTTTGCCATGGCGCCGAATGACTTTGCACTTGTCACAAATCGGCTTGACAGACGGCCTGACTTTCATTGTTTTCGCTCCTTCAGTCAATGCTCCGGTTCAGTTTCGATACCGGAAAGTGATGCGCCCGCGTGTTAAATCGTAAGGTGAGAACTGGACTGTGACTTTATCGCCGGGGAGAATGCGGATGTAGTGCATCCGAATTTTTCCCGAAACGCAGGCTTGAACCACAGCTCCGTTGTTGGCTAACTTCACCTTGAAGTTGGCGTTGGGGAGGCATTCCAATACAGTAGCCTCAACCTCAATGCAGTCTTGTTTACTCAAAGGTCTTCCTCCTTTCTGCCGGCCTTTTCCTCATCGCTGAGGGTGAGGATCTCGTAGCCATCCTTGGTGACCACGATCGTATTCTCGTAATGGCTCGTTAGTTTTCCGTCTTTGGACACTACCGTCCAGCCATCTTTGAGCACCCTCACGTCCGGTCTTCCCTCAAGGATCATGGGTTCCACGGCAAGGGTCATGCCCTCGCGTAAGATCGGCCCAGTCCCCGCGGTTCCGTAACAAGGAATGTAAGGGTCTTCATGCATGTGGGTTCCGATGCCGTGGCCCGTATAATCGCGCGGCACGCTGCAGCCATTGGCTTTCGCGGTTTCGCCGATCATATGGCAGATATCGCCCAGATGCGCCCCTGGTTTCACCAAGGACATTGCATTATCGAAGCATTGCTTCGCGATTGCAACCATGTGTTTTTGCCTCTCGCCGCAGATGCCCACGCAATAGGTGCGGGCGGAATCGGCCATGTAGCCGTTCTTCTCGACGACGAGGTCAAGGGTGACGATGTCTCCGTCTTTGAGGATTCGCTTGCTTGAGGGGATGCCGTGCAGGATCTCCTCATTGAGGGAGATGCAGACGGAAGCGGGATAGCCATAGTAGCCTTTCTCCGCGGCTTTCGCCTGGTTTTCGCTGATAAGGCGCTCAACCTCGGAATTGATTTCCAAGGTCGAGACGCCGGGTTTGATGATATTGGGAATCGCTTCCCAGATGAGTCCCACGATTCTTCCGGCCTCTTTCATGAGGGCGATTTCGCGGGGGGATTTGATGATGATCACGCCTTTTCCTCCAAAAGAGCGTCGATGGAGTCGAAGAGCTCTTCGGGAGTCGAGGCACCTTGGAAGCCGTGGTAGATCCCCTGCTTCTTATAGTAGTCGATAAGCGGCGCGGTCTGAGAGTGGTAATTGGCAAGGCGGATCGCGAAGCTCGCTTCGTTGTCGTCTTTCCTTTGCTTGAGCTCTCCCGAGCAACGGTCGCACTTGCCTTCGACCTTCGGAGGAAGGAAGTGGACGTTATAGGAGGCTCCGCAATCGGGGCAGACGCGCCTGCCTGCGATGCGCTTGGTAAGCTCATCGTCGGGGACGGAGATGTCCACGACGAGGCTGACCTCTCTTCCGATCTCCGGGCCCATCTTCGTGAGGGCTTCGGCCTGGGCGATGGTGCGAGGGAAGCCATCAAGCAGATAGCCATTCGCGCAATCGTCTTTGGCAAGGCGTTCCTTCACAAGGCCGATCGTGATCTCATCAGGGACAAGACCTCCGGCTTCGATGATGGCTTTCGCCTGTTTCCCGAGTTCGGTCCCGGCGGCGATTGCCTCGCGGAACATGTCACCCGTGGAGATGTGGGGAAGATGGTAGGCATCTTCGATTTTGGTTGCCTGGGTGCCTTTGCCGGCACCCGGGGGACCCATGAGAATGATATTGAGCATGTCACATTCCTCCTTGGACTTCTTCGAAGCTCTTGCCGGCGAGCAAGCCGTCGATCTGAGAGTTGATTTCAATGGCGACGCCGACGATGATGATCATGCCGGTTCCCCCAATCGCGAGGGATGTGTCGTTTCCGAAGATCCCAGACAAAGTGAGGGCAAGCGGAATCGCGGCGATCGCAGCGAGGGCGAAGGCGCCGATGAAGGTGACTCTGTTGAGCACTTTCCCGACATACCTTTCCGTCTCTTTGCCAGGGCGGATGCCAGGGATGTAGGAACCGTTCTTTTGGAAGTTGTCCGCGAGCGTTTCCGGATCGATTTGCATCTGGGCGTAGAAGAAGGTGAAGGCGATGACGAGGATGAGATAGATGATGAGGCCCCAAGGCATTTTCCAGGTGTCCCCATCGATGCCCGGCATTTCGTACATCGCCGAGTAGTTGAAGATCTGGAGCCACTGCGCATTCGCCGCATCGCTTGAGATGAAGCTAGCGATGACGGAGGGAGCCATCATGATCGAAGAAGCGAAGATGATGGGGATGACGCCAGCCGAGTTGACTTTGATCGGCAAGAAGGAAGCGCGAGCCATAGAAGGCGTCGCTCCTCCCTTGCCAGCCGACTGGACTGGGATCTTGCGCCGCGCGAGCTCGAAGAAGACGACCCCGGCGACGATAGCGACATAAGCGAGGATATAGAGGGCAAACGTGAACGCGCCCTGGATGATTTCGCTGGAAGCGTGGCCGATGTTCGCGTTGACCCATTTCGACCAAGCGGTCGAGATCTGAGTCGGGAGCGAGCGGACGCAGCCGGCGAAGATGATGACGGAGATGCCGTTTCCTAAGCCCTTCTCGGTGATTTGGTCGCCGAGCCACATCTCGAGCAAGCTGCCCGCGAGGAGGACGGTAACGATATAGGCGTAGGTCCAGAAGGAATCATCCATCGTCAGCGACAGATAGGAGTTGTTTTTCATCGTCATGATGATGCCATACCCTTGGACTGCCCCAAGCAGAAGCGAGAGATAACGCGTGGCCATCTCAATCTTCTTGCGGCCGTATTGACCTTGTTTGGAGAGGTCAGTCAAGGCCGGCAGGACGTCTTTGGAGAGCAACTCGACGATGATCTGGGCGGTGATGTAAGGCGAAACCCCTAGGGCGAATACCGAGAAGTTCGATAAGGCCCCGCCCCCGAGCAAATCCATCATTGCGACGGCGTTGCCCGAGTTCATGGCGTTGCTGAGCTGTTCGCCGACAGCGACGCCAGGAACCGTGATAGCCGCCCCGATCCGGATGACGAAGAGAATCATGACCGTGAAGAAAATGCGGCCGACGATTTCTTTGTTTTTGAAGATCGAGACGAACTTTTTCATTATTTGATTACCTTGGCTTCGCCGCCAACCTTTTCAATGGCTTCCTTGGCGGAAGCGGAGAAGGCTTTAGCTTCGACGACGATTTTCTTGGAAAGTTTACCATTCCCAAGGATTTTGAGGCCATCGTTTTCCTTTTTGACGATACCTTTTTCGAGGAGGACCGCGATATTCACGGTCTCGCCCGCTTTGAAGTATTTCTCAAGGGTGTCGAGGCTGACGGTGGTGTAGACCGTCTTGACCCCGCGATGGGTCTTGCGAGCGCCGAACTTCGGAAGACGACGGGCGATCGGGGTTTGTCCACCCTCGAAGCCGTTCTTCTTGGTGTGGCCGTGGGCCCCTTGGCCCTTGGTGCCTTTGCCGGCGGTCTTCCCGTTGCCAGAGCCAACGCCGCGTCCTTTGCGGAAGGACTTGGTGATGGCGCCATCAACGTTTTTGAGTGTCGATAGAGAAGACATGATTACTTATCTCCTTTCGTTTCGCTCTTAGCCGGAGCGGATTTGGCTCTTTCAGCGGCATGGTAGGCCTTGATCTGCTCTTCGGTCTTGATGCCACGGAGGACCATGACGCGGTCGTAGCTCTTGAGCTTGCTGAGAGCGTCGTGGGTCGCGCGGATGACGTTGACGGAAGTGCGGGAGCCGTAGACTTTGGAGACGACGTTCTTCGCACCGGCGAGTTCGAGAATCGCGCGAACCGCGCCGCCGGCAACGATACCAGTGCCAGCCGGAGCGGGTTTGATGACGACCTTGGTCGCGCCATAGACGCCAACGGTGTCGTGGGCGACGGTGCCTTTCTTGAGGTCGATTGAGAAGAGTTTCTTCCTGGCTTTGGTCAAAGCCTTTTTGATCGCATCGGGGACCTCGCCAGATTTAGCGGTGGCGAAGGAATATCTCCCTTTGCCATCGCCAATGACGACGAGAGCGGAGAAGCGCATGTGCTTGCCGCCTTGGACGGTCTTGGAGATGCGGTTGATGGCGACGACTCTTTCGAGGTATTCATCCTCAGGGCGACGGGCGCCGCCGTGGAAGCCACCGCGGCCACCCCTTCTCTCGGAAGGACGGCCTTTGTGGTCACCGGCTTTGCGATCGCCAGGGCGCGGGGCGCTGGCGGAGCCATGCGGCTCGAAGCCGCGAGGTTGGCGAACGGGCTTGTTCTCAGAGGTTTCACCCTCAGCAGCCACGTTTTCTTTCTTTTCTTCTTCAGCCATTTGAAGTGTTCTCCTTAGAAGTCGAGGCCGCCTTCACGGGCAGCGTCGGCGAGGGCAGCGATACGGCCATGATAGAGATAGCCGGCGCGGTCGAAGGCGACTTTCTTGATGCCTTTGGCAAGAGCCTTGGCGGCAAGGTCGGCGCCGACTTTGGCGGCGGCGTCCTTGTTGGAGCCATTGGCGAGCTTAAGGGCAACAGAGGAGGAGGCCACAAGAGTGGTTCCCTTGGTGTCGTCGATGATTTGAGCTTCGATGTGCTTGTTCGAGCGGAAGACGCAGAGGCGCGGCTTCTCGGCGGTGCCTTTGACTTTCGCGCGGACGCGGGCATGCTTGCGGATGCGAACCTTGGTTCTGGATTCTTTTTCGATCATGATCAATAGTCTCCTTACTTCTTACCGGTTGCGGCAGCGCGCTTGCCTTCCTTGCGGATGATGACCTCACCCTTGTATTTGATGCCCTTGCCTCCATAAGGCTCAGGACGCTTGGTGTCGTGGATGAGAGCTGCGGTTTGTCCGACTTTCTGTTTATCGATGCCGGTGACGGTGATATGGGTTTCGTCCTTGGCAGCGATTTTGACGCCTTCAAGAGGGGCGATCGTGACATCATGGGAGAAGCCAACGTGCAAGACGAGGTTGTTGCCCTTCATCTCGCAGCGATAGCCGATACCAGAGATCTCGAGTTCCTTGGTGAAGCCTTCGTGCACGCCTTGGACGGCGTTGGCGATGTTGGCGCGGGTGGTGCCGTGCATGGCAACGCTGTTGCGCTCGTTGTTGGCGCGGTGAACGAGAAGTTCTTTTCCGTCCTTCACCTCGACGCTGATGACGCTTGGATAAGCGACACTTAATTCGCCTTTGGATCCTTTGACGGTGACGGTGCCTTCGTTAATAGCAACGGTGACACCCTCTGGAAGAACTACGGGTTTTAATCCGATACGTGACATAATTTCTTCCTTTCCAGTTGATTACCAGACGTAGCAGAGGATTTCTCCGCCAACGCCGGCTTTCCTAGCTTGCGCATCGGTGAGCAAGCCTTTGTCGGTGCTCACGATGGCGATGCCGAGGCCCTTGAGGACGCTCGGGATTTTGTCGGCTTCCGCATAGACGCGGAGGCCAGGTTTCGAGATACGCTTCAAGTTGGTGATGACTCTTTCACCAGTAGAAGAGTACTTGAGAGTGATGGTAAGGGTCTTCTTGCCGTCTTTCTCATCGACCACGTAGTTGGTGATGAAGCCCTGATTCTTGAGAATCGAGGCGATGCCTTCCTTAGACTTGGAGGAGGGCATGGAAACTTCCTCGTAGCGGAGCGCGTTGGCGTTACGGATGCGAGTGAGCATATCGGCGATAGGATCTGCGTTCATGTTCTTTCTCCTTTCTTCCTCACCAAGAGGCCTTCTTCATGCCGGGGATTTCGCCCTTGTGGGCCATTTCCCTGAGGCAGATGCGGCAGAGCCCGAAGCGGCGGATGACGCCGTGGGGACGGCCGCAACGTTTGCAGCGGGTGTATTCGCGGACGGCGAATTTCGGGGTCCGTTTGGATTTTTCAATCAAGCTTTTCTTAGCCATGGGTCAATCCTTTCTCACTTTTTGAAGGGCATGCCGAGCTTCTCTAGGAGAGCGGCAGCTTCTTTGTCGCTATGAGCGGTGGTCACCATGACGATGTCCATGCCGCGGACCTTCGCGACTTTATCGTAATCGATCTCGGGGAAGATCAATTGCTCTTTGACGCCGAGAGTGTAGTTGCCGTGTCCGTCGAAGGCATTCTTGTTGATGCCGCGGAAATCACGGACGCGGGGGAGAGCGATGGAGACGAGCTTGTCGAGGAACTCGTACATGCGCTTGCCGCGGAGGGTCACCTTGCAGCCGATGGCCTGTCCCTCACGGACCTTGAAGGTCGCGATGGACTTCTTGGCTTTGGTGACGACGGGCTTCTGACCGGCGATCAGGGTAAGATCGGCGACCGCGTCATCGAGGGCTTTGGAGTTCTGGGTAGCATCGCCCACGCCCATGTTGATGACGATCTTCTCCATCTTCGGAGCTTGCATGATGGAGGTGTAGCCGAACTCTTTGACGAGCGCGGGGACGATTTCCTCTTTGTACTTCTTCTGAAGACGGTTGACGTATTTGGTTTCTTCGACTTTCGCAGGGGCCGCTTTGACGGCTTTTTTCTTAGTTTCTGCCATGTTCGCTTCCTCTCTTACTTGTCAAGGTTCGCGCCAGACTTGGCGAGACGAACCTTTTTGCCTTTCTCCATACCCATATGGATACGAGTGGGCTTCTTGGTCTTGGGGTCGACGATGGCGACTTTGCACACATCGATCGGCACATAGATCTCTTTGATGCTCCCCTCAGGAGATTGCTGAGTGGGTTTGCAGTGCTTTTTGTGGACGTTAACGCCTTCCACGACGACTTTGTTGAGCTTCGGGTAAGCCCTTTGGACGACACCCTGCTTTCCTTTGTCGGCGCCGGAGATGACGATTACGGTATCACCTTTTTTAATCTTCATGATGTTCTCCTTATAGCACCTCGACGGCGAGCGAGATGATCTTCATATAGCCCTTGTCGCGGAGTTCTCTGGCGACAGGCCCGAAGACACGGGTGCCAACGGGGTTGCCGTCGTTATCGACGATGACCACGGCATTGTCGTCGAAGCTGATGGTCGAGCCATCGGCGCGCTGAACGGGATGTTTGACGCGGACGATGACGCCTTTGACGACGTCGCTCTTCTTGACCTTGCCGTTAGGAATGGCTTCCTTGACGGCGCAGAGGACGATGTCCCCGAGGGTCGAAGTCTTTTTGTGGCTTCCGCCGTACTGACGGAAGACTCTGACGCTGCGGGCGCCGGAGTTGTCGGCGACCACAAGATTCGTTTCCTGCTGGACCATTACTTCTCCTCCTCAGCGTTGATGTCGGCGCTGCCGTCTTTCGCTTCGAGAGAGGCTTCCGCTTCTTCGATGGTTTCGGCAGTGACGGCGTGCTCATCGATGGAGACGAGGCGGAAGTGCTTCGTCTTCGAGAGCGGGCGGCAGGCCATGATGGTGACAACGTCGCCTTCTTTGGCGGAGTTGTTCTCATCGTGGACGGCGTATTTCTTGGAATAGCCGACCCTCTTGGCATAGACGGGATCGTTTTTCTCGGTGGAGACGGTGACGATGATCGTCTTGTTCATCTTCACGGAAGTGACGACGCCTTGAATGGCGGTGCGATGATTTCTTTCCATGTCAAGTTCCTCCTTACTTCTCAATGTGAAGCTCTCTTTCGCGCTTCACGGTTTCCATTTTGGCTAAGTCCTTGCGAAGGACGCGGATTTGTTCGCCGTGTTCGAGATTGCCGACCGCTTTCTTGCGGCGGAGTTCGAACATCTGGCTCTTGAGCTCATAGATCTTGTCGTTGAGCTCTTCGCCCGAGAGGGCGCGGATGTCTTTGATTTCCATCTCTTAGGCTCCTTATTTGGCCTCGGCTTCAGGAGCCGGGGTTTCATTGCCGGTGTCAGAGATGGTGACGTGCTCCGCGGCATCTTCCTTCTCAATTTCTTCGAGGGAGGATTCGTGGGCCGCTTCCATCTTGAGCAAGTCGGCTTGCGAGAGGGCTTTCGTCCTCTTGATGACTTTGGTCTTCACCGGAAGTTTGTACCCTGCGAGGCGAAGGGCCTCTTGGGCAATTTTCGGATCGATGCCGCCGATTTCGAAGATAACTCTTCCTTTCTCGACGACAGCCGCCCAGCCTTCGGGCGAGCCTTTGCCGGAGCCCATACGAACTTCAGCGGGCTTTTTGGTGCGGGCGAGGTGAGGATAGATGCGAATCCAGACCTTGCCAGCGCGGTCGGTGTAGCGGGCGAGAACGATACGGGCAGCCTCGATTTGATGGTTGTCGATGTAGTTCCCTTCAAGCGCCACAAGGCCGTATTCACCGAAGTCGACGGTGGTGCCGGCTTTGGCTTTTCCCTCATAGCTTAAGCGATGGGGACGACGGTACTTAACGCGTTTTGGCTGCAGCATTGTCTTCTCCTCCTTTGTCGCTAGCGTTGTTATTGGTGCGCGGGGCGTGGTTGCCAGGGCGCGAGCCCGGTCTCCTGTCGAACCTGTTCATGCGAGCGGATTCGGGGGCGGGTTCATTGACGGTTGCCGTGTCGGTCTTGTTGAGAGAGCGGCAGATCCAAACTTTGATGCCGATGCAGCCGTAGGTGGTATGAGCACTCACGGAGGCGAAATCGATGTCGGCGCGGAGGGTGGTCAAGGGGATGACGCCTTCCTTGTAGCCTTCTTCGCGGGCGATTTCAGCGCCGCCAAGGCGGCCGGAGCAGAGCGTTCTGCATCCTTTCGCGCCAGCTTTCCTCATCCTCTGAAGAGCTTTCTTCATGGTAGAGCGGAAGGCGGCACGGTTCTCGAGCTCGCTGGCGATCCATTTCGCCATGAGAGTGGCATCGAGGTCAGGGTTCTTGATTTCGACGACGAGGAGATCGACTTCGTTCGGCTTCTTCACGATGGTCGCGAGGCCGCCTTTGAGTCTCTTGACGTTCTCCCCATCCTGCCCGAGGACATCGCCCGGACGAGCGACGAAGACGGAGACGGTGACTTTGGTGCCTTTGTCGGAATTGACGCGGCCGATTTCGATGCGGGAGAGCATCGAGCTCGCGAGTTCTTTCTCAAGGTATTTGCGGATGGCAAGATCCTCTGCGAGGTTTTTGCCATACTGCTGCTTGTTGGCGAACCATTTCGAATTCCAATCGCGGTTGATCCCAACGCGGAGACCGACGGCGTTAACTTTTTGTCCCATAGTTTGATTTGGTCCTCCTAACTTAGCGAGCCTTCACGCTGACGCGGAGATTCGCATTGCGCTTGACGATGGGGGAAGCGCTGCCCTTGGCTCTAGGAATGAACCTCTTGATGCGGAGGCCATCCGAGACCTGAATTTCCGAGATGTACAAGCTGCTGGCTTCCATGTGGAAGTTGTTGACTGCGTTAGCAGCCGCGGACTTGATCGCCTTGGCGACCGGGAGCGAAGCGGCTTTGTTGGTCCTGGCAAGGATGCCAAGAGCATCGGAGACGGATTTGCCGCGGACGAGGTTGATCACCAGACGAACCTTGCGCGGGGTGACGCGGATGTCGCGGACGAAGCAGGTCGCTTCGGTGACGGCCGGCTTTTCCTCGACCTTCACTTCTTCCTTGACTGCCTTTTTGGCCTTGGTGGCTTTCTTTTCCACTTTGGCTTCTTCTTTGACTTCGGCGGCCTCTTTCTTGACCGCTTTCTTCGGAGCAGCTTCCTTCTTCGGAGCAGCCTCTTTCTTAGGGGCGGCTTTCTTGGCGGGAGCCTTCTTCACGGTTTTCTTTTCTTCTGCCATGATATTTCTCCTTATTTCTTAGCGGCTTGGTCGCCCACGTTGTTCCCGTGGTGGCCCGCGAAGGTGCGGGTCGGGGCGAATTCGCCGAGCTTGTGACCGACCATGTCTTCAGTGACGTAGACGGTGATGTGTTCGTGGCCGTTATAGACGGCGAAGGTGTGTTCGACGAAGGCGGGGTAGATCGTCGAGCGGCGAGACCAGGTTTTGATGATCTCTTTTTTGCCGGACTTCTGAAGAGCCTCGACCTTTTTCATAAGGTAGGCATCAACGAACGGTCCTTTTTTGCTGGAACGAGACATGTTGTTCTACTTCTCCTTTGCTTACTTACCAGCTCTCCTGACGATGAGGCGAGTGGAATTCTTCTTGATGTGGCGGGTCTTGACGCCTTGAGCTCTCTTGCCCCAAGGGGTGCGAGGAGCATCGCGGCCGACAGGGCACTTACCTTCACCACCGCCGTGGGGGTGGTCATTCGGGTTCATCGCGGAACCACGGACGGTCGGGCGGACATTCTTCCAACGATTTTTGCCGGCTTTGCCGAGATTGATGAGGTTGAAGTCTTCGTTGCCGACGATGCCGATGGTGGCGCGGCAGGTTCCGAGGACTTTTCTCACTTCGCCAGAGGCAAGGCGGAGCATGACGTATTTGCCTTCAGAGCCGAGCACCTGAGCGCTCGTTCCGGCGGCGCGGCACATCTGAGCGCCTTTCCCAGGCTGAAGCTCGATGTTGTGGACGAGGGTACCTTCGGGGATGTTCTTGAGATCGCAGCAGTTGCCGGTCTTGATGTCGGTGGCTTCGCCGGAGACGATCTTGTCGCCCACGTGGAGGCCTTGCGGCTGGATGATGTAGGCCTTGGCGCCGTCGGCGTAATAGACGAGGGCGATTAAGGCGTTGCGGTTGGGATCGTATTCGATCGCTTTGACGGTCGCGGGGATGTCATCCTTCCTTCTGCGGAAGTCGATGATGCGATAGCGGTTCTTGTTGCCGCCGCCGATATGGCGGCAGGTGATCTTTCCCTGATTGTTGCGGCCACCAGTGTTTTTCTTGGTGTCGAGCAGCGATTTTTCAGGAGTCGATTTGGTGATTTCCTCGAAAGTCGAGTTCGTCATAGCGCGACGCGACTTTGTCGTAGGACGGTAGGTTCTAATTGCCATTTCCTGTTTCTCCTATATTGGATGCTTTACTTATATATAAGGATATAAGAGGGTGATTCCTTACTCTTTGAATAGGTCAACAGCATTGCCTTCGGCAAGGGTGAGCACGGCTTTCTTGAAGCCCTGGATCTTGCCTTGGTAGCGTCCGCCACGGGTGGTGGCTTTCGGATGCTGATTGACGACATTCACGCCAACGACCTTGACCTGGAAGATGCTCTCGAAAGCGTTCTTGATCTCGGTTTTGTTAGCGGTTTTGAGGACCTTCATCGTGACCTTGTTCTCATTCTGCATGAGAGCCATGGTCTTCTCGGTGATGAGCGGCTCGATGATCACGGAGTAATCATGGGCGGTCGGCTTCGCAAAGGAAGCGGTCTCGGTTTTCTTTTCGTCGGCCATATTACTTCAAAGCCTCCTCAATCTTTTTGATGTTGTCTTTGCTGATGACAACGGTGTCGAAGTTGAGCAAGTCGTAAACGGAGACGTTGCAAACTTCGGTTAGCCCAACATTGTCGATGTTTCTCGCGGAGAGGATCAGATTCTCTTCGCCGCCCTCGACGACGATGAGGGTTTTGCCGCTCGCCTTGATGGCGGAGAGGCTGCTTGCGAAATCCTTGGTGGAAATCTTGGAAACGGTGTAATCGTCGACGACGATGAGGCCTTTCTTGACCTTCTCGCTCCAAACGGTGCGGAGGGCAAGTTTGTGGGCCTTCTTGTTCTGAGAACGTTTGTAGTTCTGATTGCCATCGGGTCCGAAGACGGTTCCGCCGCCGACCCAGATCGGGGATTTCACATCACCCGCGCGGGCGCGGCCGGTTCCTTTCTGTCTCCAAGGCTTCTTGGCGGTGCCATGAACCTCATGGCGCTTCTTGGTCTTTGCGGTGGCTTGGCGGAGGTTGGCCATGTAAGTCACGACTGCATCGTGAACGACCTGGGGGTTCTCCTCTTTGATGCCGAAGACTTCGCTGGAGACCTCAATGGTTCCCTTGTCTTCGCCTTTGAGCGAGATGACGGGAAGGCTGATATTCTTAGCGGCCATTGTTATTCTCCTTTCTTCTCTTCATTGATGACGGCAACCGGCTTCACAACCGGTTTGCGGAATTGCACCTTAACGGGGGTGCGAAGCATGACGATGGCTTTTTTCGGTCCGGGGACGCCGCCTTTGACGAGGATATAGCCCTTCTCAGGATTGCTCTCGATGATGGTGACGTTCTGAACGGTGCATTGTTCCGGTCCCCAGTGGCCAGACATGTGCTTGCCGGGGATGACGCGGTTGTTGTCACGGCCGTTGTTGGCAAGGGAGCCAATCTGGCGGTGATAGCCGGAGCCATGGCCTTTCGGGCCGATGTGGTGATGGTACTTCTTGATGGTGCCGGTATAGCCGTGGCCTTTGTTGTGGCCGATGACGTCGCAGACTTCGCCAGCGGCGAAGATCGAGGCGTCGATGGTGTCGCCGATGTTCTTGGCGTAGATCTCGTCGCCCTTGAGCTCGTAGAGATGCTCTTTGGTGGCAACGCCAGCTTTCTTATAGATGCCTTTCGTGGCTTTGTTGACGCGCTTCTCAGCTTTGTCTTCGTAGCCGACTTGAACAGCTTCGTAGCCGTTCTTCTCGATGGTTCTCTTGTCCACGATGACGTTCGGCAACACTTCGATGACGGTGACCGGATACATGGTTCCGTCGGCGGCGAAGACCTGCGTCATGCCCATTTTTCTTCCGATGAGGGATTTCATGATTTGGGTCCTCCTTATAACTTGATGTCGATATCGACGCCGCTCGGGAGATTCAATCTCTTGAGATGGTCGATGGTTTCTTTGGTGGGGTTGCTGACATAAAGCAGCCTCTTGTGGGTGCGGATCTCGAACTGCTCGCGGGCATCCTTGTACTTGAAGGTTGCGCGGAGAACGGTATAGACCTGCTTCTCGGTCGGCAAGGGAATCGGCCCCTTGACAGACGCGCCGGTTTTCTTGGCCACATCAACGATCTTTTCGACAGAGTCGTCGAGGATCTTGTGTTCGTAGGCCATTAAGCGAATACGGATCGCTTTTTCTTTCGCCATGAATGTTCCTCCTTACAAAATTTTTCAGGCTTCTGACGTTCGTTCCACGCGAATTCCCTGACCACCCCATCATGACAACGCCTGTGGGTGTGTCAGCAACCTCGCATTTCATCGCAAGCGCCAGCGTGTGTAACAATACGCGCGTAGGGGAGGTCACGCAAGCAGTTTTTTGCAAATTTTTGGCTTAGTTACTTACTTTTTTGGTTTTCACAAAAAAGGGGTCAAAAAAAGAAAAGACCCCATCGAAAGTTTTTCACAGAAGGTATAATTTTTGTGCACGGTGCACAAACTTTACTTATTTTTTAATTCAGATTTTTGGATATCGGGAAGGATAGAATTTGGGTCTTTTCCTTCTTTGATTAGACGCCTTTTGCCTTCCTCCAGGGAGTACTCGCAGCCGCAGTAGAGCTGGTTGTACAGGCCGTAGTGATCCCTTAGTTTAACCCCAAAAAGCTGGCCGCTGGCTTTCTTGAAATCCGAATAAAAATACTTCGTGCGGGAGTGGGTTTTCTCTAGTTCCTTGCCGATCTCGTTCATGACTTGGGAATCTTTTTGACGCGAGATCGACATCACGGTGGCGAAATATTCGTAACCGTGCGCTTCGGCGTAATCATAGGCTTCCTTCATGCGCTTGGCGTAGCAAAGATGGCAGCGCCCTCCGCCTTCTTCATCACGCGCGAGCGGGCGCAGTTCCTTCATATATGCCTCATGGTCGTAAGGCGGCTCAATCAGCTTTATGTCGAAGCCATAATCCCTCTTGTAGTAAGTCAAAAGCTTCTCCAACTCTTCCCTTCTCCGATAGAACTCGCTTTCAGGAAAAATATTGGAGTTGTCGTAATAGATCGTGATGTCGAAATGGGGGGCAAGGAAAAGAAGAGGGAAGCAGGCGCAAGGGCCGCAGCAGACGTGAAAAAGAAAAGTCGGCTTCTTCCCTTTGGGGAGAGAGGCGATTTCCCTCAAGGACTTCAGGTAGTAGTTCTCACTCATTTCCCTTTGCGTAATCGTAGTTCCCGTAGATGAACATCGCATCTCCAAAACTGAAGAAACGGTACTTGTCTTTCACCGCTTCTTCGTAGCAATGGAGGGTCCACTTTCTGCCCATAAAGGCGGAAACAAGCATCACCAAGGTGGATTTTGGGAGATGGAAGTTCGTGATCAAAGCATCCACGGCTTTGTATTCATATCCCGGGGAGATGAAGATCCCGGTGGAAGAAGAATCCTCGGCGAACTTGCCGAATTTTGCGTAGACGGATTCCAAGGTACGGACAGAGGTGGTGCCGATTGCGATGATGCGTCGGTTCTCCTCTTTGGCTCTGTTTAGCTTGTCCGCGGCTTCTTGGCTCATATGATAGCTTTCCACGTGCATATGATGGTCTTTCGTGTCGCTTACCTCGACCGGACGGAACGTCCCCAAGCCGATGTTCAAAGTGATGTCGACGACATCGACCCCCTTGTCTTTGATTTTGGCGAAAAGCTCTTCCGTGAAATGGAATCCGGCGGTCGGCGCGGCGGCAGAGCCCGGGACTTTCGCGTAAACGGTCTGGTAATCGTCGTTGTTCTCGCATTGCTTTTTGATATAAGGGGGCAAAGGCATCAAGCCAAGCTTGTCTAAGACCTCAAGGAAAATGCCTTGGTATTCGAACTTCATATGACGGAGCCCTTCAGGGAGGACCTTGACGCAGACGCAAGTGAGCATCCCTTCGCCGAAAGAGCAATGAGAGCCCACTCGGACGGAGTGGGCATTGCCCACAAGGCATTCCCAGACGTCCTCTTCATTCTCGACGGGATGAAGCAAAAGGACTTCGACTTTGCCCTTGGTCTCGACTTTGACCCCGATCAGGCGGGCGGGCAAGACTTTGGTGTTGTTCCTAACCAAAACGTCTCCTGGCTTCAGATAATCGAAAATGTCATAGAAATGCTTATGCTCAATGGTTTGTTTCTCGCGGTTGACCACCATGAGCTTGCATTGATCGCGGTCAGGAAGAGGGGACTGAGCGATCAGCTCCTTCGGCAGATCATAATCAAACAAAGAGATATCCATCAGAACCCCCTTTTATCGCCATAAGCGGCGTATACCGCTTCTTTGTACTCATTGAAGCGGTCTTCTTGGATCGCTTTCCTCGCCCCTTCGACGAGGCGGATGAGAAAGCGGATGTTGTGAATCGAATTCAAGGTCTTCCCGAAATCCTCACCGGCTTTGTAGAGGTGGTGGAGATAGGCCTTCGTATAGTGTTTGCAGGTATAGCAGTCACATTCAGGGTCGAGGGGGGTGAAATCCTCTTTATACTGGGCGCGTTGGATGTTGACCCTGCCTTTGCTCGTCATAAGCGCGCCGTGCCGGGCAAGGCGAGTCGGCAGGACGCAGTCAAACATGTCTACCCCATTGCCGATGCCCTCGAGAATGTAGTCGATTGATCCCACGCCCATAAGGTAACGGGGCTTATCGTTTGGCAAGAAGCGAACCGCGTCTTTGATCATGCGGAAGCAAACGTCTTTGGGCTCTCCGATGGATGTGCCCCCGATGGAGTAACCAGGGAAATCCATTTTGGCGAGTTCCTGGGCTGCGTGGTAACGCAGGTCCTGAAACTCCCCGCCTTGGACGATTCCAAACAGGGCTTGGTCTTCTCTTTTGTGAGCCTCTAAACCACGTTTTGCCCAGCGCAGCGTCCTTTCCGTCGAGCGAGCAACGTAGTCTTTGCTCGCGGGATAAGGGATGCACTCATCAAAAGACATGATGATATCAGCCCCTAAGGCCTCCTCGATTCGAATGGCTTCTTCTGGAGAAAAGAATTCACGGTTCCCGTTCACTTCGTTTTGGAAAGTGACGCCTTCCTCGGTGATTTTCCTTCGGGAAGCCAAAGAAAAGACCTGGAAGCCGCCCGAGTCAGTAAGGATCGGGCCATGATAGTTCATGAATTCGTGCAAACCGCCGGCTTTTTTGACGATTTCCTCGCCGGGGCGAAGATGCAGATGGTAAGTATTGGCCAAAATAACCCCCGACCCGCAAGCGGAGACTTGCTCAGGGGAAAGGGTTTTAACGGTCGCGTTGGTCCCAACCGGCATGAACATCGGAACTTCGACGTCCCCATGCCAAGTGTGGAGAACGCCATATCTTGCCCCGGAATTGGGGTCAATGTGTTTGATTTCTAAATAAAAGCCCTGCATAGCAGGGAAATCTTAGACTCAACGCGGTCAAAGGGCAAACCTTACCACTGCACCTCTTGATGCCTCGTCGGCTTCAGAATCTTAAAGAACCAAGGGGCGCGTTTGATGATCATCCACAAGATATAGCCAGCTAAGATGATGGTCAATTCTCCAAGAGCCACCCAACCCATCTCGACCCAGAGAGCAACGGAGCCGAAATCATAGAAATAGTAAAGCATCAAGCCAACGAGGATGCCGTTAAAGATAGGTGGGTAGATGGTCGCAACCAAAAACCGCGGCGAGAGGTAGGAAACGCAAAGAACAGAGAGAACCGTTCCTCCCGTGCCCATCAGCATATCAATCAAAGCCGTTTGACCTGTCATGGCGCCATAAAAGTTCGCGAGCAGGCAGCCGACGCTTAGCCCAATTCCAAAATCGGGCCTCCAAAAACACAAAAGGACAAGGATTTCGCCAAACCGGAAATTGAACATTTGGAACGAAATCCCCGGAATGAAAGCGCTCATCACAAAATAAAGCGCGGCGATAAGGCCGTTCTCCGCAATGGAGAGAATCAAGCGATGTGTATCGGTCATAAATAGACCTCCTGATTTTTTAAAGCTGGGTGCCGAGGTAACAGCTTTGCATCCGGATGGTACTCTTCTAGCGAAAAGAGGGCAAGAAAAAAGGAGGTCGCCGCCTCCTAGTTTTGTCAGATCACCAATACCTTACGGTCTTTAAAGTGACGGCTTTATTGACTTCTAACTCGGATAAAGAGGGGAGATTTGCGGTGTTATAGCCTTTTCTTTCAAGCAAACTCCTGCCCTCGGAACCAAGGAACCAAGAGCGGATTCCTTCTTTCTCGAGTTTATTGTCTTCCGTCATCTTTTCCCATTTAGTAGGTAGATAAAACATAAGGGATCCGCGAAGCATGAAATTCTGAGGGCCCCAATCCAAAGTAACCTTCGAGAAGCGAGCAAAACGATATAGAGAGAAGAGCGCTTCAAAATAAGCGTCACTCATCGAGCCTTTCGAAAGCACTTTGAGGCAGTCTTCCTCGGGAAAGTAGTCAAAAGCGATAATGTGATTGGCGTCGTCGTGGAAACAAATCTTAGCCATGTTGATACCCGCGTGCTTAAGCACCTTATAATCCGCCATGGCCTTTGTGAATTCCTCAGCGATGGAGAAAACCCTCACCAAGTAGGTCCGGCCACTCCAAGTGCAAACCAAAGACTCATGATCGGGATGGGTTGCGCGAACGCTTTGGACTACGAATTTCTTATTTTTGATTTGAATGACGCGTTCCATACACGCTTATTTTAACAAAAAGGCAGCGCGCCTGCACGAGTTAGCAGTTTTTCGGCGAAAGAACCTTGGCTAAACCTCCCAAACCCGTCTCTTTGTATTCTTCGTTTAGAGAATCGCCGGTCAATTTCATGGCCTTAACAACATCATCAAAATGAACCTGGTTCGTGCGAATGGGAGCGATGGATTTCGCATAGAGGTAAGAAGTGTAGGCCCTTCCTGCCCCAATGCCGTTTCTTTCGATGCAGGGGATCATAACATAGCCGTCTACGGGGTCGCAGCTAAGTCCAAGAAAATGTTCCATCGCGCATTCCGCAGCATATTCGATTTGAAAAAGGCTGAAGCCGTGCAAGTAGCAAAGGGCGGCGGCGGCCATGGAAGAAGCGGTGCCGATTTCCGCTTGGCAACCACCGACAGACCCAGCGATCGAGGAATTCTGTTTCACGATATTCCCAAACAATCCCCCAGCGTAAAGGGCATCGCGAATCTTGGATAGGGGGACGCGTCTTTGCTTATGTTCGAAATAAAGAACGGCGGGCAACACGCCGCTCGCTCCGCAAGTAGGGGCGGTAACGACCTCCTCACCGCAGGCGTTGCTCTCAGCAACGGCGTAGGCGTAAGCGGTCATCAACAAAGTGTTGCGGCCATCCTCGTGGTTCATGCCAGAAGCGCTTTCGAAAATATCCCCAGAAACCCTGTTAATTTGAAGTCTTGGATTGGAATTTGCGGGGATTTTACCTTTTTGCTTAAGCCCATTTTCCACGCAAAAGAACATTTTTTTCACGCAAGAAAGAAGATATTCATCCATCGAAGGCGCTTCGAATTTCTTGCAAAAATCAACAAGATTTGCGAGGTTATTCTCTTTGAGATAGACCTTAATCTCTTCAAAATTGGTAAAGGGGTAAATCTCATCTTCGTTTATAGAGGGATCTTCATCGCTATGAACTTCTCCTCCTCCTAAGGAAAGATAAGTAGCTTGATCGACGACTTTCTCACCTTTAATGGCGAAGAAACACATTGTTAGGGGGTGCTTAACCTTCGTTTCCTTGTCCATGATGATGTCGCATGGCTTTGGAGCGAAGGCAGAGGATACCGCACGATCCGATCCATGCCCCACGGCGGTATAGGCCAACGAGCCGAAGAAGATTGCCTTATAAGAATCGGGGTGAAGCCCAGCGACTTTCCTAGCAAAGCTTAAAGCGGCTAAATGTGGCCCGATCGTGTGACTAGAACTAGGCCCAGGCCCGATTCGATATAAACCCTTCAAAGATTTCATGAGGCTTATTATCGTCTTTTCCTCCCAAAGGAAAATATAGAAAAATGAATAGTTAAACTATAAGATACGCCTATGCGAACGTTTATCTTGCTATCCGCGCTTCCTGGCTCAGGAAAATCCACATGGGCGCATCTATATCAAAAAGAACATGATAACGTTGTAATCGTATCTAGCGATTCTATACGCGAGCAGCTGAACGGCGATGCTTCCGACGTGAGCAATGACTCAAACGTTTGGATTGAATATCGTCGACAAATTGTCGATTACGCCAAAGACGACGATATCACCGTCATCGGCGATTCCACCAATCTCTCCAACAAGTACCGCATCTATTATGCCGAAGAAGCCGCGCCTCTCTATGACAAACTCATTCTGGTCCGCTTCGACGTTCCCTATGAGGTTTGCCAAAAAAGAAATCTAGGACGGTTCCCCGGAAGGGTTGTTCCTGAATTCGCGATGAAGTCTTTAAAAAAGGAATACGAAGAGCCAAGCAAAGAGGCGCTTGATCATTACAACGAAGTTTACATCGTTGACGAAAACGGCATGACGACACGCGTTAAATAAACAAAAAACTGGGCGACAACCCAGTTTTTTTGATTCATCTTTAACTATTAAGCTTGGGGATTTTGGCTTTTTGCCGGGCGAAGAGAAGCCACGATGCCGCAGAGCAAGAAGAGAATAATCAACCCGCCGATGATCCAAGACATGACAGAGAAATCAAGATAGTTAACATCGGCTTTGCCCCAAGCCGAAGCAACGAAGGAGGTTTTCTTATAGCCGCTTTCATCCGCCATGAGGTAGGAGAAGCAGCCCGCGGCAAGGAAGCCAAGACCTTCAACGAACAAGGAGCCTTCGAAGAGAGCGCCATTGAGTTTGCTCACGGTACCGTTCTTTTCGCCACGGCCGTAACCGATCATCGCAACAAGAGAAAGGATGGCCGCAAGGAGCGGGATCAAAGCCATGACGACAAGCTTCGCGGAAAAGAATTTAAGATTGGGGACCGATTGAGAGAAGATGACGGTGAGAATACCAGGGATCGCAACGCCGGCATTCACGGAGAAGAAGAGTTTTGAAATCAAAGACATCTGGGAATTTTGGTTAACATCGTCCCCGTGCATTTTGACAAACGGAACGCTGACCGCAATCGCAATGATAACGGCGATGACGAGGAAGAAAGCAATAGCGAAGCCAAGGTTGCTGTAGCCGAAGTTTGTAGTGGTCAAGCGATAGAGCCAAGCACCATTAAGGAAGAGGAAAAGAGCGATTAGAAATCCTAACCCGATATAGCAAGAGATGGCGTTGCGAACGGAGGCATCATCGTTAGCGTGCATCATGCTGCGGATGGAATAGAAAAGGCCGAAACCAGAAAGTATCGCACCGGCCAAACCAAGAGCGCCAAGTTCCCAAGCAAGAGCAAAGCTGAAATCGGGAAGATCGATAGGACCGACCTGGCTAATCATGAAAGGGGCGACAAGAATGCCAGCCCAAATGCCCAAGGCCCCAAACCCGGCGAATAGAATGAAATGCAAGACCAGATTTAGGATGCGAACTGTAGATGAATACTTCATTTTACGACCTCTTTTACTGCTTCGAATCAATGCACCATGCCCTACGGGCAAAGAACAGCGTGAATATTAAAGTCTATCTAACGCCGATAGTCAACGAACGTTTTTAATCTTGGTTCAGTAAACTGAAAGCACAGATAACGCCTCGCCTAGCCTCATCGAGAATGGATTCTTCTTTTTGGCTAGAAGGCAAGGCGGAGAAAAGCCCTTTTAAAGAGGTGTTGCAGTCTTCGTCAGCACAAACTTTAAAGGGGGATGACCTGCCGTCGGTAAAGCCAAAAACAGTAACGTCGTTAGGCTTAACGCCGGGAAAATTTTTCGAGAAAATCGTAACGGCTTCAACAAGGTCTTTTTCCAAAAACGAGGGGGAGGTGGATGCGATATCCTCTAAATATACGCCTGGATAATAGGATGCTTTGGCGTTTCCTAATTTCACAGGATTCCCTTCGGAAATGAAGTCTTTGAGAGTTTCGCAAGGAGCGTATGCGGGGGAGGCTTGGGAGTAAAGAGAACTATAGAAATTTTTGAGGAAAGGGAAAACCCCATCTTCGCCAAAATTTTGGAACTCGGCAGGTTCAGCCTCTACCAAAATCGAAACCGAGTAATTATTCGTGTTGGAGTTTGGGAAGGCGGAGCGAAGGAGAATCTGCGATCCATTCGGCGCATCGCAAAAAACCCGACCATTTGGATATAGATAACCAACCTTGGCCTTCCTCCCAGAAGAGGTCTTGAAGTCTTTCGAAAAATAAAACGGGGGCAAGCCGCTGCGAGATGCCTCATTGCCATAAACCGCAGCGTTTGCGTCTTTCGCAGGAATTTCTGCAATCACGCCCATGTAGAAAGGCTTGGGCTCGGTTTTCACTTTCGCTTTGCTCAAAATGTTGAGAAGCGAGGAATTTACTAAACCGCTGGCCAAGACAACGTTTTTTCCCCGGATAACTTCTTTCTTCCCGTCCGTCTTAGACACTTGAATGCCTTTGACTTTGCCAAAAGAATGGAGAATTGCGGTCATTTTAGTATTTAAATGGACTTCGCCGCCTAAATTTTTAATTTCAGCAACAATTTTATTGACGATTTCTCTCATCTCTCCTGAAGAGAGGTAGAAAGTTCCTTCATAACTCATGTTTTTGGAAGCTCCGAAATTTAGGAAGGTGTCCAAAGCAAATTGACCGTATCCATCCAAACGGTTGGAAAAGGAAACGCCCCCGCACCATCCGGAAAAGCCGCCAAGGCCGGAGCCATAAGCAGAAGCGATATTGGGGTTGCCCTGCTCGAAATGCGAAATGTTTTCATCTCTCGCGGAAGAACCGCATCCTTGTTCAACGACAATAGGCCTCAAACCAGCCCTAGCCAAAACGTAGGCAGCGAATAGGCCTGCTAGCCCAGCGCCAACAACAATCGGTCGATTGCGCGATTTTTTAGGCTGAATGATCAAAGATTCCGAGGGGCCAAAGAAGCCGATGCGAGTATCGCGGATAAAAGAATTCGTATCGACGATCGCCTTCACATAATAAACGGCCTCATCTTCGACGATGTCGAGGTTTCTGCGAACAATCTCATAGCGAAAACTTTCGGGAGACAAAGAAAGACGTTTCGCGATTTTGTTACGAATTTCCCTTTCCGAATCATTTTTGTTGATGATTACTCTTTCGATTACGTACTTCATAAATTCTCCACGAGGCAGAGCGCACTAACTAGGCACCATTCCAAGTTGTAGCCGCCGCAAGGCCCGTCTACATCCAAAACTTCGCCTAAAAAGTATACATTGCTTTCGAGCTTAGACTCGAAATTTTTATTTGAAACACCATTCAAATCGATCCCGCCAATAGTCACTTGAGAATCTTCAAAACCATAAAACCCGCTAACATGAAAAGGCAAATGCTTCAAAATCGACGAAAACGCATACACGTCCCCTTTGTTTTTGAAGTTTTCCAATTTTAAAGCTTTCAAACAATATTGATACAAAGGAAGAGGCAAGAATGCAGGGGCAAAAGAGGAGTTCGCCCCCCTTAAGCCATTAATTTCTTCACAAAGTTCTTCGTTAGATTGCCCGGGGAAAAGATCGAGCATCAGCGAGTCTCCACCAAGATGAGCCATTTTCCTCTGAACGTTGAAAATCACAATTCCAGAGAGCCCATCTTTCTTAAACAGGACCTCGCCATCTTCGGAGTAGAGTTCCTCGTTTCCCTTCATTAAACTCACTTTAGCAGCATGTCTTAGCCCGGCTAAAGAGGCAGTATTCTCTTTGGTCTTAACAGGGCAAAGCCCAGGGGTGCAGGAGGTAATGCTATAGCCGTGTTTTTTGAAAGCTTGAAAGAGATTTCCGTCCGAACCAAGGTTTTTGCCACTGCGACCGCCAGAGCAAAAAACTACTTTGTCGCACTCAAAATCACCTAAATTGCTTTGCAAAACCCATTTATTTTCCTTTTTAAAGTATTCTAAAACCTTTGTTTCAAGATGAATGGAAGCCCCTTTGGATCGAGCATAGGAAATCACGGCTTCAACATAACCGGATGAAGCATAGCTTTTAGGATAAACTAGATCGCCTATCTTCATAAGAGGTACGCCCAAAGAAAAAAGCGACTTTTCCAGCTTGTCAAACGGCTGTCTAGCAAAACATGATTCAACGAATTCCGACGCGTTGTAATCCTTGCTAGACGCCTTTAGATTCAGAACGTTGCAGTGCCCATTTCCAGTGGCCAAAAGTTTTTTGCCAACTTTGTTATTCGCATCAAAAAGATGCACGTCCCAGTCGGGATGCTTTTGCAGCAAGATAGCGGCGAATGGAAGACCTGCGCCAGAGGCACCAACGATAGCAATTCTCATGGCAAGGGAATTTTACCGATAGATTACCCGCCAGGATACAAAATTTACTTATCGATGTAATTCTCTATCTCCCAAGCGGTGATCAAGGTGCGGAAACGATCCCACTCAATGGATTTAGCTTCGATGTATTTCTCGAAAGTGTGGTCCCCCAAGGTTTCTCTCATAAGAGGATCGGCCTCCAAAGCTTTAATGGCGTCCTTAAGGTTCTCGGGCAAATTTGGAATTCCCTGAGCTTCCCTTTGTTCACGGGTAAGCGCGAAGATATTGTCGTAGACCGGACGAATGATGTCTTCGTCTTTGATATTGGCAACGCCGTCGAGCCCAGCGGCTAAGATCACAGACAACGCCAAATAGGGGTTCGCGGTTCCATCAACGTTTCTAAGCTCAGTTCTGGTGCCTTTGCCTCTGCTAGCAGGGATGCGGATCATGGCTGAACGGTTTGCGTCGCTCCAACAGACATAGCAAGGAGCTTCATAGCCGGGAACAAGACGCTTATAGGAATTAACGGTAGGATTGGTAACAGCGGCAAAGCCTCTCGCATGGTTAATTATTCCGCTGATCCATTTGCGGCAAAGGAGAGACAGTTTCATCGGGTCGCTAGGATCATAGAAAAGGTTCGTGCCGTCTTTATCGCTCAGCGAGCAATTCGTATGCATGCCAGAGCCATTGATGCCAAAGATAGGCTTTGGCATGAAAGTGGCAAGGTAGCCATTCTTTCTAGCGATGAATTTCACAACCTGTTTGAAAGTCTGCACGTGATCGCAAGCCTCAACGACATGGTCGAAGCGGAAATTGATTTCCTCCTGGCCAGGAGCGACTTCGTGATGGGCGGTTTGAATTTCGAAGCCAAGCTTTTCGAGTTCCAAAGCGATATCACGTCTAATATATTCCGCGCCATCCATAGGAGAGAGATCGAAATACGAGCCGCTATCGACGGGATCCATCGTGGGCTTGCCGTCTGGGCCGATTTTGAAAAGGAAGAACTCGGGCTCAAAACCAACGTCGAGATTGGCGATGCCCATATCGTTCATTTTCTTAACCTGCTTCTTCAAGATGTAACGGGGGTCGCCAGGGAAAGGCTTGCCATAAGAGGTATAAACATCGCAGATAAGGCGTGCCACTTTGCCGTGAGTGCTGTCTTCGAAATTCAAGATCAGCCATGTGTCATAATCCGGATGCAAAACCATGTCGGCTTCCTTGATGCGGACGAAACCTTCGATGGAAGAACCATCGAAAATGATCTTGTTGTCGAGCGCGTCCTCAAGTTGAACAACCGAAATCTCAACGGCCTTGATTGTGCCCAAAATGTCGGTGAACTGAAGACGAACGTAGGAAACGCCCTCTTCCTTCGCCATTCTCAGAATGTCGTCTTTGTTATATTTCCTCATAAAGCCTCCTTTGCTGGCCTTAATACGGAACACAATTATGAAATTTGTAGAACTAAAATCAAGTTTCTTCTTCCGTGTAAACGCTTAACTACGACATTATCGAAACTTTTTTGGGAGTAAAATTTATTTTTTACTCCCTCAACACACATAAGCGCAAAAAAAGGACCCCATTTCGGAGCCCCATGAGCATTGGCTTGTTCCTTATTTGTTGAGCAATGTCTTTTCCATTGCTTTGAAGGTCTCATCGGACACCACGTGTTCCATGAGGCAGCAATCATGCTCCGCCGTCTCTTTCGAAACGCCGATGGACAAAAGATATTCTTTCAAAATGCGGTGGCGATGCAAAGTGGCTTTCGCGATTTCTCTACCCGCAGGAAGCAGGGTCATATCGCCATAATCTTTTCTCGTGATATAGCCACGATCAATTAACTCATGCCCCATTTGGTGAACGGCCGGTTTCGAAATCTCAAGTTTCTCGGCTACAAGAGTTGTTTCTAAAGGCTTGCCTTCTTGCTCGAGCATAAGGAGCGCTTCAAGAAAATCTTCCATGGCTTTAGAGGGTTTTTTGTTCATGTTCATGGCTTTATTCTATCAACCATTAGCAAAGATAGAAATAATGAAATAACTCCTATTAACTTTTACCGCGGTTCCTCGCTCCGCCCATTCAGTTTATAATCCAGGGGTTTATGAAGAAGCTCATCTTAGTATCCGGTCCCGCGGGCATCGGCAAATCGACGTGGTCGAAAAAATACAAGGATACCCACCCGGAGGAAAAGGTTGTTGTCATCGCCGCTGACGACGTTCGCAAGGACATGTACGGTGGATATGACAAATTCCCACCCGACGGAAAAATGATGCATGTCTATAAAGAAATGGTGAATCGCGTCCACACGCTCGCCAAGGAAAACGAAAGCGTTTCAGTGATTCTCGATACCACGATGCTTTACGATGAACGTCGTCTCTTCTTCGTGGATGAGCTTAATGAATTCGATTTCTATTCTTTGACTTTGCTGAAGTTGCATGACTATAAGACCTGTCTTATTCGCAACAAGCAAAGAAGAAAAGACAAATGGGTGCCTGAAAACGTGATTTTAGATATGGCCGCTCATTATTACGACCCTTCACCGGAATGCGCGAAGAAATTCAATGAAGTAAAAGAAGAATACGTTGATTAAGCAACGGGCTTTTGCGGGGTTTTTGTTTCTTTCGGAGCCTTATAAATAAAGAGTTTTCGAGTTAAGTAGTTGAAGGTCAAAGTTACGACCGTGCGGATAACGAAGACGACAAGCCACGCCCAGAAGACAAGAAGGGAACCGCCTTCCCCGAACATTTTCGCAAACGAGAAACCGCCAAGAATATCAAGGTTCCAACCCGACCATTCGATGCAGATCATATACCCGATGAATTGGATGAAGGCGCCCAGGACCAAAGCTAAGAAACTCCAAAATACAAACTTGAGCAACCCTTGATAGGATTTCGCGGTTTTCTCAGATTCCGCATCGACGTTTCGGAAGCCCCATACGGAAGAAAGGGACCAATTGGCAGGGGTGGCGAGAACAAAGCCAGCAACGGAAATAAGAAACATCCAAAAGAAAGCAGCCACATGTCCCGCTCCGGCGGTCTTGGTTGAAAGCAAGGAGGTGATCCAGCCTTCCACGGCCATGTCCAACAGCGTAGCGTAACCTCCAATGATCACAAATCGGATCAGTTCTAGCCATATATTCGTATCACGAGTTTTCTTTTCCATAAACTTCATCTCTCTAAACCGCGGGCAATTGTATACCTTGGCGATTAATCTTTTACTTCTTTTATGCCATCGCCCGCTTCGAAGTAAGAAGCCTTCGTCACAATATCTCTATCGCTTTGGTGGCTCAGGACGCGGACGGCATCCGCGGGGGAGAGCCAATAAGCGTCCTGAACCTCTTCTTTTTGGGTGATTATTTGCCCTTCTTTAGCGTAAGCGGCAAGCCAAACGACGCGTTTGAATTTTCCGGGGAAGGGAGAATAATCCGTTGAATAACGGAATCCAGGGATGAATTCCACATCAAGATTTAGCTCTTCTTTGATTTCTCTCGATGCGGTTTTCCTTTCGTCTCCCCCATCGCAAGGCTCAACATGCCCTTTGGGGATAGAGTAGTGGCCCAACGCCATATGCTCGACCAGAACTTTGCCATCTTTAAAGACAACGGCACCGCAGCTTTTCTCTTGCTTCCCAAGAACGTTCTTCAATCCGAGAATCTCATCATCGTCTAGGCCAATCCCTTCTAAGTAAGATTCCAACGATCCAAAGGTTTCATTGAATTTCTTTTCGACATCGCGAAGATAAAAGATATTGGGATTCAAACAGACGTCAGGAAGCAAAGTCGGATTATCCCGCCTTAAAAGAACCGTGGAGCGTTCGAGCAAAGGATATGAAGCCATGTAATCCGCGTTGATAGAGCGGAAATCAACGCCTGCTAAAGCAAGCAAAATCCCCGCAAAAACCCCAGTTCTATCCTTGCCGGCATTGCAATGAATGAGCAAGGGCTTATCCTCATGGAGAATAGCTCTAAGCAAAGAACGGACGGAGGAAGGGTCGCTAAGCATCTCAATATAGCTATTTACCCCATCCTCATAGTTTTGAGGAATTCTCCCATTGCCATTGATATCAAAAGGAATAACTTTGAATCTCGGGTCTTTTTCAACAAGGCCATTTTGTTCTTCGCGGGCTTTCTTTTCACGGATGTCCAAGATGGTTTTGATTCCGAGAGAAGCGATTTTATCTACGTCTTTCTTCGTTGCCTCTTTAAGGGTAGCCGAACGATAAATAACGCCGAACTGCGTTTCTCCATAGTCGCATTCGTATCCTCCTAGATCACGGAAGTTTTCAATGCCTTCAAATGTATAAAACCTAGCCATAGCGACGCTAGTCTACCCTATTTGAGAGCAAGAAAAAAGCGAGCCAGCAGCCCGCTTTTTGTTGGAGGTCTTTTTGTCGATTAGTTAGCGTTGTCGCTAGCCCCGTTTTGCTTTTTAAGCTCGGCGAGGATCTGAGTAAGGAGCTCAGCTTCAGTCGGAGCGGGTTTCCCGGGCTCAACAGGAGCAGGTCTCTCTTCCGGGTGTTTGGTGTAGTATTCTTCAAGAAGCTTAGCGTCCAATTCTTTCTTCTTGGCCAAGACAGTGTTGTAAACCTTGACGATGATGAAAAGCACCAAAGCAACAATGAGGAAAGAGATAACGGCGTTGATCAAAGCGCCCCAGTCAATGACCGCGGACATGTTGTAGGTGTAGGTGGTGCCATGAAGGGTGTACTTGCTAAGAATCGTCGTCTTGACGGATTCGATCAAGTTAGGATTCTCATCCACGACGGACTGAGTGTAAGTCGCAACCGCTTCTTTTGTCGCAAGATCCTGAAGCTGGGAAGCATCGAAGAACTGGCTTAGTCCATTTTCAGCATCCATACCTTTCTGAGCATCATTGAGAGCGGGAAGGACGGTAACAAGACCCTTCAAACCACCAGGGACGGCCCAGGTGCAAACGCTCAATAAGATGTTGACGAACGCAGTGGTGATGGCGCTGAAGGCACTACCGATGACGACGCCGACGGCGAGCATCAAGGCATTGCCTTTGTTGATGAAGGCCTTGAATTCGGCCCAAAGGCCCTGGCCTTTTTCTTTGCGAGCCTCACGCCTCGCAGCTTTTTCTTCTTTAGTCATAAATGTCCTTTCTTAGACCTCCAAAATAACGGCAATACTATAGGACTACTTTTTTCTCCGTTCAACGACAACATTCCCCATAGGGGAAGGAATAGAAATCAATCTTTAGCAGAAGGCAAAAACCAATTTTCGTCAAGCGCATGAAAACTTGTTTCATATCCAAAAATCCATCAATGCGTCGCTTGTTTTTCGTTGTTTCACAAAGTTGGACAAAAAGTTTTCCACAGTCCATATGTGAATAATTATGTTTTTATTAGACACTGTCCTATTTTAATGTTTTTCTTTTTTCCTCAGAGAAGTTTTTTCTTTCCCAAGAAACTACTAATTGTGAATCGATTCTTCCGTCTGCAACGGGTGTTTAAGAAATCTCCGTTTTTGCAGTCTATTCTTATGGAAAGAAAAACCATGAAAACAAGGCGCGTTGCAATTTACATAAGCGCTTTTATTATGTGTGCGCGAAACCTGAAAGGGAGACGTGGATAATGATGATTCCGTATGGGAATTTTTCTTACCCCAATTCCTCCAAGGTTTTAAAAAGGAGTCTCATATGCTGCAAGTACGTAAACGCGACGAGTCCATCGTCCCCTTCGATCTCAAGAAAATTCAAAACGCTATTTCCCGCGCTTTTTGCGCCGAACATAAGTCGATGACGCCGAACATCATCGAGCTCCTCGCCCTCCGCGTTACCGCTGATTTCAATAGCAAAATCGTGGATGAAATCGTTGGCGTGGAAGACATTCAGGACTCAGTTGAAATCGTCTTGATTCAGGCGGGATACGTCGATGTTGCCCGCTCTTACATGGACTACCGCAAAAAGCATATGGAGCTTCGCCAAGTCAAAAGCACCGAGCTCGACTTCAAAAAAGTCGTCGACAGCTATCTTCGCGTCGCCGATTGGCGGGTGAAGGAAAATTCAACAGTCACCTACTCGGTGGGCGGTTTGATCCTTTCCAACTCTGGTGCCGTCACGGCAAATTACTGGCTCTCCGAAGTCTACGATAAAGAGATCGCCGACGCGCATAGAAACGCCGACATTCACATCCACGACCTTTCCATGCTTACCGGCTACTGCGCAGGTTGGAGTTTGAAACAGCTTATTCAGCAAGGCTTAGGCGGCGTTCCGGGAAAGATCACTTCCTCTCCCGCCAAGCACCTTATGACTCTTTGCAACCAGATGGTCAACTTCCTCGGCATCATGCAGAACGAATGGGCGGGAGCACAGGCCTTCTCTTCTTTTGACACTTATCTCGCGCCCTTTGCGAAAGCGGACCATCTTTCTTATAAAGAGGTCAAGCAATGCGTTCAGTCGTTCATTTACGGGGTAAACACCCCTTCTCGTTGGGGAACCCAGGCTCCCTTCACTAACGTCACCCTCGATTGGACCTGCCCAGACGATTTAAAGAACCTTCCCGCCATCGTCGGAGGCAAAGAAATGCCATTCACCTACGGCGAGTGCAAAGAGGAAATGGACATGGTCAACCGCGCCTTCATCGAGACGATGATCGAAGGTGACGCCAACGGCCGTGGCTTCCAATATCCAATCCCCACCTATTCCATTACAAAAGAATTCGACTGGTCGCCTACTGAGAACAACAAGCTTCTCTTCCAAATGACCGCGAAATACGGGACTCCTTATTTCTCGAACTACATCAACAGCGATATGAAGCCAAGCGACGTTCGTTCCATGTGCTGCCGCCTCCGCCTCGACCTCCGCGAGCTCAGAAAGAAGAGCGGTGGGTATTTCGGCTCAGGCGAGTCCACCGGCTCGATCGGCGTCGTCACCATCAATATGCCTCGCATTGCCTATCAAGCGACAGACAAAGCCGATTTCTACGCAAAGCTTGACCGTTTGATGGATATTTCCGCTCGTTCCTTAAGCGTGAAGAGACAGACCATCACCAAACTTTTGGAAGCGGGGCTTTATCCTTACACCAAGCATTATCTTGGCTCCTTCAAAAATCACTTCTCAACCATCGGCCTCGTAGGCATGAACGAAGCTTGCCTCAATGCGAGATGGATCAAAGAAGACCTCTCGCACGCCAACGCCCAAGAGTTCACCACGGAAGTGCTCAACCACATGAGGGAACGCCTATCGGATTATCAAGAAAAATACGGCGATCTCTTCAATCTTGAAGCCACGCCGGCCGAATCGACTTCCTATCGTTTGGCTAAGCACGACAAAGTCCGCTATCCCGATATCATCACCGCTTCCAAAGATGGCGAAACTCCCTTCTACACAAACTCGAGTCACCTCCCCGTCGGTTACACATCCGACATCTTCGCGGCGCTTGATATCGAAGACCGCTTCCAAACGCTCTATACCTCCGGAACCGTCTTCCACGCTTTCCTCGGCCAGCGTTTGCCGAACTGGCAGTCCTGCATGAGGCTCGTCAGAAAGATCGCGGAGAACTACAAGCTTCCCTATTACACAATCTCGCCGACCTATTCCGTTTGCTCCGAACACGGCTATATCGCAGGGGAGCAGTGGAAGTGCCCCCATTGCGGCAAAGAGACCGAAGTCTACTCCCGCATCACCGGCTACTACCGTCCAGTAAAGAACTGGAACGCCGGCAAGAGCCAGGAATTCAAAATGAGAAAGACCTACGACGTCACCAAGGAATGCGACTTGCCGGAAGATCATCCCCATGCCGAGGAAAAAATCATAGGTCAAAGCACGAAAGACGAGCTGCCGGAGATCACGGAGCCCTTGCTCTTCACCTCTCCGACTTGCCCGAACTGCAGAATGGCGAAAATGATTCTCGACGGCGCTGGTTTCCATTACCACAACGTAGATGCCGCAGCGAATAAAGATTTAGCAATCGCCCACGGCATCAAGCAAGCCCCCACCCTTCTTGTTCCCGAAGAAGGTGGCGGATATAAGGTTTACGAGAACGCCTCTCTCATCAAGGGGTTCGTAGAATCGATTAAGACATCAAACTAAGGAGATTGAAGCCCCTCATACAGGGGCTTCTTAATTTAAAGAAATGGTTTACGACAGCATTGTTATTGGCGCCGGCCCCTCCGGCATGAGCGCCTGTCTGTATTTGCTGCGCGCTGGGAAAAGCGTGTTGCTTATTGAGAAGGAAGGCATCGGAGGGCAAATCGCTTTAAGCCCCCGCTTGGAGAACTATCCATCCATCGCTTCGATATCCGGCTCTGAATTCGCAGACAATCTTTTTGCGCAGATCACCAATTTAGGGGTCGTCTTTGAATTTGGCGAAGTAAAGAAAGTTATCAAAAAAGGCGAAGGGGATTTCACCGTCTCAACGGACTACGGATCGTTCGAGGGCAAAAGCGTGATTCTAGCAACAGGCTGCAGCCATCGTTGCCTAAACGTCCCCGGGGAAAAAGAGTTGACGGGCAAGGGAATTTCTTATTGCGCAGTCTGCGACGGGGCTTTCTACGCTGGAAAAGAAGTGCTTCTCATCGGAGACGCCAATACCGCGGTGCAATACGCCATTTCCCTAGCGGCAATTTGCACGAAAGTTCATGTGGTTACTCTTTTCGACCATTTCTTTGCTGACAAAATTCTTCAAGAACGTTTGTTGGCGTTGCCTAACGTCATCGTCAGCCATGAGCTTAATTGCATTAAATTCGAGCAAGACGGAGATGAAGTAAAGTCTATATTCGAAGATAAAAAGAACGGAGGGACCGTGAGTTTCTCTAGCGATGGAGTCTTCGTCGCGATTGGCCAGATTCCTCATAACGAAGCGTTTGGCGATCTCGCAGAGCTTAATAAAGGCTTCATAGTAACCAACGAAAAAATGGAAACGAAAACCACAGGCGCGTATGCGTGTGGTGATTGCCGTAAAAAAGACGTGCGTCAGGTCATAACTGCGACCAATGACGGGGCGATTGCCGCGACGATGTGCCAAGGCTATCTTCAAGGTCTAGCTTAATCGTAGCCGCGAAGTTCAACGGTCTTTATCGAGGAACGGAGAAGCTCAATATAGCGTTGAGCTTCTTCTTTTTTAACCATATGCAAACCGCGTCTAATACAATTTTCCGAGTCCACATAACGTTGCAAAAAGTAGCGTTCAGCACCCTTAAGCCAATCGCCAATGGAGCGGAAACTATCTTCGTCATGAAGCTCCTCCATGATTGTCGTACGGAATTCATAGCGGCATCCAGAATGGATGAGAAACGAAACAGAATCTTCCACTTTTGCGATGTTTATTTCTGAAATCCCCGCAGTTTCAGCATATTTTTCTTTTGAATTTTTAATGTCCATCGCGAAATAATCAACAAGCCCTTTCTCGTAAAGGTTTTTAATCAAACCGGGATTCGTCCCATTTGTGTCGAGTTTCACAAGATATCCAAGTTCCTTGATTTGGACGAGCTTCTCTTCTAGATCATTCATCAGGGTTGGCTCCCCTCCGGTGATGCAAACAGCGTCCAATTCTTTCCTTCTTCTCTTCAGATAATCGAGCATCAGTTCCCAAGGGATTATCGGGTTGTCGTTCGGGGTGAGGACCAAATTTTTGTTATGACAAAAAGGGCACCTGAAATTACAACCAGATATAAAAAAGGTGGTGGTCAGATAATCGTCGAAGTCCACCAACGAAAGCTTTTCCCAACCGTTGAAATCCATCGTTTGAAATTATACGGGCTTTCCAGAAAACGAATATCAATTAAAATGTTTGCATGAACATTTTATTCTTCATAATTCCTAAATCCCAAGTTTGCTATGCGGAAGAACATTGGTCTTTGCGTCAGGTCGCCGAGAAAATGATCGCCAACGATTTGACTTCTATTCCAGTCCTTAACCGGGAAGGCAAATATATTGGGGCAATCTCAGAGGGCGACATGTTCCGTTTCATAAAACTCAAAGCCAATATGAACTATAAGGAAGCCGAGTCGACTCCGATTGCAAACCTTCGTCACGAACGCGATGTCGAGCCCATTCGTTTCGATGCGGAAATGAAGGATTTAGTCCGCTTGGCGGGCAAGCAAAACTTTGTGCCCGTCCTAGATGAGAATGGGGTTCTTATGGGAATCGTGACCCGAAAAGCCATTATTGGCTATCTCGACGAGAAGCTAAAAAACATCCCTGACGAAAAATTCCCCGAGCATTTGCGGTGATTTTATGAGAATTGCGGAGTTTTTCTTGCCTTTGAGGCAAGGAATTTCAACGTATGTAAGAATTGCAAACCAGGAAGGGAAGGGTACGCCTTTAATCACCTTGCATGGTGGTCCTGGCTCTACGCACAACTCCTTAGAATTATTAGATCCCTTAGCTAAAATCGGAGACAGGCCAGTGGTATTTTACGATCAGTTCGGATGCGGTCTTTCTTCAATCTCGGCAAACCCCAGTGACTACTCCGCAAAAGGTTGGACGGAGGAACTGTCTCGTCTCATCCAATATCTAGGATATAAAAAATATTATCTTCTAGGTCACAGTTGGGGAGGGATGCTGCTTCAGTTATATCTCCAAGAGAAAGGGCAAGAGGGAGTGAAGGGGATTATTCTTTCCTCCACCCTATGTTCCGCTTCTATGTGGAAAGAAGAGACGCACCGGCTAATTAAAAATCTCTCCGAAAGCGACCAAAGAGCCATCAAGGAAGCGGAGACCAGCGGAAACTACGCCTCAAAAGAATTCAAGGAGGCCACGGACCGTTATTTGAAAATGACCGTTTCGGATATCCCGACCGATGGAACTGCCCCCGATTGCCTAGCAAGAAAGAAAAACACAGGAACGATTTCCTATTTATCCGCCTGGGGCGAAAGCGAATTCGCACCAACGGGGTCGCTAAAATCCTATGATACGCAATCATTCTTACCTAAAATCACTTGCCCATCCTTAGTGCTTTATGGCGGCAAGGACGAATCCACCGAATTGCAAAATGAAACGATGTTCCGCTTGCTAGGAAGCACGAATAAAAAGATGCAATGCTTCAAGAACAGCCGTCACATGACATATTGGGAGAGCCATGATTCCTATCTAGAGATCGTGTCGGCCTTTTTGAATTCCATAGAAGGATAAGTAACTGCTTTCAAGCCCTTCCAACTTATTTTTATTTTGCTAGAATTGAACCGCTCATCGGAGGATGACGGGAAAAACCCGTCGTTGGATAAGATGCCAGGCTAGACCTGCGAAATTGACCTAAGGTGGTTTTATGACGGTCCATTTAAACGAACATCTCACGTTCAAAAAAATCTTTTTTGCCTCTTACGCGCCCATCTTGATGATGGTGTTTTCTTCACTCTATTCCATCGTGGACGGAATATTCGTTTCGAATTTTGCAGGAGCGGAGGCTTTTTCCGGCGTAAACCTCGTTTTCCCTTTCATCATGATTCTTGGGGCGATAGGTTTCATGTTCGGCGCCGGGGGGAGTGCTCTTGTTTCGAAAACATTAGGCGAAAAAGATGAGCAAAAAGCGAAAGAATATTTCTCCTTATTCGTCTACTTTGTGCTGATTTTAGGAATCGTTTTTGGAACCGCGGGATTCTTCTGCGTGGAGCCTTTCGTCCGATGGATGGCTTCGCTGAGCAAAGAGGCCACAAGCGAAATCATGATCAGGGATGGCATCCTTTATGGCCAGATTTTATGCGGCGGCATCGTTCTGATGATGTTTCAATACATCTTTCAAGCCTTCTTTTTGACGATTGAAAAGCCAAAGCTTGGTTTTATGGTGATCCTTGGAGCAGGGCTGACCAATATGGCTTTGGACGCTTTGTTTATCGGCGTTTTCAAATGGGGGGTAGCAGGAGCGGCCGCGGCAACTTTGATAGGCCAGGGCTTCAGCACCGTTTTCCCTTTCATTTACTTCGCGACTAACAAAAACAATAAACTGCATTTAAGCAAGCCTTCCGCGGATTTCAAAGCATTGGGCCAAGCCGCCTGGAACGGTTCCAGCGAATTCGTTTCCAACGTTTCCTCTTCCATTGTAGGGATGTGCTACAACGCGCAACTCTTAGTCTTTATTGGCGAAGATGGAGTGGCGGCCTACGGCATCATCATGTACATGTCTTATGTTTTTATGGCAATCTTCATGGGCTATTCAACCGCGATGTCGCCTTTCATCGGCTATCAATACGGAGCAGGGAACAAGAATGAGCTATCAAGCATTCTGAAGAAAAGTTTTATCTTGGTGGCCGTCGCGGGCCTAGTGATGTTCAGCTTAGGCGAAGCTTTGGCGGAACCAATGTCTGGGCTTCTTTCCGGAGGATCCGCGCATGTGAAAGAAATTGCGATTAACGCAAATAGGATTTTTTCCTGTGTCTATTTGACGGCCGGATTCACAATCTTCATGTCTGGCTACTTCACTTCGCTAAACAATGGCACGGTGTCCGCCATCATCTCTTTCTGCCGCAGCGGTTCTGAGCTTATCCTCGTCTTCATCATCCCGCTTTGGCTGCAGGTAAATGGCATTTGGAGCTCCGCTTGCTTCGCCGAAATCGTTTCCACTGGAACGATGCTATTCTTCTTGTTCTTTATGAGAAAACGCTACGGATATTAAAGCGGCTTCTTATTGTTGTTTCTGTAGGTGCAAAAGCTAATCAAGTGGCCGTTATCATCCTCTTCGGGAGTAGAGGAGATTAACCGCCATTCTTTCTTTTCGTCGAGGTTTTCGAAGAACACCTCGGCCTGTCCGTCTTCATCTACCTTCGTCAAAAGAACCTCGTCGCAATAAGGGAGCAATTGACGATAAATGGAAGCCCCTCCGATGATGTAGACATCCTGGGTTTCAAGGCATTCCTTGATTTTTGAAAGAAAAGCCTCGAATGAATGGACGTTGATGACGCCTTCGTAGTTATGCCGTTCATCTTGCGACAAGACGATGCTCGTACGGTTCTTTAAAGGTTTGGAGCCAGGGAAGGAAAGAAGGGTGTTTTCTCCCATCGCAACAACGTGGTTCAGGGTTGTCTCGCGGAAAAATTTCATGTCCTTCGGCAAATGAAAAAGGAGGCCGTTTTTCTTCCCGATGCCCCATTTGGAGTCGCAATTCAAAATTTCAATGAGTTTATTCATATCGCC
>CAVECL010000013.1:0-48033 GCA_963614595.1 Parasutterella excrementihominis | reverse complement strand
ATGTTGAGGCCACCGTCTCGCCGAACGGGACGAAAGCGGACGAAGACAAGATAAGCGTTTATGACTACGACATTGACGTTTCGCTGAAGTCTCGCAGCAACGCCTCATTCCCCGAAATCGATCGGAGCAGCTACGTCAAAGTCTCTTACTGAGCAAAGCAAATCCCATCATCGGCCTGGCTTTTGTCAGGCCTTTTATTGTGGAAGGATGCAAAAAGCCGATCTTCCGACCGGCTTAAGCCTTGTTAATTTTCTTTTGCTTTCTCTTCTGATTCAGATGAGCCTTTAGCCTTTGCAAGATTCTCCGCTTCATCCGATGATATTTCCTCGGGATTGGCGGGAAGCGCGGATTGGCGTCTTTCATATTCGTCGAAGGAAGTGATGGTCGCGGCTTCTCTTCTGGCTTTGCCAATCGTTGAGAGATCAAGGATCGTGTCTTCGGAGAGGCCGCGCGGAGTCTCTTGGACAGGCGAGGCTTCTTGGCCAGGGAGATGGCCGTTTTCTTCGACATAGAAGCCAGCGACGCTGGAATCGGGGTTGTCTTTGATGTATTGCTCTTCTTCTTCCTCGTTCTTGAACCAACTGCTTTCCTTGGCGTTGACTACGAGCGTTCTCGCGATTTTGTCGTGGATTGAGGCGTGGCTCTTAGAAAGAATCAAAGAGAGATAGTCAATCAGCAGGACAAGGGCCATCCCCATGATGCCCATCATCGTGCTTGGGATGAGCAGAAGTTCCCAAATCACGGTGAGGATCGCGTAATGAAGGACGATGTTGATCTTATTGGCTTTGTAGCCGTTGCTCCCGATGACCGCGGTCTTCGCGACAAGTTTCCCTAAGGTCCTGCCATCCTTCGTGAGTACGGGGATGATGAAGAAGAAGATGAGGGGCGAAAGGATGAAGCTAGGCAAGAAGGCGATGTAGCGTTTGAGGCCGATGGAGCTTTGCAGCTCGGTGAAATGAGGCTGCGCGGAGAAATGGGTAACCGCTTCATAATATGCCCCGGTGCGGTTTTCGCTGTCGGCGAAGAAGGTCTTCAGCTTTGCTAGCTTCGTGGATTCCGTCGTGTTCGCGTATTCGTCGACGAGCTTCACATCGTAGGGTTCGGAAGTCGACTCGTCGAGAACGAAGTAGGGGTCGATTCCTTCGGAGGCTTGGCTGCCGTCCTCGTTGAGAAGGTAGACTTTTTTGAGGATGAAAAGGTTGATGCTGTCGGTACTATATTTTCCATCCGCATTTTTCGTCACCTCGTCCGTCTCATAAAACTCGGCGCCGCTGTCGCCTGGAATGAAGACGGTGTAGTAATGGATGAGGGCTTCTTGATAGTATTGCCACCCTGGCTTCCCGTCTTGGATTGTCTCATCGTAGGTGAGCAAAGTGCCCGAGGCATCGCCTTTGGTGAGTCCGGAGTCTTTCATGAAGGCGATGTATTCGTCATAGGTCGCTTGATAGTTCTGCGCGGGCAAGAGGACCGTGTTTCCGAAAGCGTAATAAAGAAGGAAGATCATCGCGATGGTGCAAACGGCATCGAGAAGGTAAGCGATGGTGGTTTTGCCATAGCTCGCGGGGTGAACGTAACTGGGGATTCTTGATTTCATGCGAACCATGATAAAACAAGAGGAAAGGTTTGGGTAGAAAAATTAAATTGTTTCGTCCACGCGTGAAAAATCTGCAATTTTAAATCGAGGATAATCTAGGTGTTCCCCTAAATGAAAAGGCCCTTGTTTCCAAGAGCCTTGGGGATTGCTGGCTTAGCAGGCTTTGCCGATGGAACCGAAGAGCTCCATCTTCTCTTTGACCGTCGCTTTGATGGCTTCGAAGCCGGGCTTCAAGAGTTTGCGGGGGTCGTAGCCTTTGGCGGTGTTCTCCGCGGTGGGGTCGGCCTTGCCGGCTTTGCAGTAGGCGATGGTGGCTTCGGCGAAGGCAAGCTGGCATTCGGTATTGACGTTGATCTTGCTCATGCCGCCGGCGATTGCCTTCTTGATCATGTCCTTCGGGATGCCTGTGCCGCCATGGAGGACGAGCGGGACCTCGCCGGTGACTTCATCGATCTTGGCAAGGGCGTCGAAGTGGAGGCCGGTCCAGTTGCTGGGGTAGATGCCGTGGATGTTGCCAATTCCCGCGGCGAGGAAATCGATGCCGGTTTTGATCATCGCGCTCGCTTCTTTGGGGTCAGCGACTTCGCCTTGCCCGGTGACGCCGTCTTCAGTGCCGCCGATTGAGCCGATTTCAGCTTCGAAGCTGAGGCCTTTGTCGTGGGCGAGCTTAACGAGTTCGGCGGTCTTCTTGATGTTCTCGTCGAAGGGGAGCGAGCTGCCGTCGAACATGACGGAGGTGAAGCCCGCTTCGATGCAGGCTCTTACGCCCGCCTCGGTGCCGTGATCCAAGTGGAGCGCGACGGGGACGGTGATGCCTAGCGACTCATCGAGCGCTTTCACCATCGCGACGACGACTTTGAAGCCGCCCATGTATTTGCCCGCGCCTTCGCTGACGCCGAGGATGACCGGCGAGTTGTTTTCCTGCGCGGTGAGAAGAATGGCTTTCGTCCATTCGAGGTTGTTGATATTGAAATGCCCGACGGCGTAGTGGCCTTCGTGAGCTTCTTTCAACATTCTTGTTGCATTCACTAACATGCTGAAACTTTCCTCCTGTTGTGAGCGTGGATATTATGGTTCGTTCGAGCCCTTGTTTCAATTTAAAAGGGTTAATTCGAATGAACGGATTTCAGATTTTGATGCCTTTGGCCTCGATTTGGCTTTGATAGGTGTCGATTTGCCCGTCCAAAGAGAGGTCTTTGAACTGATCCATGTATAAGGAATAATAGGCGCCTTTCTTTTCCATGAGTTCTTTGTGGGTTCCTTGCTCTTTGATTCGGCCTTTGTCGAGGACGATGATGGAATCGCAGTCGACGATCGTGGAGAGGCGGTGGGCGATCAAGATGGAAGTCCTGCCTTTGAGCAAGTGGAGGAGCGCGCTTTGGACTTCTTTCTCCGTCTCGGTGTCGATGGAAGAAGTGGCTTCGTCCAAGATGAGGATCTCGGGGTCCCTTACCAAGGCCCTAGCGAAGCTGATCAATTGCTTTTGCCCTTGGCTGAGCATGTCGCCTCCTTCGTTTAGGACGGTGTCGTAGCCATGCTTCTGAGAAGAGATGAAGGAATCGATTCCGACGACTTTTGCGGCGTTTTTTATCTGCTCCATGGTCGCATTTGGAGAACCGTAGGCGATGTTGTCTTTAAAGGAAGCGCTGAAGACGAAAGGGGTTTGCTGAACATAGCCGATTTTGGAACGGAGATAGCCAAGGGTGAACTGCCGATAATCTTTTCCGCTTACGAGGATGGAGCCTGAGGTCGGCTCATAGAAGCGGCAAAGCAGATTCACAAGGGTGCTCTTTCCGCTTCCCGTTTCGCCTACGATCGCCAAAGACTTGCCCTCTTTGATCGTGAGGCTCAGCCCGTGAAGGACCTCGGGGCCCGTTTTGTAGGAGAAATGGATGTCCTTGTAGACGATGTCCCCTTTGATGGATTCGTAGTTCTCTTCCTTGGGATTAAGCAGCTCGCCGTACTTTTCAATGGCTTCCTTGGAATCGATGATGTCGCTTTCGCTTTCAAGAAGCTGGATGATTTTCTCCGCGCCCGCCTGGGTTGCCATGAATTCCGAGAAGGTGCTCGACAGCCCTTGCAAAGGGGAATAGATATCCTGCGTGAAGCCGATAAAAAGGACGATTGTCGCCGTGAGAGTGGCTTCTTCCAGCCCGATGAAGGAGGAGAAGTAGAACCCCGCGACGAGCAATAAGGCGATCATAAGCGAGGAGCACATCGAGACGATGGGCTCGAAGAAAGCGTTGATTTTCTCGGCCTTCAGGCGCTTCGCCTTGATATTCTCCAAGATGTCTCCGGCTTCTTTCTCAACTTGGCTCTCCATGGCCAAAGTCTTGATGGTCTTCGCCCCGGAGATGCCTTCGCTTAGCCATCCGACGAAGGCGCTGTATTCGTGCCTCGCCTCGCGGTGGGCGGCCAAAAGCTTCTTTTCGATGATGGGGATGAAGACCGCCATCAAAGGAACCGACAGAGAGACCAAGATCGATAGCTTCCAATTGATGGAATACATGGTGATCAAGGCGAACACGAGGTCGAACACGCTCCAAAGGATCGAAGAGAGGTTCCAAGAAAGGATGTCCCCGATTGAGGAGGTGTCGTTTTGCATCCTGGCGATGAGCCAGCCGGAAGAGGTGGTGTCGAAATAGGAGAAGGGGAGCTCCTGGACTTTGCGGAAGGTGTCTCTTCTTAAGGAAGTGACGATGTCTAAAGAGAGGAGGTTAATCAGATAAAAACTAAGGAAAATCGCGACGCTTCTAGCAATAATCATGCCCAGTTGAAGGAAGAGGAACCCCCAATAGGTGAGCTTGACGTGGATGCCGAAGATGAGCGTTGCCTCCAAGGCCAGGTCATTGAAGTCGACAATGACGCCGGAATAGTCTCTTGCGGCTTGAATCGCCGCGGCGTTCATCGTCGGAACGAAGCTCGAGTCATAGAAGGTGACGATGAGGGTGAGAAAAAGGAGGAGGATGACCAAAGGCCATCTTCGGAAGGCGTATTTCCCAATCTTCAGCCAAACGGAAAGATTCAGCTTATCGGGCAATTTTTCTTCTTGGAATCCGCTGCTCATAGCCTCTCCTTTCCCTGCAATGAAGTCTGAATCTCGTTGATGCGCGCGTAGATGCCCGCTTGTTTGATGAGCTCCTGATGGGTGCCTGCCTCGACGATCTTCCCTTCATCTAAGACCAAGATGAGGTCGGCGTCCTTGGCGGTAGCGACGCGATGGGTGATCAGCAGAATGGTCTGCGAGGAATCCAGGTTCTTCAGCCTGGTTCGGATGGAGAGATCCGTCGCCATGTCCACGGCGGAAAGCGAATCGTCGAAAATAAGGACCGGAGCGCCGGAAAGCACGGTGCGCGCGATGGCGACCCTTTGCTTTTGGCCGCCGGAGAGCGTCACGCCTTTTTCTCCGACCGGCGTGTCATACCCCTCTTGGAAACGGTTGATGGCTTCGTCGACGGAAGCGATATAGGCCGCGCGCTTTATCTCCTCTCTAGAAGCGGTGCTTCTGCTTGCGGAGATGTTGTCGGCGATGGATTTGGAGAAAAGGAAGGGGTCTTGAAGCACCGGAACGATTTGCGTGCGGAGATAATGCTTTTGGATATCCTTGATGTCTACCCCATCGATTTTGATTTGTCCCTCGCTCGCGTCGTATAAACGGGTCAAAAGCAAAGAAAGCGTGCTCTTTCCTGATCCTGTTTTCCCCATGATGGCGACGCTTTGGCCGGGTTTGACCGAGAAGGTGACGTTCTTCAAAATCTTCTCTTCCGGGGCGTCGAAGTAGGCGAAGGCGACGTTATTGAATTCGATTGCGCCTTTGACCTTTGGAGTGAGGCCGGTCAAGGTGTCCTCTTCTTGCTCGCCCATCACCGCTTCGATCCTGTCGTTGCTAGCGATGGCTTGGCCAAGGTTCGATAAGGAGGTAGCCATGCTGCGCATCGGCCAGACGATCATGTTGACGAAGGTGTAAGAGAGGACGACCGTGCCGGCGGTGATCTCGGCTGGGCTCTTGGTCGCTAGGTAAATCGCATAGAGCAAAGCCAAGACGCGCGAAGCGAAGATGAAGACGTCGCTGCTAGCGTAGAAAAAGGAGGAGAGCTTTTTCCAGGCGACGAACTTGTGCTTGTAATCATCCAGCGTCAGCTCGAATTGGGCGATTTCGTAACGTTCCTGATTGAAGGCCTTCACGATGCGGGTGGCGTAGAGGTTCTCGCTTATTTTCTCGGTGAGGCGAGCTTCGCTTTCGTCTGTCGTCGCATAGCGTTTTCTGACCCCTTTGATCATGAAAAAGGAGTAGACGAACATGATGGGAAGCAAGGAGAGAGAAACCAAGGTCAGCTTCCAGGAGATGGAGCAAAGGATCGAAAAGCAAAGGACGCTGATGAAGAGGACGTAGCTCGTCTGAGACGTGTCGTTTAAGAAGAAATTGCGAATGACGTCGGCGTCTCTGGTGCAGGTTTGAATCAAATCGCCTTCCTTATGGGATTTGAAGTAAGGGTAGGGGAGTTTCTCAAGATGCGTGAACAAATCGAATTGGATGTTCTTTCTGATTTGCTCAAGCGCCTGCGCGCGTATGAGCATCCTCAGGATGGAGGATAGGGCAGTCAAGATGCCTGAGGCGGATACGGCGATGATGAGGATATAGGGCCTCTCTTCCAGATAAGCGCCCCCTCTGCCGAAACTAATGAGATCGACGACCCATTTTTCAATGAACTCCGCCTTGTTCAAAGTCCCTTCCAAAGAATCGACGAGGACTTTGGCAAGGAATGTTGAGAACACCGAAAAAAAGACCATGACGAACTGCGAGATGAAATTCATGGTGTAGAGCCAACGGCAGTTCCTGGTGTTTCGTTTCAAAGCGGCGAGCAATTTCCTCATAGAGACCCGGCTATTCTAAGCCTGGATTTTTATAAGGCAATCCAAAAGCGCTTCGGAAGTAGGCTTCCGCTTCGAAAAAAGCGCAAAACCCCGTTATTTGATTTGGCTTTTACTTCAAGAAAGCCAATTTTTAGGAAATTTGAGGCAATTAGAACGAGCCTCCGAACCCAGTTTTCGTCTTTGCTCATCTCTCGTTAAGCATGAAAGCGAAGAAGATGAGGCTGCTTGCCCTGACGAAGGGTGTGCCATGAAAAAATACAAGAGCGCTTCCAATAAGCATGTTATCGTTCTAAGAGTGAAGCGGATTTTTCTCAACGCCTTCGCATCGAGCGTCTTTTGATTACGGCTAAGCCGCCTGCTTTGCGCGAATCTGATGAAACCAGGACGATAATGGGCCAATTAGAGAATTGTTTTGCCGCCTGCAAGGGATAAAATTTCCTTCGCATGGCAAACGAAAGCGAATTCATCCTGCCTTATGAGGCGTTCTCCTCTTTCCAAAAGAAGGCTAAAGAAGAGATAACGATTGCCCTGATTCGGGGAGAGGAGGTTTGCTATCCTTTCAAAGCCCCCATAAGCGATGATTTCGAAGAGACCTACTTCTATTTGAAAAAGATCCTTCTGTCGTTGCTTTGGATCGTCGGCGGATGCCGTTTCCTCTTTTCCTGCGATCGATGTTTCTTTTCGTCTTTCAAGGAACGTATCCAAAAGGATGAGGAGGTTAGTGCCTCTTTTGAAGCGATCGAAGCCATCTATGGGGAGCCTGTGTCTTTTGCTTGGACGGAGAAAACCCCTTTGAAAAAAGAGAAAAAGGCAAAGCGTTCTCTCTCTTCTTCCGGTTGCCGCATCGGCCTAGATCTAGGGGGCAGCGATATCAAGGCTATGGCCGTTCAAGATGGGAAAGTTGTCTATTCCTCGGAAATCCTTTGGCATCCGAAAGAGGCAAGTGATTCTTCCTATCACGAAAGCCGCATCCGTTCCGCTTTGCTGGAAGCCTCTTCTTGTTTGGAATGGGTTGATGCGGTAGGGGTATCCACCTCTGGCGTCGTCGATGATGAGCTGGTCATCTATCCCTCGCTTTTTGCCTCATGCAGTGAGAAAGACAAAAAAGAGCGGGCGCGCGTGTTGCTGAAAGATCTTTGCGTTAATCTCTTTCCAAAAGCTTCCTTCACTTTGATCAACGATGGTGACGCTTCCGCGCTGGGCGCTTCCGTCCTACGCAAAAAGGATTCGGTTCTTGGATTGTCTTTAGGGACTTCTCTTGCAGGAGGCTATGTGAAGGAGGGCTTCCTTTATCCCTACCTCAACGAGCTCAGCAAAGTGAGCGTGAACTTTAACCCCTGCGGAAAGAAACATTATCGGCTTGGTATCACGGGCTCTTCTTCGGAGTATTTGTCTCAAAAGGGAATCGTCTCTTTGATAGAAGAGCAAGGCGTTGAGCTAGTCGGTTGTTTGCCTGAGAAGCTTTTGGCGATCCAAAAGCTTGCCGAAGATGGAAATAGCGGTGTTTTGCGGGGTTATCGGGAGCTTGGAAAGCGGCTGGGCTCCAGCGTTCTTTATTTCTCTTTGTTTTTGGATTTCTCCAGCGTCTTCCTGCTGGGCAGGGTGCTTAGCGGAAGAGGAGGGGAGGCCCTTGTTGAATCCGCGAATGGTTACATCGCTTCAAAGGGAAGCGATTTAACCCTCTTCTCCTCGGACGAACGATTCAAAAGATTGGGGCAAGCATATGTGGCCGCTTGCTTAGAAAAGTGACGTCGCGCGCGCATAATTGAACTCAATCCCTTATTGGTTTAGACTTTTGCACATGAACAAGATGATTCTTGCTCGGAAAATCATCATATGCCTGGCTGCGCTTGGCTCCGCTTTCCTTTTCTTTTGCTTCATGGGAAAAGCCTATGGAACGGATTCTGGATGCCCTTCTTGGTATGATTTGACTTTCGGTGGCAAAGAGATCAGCTCCTCAGGCCTAAAACTTGCTCAGATTCGCAAATACGACCCCAGTCCCGCTGGTATCGCGCTGTTCTCTTTGACGATTGCCACTGGGGCTATCGGGCTATGGACGTTCGCCGCTTGCTTGACCCATGAGAAATCGAATGCTTCCATGAGCTTGGGCTTAACCGTTATTCACAGCATTTTCGTTTTTCTTGGTTTGACTTTATGTTCCTTCGTCCTCCCGATTTATCTTTCCGACATGACCAGCCAGCCTTTGGGCGTAGGAAGCATCTTCTATATAACCCTTGCTTCCGTTTTCCTGGCTTTGGACTTGGTTGGCATCGCGATGCTTCTTAGAGAAAAGAAAGGTGCTTAATATGGCTCATTCTTGGTGGGAGAACTCCATTGGATACATCATATACCCCGAATCCTTTGCGGATAGCAACAACGATGGCGTGGGTGACTTAAAAGGCATTGAGAGCAAGTTGGATTATCTTTCTTTTTTGGGCGTCAATCTTCTTTGGGTTTGCCCGATCTTTGATTCCCCGATGGAAGACGGAGGGTATGACGTTTCCGATTATTTTCGCATCAATCCGAAATTCGGCGATTTGGAAGATCTTAGAAGCCTTTTGAAGCAAGCCCATGATCGCGGCATCCGCATCATCCTTGATTTGCCCTTGAACCACACGAGCGTCCAGCACGCTTGGTTCCAAAAAGCATTAAGCGATCCCTCCTCGGAGGAACGCTCCTTCTATTATTTCCGGAAAGGGAAACGCGAGGATGGGAAGCTTCTTCCGCCCAACAACTGGCAGGGCTTTTTCGATACCTCGGTTTGGGAGAACGTTCCTGGGACGGACGATTTCTATCTTCATCTTTTCTCGAAGAATATGCCGGACGTGAATTGGTCGAATCCCAAGGTTCGCGAGAAATATTGCGAAATTGCGGAGTTTTACCTGAATTTAGGCGTGGATGGATTCCGTCTTGACGCCTTGGCTCACCTAGCGAAAAACACGACGTTCGAGGATTCTAAGGTTCCTTTGAATTCGCTTGGCCTCGCTTATGATCCGAGCGAATTCTCCAATCGCCCCGAACTACGGGATTACCTCAATGAGCTCAAAGACAAAGTTTTCTCCCGCCATGATTGCCTCATCATCGGGGAAATGGGCGGATGCGTCTCGCCCGAAGAAGTCGCCGCGCTCACCGATCGCCAAAGCGGGCCCATCGATATGGCTTTCAACTTCGATACGGTTTGGGAGAACGGCTCTTATCTTTCAATCGGCAAGAAAAAGGACGATATCGTCACGAACGTGATTTCCTTGAAAGACAACTTCGCTCGCTGGTACTCGCTTTGTCACGCGACTTCCGACATGCCCGTTTATTGGTGCAACCACGATCACCCCCGTGTTTTGTCGCAATATGGCGATATCGCCTTTCGCAAGGAAAGCGCGACCTGCTTAATCAGCGTTTTGCTCTTCCTTTACGGCACTCCCTTTATTTACATGGGCGATGAAATCGGGATGAGCAACGTGAATTACTCTTCTCTGGATGACTTCACGGCCGACGTCGGCAGCCTTAACGAAATCGAAGCGTATCGGAAACTTGGCTATAGCGATGAGGCGATCCTTGATTATCTTAACCGCACCTCCAGAGTGAGCGCGAGAACGCCTTTCCAATGGGATGATAGGCCTTTTGCGGGCTTTTCCGATGTGCAAGGGCGCTATAAAGTGAATCCAAACAATGTTCGGGGGGTGAATGTGGCGATCGAGAAACTAGATCCTTATTCCATTCTTTCTTTCTACAAATACGCGATTTCCATACGCAAGAACCCTCAAATCAACGATCAGATCCTCCATGGCGAATTCCATCTTCTTGACCGCAATCATCCGGATGTGTTCGCTTTCTACCACGATGGGCCGGAGCGCCTTATCGTGATCGCGAACATGCGCTCCAACCAATGCTATTTCAGCTTCTATTACAATATCATCGATGTTGTGCTGCATAACTACGAAGGGGTTCTTTTAAAAGACCATGTCTTCGCCTTGCGCCCTTACGAATGCTACGTGCTGAAAGTTTAAGATGAACAAGCATTATCTCTTTTTGTCCAACCTCCCAATTTCCAAAAAACCTTTCGAAGCCGCTTTGAAGGGGCTAGGAATCAATTTGGAAACCCTCGCTTACTACTCTTCTTACGAAGGCGAGCTCATCCTGCCGAAAGAGAGCTACTCAAGCATCTCTTCCGTCATGCTGCCTTTGAGGGAGGATTTAGGCGGGTCCATCAGCTTTTTGGCCACGCATGACCGCGGGGAGCTGAGCAAAAAACTATTGAAAGACGCTTTGGCCTATTTCCCGAACCAAGCCGTTTTCCCGACCGATGTCCTCATGAAAGAAATGAGCTTCGCCGATTACACTTCGGTCCCTCTTCTTTCCTCTTGCTTCTCTCATCTTGACCATGAATTGCTTCTCACCGCGGGAACCTATCTCCGCTGCGGGCTTGATGCCTCTTTGTCCGCAAAAGAGCTCTTCATCCACCGCAATACGTTCAATTATCGTTTGAATTCCTTCATCGAGGAAACCAACCTCGATATCCGCGATTACCATAACGCCCTGCTTTTGGAGATTTATTTTCAGGTATCCGCTGGACGCCTTGGGGGAGAGAGGTAACTCTTCCTTTTGGAAACGCTTTCACCCCTTTATCTCAGATTGCCCCTTTACTATCTTTCTTATGGAAGCATACTTTCCTAAACCTTCAAAAGGAGCACACTATGAAGAATATGAAGTGGTGGGCGCTCGCCTGCCTGTCCGCCTTGGCCTTAAGCGGGTGCGGGGGGATTGGGGTTTGCCCAAGCGAATCCTCTCAAGGCGAGATGTCCGAAAGCGAATCCTCTTCCGAAGAGACCGCATCCTGGGATGATGCGACAAAAGGTCTCCTAAAAGATTATTGCGGGGAGGTTTTGCCCTTCCCTTCTGCTTTAATAGGCAAGGATTTCGAAGTCAAAGAATGCACCTCATCAAGCGGCGTCAGTTACCTTCAGATCGTCTATTTCGATTCGACCTTCGTTCTAAAAGATTATTATAACGACCTTGAAAAGCAGGGCTGGGGAATCATCAAAAGTTACGACGGGAGCGCGATCCGCAGCGACGCATACGGCACTAAATTCTGCGAGCTCACAAAAATAAGCCAAGACAAGAAGACAGGTTATAACCTCTCTTATTTCTTTAACGTCGGGACCATCGACGCCAGCGGGACCGTCAGCGGCGCCTACAACTGCATTTGGTGCTATGACAACGCGACCACGACCTTGACCGAAGACACCGAATGGAATGAAGTCGACGATGCGCTTCTCCAATACGTTTTGATGAGCGAGATGCCTTTCTTGAAAATGGGCTCGGACTACGTCACCTATCAGCGTTCCACCGATGAAGTCATCGCTTACGATTACTGCGCCATTGATTGCCGCGAAAGCGCGGCGAATACCCTGAAGGAAAATGGTTTCGTCTTGGACGCGGAGAGCAGCGAAAGCGAAGGCTCTTATGTGCTGGAGAAGACGCTCGAAGATGGCTCCATCATCACCGCGGAGCTCCTTTATTCAAGCGGCAACCTTTTCGAATTCACCTATAGTCCCAAGACCAAATCGGGGAGAAGGTGGCCTTCTTCCATCCTGGAGCCGATTGAAGAAGCTACAGGCGTAGAGATTCCTCAGTTTGAGTCCGAGAAGTACTGGTATTACACCAAAAGAGGGCTCACCTATATTTATGGTTACACCGATGGCGACGTTTCTGATGATTACCAAAAGAAGCTTGAAGACTTAGGCCTTACCACGGATTATCTTGGCAACTATACGAACTGGGAAGAGAACCTCTATCTTTTCTGCGGTTCGCTGGTCGATAACGATTACACGGTCGTGGGGTTCGAGATAATCGTCGCGGTCATCCAAAGCGATTCCAAATTCTCGACGGGCTGGCCCAGCGATGCCATTGCCTCTTTCTGTGAAGAGGAGAACATCGAAGTCGCTTGCCCCTCTCCCGAGGCCCTTCCTAGCGCAGGCAAGGACATCAAATACAGCGTCGAGACCGATTACGCCTATTGGGTCGCTTATTGGTATGAATACCTCAAGGATAACGCCGACTGGATGGGATACGATGCCACGGATACGGGGAAACTCATGCAGGTCGCCCTCGAAACGGCGAAAGAGCAAATCGGCATCTTCATGGATGTTTATGATCCGGATTGCTCCTTCACGAGCGCCTATACCGAGCAGCTGTTTAACCTTGGCTGGCACAGGGAAAGCCTTGGGAAATACTATTTCGGCGAAGAAGACATCGAAAACTTCCTATACGAAGATCCTACCGGCGAGATTGCGATTTGCATCTACCGCACAAGCGATAAAGTGAGCCGCGTCTCGGTGATGGCGGGTTGCGGCAAAAGCCACACGCCTAGTTTCTCTTTCAAAGAGCCCTCCATCGTTCTTGGCTTAGGCGATAGCGCCACGTTAGAGATGCAGATCGACATGCTCCCTTACGACATCACCTTTACCAGCGATGACGCTAGCGGCAAAGTCCACGTTGATTCCGACGGCAAAGTTACAATCGACAGCGACGCAAACGTGGGGGATGAGGTCGTCATCACGGCAACGATGAATGTCCCGGGCGAAGACAATCCCCGCGTCATCACCTGCAAGGTGACCGTCGCCGAAAGAACCCCTTATAACGTCGATACGGCTTATGACGCCGCGGCCGCTTTGTTCAACGATTACTTAGACAGCGATTCCAAAATAAAGCGCAACTACTATGACAAAGAGGAGACCATTGGCTACTTTGAGATAAGCTTCCGCGAGATGGACTCCAGCAGTGTGCGGTCCATCATTGAAAAGAATCTGGTCCCTGAGGCGTTCGATTCCGATGGGACTTGGTTCAGCAGCACGACCATATGGGGGGATTCCTGCTTCGCTAGACGCTACAAATGCGACGGCGTCGTCATTGAGTACCAGGTTTATACCACGGATGGAGTGACGCTCGTCATCTTCCTCTCTTATAAAGAGGGAACCACGGTCGAGCCTTCTGAGTTTCGCTAATCAAAGCCAAACTAAAACCGCTTCGCGAAATCCACGAAGCGGTTTTTCAAACCCCTTTATTCTAGTTCCTTGATTTCGTTGGCTTCTAGGATGCGCATGAAGTTGGTCTTGCCTGCGCCTGTCGGCGTGCCGCCAACGAGGATGATCGGTGAGCCTGGGGCGATGCCTAGGTCGCGGGCGATCTTAAGGGCCAAAACCTCCATTTCCTCGATGAAGTCGGGCATCGAGGTCTTAAGCAAAACCGAATAGGCTCCCCAATACCAAGCGCTGCGAAGAGCGGTGCTTCTGCGATTCGTGATCGAGATTATGGGGCAGCAGGGGCGGGATTTGGAGATGCGTCGCGTGGAGTTGCCGGTTTCGGTGAAATTCACGATGAGCTTGGCCCCGATTAGAAGAGCGGTGTTCGCCACGGCGTTTGAAATCGCGTCGTTATTGGAGTGCTCGCTTGTGTCATAAGCCTCTTTGGCGAGATTCTCATAATTGAGGTATTTCTCCATCGTCTTGCTGATTTTTGCCTGCATCTCTACGGCTTCGACGGGGTATTTGCCGGAGGCGCTTTCGCCTGAGAGCATCACGCAGTCGGAACTTTCCTCAATGGCGGTGGCTACGTCCGAGACCTCGGCTCTTGTGGGGCGGGGGTTCTGCTGCATGGAGTCAAGCATCTGGGTGGCTGTGATGACTGGCTTGCCTTTCTGGCGGCATCGTTCAATCATATGACGTTGAATGACGGGGACTTCTTCTGCGGGGACTTCGACTCCGAGGTCGCCTCTAGCGACCATGATCCCATCCGCCGCGTCGATGATCTGGTCGATCTTGCTGACGCCTTCCGGGTTCTCGATCTTCGCGAATACGGGGATGTCCGGATCGCCGTACTTGGCGAGGACTTTCTTGATGTCGTAGATATCCTCGGGGCGTCTAGTGAAAGAAGCGAAGATCGCATCGACATGCTGCTCGCAGCCGAATTTGAGGTCCTTTTCGTCTTGCTCGGAAATGAAGGGCATCGAAAGGCGAGAGAAGGGGCAATTGACCCCTTTTTGATCTTTTAAAAGATGCGCGTTTTTCGCTTCCACGAGCAAAGAACGCTCATTGGAATCCTTGCCTTTGATTTCGAAATCGAGCTCTCCGTCATCGATGAGAATGTGGTCGCCGACCTTCACGTCGTCGAACAGACCTTTATATGTGACGGAGAAACGGGCGGAGTCCCCGACGACTTCTTCCATCAGGATTCTCATTTGCTGCCCGGTTTGGACGTCGACCCCGCCTTTTTGCATATAGCCCGTGCGGATTTCGGGGCCTTTCGTGTCTAGCGCGACGGGGATGTAGATCCCTTGCTTCTCCATTTCGCGGACGATTTTGATCTTGCCAAGCTGCTCCTCATGGGTGCCGTGAGAGAAATTGACTCTCATCACGTTCATTCCGGCCTGATAAAGCTTCATGATCATCTCAGGGGTATCTGAGGCGGGGCCGATGGTGCAGACGATCTTGGTTTTTTTATTGATGTTTAACAGCATAGATAGACTCCTGGAAAAGAATAAGCGAAAAGGGCCGCGCGGCCCTTGATTCAGTTAAGAATGTCGACGAGGCGCAATACGGACATGTGCTTATCGCGTGGCAGCTTCAAGGCTTCGTAGATGTCGTAATCCACGATCTTGTTGTTCACCATGCCGATGCAGATGCCCGCTTTTCCGGAGAGCAAGCAGTCGACGGCGTAAGCGCCCATCCTCGCGGCGAGAATGCGGTCGAACGCGCTCGGCGTGCCTCCGCGCTGGACGCGCCCGAGGACTTCGGCTTTGGTTTCAAAACCGGTTTGCTCTTGAATGCGTGCGGCGAAAGCGTGGACGTCCGGGTAGATTTTCTCGGAGACGATGACGATGGCTCTTTTTCTTTTGGCTTGGTACATCGCTTTGAGGGAGGCCATAATCTCGTCTTCAGGGATCGGGTGGTCGGGGGTGATGATGATTTCAGCGCCTTCGGCGATGCCGGAGAAAAGGGCGAGGTCGCCACAGTGGTTGCCCATGACCTCGATCACGGCGCAGCGCTGATGAGATTCCGTGGTGTCTCTGATATGATCGATGCAATACATGATCGTATTCAAGCAAGTGTCAAAGCCAATCGTGTAGTCGGTCGAGGCGATGTCGTTATCGATGGTGCCGGGAAGCCCGACGCAGTCGATGCCCATCTCGGTGAGCCTCTTCGCGCCCATATAGGAACCGTCGCCACCGACGACGACAAGCGCGTCGATGCCAAGGGCCTTGAGATTATTGACGGCGATCTGCCGGACGGATTCCTCCTTGAATTCGCGCAGCCTCGCTGTGCCTAAGATGGTGCCGCCTCTATTGACGATGTCGCTGACGGAAGAGCGGTCCATCTTGAAGATGTTGTCTCCGCCTTCGACCAGTCCGCGATACCCATCCATGATGCCGTAGACCTCTAGTCCATAATGGAGGGCGGATCTGACGACGGAGCGGATCGCGCAGTTCATTCCCGGGGCGTCGCCGCCCGAGGTTAAGATGCCAATTTTGTGAATCATGCTTTGTTCCTCGCAAATTGCGCGCACATTATAGAACTTTTCCCTCGCGTGTGTACGCACTTGTTGCGCGCGCAAAGAAAAACAACATTGTGGAAAAATCAAAATTCGCTTGTTTCTATCGGGATTTCTATTGTGGATAAACTTAAAAACACTCGTGAGTGTCGATATTTTTCCTTTCTCATTTTTTTGATGAGTGATAGAGTATCTCCATGAAAAATTTGGGAGCGAAAGACTTTTTTGAGGCAAGAAAAGAAGGTGGATTCTCTTCTTCCTCCTTGCTTGCTATGGGCGATCTCTATCTCCCTCTGATCGGCACGGACGCCTTTGGGGCTTATTTTGCTTTGCTAAGCGAAAGCGAGGGGACCAAAACACACGAGCGCCTTTTTGCCAAGCTGCAGCTAAGCCCTGGGGAATTCTATAAAGCAATGCTCCCTCTTGAAGCGGTAGGCCTAGTGAAGACCTATTATCGCGAGGATGGGGATATCCATTATTTCATTTATTCCGTCTGCCCTCCTCTTGAGCCCAGTTCTTTCTTGAGCGACGTGCTTTTCCGCGGGGTTCTAGCCACTTATCTAGGCGAGGGAGAGGTTGCTAGGCTCGAAGAGAAATATGGCTTGAACAAGAAAAACGAGACTGAGGGGTTCGCGGAGATAAGCGAAAACTTCCCTTCCTTCTTCTCCCCGAATCTAACCGATCCGCTTTTCAAGGCGAACCGGAAAAAAGGAGCGAAAAGCGGTGGAGCGAAAACCGCCTTTGATTATCGTGAGTTCCAGGAGGAATTCGAATCGCTAGGTGGCAGAATGGATGCTTTGAGCGAGGAGGAACTTTCGCGAATCGACCGCCTCTCCGCTTTGTATTGCCTGGATTCCAAGTCAATCGGGCAATTTGCTTTCGATGCCTTCAAAGGTTACCTTGAAAAAGGGAAACGCATCGATTTCCTCGCTCTGGAAAAAGCTTGTCGCGATTCCCTTTCTTTTCCTTATCTTCACCAGCAAAAAGGGCGCAAAAGCCAAATATCTTCCGATTCCGTTAACGCGGATTTGCTGCGTTTGATGGATGCTCTGAAACCCGTAAAATTCCTCTCTTATCTGCAAAAAGGGCATAAGCCTGCTTCAAGCGATCTGAAGTTGCTAACTCATCTTGCCTCTGATTTAGGCCTATCCGATCCTTCGATCAATGCGCTTCTTTGGTTCACTCTTTTGAAAAATGATAATGAGCTTCCTTATGGCTACGCCGATAAAGTCGGCGCGGCGTTAGTTCGCGAGGATTGCAGGACCAGTCGCGATGCTTGGGAATACCTTTGCAGCCGCAGGAAAGAGAAGAAAGCCGCGCCGAGCTTCCCTTCCGCGAAAGGCAAGCCTTCCTTTGTTGCGCCGAAAGAAGAAGTGAGAGAAGATAAACCTCAGCAGGTTAGCGATGAAGAGGTGGATGCCGCTTTAGCGGAACTCTTCGGGGGAGATAAGAAATGAACAAGATGGTCTTGCCAACGAGCTTGAAGGGCACTCCCGATTTAGAGAAAGCGAAAAAAGACGCGATTGAAGGTTTCAAAAACAACCCTGAAGTTTATGCGACCATTCAGAGACTTGGCCTCAGCAAAGGGCAGGTCAAAGAATTCGTTGGCCCTCTTTTGGATTTGCAGGAAGACCTCGCTTATTGCGCTTCTTGCCCTGGACTGGCGAATTGCAGGAAGGCCAATCCTCATTTCAACGTCCGCCTGGAGCTGGAAGATGGCTATCTTGATCGCCATTACGACCCTTGCGAGCTCGCCCAAAAGGAAGCGAGTTTTGAATCCAAATACATAAAGCACGAGTTCCCGACAGAATGGAGGGACTACGACTTGAATAACGTGGACCGCACCAAGAAACGGAACGATGCCCTGGTGGAGATGTCCAAAATCCTTTTGAAGAAAAGCAATCGATGGCTTTATCTCGTGGGCGGGAAGCGCTCCGGGAAATCCGTGATGCTGGCTGCGTTTTCGAATATGTTCGCAGATCGTATCGCCTCGCCTGTTGCCTTTCTTTCCGCGAATTCCCTGATTGAGGAGCTTAAGAACCTGTCCTTTGGGGACAAAGAAGAATACGGGAAGAAATTCGATGCTTACTTGAATTGCTCTTTGCTTGTTTTGGATGGCCTTGGGGCGGAATTCGTCAGCGAATATAACTTCTCGACTTTCCTTTTCCCTTTGCTTACCTACCGTTCGCAGCACAATCTCATGACTTGCTTCGCTTCTTCGCTGGGCTTCCGCGAGATCTGCTCTTTGTATTCTGAAAAGGTTGGCCCGATTCGCGCGAAACAGCTTTACCAGTTATTGAAAGATTACTGCGTGAAGGAAATTGACGTCAGCGGTGCCGACATCTATTAAAACCTTTTGTCGAGCTCTTCTTTCAAAAAGAGCATCGACCCGTCGTTCGTAATGACAAGCGAGGCTAGCTTCCTCGCTTTCTCTATTGGGTAATCCTGATTAAGAGCCAATAGATTGTCAGCGTCTTTCCCTTCGTCAAGGAGCCGCTTTCTTTGCAGCGTCGGGGAGGCGAGCACGAGGATGGTCATAGAGCAAAGCTCGCCCATATCCGCCTCAAACAAAAGAGGGACGTCTAAAACGATGTTTGAGTTTTGCGGGGATTTTAGAATGAATTTGCGGGCTTTTTGCTTTACCAAAGGGAAAATGATTTTGTTTAATGCAAGCTTTTTTTCCGCGTTTTTTGCAACTTCTTGGCGAATAAAGGAGAAATCAACAGAGCCATCTTCCTTAAGGCAAGGCGGAAAAAGCTTCGCGATTCTTCTTTGGACCGACTTTAGCTCGTATAGTTTCTTCGCTTCCTTGTCCGCGTCAAAAAGGAGATAGCCTTTTTCCGTTAAGAAACTAGAGACGGTGCTTTTCCCTGAATGGATGGGGCCAAGCACGCCGACGATGAATCTTTCGCCTTTTTCCTTTTGGCACAGCGGGCAATAGGTGGTCCCTCTTCCGTTCAGCGTGATTCGTTTGAATTTCGCGCCGCAGCGGGGGCAAGGCGAATCGGCCTTCCCATAGGCGAGCAGGTGCGTCTGCATATTGCCTGAGACGCCTTCTTTGGGATGGTAACTTTTGATGGTGCTTCCGCCGAGGTCGATTGCCTCTTTCAAGATGGCTTGGATGGACTTCAAAAGGGAGGCGCATTCGCTTTCGCTTAGCAAGCATGCCTTCGTCAAAGGATTTATCTTTGCTCTATATAGTGACTCATCCGCGTAAATATTGCCCACCCCAGCTATGACGCTTTGGTCCATGATTGCTTCTTTTATGGGCTTTTTGATCTTGGACAAGCCTTTGCAAAAGTCCGTTGGCGAGAAATCGAAAGGCTCCGGCCCTAGCTTTGCTAGGGATGCCTGAAGAGAAGCCTCGTCTAGGCAATAGGCGATCCGCCCGAATTTGCGCGTATCGCAATAAGCGAGGCGGAAGTTGTTGTCCAAATGGTAATATAGAATGTCGTGCTTTCGGCTTTGGCTGCCTTCTTTCTCGTAGAAGTAACGGCCTTCCATTCTTAGGTGGGAAAGGATATAGCCCCCTTCCTTCAGCTTGAAAATCAAGAACTTCGCTCTTCTTCCTACGCTTTCGAAAGTCTTTCCAACCAGGCCGGAAACGAAATCCGAGATGGGGCTTTCTATGTTCTTCTCGCGGAGAACGGTAAGAGAAAGAATCTTCCTTCCTTTTAATAACGGCGAGAGGATTCTAGCAATGGTCTCTACTTCGGGGAGTTCGGGCATATCAGTCTTTTAGCTCATACCAGCTTTTCGCAATCTTTCCATCCACCGTGAGGGGGACGGTTAACGTTAGCGCTTTGGTCATCAGGTCGGACAAAATCGGACGCAGCGTTTCTAGTTCTTCCTTTGGGCCTGCGAAAATGAGCTCGTCGTGGATTTGAAGGACCATTTTGGTCTTGTATTCCCCTTTTTCAAGGAAAGATGATATCGAGAGCATCGCGGTTTTGATAAGATCGGCGGCGGAGCCTTGAACAGGGGCGTTCAGAGCCGCGCGCTTTGCGGCTTCTCGTTTCATATAGCTTGGGTCGGTAAGGTCGCGTAGATACCTTCTTCTTCCCAAAATCGTTTCCACGTATCCCTTCTTTTGGGCATATTCTATTGTTTTGTTCAGGTATTCCTTGATTTCGGGATAGGTCGCGTAGAAGGATTCGATGACTTGGCTTGCCTCTTTTGGCGAGCAGCCGATTTGCTCGGCTAGGCCAAATGGCGTGGTGCCATAGATGATCGCGAAGTTGATGGCCTTCGCTCTTCTTCTGAGCTCGCTTGACACCGCTTCACCAGCGGGAACCTTGAAAAGCCTTCTGGCCGTTTCTTCGTGAACGTCGCGGTTTTCACGGAAAACCTCCTGATAAAGGCCGCAGTCGGAAAGCTCGGCGAGGATCCTTAATTCGATTTGATGATAGTCGAGGGAGAGAAGATAGCGATCATCCTCATAATAGAAGGCCTTGCGAACTTTCTTTCCTTCCTCGTCTCTTGCGCTGATGTTTTGAAGATTCGGATTGCTTGAAGAGAGGCGTCCGGTGGAGGTTTGGGCCTGATTGAAGCAGGTATGAATTTTCCCGTCTTCCTGAATATGGGGCAGCAAGCCTTCGACGTATGTGCCGATGAGCTTTGCGTATTTTCGATACCCGAGGATGTGTTCGCAGATCGGGGCAAACTTCGCTAGTTCCTGCAACTTCTCCGCGGAAGTGGACATCGATTTATCGTGGGGGAGATCCATCTCATTGTAGAGCACTTCACCGACTTGCTTAGGGGAAGAAATATTGAATGGGCGAGGGGCTAAAGCGTATACCTCCCCCTCTTCTTTCTTCATTTTGGCTTTGAATTCCTCTCCTATTTCCTCAAGTTCCTTCTTATGAACGGGGAAGCCCTCGAGCTCCATATTCGTCAAAACCGAGGAAAGAGGGAATTCGATTTCCTCATAAAGGGCGCAAGCGTCCAAAGACTCGAGATTCTTCTTCGCCTTGTTTTCTAAGGCAAGCAAAAGATAGGCGAGGCTGCCGGTTCTTTCTTCATTCCCGCTTGAGAAAAGGCTCATCTGCCCTTCTTTTAATTTGGCGCCTAGCAAAGAGAGAGACTGCTCAGGGTTTGCGCAGGAAGAAGAATCAATCAGATAGCAGGCCAAAAGGAAATCGAAAGCGATGTTTGCTATGCCTAAGCCAAGCCTATTCAAAACCACTTGAGTTTCTTTGCCGTCGTATACGTTTTTCTCAATCTCGTCGTTTAACAAGATGTCTTTGAGGGCAGAATCTTTCTTCGCGTCCTCCGCCTCGATGTAATAAGTTTCCTTCTCGCTTGATAAGGCAAGGCCATAGCAAGGGTCCTCGTGGTAGGAGGCGCCGCCCATATCCAGGGCCAGCCCGACCTTGTTTCCTAGGTCGACCCCTTCTAAAGTAGTCATCTTTTTAACAGAGGGGAATTTCAATGTTTCCTCTCCTTTTTTGTAGGAAGAAGGAAGTCGCGACAAGAGAGATTTCAACTCGTATTTCGCCGCAAAACCCTCGGCTTTTTTGCTTTCGTAGCCTTCGTAAAGGAGATCCGTTAAGCCAAAAGGCAGCGCGCAATCGGTTTTGATGGTGGCCAGTTCATAGCATTTCCTGCCCATCTCTTCCCCGTCGATGATTTTATCTTTCAATTTTCCTTTAATGAGGCCGTTTTTTGCCGCTTCGATGATCGCGTCGAAACTGCCATATGCTTTGATGAGGTCCGTCGCCCCTTTATCTCCGATGCCTTTGATGCCTGGGAGATTGTCGCTGCTATCCCCCCGCAGGCCTTTGAAATCGATGATCTGCTTTGGGGTGAACCCGAATTGCTTGACCATCTCTTCTGGGGTTATGGGGTTCATGTTGCTGAGCCCCGTCTTTAGAAGGTTGACGGTGATTTTGTCATCCACAAGCTGAAGGTAGTCTTTATCGGAAGTATAGACGTCCACGATGTATCCTTCTTTCGAAGCGAGCCTAGCGACGGTCCCGCAGAGATCGTCCGCCTCAACGCCGTGCTCCTCGTAATGCCTCACGCCTAAAACGTCGAGAAGCTCGCGCGATATCGGGAACTGCTTCACCAAGTCTTCGGGCGTGGGCTTTCGATTGGCTTTGTAGTCTTCGAATTCCTCTTTTCGGAACGTTTTCGAATCGCAATCGAAGCCAACGAAAATCGATTCGCCACCGCTGAAGGAGGCAAGGATTTTGGTTACCATGTTCGAAAAGGCGAATATGGCGTTCGTGGGTATGCCGGCGCTGGTCCGCATGATGGTCTCGCTGCCGCCATAGCTTGTCGCGTAATAGGCGCGGAAGAGCAAAGAGTTGCCGTCGATGATGTAAAGATGTTTCTTGTTTTCCATGCTTGTCTCCTTATGAGAGGGTCTCAACTTTGTTTGCTAGGTATTTGCCTGGGTTTCTCGCGTCTTCGCGGAAATCGACGATCACGAGGTTTCCTTCGTTCAGGGCCGGGTAAGAGACGCTATAAGCTTCCTCGAAGAGCGTGAATTCCTCTTCGTTTGTGTCGTCGTAAACTCGCAGGAAGGCCATCTTGGTGCCTTTCCTGGTGATAATCGTTTTTATGGAGCCCACGATCGCCGCTAGCTTTCCTTTTTTCGCTTCGTTTTGCAAACACGATAGCGGCAGTAGGCCAAGCTCCTGAATGCGTTCTTTTTTGCTTTCAAGCGGAGAGCCTGAGACCATGATTCCGAGCGCGTCTTTTTCTTGGGAGAGATCGATCAAGCGGTTCTCTTCGATTTCGACGATTTCGGGTTTCTCGAATTCGAGAGGGAATAGAGAAGGCTGATCCTCGAAAGAGGAAACGACTTCCGCGTATTTGAGGGCGGATTTGCTCGCGAGGCGGAGCGCCCCTCTCCGCTTGTCCAACTCATCGAAACAGCCCGCGTCGATAAGCTTCAGCAAGGTTGCTTCGTTTAACCCCTTCCGATACATCCTCGAAACGAAAGAGAAATAATCTTCGAAGAGCCCATGTTCCATCCGCTCGTTCAGGATGGCGTTCACGAAATTGGTTTGGATGCCCTTGATGCAGGAGATCGGCAGAAGAATTCGTTTCCCTTTTGCCTCGAAACGGGTCGTGGCTTCATTGATGAGAGGCAGGCTCAAACGGATGGAACTCGTCTTGATCTCGCTTAAGACCTGAGGCTCGCTTAGTTTGCAGTCATCAAGGAGGGCGCAATAGAATTCCTCGGGATAATGGAGTTTAAGATAAGCCATTTGACAGGCCAGGATGGCATAGCAGACGGAGTGGGATTTATTGAAGCCATAATCGGCGAAACGCAGAATCAAGGAGAAAGCATCCTGCGCGGTTTTCTCGCTGCGGCCCATTTTGAGGCAACCTGCGATGAAGCTCGTTTTTAAGCTTTCGAGCTTAGCGCTGTCTTTTTTCGAGATTGCCCTGCGGAAGAGGTCGGCTTGGCCATAAGAAAAGCCAGCGAGAGCCTGCACCATCTGCATGATCTGCTCTTGATAGACAATGATGCCGTAAGTGGGGGACAAAATGCTTTCTAAGCAAGGATCCAAGTAAGTGATTCTCTCTTTCCCCGCTTTGCGCTTGGCGTAGTTAGGGATGTAATCCATTGGCCCTGGGCGGTTCAAGGCCATCAAGGCAACGACGTCATTGAAGTCCTCCGGATGAAGGGTTCTTATCGCTCTGCCGCTGCTTGCCGTATCAAGTTGGAACAAGCCAACCGTTTTGCCGGAGGCGATTAAAGCAATAGCGTCTTTGTCTTCGCTAGGTATATCCCTGTAATTCAAGACAATCCCTTGGGTTTTGCGGATATTTTCGAGCGCATGGTCAATGGTGGTTAGGTTTCTTAAAGCGAGCAAGTCCATCTTCAGGAAGCCTTGGTCTTCTAGATAGTCTTTCTCGAATTGGCTTACGTATCCGAGCAGCGGGTCATCTCGCACCGGGAGGCATTGCTCCAAAGGCTTGTCGTTGATAATTGCCCCGGCGGGGTGAAGCCCGCCTTGACGCGGGAGACCTTCGATCTTCGCGGCCAAAGAGACGATTTGAAGATAGTAGCGATCCGAATCCACGAGTTTTCGGAATTGCGCGTTCTTGCGATAGTTGTCCCGGAGGGTCATGCTTTCGTCCACGGATTTTCTTAGCAGATCGATTTGCCTGGTCTCGTAGTTATAGACCCTCCCGATGTCGTTGATGGCGGCCTTGGCTTTTAGAGTCTGGGTGGTCGCGATATGGGAAACGCGATCCGCCCCGTATTTCTCCTGGAGATATACAAAAACCTCATCGCGGCGGATATCTGCGAAGTCGACGTCGATATCTGGCATCGATTGTCTTTCGGGATTAAGGAAGCGCTCGAATAGCAAGCCGTGCTTGATGGGGTCTGGGGTCACGATATCGAGGGCGTAAGAGACTAACGAGCCTGCGCCGGACCCTCTTCCTGGACCGACGGTTATGCCGACGCTTCGAGCGTAGTTCACGTAGTCTTGGACCAAGAGAAAATAATCCGCATAGCCCATTGACGCAATGACTTGAAGCTCATACTCGAGCCTTGTTTTATATTCTTCCCCGTAGCTTGGATTCTTTTTTTCTAAGCCTTCGAAAGCCAATTTCTTAAGGTATTCTTCGCTGCTGATCCCCAAAGGATTAGGGAAAACCAGCAAGCCGCCTCGCTTCTTGACGAAAGTGAAGCCCTCGGTTTCTTTTGCTAGGTTGAACGTTTCATCTCTTTCTTGCTCGCTGAAAAAGGAATCCGCTTCTTCTTGGCTTAATAAGAAGTTATCGCCGCTTTCTTCCTTTTGCTCCAGGGTTTGACTTTCCGAAATGGCTTTAAGGATTAAAAGCGTTATGGCATCCTCTTTCTTTTCGTAAAGAACATGGGGGAAAGCGATGGTGGAATAGGGATACTTTTGCGCGAAGTTCCTTAGAAAAGAAACGAAGCTCTTTTCGCTTGGAAGATAAGGGATGCCCAGACGAAATGAAGAGAAAGCGGAAGACAGCTCGCGGAGCCTAGAAGGGATTTCTTCTGCCTGCGTGCGGTATATTTCGTGCAGGAAGCTTTGCTCGCAAGCAAGAACGATCGAAAGCCCATCGCTGTGCTCTTTCAAAAAGGCGAGAGTCAGCTTCTCTTCGGAAAGGAGGCAATCGATGAGAAGCAGGTTCTTATAACCGGTTTCGTTTTGGACAAATAGGGCGAAAAGATTCCCCTCAATTTCTATATCCATCCCAAAAATGGGCTTTGCCCCGATTGTTTTCGCCATCCTGTTCACTTCGGGGAAACCAGAGCAAGTCCCGTAATCCGAGACGGAAAGGTAGGGGTACTTATATTTGTTTGCCAAACCGCCGATTCTGCTGAGCGTCAAGGCGCTCCGCAAGAAGGAATTGCCGGAAGATACGTGAAGGGGGAGGTAACTCATCGTTAAGGTAATTATACCTTAAAAGCGGTTGCTTACCGAAAGAAGTGAGGTTTTTTAAACCTTGCAATTGACTCTTTCCTAAAATTTAAAAAGGCTAGCGATGAAATGGATAAACTTCTAAAATACCCGCATGGGATACCATGCTAGAATCATCGAAAAGCAGTTAACGGAGCGCATCAAAAACGAGGATAAAGTTTTTCTCGAAGGAAGCCTTGGAACGGGAAAATCAACTCTCCTAAAGAAAGTTTGCGACAAGACCTACGACATCAAAAAGGCTTTGTCGATTCCTAATGATGCGATGATGCTGGACATCAATCCCGCCATCGTTTTCAAAGGAAAAGGCATCCACGGGGTCGATGGATTTGATTTGGATTATTCCGTGGAAGCCTATCAAAAAGGCAAGGCGGTCTATTCCTCTGGCCGCGCGAGCGGGAAAGAGCATCTGACCCTTTACCCTCTTTCCTTTTATGAGCAGGGAATTTCCAATGGCTCAGTTTCTCTTGCGAGTCTTTTCTCCGGCGCTTACGAAGAAGGCTTTAAAGGATCCGCCTCCCTTGCCTTAGACGAGTTAGCTGCCAACTTAGTAAAAGGCGGCTATCCGGTTTCACTGGGAAAGAAGGGGTCCATGTACCCGAAGAAAGTCATTGATGCTTTGGTGAACGGGCTCCTTTCGAAAGAGAGCAAGACCGAACAAACCCCCAAGAGGCTTCTCGCCATCTTGAAAAGGTATGCTTCCGCGGTGGGGACGATTGAGAAAAACACGGATATGCTCCGTGATTTGCGCGGCGTGGATCCTGCGCTTGCCGAAAGCACTCTTTATGATGTGCTCAATGCTTTGAAGCGCCTTTTGATTCTAGATGAGATCGAGGCTTGGTATCCCCCCATCAAAGCCGCCCCGACCATTCGCCGTTTGCCGAAAAAGGAATTCGTCGACCCCTCTTTGGCCTTGGCTTGCCTCAAAAAGAGCGATAAGGATTTGCTTAATGATCCCTCTTTGCTTTCTAGAACTTTTGAAGGGGCGGTGGCAAGAGACCTCAAAGTCTATAGTTCCGCTTTCGGAGGCAAAGTCAAATATTATGAAGACCGTTTTTCCCTAAGGTCGGATTTGGTCCTTTTCCTCAATAATGGGAAATACGCTCTAATTCAGGCTCGTTTAGGCGAAAAGGACGCAAAACTCGGGGAAAAGCAACTTCTTGAGCTAAAAAAGAAGATTCTTATTTACGATTCCAGACATCCGGATAAGATGGTTGGCTTGCCTTCTTTCTTGCTCGTCGTGACGAATGGGGAGAAAGCTTATCGAAGCAAGAACGGGGTCTATTTTTGCCCCCTTGTGTGCTTAGGCGAATAAGATGAAGAAAAAGAAACGCTTAGCCATTATCATCCCTTCAATCATTGTGGGCTCTTTATGCCTTCTTTACTTTGGAGGCGGCTATATTGCCGCGCTCATCGTTCCCGATGCTATTTTCGGGCACAGGCTCTCAACGGTTAATGACGAGAAAAGCTTTTCCAAAATCGTTTACTATTCCCAAAAAGATTATCCGGATCTAAGCGACCGGACCGAGGTCACCTTCGCTTCGGGGGATCATACCTTGACGGGATATTTTTACCAAGCGAAGGAAGCGAAAGGCACCTTCGTCTTCGCCCATGGGATTCATGGGCATGCAGACGATGAGACGGCTATGATTCAAAATTCGCTTTTGGGAGCGGGATATTCGGTGTTCGCCATTGACCTGACCGCCTCTGGGCGCAGCGAAGGAGAAGGCATCAAATCGCTTGCGCAGGGAGCCTATGATGTGGAGGCCGCGCTAAATTACCTATTTGCCCAAAATCAGTTTTACGCCCCCTTGTCGAATCTATATTTGGCGGGATATTCCTGGGGCGCTTATTCTGTCTCCGCGAGCCTTAATTTCGATTACCCTTCCAAGATCAGCGGAATCCTGTGCTTCTCTGGCTTCGACAATCCGGAAGGCGCGATGGTTGCCTTGGCGCGCAATTACGTTGGCTTCCTCGCCGATATGAACACCCCTGTGTTTGATTGGGGCCTAGCTTCGAAAATCGGGGATGACCGGCATCTTAGCGGCTCCCAAGGGATCTTGAATTCGGGGGCAAAGGCTTATTTGGTACAGGGCGATGAGGATTCCGTAGTACCTCTTTCCTGCTCGCTTTATAACTTTTTGGAAGACGGCTCAAAGGTCAAGAAGGTGCTTCGAAAAGGCTTTGGCCATGCTCGCCCTTGGCTTAGCGAAAAATCCGCAGAAATGACAAAAACCCTGCAAAACCAAGCTGATCTAGAAGATTTAGAGACCTTTGAAAAAGGCTTGGATGAAGAAACAAGGGCTTCCGCGAATCAAATTGACGAAACCCTCATCGAAGAGGCCATAACGTTCGTCACCGCATGAGAAAACCGCCCGAAGGCGGTTTGATTAAGCGAACAAGTCGTCGAGGTCTTTAAGGAAGGCGTTAAGCTCAGTAAGGTCTTTGATCTTGGCCCCGCTGGCTTGCTTATGTCCGCCTCCTCCCCAGCGATTGGCGACTCCGGAGATGTCTTCCTTCTTGCTGCGGATGGAAATCCTCCAGCAAGGCTCTTTCTTGTCGACGTCTTGGGTGATGGAGCACCAGGCGTTGATGCCTTGGATGTTTGAGAAGAGATTGACATGCTCTTTCCCTTGCTCGGTGGTGATGCGCATCTCTTGCTGCACCTCGATGGGGAGCAAATAATAGGCAACCCCGTGCGAAGTGACGTCGAAGTGGCTGAGCACATAGGCTTGGTTCTTCAAAGATTGGATGTCCTTTTCGTACATCTCCAGATAGATGTCGGAGATCTTGATGCCGGTTTTGAGCAATTCTTCTGCGACGGCGAAGGTGTGAACCGAGGTTGTGGAGAACATGAATCTTCCCGAATCTCCCACGATGCCGATATAGAAGTAGCGAGCTGCTTCTTTGCTGAAGGCGTAGCCTTTTTGGCTCAAGCAGAAATCGGCGACAAGCTCAGCGGCCGAGGCGCTTTCCAAGACGCAGACCGTTGCATGTGGGGCGATTTCCTTCTTGCAGGGGTGATGATCGATCTTTACTTTGTATTTGGCTTTGATGTAACGGGGGTCGGCGATGCGCTCCTTGTCGCCGACGTCTACGATGATCGCGAGAAAATCCCCATCCGAGAACCATTCGTTATTGAGGGTTTCGGTCTTTGGGAAAATCCGCCCGGTGAACGTGGGATGGTTATCGCCTAGATAATGGATCTCTTTGTCGGGGAAGTTGTCCTTAAGCCAGGTGACGAGGCCCATTTGGGAACCCATCGCATCGAAGTCAGGACGGATGTGACGGAAGACGGCGATTTTCTGATAACGCTTAATCGCGCGGAGGATCGCGCTGTATTGCTTTTTGTGCTCTTTGGCGAAACTTGCGATCGCAGGATGCAGATTAGAGCTCATTGTCGATCCTCTTCATGCAGTCGCGGGCGATCATGACTTCTTCGTCGGTCGGTATGACGACGACTTTGATCTTGCTGTCGGGTTTGGAAATGACCGCTTCCACGCCGCGGATCTTTTCATTCTGTTCGTAGTCGATGGATAAGCCGAGGGCTTCTTCGACTCTCTTTAAGATCTCTTTGCGGTAAATCGGGGCATTCTCGCCGACGCCGGCGGAGAAGATGATGAGGTCGAGCCCGCCTAAGCGAACGTAGTATTGCCCAATGAAATCGGCGACTCTTCTCGCATAAAGAGCGATGGCGAGTTTCGAACGCTCCTCGCCTCTATTGAAAGCGTCTTCGACGTCGCGGGTGTCGTTGGAGACGCCGCTAACGCCAAGGATGCCGGATTCTTTGTTGAGGATGTCGTAAATCTCATCCACCGATTTGCCCGTGCAGGAGCAGAGATAATAGACGACGGAGGGATCAAGATCGCCGGAACGAGTGCCCATCATGACTCCGCCAAGAGGAGTAAGCCCCATGGAGGTCGCCACGCATTTGCCGTCTTTGATGGCGCAAAGCGAGGCGCCGGAGCCGATGTGGCAAGAGAGGATGCGGGTGTTTCTTTTGCCGTCGAGGAAATCTTCATTGCCTTTAAGGGCTAGGTAGTTATGGGAGGTGCCGTGGGCCCCGTAGCGTCTGCAATCGTATTTCTCGGTGTATTCGTAAGGGATGGCGAAGAGATAGTCCTCTGGCTCCATGGTCTGGTGGAAAGCGGTGTCGAAGACGGCGATTTGATAGGCTTTCGGAAGAGCGTTCTTGAATGCGTGGTAGCCGATGAGATGGGCTTTCGCGTGCATTGGGTCGAGGGGGACGAGTTTCGTGATCTTGGCCTCGGCATCCGCGTCGAAGTCGACCGATTTGGAGAAATATTTGCCGCCTTGAACGACGCGATGGCCGACGCAGGCGATCTCCTCAAGATTCTTCACGATGCCGAATTTGGTCAAAGCTTTGAGGACCAAATCGACGGCGACCGCGTGGTCTTTGACGGGGAGGATGTCTTTGATTTTCTCGCCGTTGTATTTCATGCCGAAGATGCCATCTTCGTGGCCGATTCTCTCGACGTTGCCAGAGCAAAGGACTTTTTCCTCAGGCATCTCATAGAGCTTGTATTTCAAGCTGGAGCTTCCGGCGTTGACCGCCATGACTTTGTACATTTCTTTTTCTCCTTGGCCCAATAGGGCGATTGCAAGAAGAATCATAACACCAAGACGGAAGCTTTTCTCACTTGAATATTGGCAATCTGAAAATACAGTTGAGGCGGATTCATCGCGGTTGCTTATTCCTGTTCGCTTAAGCGAAATTGTTTCCTTATCGGGGACGATGATTCTATAATTCGAACCAAGGGACAATTTCTTATGGCGTATGGAATTTTGTATGACTATTTGATGGGCCAGTCGATTGACGGCTTTTCTTATTTCGGGGCGCACTTTGGCGAATGCGATCAGCGCAAATACGTGAAGATTCCCCCGAAGAACCCCAAAGACGAGCCTAAGACCGTCGCTTTGGGAGCGGTGGTGGAAGGCGTTTGGTTCCGCCTTTACGCCCCGATGGCGGAGGATGTCTCCGTCATCGGCGAGTTCAATGGGTGGAATGTCGGGGCGAATAAGATGAAACGCGTCGACGAATCCGGGGTTTGGGAGACCTTCATCCCCGGGCTCCATGATTACCAATGCTACAAATACCATTTCAAAAATGCGCGCGGCGAATACGTGGACAAAGCCGACCCCTTTGCTTTCTATAGCGAATTCCGTCCTGCGACCTGCTCCCGCCTTTTTGACATCGAGGGCTTCCTTTGGGATGACGATGCCTGGATGAAGAAAAGGACCCGCAACTTCGATGAGGCGTTGTCCATCTACGAAGTCCATCTCGGTTCTTGGAAGGGCAAGATCGACGGAAGATATCCCTCTTACGAGGAGGCGGCCGAGTACCTTATCCCATATTTAAAAGAGAACGGCTTCACGCACGTCGAAATCATGCCGATCACCCAATACCCATTCGATGGTTCTTGGGGATATCAAGCGACGGGTTTCTTCTCGGTCGACTCCCGTTATGGGAACCCGAAGCAGCTCATGTCCTTCGTGAACAGGCTTCATCAGGCGGGATTCGGGGTGATTCTAGATTTCGCCCCCGTCCATTTCGCGACCGACGGCTATGCGCTTAGGGAATACGACGGAACCTGCCTTTATGAATACAGCGACCCTCGCCACACGATTTCCCCTTGGGGGAGCGCCCAGTTCGATTTAGGGAAGGATCCGGTGAGAAGCTTCCTGATGTCGGCGATGAATTTTTTCCTCGAGTATTTTCATTTCGATGGCATCCGCTGCGACGCGGTGAGCAACATCGTTTATTGGGATGGCAATAAGAACAACGGTGAGAACACCGGCGCCACCGAATTCATCCGCCGCTTGAATTCCAAAATCCATGATCGCCATCCTTCGGTGATGACGATCGCCGAGGATTCCACCGATTTCACCAAAGTCACCCATCCCGTCGAATACGGTGGGCTAGGCTTCGACTACAAATGGGATCTTGGTTGGATGAACGATACCTTGAAATACTATTCCAAGGACCCGATTTACAAGAAGTATGACCATAACAAGCTGAATTTTTCCATGGCCTACTTCTTCTCGGAGAACTTCCTTCTCCCTTTGTCCCATGACGAGGTGGTGCACGGCAAGGGCACGATCATCAACAAGATGTGGGGCGACTATGAGACGAAGTTCGCCTTGCTCAGAAACCTTTATGCCTATCAATTCGCCCACCCTGGCAAAAAGCTGAACTTTATGGGGAATGAACTCGCGAGCTTCGACGAATGGAATGAGCAGAAATCCCTGCCTTGGGAATTGCTTTCTTTCCCTAAGCACGATTCGCTCCGCCGCATGATGAGGGATTTGAACCTCATTTATCAGGCGCATCCGGCGATGAAATTCGAAGAATACAATCCCGCCCATTTCCATTGGCTGATGGTCGATAACGCCGATCAAAGCGTCTTCGCCTTCGAAAGGGAAGCGCAAGGGGAGGATATGATCTTCGTCTTCAACATGACGCCGAATTACTATGAATCTTATGACATCGGCACCTATCACGAGGGCGAATACGAGGAGATTTTCAACTCGGACAAAGATGTTTATAGCGGGAATAATCAGTATAATGGCGGCCGGCTGATCTCAGGGGGCGAAGGAGGGCCGGAGGGCCGTCCGCACCGGATGAGCATCAAACTTGGCGGCTTCTGCGCTTGCTTCTTCCTGAGGAAGCAAGAGGAGAAAAAGCCCCAAGCGAAAGCCAAGAAAACCGCTACGAAAACCAAAAAGACAGCGAATAAGAAAAAATAGGAGTAGAGCAATGTTCGAATCAAAACAGGATTTCCAACTTACTTTTGCGCGGCGTTTGGAGGAGAAATACGGCCGCAGCGTCGAAGACAGCCATATCACAGAACGCTATGACATCCTCGGCGAGATGGTTCGCGATTATGCGGGCCACGACTGGCGCGCATGCCGCGACGACGTTCTTAAAAAGAATCATAAGCAGCTCATCTATTTCTCCATGGAATTCTTGATGGGGCGCCTGCTCCTCAACAACATGGAGAACCTTGGCATCTATAATGTCGCCAAAGAAGGCCTCGAGGATCTTGGCATCGACATCGGCGAGCTTGAAGACCTAGAGTCCGATGCTGGGCTAGGGAACGGCGGGCTTGGCCGCCTTGCCGCCTGCTTCCTTGACTCCATCGCCTCGCTTGGCTATCCAGGACATGGCAACACGATTCGCTATGAATATGGCTTCTTCCGCCAGAAATTCGTCAATGGCCAGCAGGTCGAATTGCCTGACCAATGGCTCAGCAACGGCTTCGTATTCGAAGTCAGGAAACCGAAGCATGCGGTGGAGGTGAAATTCTATGGAAACGCGGAGACTTATTTGAAGCCCAATGGCGAATATGCCCTTCGCACGGTGAACGCCACCTGCGTCCGCGCGGTCCCTTATGACGTCTCGGTCCCTGGCTACAAGAACGGGGTGGCGAACACCCTTCGCCTCTGGTCCGCCGAGCCTAGCGAGAACAACCTCCCCAGCGACCGCTCCTTTGAGGATTATCTCAATACCCTTAAAGAGCTTTGCCATGGCCTTTACCCGGATGATTCCACTGAGCACGGGCGCATGCTTCGCCTCCGCCAGCAGTATTTCCTTGTCTCGGCGGGGCTTCAAAGCGCCTTCCGCTCGCACTTTGGGAAATTCAAGACCCTCGACAATATTCCGAATTATTACGTTTTCCAGCTCAACGACACCCATCCGATCCTCGCGATCCCGGAGGCCATGCGCCTTTTGATGGATGAATATGGCTATGGCTGGGATGAGGCATGGAACATCGTCACCAAGGTCTTCGCTTACACCAACCACACAGTCATGCCGGAAGCCTTGGAAAAATGGCCGGTTAATTATGTGAGGACCCTTTGCCCTCGCGTTTACATGATCATCGAGGAGATCAATCGCCGTTTCAATCTTTTCCTCTCCACGGCGAACGTCACGCCCAGTGACCGCTATGAGATGTCCATCATCAAAGATGGGCAGATTCATATGACGAATATGGCGATCTACGCCTCTACTTCGGTTAACGGCGTAGCCATGATTCATACGAACATCCTGAAAAACTATACTTTTGCGGCGTTTTATAGGCTTTTCCCCTCTAAGTTCAACAACAAGACCAATGGCGTCACCCCACGTCGCTGGGTGATGTATGACAACCCTCGTCTTGCCGCCTTGCTTGATGAGACGATCGGCGAAGATTGGAAAAAGGATTATGAGGCCAACATCGGAAAGCTTTCGGCTTATCAGCATGACGCCGATTTCCAAAGGAAGCTCATGCAGGTAAAGGCCGAGAACAAGAAGGATTTCGCTGCCTTCGTTTTCAATGCCTATGGCATCGAAATCGATCCGAATTCCATTTATGACGTGCAGATCAAGAGGCTTCACGCCTATAAGAGGCAGCTCCTCAATATCTTCCATATCATCTCGCTTTACCAAAAGTTCCAGAAGGATCCTTCCTTCACGATGGTTCCCCATACCTACATTTTCGGCGCAAAAGCCGCTCCAAGTTATGCTTTTGCGAAGAAAATCATCGAACTCATCCTTGCGGTGGCGGAAGTCGTGAATAACGATCCTCTCGTTTCGAAGTACATAAAAATCGTCTTCGTTGAGAACTATGGCGTGAGCCTCGCCGAGAGGATCATTCCGGCCGCGGATATCTCGGAGCAAATCAGCACAGCCGGGAAAGAGGCAAGCGGCACCTCCAATATGAAGCTCATGATGAACGGGGCCCTCACTCTTGGGACGCTCGACGGCGCGAATATCGAAATCGCCGAACGCGCCGGCATGGACAATGAGATTATCTTTGGCCTTAAGGCCGATGAAGTTGAAAAACTCGTCGAGGAAGGATCCTATTCCCCTTGGGATGTCTATAACGAGGATCAGAAGGTCAAAGAGATCATCGACTCCCTCTTCACCGGGCCATGGTGCAAAGGCGATCAGAACAAGTTCCGCATGATCTTCGACGAAATCATGAACCGCAACGACCAGTTCTTCGTTCTTGCCGATTTCCGCGAATACGCGAAAGCCTGCCAAAGAGCGGAAGAGCTTTACCAAGATAAAGAGAAGTGGGCGAGCGCTTGCATCGCCAATATCGCGAACTCCGGCTTCTTCACAAGCGACCGCACGATTGAGGAGTATAACCGCGACATCTGGCATCTAGCCAAGTACGAGCTCGACGCTTAGGCCAACCGGCTCAAGGGGGTGAGAAATCGCCCTCTTTTTGTTTCCCTTGTCTTAGCTTAAGATAATGGGCTTCTTGAAAAGAGGAGGGGCGTATATGAATGAATTCATGGAAATGGCGATCGAGGAGGCAAGGGAAGGCATCCGCGAAGGCCATGGCGGGCCCTTTGGCTCGGTGATTGTCAAAGATGGAACGGTGGTGGCGAAAGGGCATAACCACGTGGTGAAAAACAATGACCCAACTTCTCATGGGGAGATCGACGCGATCCGCAAGGCCGGCAAGGCCTTGGGCACTTTTGATTTAAGGGGCTGCGACATTTACACAACCGGCGAGCCATGCCCGATGTGCGCCTGCGCCATCATGTGGAGCAACATCGACAAAGTCTATTACGGCTGCACGATCGAGGATAATGCCCGCATTGGCTTCCGCGACGAGCAATTCATGGAGGTATTCAAAATGGACCATCGCCCCGACAATTACGTGGAAACTGACCGCGAGGAGTGTCTGAAACTTTTCGAAGAATATAACTCGATCAAGGGCAAAACGACTTATTGATTGATGGATAAAGCAAGCGAGTAAACGCTTCTATTCGCCAATGGTTAAAAATCATTAACCAAACATATGTTTGAGTTAGAGAATAGCGGGGTTGTTTTTAAGAACCCTGTCGCAATATGAAAAACAAACAAACTCGTTTTATCCCTTCTTAGCCTTCTCATTTTTGGTGTCGCTTGCTGCAATCAATCCGCATCCGACTCCTCTAATCATGCGGATCCTTCGAGCGGCTTGGAAAATTCTTCGGCTTCCGCCAATGAATCGACTTATTTCATTCCCGACCCCCAAAGGTTCTCCTTGGGGCGAGCAAATCGCTTCAATTTTCTATGAGCTTTATGGCCGCGATATCTCTCCAACCGGTACCGTGAAAGTGAGATACGGCAAGGCTAGGGATGATTACGGTGAGCCGACGCTTGTCTTGATGTGCTCATTCGAAGACTCGGACGCAATCGAGGCTGCCGTGCGGAAATACGCGATTGATGCAACCGATGCCGGGTATGGCGTTGTCTCCGTTGACTACAACACTGGTGTGCCTATGAGTGCCGTCTCCCTTATGTTGGCTATAAGACCCTCGTTATCCAAATCACCTATGGTGGAGTGGATTTGGAACTGGTTACGCTGAATTCGTCGACGCCTCCATCGCGAAAGCCTGATCAAAACTCATTCGCTTTCTGAGCCCCTTAGCTGCGGCTCTTTTTGCTAGGCTATTTTTGTGATTCCTCTAAGCGCGATGATTTCGATAGAAATCCTTATAAAAAAGCATCGAAAAGAGATTCTTGATGGTTCAAACTTATGGAGCTTGCTTCGTAGCGAGGAATTGCCTTATGAACAACGAGAACTTATTGCCCCTTCTTAACAAAGCCGCTTGGATCTATGAGAATGAAAGCCCCGAGGAAGACGAATACACTTCTTATTTTGCTTCCTTTGAATCCAAAGGGGAGGAGCTCACTCTTTTAATCACCGGGGACAGCGATCTGGCCTTCTATCTAAATGGGGAACTTGTCTATTTCGGTATCTCCCCGGCCTATCCTTCTCACCCCATCGCAGACGCTATAAAGGTCAAATCGAAAGCCGGAAGCAACGAGATAAAAATCGTTCTTTATTATTTTGGCGCGACCTTTTCCCAAAGCTATTGCAAAGGACGTGCAGGATTGAGGTTCGCCCTTGTCAATCAGCAGGAGGGAATCGTGCTCGCTAGCTCTAAAGAAACCCTTTCTTGTCCAAATCCTAATTATCTGAGCCACAAAAAGAAAAAGATCACCAGCCAAATGGGCTACTCCTATTGCTATGACGCAAACGGGGAAGCGGGGAAGCTTCATCCTTCCCTAGAAGTTTCTCGTCTAGGACAAATCGAGATGCGCATCAACGAGAGATGCCTCCTCGCTGGTCGAGCGGATTGCGAGACGACGCATCTAGGCAAGGGCCATTATTTGCTGGACTTCAAAAAGGAGACCATCGGCTATCTTGACCTTGATTTCGTCTCCGCCAAAAAGCAGAGAATCAAATTCACCTATGCGGAGCATAAGGAAGGGGAAAGCCTCACTTATCTCATCGGAGATCGCGATTTTTCCTTGGAATTCATTGCAAAACCCGGCTCAAATCAATTTCTTGGTACCTTTCGTAGGCTTGGTCTGCGTTACCTTGAGGTTTTTGCCGAAGAAGATCTGGACATCCATTACATCGGGATTCAAAAGGTCGTTTATCCTTTCGTCAAGATTCCGCGCAAACTGGACAGCCCCTTGCTGCAAACGATTTACGACACCTGCGTCTATACCCTTGAATGCTGCTACCACGAGCATTACGAGGATTGCCCTTGGAGAGAGCAATGCCTTTACGCGATGGATAGCTTCAACCAGGCTCTCGCGGGATTCGTGTGCTTTGAGAACACGGAGCAAATCAAATCGAGCCTGCAACTCATCGCTTATGACGACAGGCCCGATGGGCTTTTGTCCATCTGCTCGCCTAGCTCGTCCAGTCTAACGATCCCTTCCTTTTCCTTGTTTTATGTTCGTGCGGTGGATCTTTATTTATCCAAGACAGGTGATGTCGATTTCGTTAAGAAAATATATCCAAAAGTGAAATCCATCATGAATGTGTTCTTTTCCAGGGAGGAAAACGGACTGCTTTATACGTTTTTGCAAGACGGGACGTGGAATTTCTACGAATGGGCGGATACTCTCGCTGGCGGGCTTGGCCAAAAGCAAAATAAGGTAGCCGACCTCATCCTCAATGGGCTTTTCGCTTTGGCCTTGCCTTGCCTTGAGAACATTGAGGACAAGCTAGGAATCGAACACGATTATTCTTCCTTCAAAGAACGGAACAAAGAAGCGGCTAGAAAAGCCTTCTTGAAGGGCGATTTCTTCCGGATGAGCGAAGATTGCAATGCTTGTTCCCAATATGGGAACGCGCTTGCCGTCCTTTGCGGCTATGCCTCAAAAGAGGAAAGCGAAATCATCGCCGAGGAACTCATGAACCCCTGCTCAGATTTCGTGAAATCCACTTTAGCGAGCAGACCCTTTGTCTACGATGCTCTATTGAAGGTGGAGAAAGGCAACGCTTCCTACGTCCTAGAAGACATCAAGAGGACCTATGGAAGAATGCTCGCCGACGGGGCCACGACCTTCTATGAGACGGAGCTAGGATGGAAGGACTTCGATAACGCGGGCAGCCTTTGCCATGGCTGGTCCGCTTGCCCGATTTACTATTTTGAAAAGATGGAACTCTATAAATAAGGAAACGAGGAACTTATGGAAAACTACGACATGTTCACTTTGATGCTCGATTGCTCGAGAAACGGGGTCATGAATATCCCCTCCCTCCATCGGATGATCCTTCTTCTTGAGAGGATGGGATATGATTCTTTGATGCTTTACACCGAAGATACCTATGAGGTTCAGAACGAGCCTTATTTCGGGTATCTTCGTGGACGTTACAGCGAGGCTGAGCTCAAGGAGCTATGCGCGTTCGGGCGGGAGCATCACGTCGAAATCATCCCTTGCATCCAAACCCTCGCCCATCTTAATTGCATCTTTAAGCATGAGCCGTATTCGAAGGCCTGGGATGTGGATGATATTTTGCTTGTCGATGAGCCTAGGACGTATGAGCTCATCGAGAACATGTTCGCTTCGCTAGAAAGGTCCTTCCTCACCAGGAAAGTCCATATCGGCATGGACGAGGCCCATATGCTCGGATTAGGGAAATTCAAGGATCTTCACGGCTTTGAAAACCGCGTGGACATCTTCGTTCGCCATCTGAAAAAGGTTTATGAAATTGCGAAGAAGCACGGCTTCGAACCGATGATGTGGTCTGACATGTTCTTCAGGCTCGCCAGCGGGGGCGAATACTATGACCTGAACGCGAAATTGGATCTGGAAAAGCTCAAAGGCCTCCCCCCGGTAAAGCAGGTTTATTGGGATTACTATCATCAGGAAGAACCTTTCTACGAGAGAATGATCGACCTCCATCGCGAGTTCTGCGACGATGTTATTTTCGCGGGCGGGGTTTGGACATGGACGGGTTTTGCGCCTCTTTTGACCTACGGCGAGCAAGTTAGCGCCCCGGCTTTGAAAGCCTGCAGAAAGAAAGGCGTGAAGAAAGTCATCCTCACCGCCTGGGGGGATGATGGCGCGGATTGCTCTGCTTTCTCCACGCTTACGACACTCTTCTTTATCCGTGAGAAGGCGCTTGGCATTGAAGACATGAGCCAAATCAAAAATGACTTCGAGGAGATGTTTGGCTGCGCTTACGATGATTTCAAATTGCTTGAGATCCCGAACTTCCTAACCAACATGAGAAAAGATGGATGGCTATGTTTGAATACGTGCCGTTACTTCCTTTACAACGACCCTCTTCTTGGCATTTTTGACACGCGCGTGGAGTTTAAGGATGAAGCGCTTTATGCCGACCACGCCAAGAAACTCAAAGAAGCGGCCAAGCGCGCAGGGGAGTGGGGGTATCTCTTCGATTATCTTTCTTCTCTTTGCGAGGCAATCGGCTCCAAACTAACCCTTGGGGTCAAGATGAGGGAAGCCTATCAAAAAGGGGACAAGGCCGCTTTGAAATCCTTGCTTCCCGCCTTGCAAATCGCCACGAAGAAAATCGCGGAATTCGCGAAAGAATATCGTGCCCGTTGGCTAAAAGACAACAAGCCACAGGGTTTGGAGATTGGCCAAATCAGGCTCGCCGGAGTCAAAGCGAGGCTGGAAGAGGCGAAACTTCGCATTGAGGAATATCTGACTGACGGCACGCCCATCCCTGAGCTCGATGAAACGATTCTCCCAATTAAGCAAGGCGAAGAGAATCCAAAGGAGCCTACGATCTGCCAAAACACCTATCTGTATATGGCTAGCAACAGCCGCATGGTCTGATTGCCTTCGAACAAATTAATTAAGCCGTTTAATAAATATCGTATTTTGATAGTCGATTAATATGTTTTCCTTGTAGGTAAGCGCTTTCCGCCTATAATGGTTTCAACTTTCTAGGAGTGGAAAAATGAAATTGAAAAGTGGTGGCCTATTTAACAATAGGACCTTCGAAGGGGACAACGTCCCCAAACTGACCAAGATTCTTTATCCTTGGTCGGGCATCTTCCGCGATGCCTGCTACACGATGATCGGCACATTCCTCATGCAGTACGCGATCACCGCCGGCGTCCTTTCTAGCGACCCGGCGACCTTCAAGACGCAGTATGGCATCATCACGGCCGCGATGATCCTCGCCCTCGTTTGGGATGGCCTTAATGACCCGATCATGGGCTTCATCATTGAGAAGGTGCATCTAAAATCCGGCAAATATCGGCCATGGATTGCGATCGGGGCCATTGGCAACGCTTTGACGGTCGCTCTGATGTTCCTGGTTCCTCTAGCGATGGTCGGCGGGGATGGCTGGGGCTATGTCGTCTTCATGATCATCGGCTATCTTCTTTGGGATCTTTGCTTCACGATGAACGACATCGGCTATTGGTCGATGCTCCCGTCGCTCACAAACGACCCCAAGCAAAGAGCGAGAATCACCACGAACGTGACTGTTGCCGCCTCTATTGGCACAGCCGTCATGACTCTCTGCATGTATTTGCTTCCGGGCCTAATCCCCCTTTCTACCGCCTCGCTCTATGCCCTCATCGGCACTCTCGTCGCCATGTTTTTCTTGGCGTCGCAGCTTCTTGTTTACTTCCTTTGCAAGGAAAAGCAACGCGACACGGTTCAGGAGCAAATCTCTGAATCCTCGAGCATTCTTGACCTCTTCCGCGTGGTCATCAAAAACCATCAGCTTTTATTCGTTGTCTTGGCGCTTCTTTTCTTCCAGTTTGCCGAGTTCATTTTGACTGGCATAGGGCAAAATTATTTCTATATGGTCTTCGGCTACGGCGGAAACAAAGGCGGCCTTGTGGCAACGGGAATCCTTGCGGTTTATATCGTCGCGACTGTCCTTTCTCAGCTTCTCTATCCTGCTTTGTCCAAGAAGATGAAGCAAAAGACGATTCTTACCACGATGGGCATCATCGTGGTGGTGGGTTACCTCATCTTCTATTTTGTGGCCTTCCCTCTCTTCGGGGATAAGCCAATCGCTTACAACGCGCCTGATGCGAGCAATGTGTTCTGGATATTAGGCGGAACGATGTGGATGTATTACGCGACCTCTTTCTTCTTCTTTGGGGCCAGCGGTATTTTCTACCTGGCCTTGCTCGTCCTTATGCAGAACGCGATCGACTACAACGAATGGAAGTTCGGCGAGAGAAAAGAATCCATTTGCTTTGCCTGGCGCCCGCTTGACGTGAAGCTGTGCTCGGGCATGAACCGCGGTTTGCAGTACATAGTCTACTTAGCAACCGGGACGAGCGCCTTCATCAACGCGATTTCCAATGCTGAGGCCGATTACAACAGCGTCGCTTATAATGGTGGGGATAAAGCGGCGGCGGAAGCCACGCGCAACGCCGCGATCGCCGAGGCCGGCGCGAATATCACCCAGCAATCGCTGATCATATTCGGAACGATTGTGATCGGCACGATTCTCGTCTCGGTCGTCATCGCCTATGTCTTGCTCCGCTTTGGCTTCAAAGTCTATGAGGACGAGGAGGCGAAGATCGTTAAAGAACTCGCGGAACGCCACAAGCAAGACGAGCTGAAAACAGAAGAAGCGAAAGCCTGATTAGAACCAAATAAAAATCCCAGCGGTCTTGCTGGGATTTTTAGGTTTTGCAGGGTTATTTGACGGAAAGAGGCAAGGTCAAAACCTCTTCGCCAAAAATCTTAAGCTCGGCCTTTGTTGACTTTTCGACCTTCTTGCCACGGATATAGACGGAGATTCCTCCGCCGACAAGGCAAACGTGCTTTGGCCCCATAATCTCGATTGGCCCTTTAGTTTCTAAAAGCAGGCAGTCGTTCGCATAGGGCATTAAGGTGCCGTTTTGATCAAGCTTGCGGATGCTCACGCGAATCGCATCGTAGGTATCCTTGCTTTCCAGCTCGTCTTTGGAATAACTGAGTTCATAATGCCAAGCTTCGGACATTGAAATGGTTTTCTCCGCAAAAGCGGCTTTGTTTTTGAATCCGATGAAACGGTAGGGCTTTGCCTTCTCGCCTCTTCCGATTAGAAGGTCTTGGATTTCAGCGATTGCTTTTCCTAGGTCGGGGCTGTGCTTTTTCAAAATGCGGAAAAGCTTGATTTTTTCTTTCGAAGATAGACTATCAATCCCTTGGGCGGCGTATTGGGAAATAGGGCCGCCTAAGGCTTTGCATTCCTTCTCGTTGTAGCCTAGGCTTTGGAGAGATGCGCCCAAAAGGTCTTTCACGTGTACTGGCGGATGGGGGAGATGGGGGAACTCGTCTTTCGCGGGATAGTAACGCCCAACGAAGAGGTCGCCGTGGTAGACATCCACCCATTCGGCGTCCGTGAAGATATAAGGGCCTTTCAAGCGGCAGCCGTTCTCCTCGCCCGGATCAAGATTCCCCATGACGTAGAAAGTATTCTCTAGCCCTTGGGAGGCGTAGAAGTAGGCGGCTGGCTTCGGAAGGCGGAAGATGTCGCTTAAGCCATGGTAGCAAATACGGTCTCCAGCGCCGAAATCGCGGTGGGTGTTGTAATCGAAAGCGCACCAAGCGATGGATCCGGAGAGCTCATCGTAGGCAAAGGAATCATCCATGACCCTGGCGTGGCGCAAAGCGTGTTCCAAACGCTTGCTTTCAACGTCGAAGGATTTCGTTGGGAACATGTGCCCGTTATGCTCTGTGACGATGACGGGATGCTTCCCTTTCACGTCCGTCAAGGGGTCGTCGAGCCCGTGCTCCAATGAGCAGCAAGAGAAATCGTTATAGCCGTAGATGTCTTCGAGAAGCTCGCTCTTCTTGAAATTTCTCACGCCGATTGACTGGCGTTTCGGATCGAGTTCTTTCTTAACCTGCTGCAAGCCGGCATAAAGATCATGGTCGTCTTGGCTTTCGTCGATTCTCAAGCCGTAGGCGACAAGGCAAGGATGGTTTCTTTCCTTCTTGATCATGCGATAGGTGAAATCGCGTAGCTGCGCCCGCCATTTCTTGTCGCTGGAGATATGCTGCCACCCAGGGATCTCGTCAATCAAAAGCAATCCGATTCGGTCGCAATGATCAAGGAAAGATTCGTCGTCGCTATAATGGGAGGTTCTTACTAGATTCGCTCCGAGGCCGAATTTCAGGATGTTCGCATCGTCTTCTTGCAAAGACGCAGGGGCCGCCGCGCCGAAGTAGGGGTAGGTCTGGTGGCGATTAAGGCCGCGAATCTTAACGTTTTTGCCGTTCAAGAAGAAGCCATTTGAGGTGAACCTTGCAGTGCGGAAACCGATGAGGTCATCTCTTTCGTCGTCCCCGTAGATTGTTTTAAGCGTATAGAGGTAGGGGTCATCAAGAGACCAAAGATGCGGGGAAGAAAGGTCGTAGACCTCACCTAAGAACTCGGCTATGGGCTTGCCTTCACGGTAAAGGATGTGACTTACTTTCAGTTCTGGGATGGGATTAACCAAATTGGTTTTGACCTCAAGATGGCCTTCCATGTCCGCGGTGATGAAAAGGGAATCGATATAAGAGGCAGGATGGGAGACAATCGATACGGAGCGATAAATGCCTCCGAATGTCATGTAATCCACGATGTCGCCAAACGGTGGGATGGTCTTATCCTCGCGGCTATCGACGATCACGATGAGCTGGTTGTCTTTCGGTCTGATGAGCTTGCTGATATCGATGTCTACCGGCAGGTACCCTGAGATGAAATGCCCAAGGCAGATGCCGTTGAAATATACCTGCATCTGAAGCATCACTCCGCCGAAATGGAGAATTTTCACCGGCAGCGAGGGGTTCTCATCGTCGAAACGCTTCTCATAGGTGAATAGTCCTTGGTACTCATTCTCGTCAAAGAGATGGTAGGGGAACATCTTAACGGTGTGAGGAACGTCGATTTTCTCAGCCCCTTCAGGCAGCCCTTCAAGGTAGCTAGGCTCGTAGCCGGGGAAGAAACTCCAGTCGAATGAAATTGATTGCGTTTTTGCCATATGTTTATTCTAAAACAAAATTGGGCTAAGACGAACGAAATCGTTTCTTTGTAGAAACGAGTTGTGTGATAAACTTTCCTCAAATGATTTACCAGCAAAATAACGCTTTCCATTTGAGAAGCAGCCACTCTTCCTATGTGGTGAGGATCAACAAGGTCGGGAAACCGGTCTTGGACTATTTCGGGCTTGCCTTAAACGAAGGGGATGACCTTTCTTCGCTGCTCCACGATCCCGCGCTTATCCCTGGAAGGTCGGTCTCCTATGATTCGTCGCATCCTGAAATCTGCCTGAATTCCCTGCCTTTAGAATTCCGAACTCGGGGCAAAGGTGATTTCCTTTCACCGTCATTAAAATTAGAAAACGAAGACACGTCCCTCTTCGATTTCGTTTTTGACTCCTCTGAAATCAAAGAGCCTGGCGAGATGGAAGGCTATCCTACCCCTAGAGGGGCGGAACAGGAATTGGTGTTGCGTTTCCTCGATAAGACCACTCGGGCTGAGCTTGAGCTTCATTACCTCGTTTATCCTTCTAGCGACGTGTTTGGGAGATACGTCGTTTTGAAAAACGGCTCATCCAAGACTTTGACGGTACACAAGGTTTCTTCCCTCTGCCTTTCTCTTGAGGACAAAGGTTATAAACTTCACACCTTCCGTGGAGGCTGGATTGATGAATTCCACGAGGAAATAAATTATCCTAATTCCAATCTCATCCGCCTAGAAAGCTCCACGGGGTCTTCAAATGACCTTCATAATCCGTTCTTCTATCTCGAGAGGAAGAACGCCTCTTATTCTCATGGGGACTGCATAGGCTTCAACCTTGTCTATAGCGGCAATCACCAAGAGGAGATTCAAAAGAGCAACGGCTACCTTCGTATCCTTGGCGGTCTAAGCGAGGAGGATTTTGCCTATTCTTTGCAAGAAGGAGAATCTTTCGTTTCGCCCCTTGGCGTGTTCACTTATTCGCCGAACGGCAGGAACGGCATGGCGATGAACTTCCATTCTTTCGTGAATGATTCCGTCTTGCCTTCTTCCCATCATAACGTCCCTCGCCCCGTCATTTATAACAATTGGGAAGGCACCTACTTCAAGTTCGATGAAGCCAAAATCCATAGTTTGGCCAAGCAAGCCCGAAAGCTGGGAGCGGAACTATTCGTTTTGGATGATGGCTGGTTTGGAAAGCGTGATGATGATAAAAAATCTTTGGGCGATTGGGTGGTAAACGAGAGCAAATTGCCCCATGGCATAAAGGGGCTAGGGGAATATCTCCATAAGAAAGGGATGCTTTTTGGGCTTTGGTTTGAGCCTGAGGCGATTTCTCCCGATAGCGATCTTTATCGCGCCCATCCTGATTGGGCGATCGCTTGTCCTGGAAGGGAACCTTCCTTAGGGAGAAATGAGCTTCTATTGGATCTGACAAAAGAGGAAATTAGGGATTACCTTTACGAGCGGATCTCCTTTTTCGTGAATGAAGGCAAACTCGATTTCATCAAATGGGACTACAACCGTGTGTTTTCCGATGTTAGGAAAAACTCGGGGGTATTTGCTCACCGTTACATCCTTTCTTTGTATGATTTGCTTAAAAAACTCCGCAAAACCTTCCCCAATCTCTGGATGGAAAACTGCGCTTCTGGAGGAGGCAGGAGCGATTTGGGCATGTTTTCCTTCTTTGATACTGGGTGGGTAAGCGATGACACGGATTCGTTTCAGCGCTCGAAAATTCAAAAAGCGATGGTGCTCGGCTACCCTCTTTCACTCATGTCGAATCACGTCTCCGCGAAGACGAACCACCAGACTCTTCGCAAGACGAGCCTTGATACGAAATTCGACGTCGCCTCCTTCGGCGTTCTCGGCTATGAGCTCAATCCGAACGATTTAAATCCTATCGATGAAAAAGAAATCACCGCCCAAATCGCCTATTACAAAGAGAATCGTGAGGTTTTCCAATTCGGCGAATATCGTTTGCTTGAGGACTTTGAAGATCGTGGGGCGCTCATCCAAGAGGTGCAAAAGGACGGGGTGGCCCTCGTGAATCTCGTGCGTTCCATCCAAAACCCAAATCCAGAGCCAATCAAACTTCGCTTAGAGATGCTTGATTCCACGTCTAATTATGATTACTCTGTGCGAAAAGAGGACGTCTCCTTCCTGCGCTTTGGAGGCCTAGTCAACATGGCGACCCCAATTCACGTCAAAGAAGAGGGTTTCTTGGTGAATGAGCTAAGCCGCCACAAATCCCTGGAAAACGAAAAGTTTGCAGGAACGATCAGCGGTGCGGCTTTGCTTGGCGATGGGCTTCGCCTTAAACAAGAATGGAGCGGCACGGGGCTGGGCGAGAACGTCGCCGTAATCCTCGATTTCGGGGCGAGACTCTACCGTTTCTCTAAAAAAGTTTGACAAAGCCGACGGGCCTCTCTATCATACTCCTTGCCGCAAAACGGCAGACATCGCGGGGTAGAGCAGCCCGGTAGCTCGCCAGGCCCATAACCTGGAGGTCGGTGGATCGAAGCCACCCCCCGCAACCAATCAAACCAGGCTCCTTACAGGGGCCTTTTTTCGCCCCTCTTTTGTTGCTTCTTGCCCCCTTGCTAGTACAATAAGACCCGAAATTATGAACAAGACGCCGAAGATCGTTTATTACCGCGACCCGTTGAATGATGACTTCGCCGGCACGAAAATCAAAAAGAAGCCCTTCCCGTCGAAGTACAAATACATTCATCGCCACAATCCCTTTTGGTCCGCGATATCTTTCTTCCTATATTATTTCATCGCCTTCCCGATCCTTTGGCTCGTGGGCAAACTTGGATATGGAGTCAAGGTTAAGGGCAAGAAGAACCTTCGCATCTTGTTTAGGAGGGGGGTGTTTTTCTACGGGAATCACACCCAAATCGCTGATGGCTGGCTCGTACAGTGCTTCATCGGCAATCCCAAAAGGAGCTACGTCCTCGCCGACAGCGATGCTATATCAATTCCTTTTATCCGTTCTCTCGTCTCGATGTTAGGCTGTTTGCCGATTCCCGACATGGAACACAAAGAGGCCTTTGAAGAAGCGGTGCGTTACCGCTATGCCCAAAAAAGGGCAATTGTCATTTACCCCGAGAAGCACATTTGGCCTTATTGCACCCATATCCGCAACTATCCCGATGATTCCTTCGTCTATCCTGCGACTCTAGGGGCGCCCGTCGTCGCTTTCTGCACGACTTACCGCAAGCCCCATTTCTTCTCAAAGCACAGAAAACCTAAGATGACGATTCACGTCTCTCACCCTTTCTATCCAGACATGAAGAAATCCATCCCGGAACGCAAGAAGGAATTGCGCGACGCCGTCTACGAATTCATGCTTGATTACAGTGCGGAAGAAGAAAACATCGAGCATATCTCCTATCTGCCCGCTCCAAAAGAGTGAGCATTTCCCAACACCTGTTTCTCTCTTTCCATATAATATAGGCATAAAGGAGATTTACCCATGGAACTAAAAGGATCTAAAACCGAAAAATGCCTGCAAGAAGCCTTTGCGGGCGAATCCCAGGCAAGGAACAAGTACACGTTTTTCGCCTCGAAAGCCAAGAAAGAAGGCTATGAGCAAATCGCTGCCTTGTTCTTGGAGACCGCCGACAACGAGAAGGAGCACGCGAAGATGTGGTTCAAGTACCTTGAAGGAGGCGACGTCAAATCCACCGATGCAAACCTAGAGGAAGCAGCGAACGGCGAATCGTATGAATGGACCACTATGTATCCAGAATTCGCCAAAATCGCTGAGGAAGAAGGCTTCCATGAGATCGCCGCGAAATTCCGCATGGTCGCAGAGATTGAGAAGCATCACGAAGAACGCTACAAAAAGCTTCTTGAAAACGTCAAAGGCGGCGTTGTCTTCGTCTCAAAAGAGGTAGCGGTGTGGAAATGCCGCAACTGCGGGCACATCGTGATTGGCAAATTCGCCCCGAAGATTTGCCCTGTCTGCAACCATCCCCAATCCTATTTCGAACTTTCCGTCGCGAATTATTAAGCGAAAGGCCAGACGCCTGCCTGGCCTTTTTAGTAAAAAGACGAGAAATTGCCAAATTCCTTGTTGAAATATCTTATTGAAGTTTGGATAATATTTCTCGCGCAATCGCGCAGACGGACCATTGGTGTAGTGGTCAAACATGTCTCCCTGTCACGGAGAAGATCACGAGTTCGAATCTCGTATGGTCCGCCAAGTTTAATACCTAGTGTCTCAGTGCCGTGCTACCATCATCGCATCGGTCCGGACGCTTCGCTTGGCCCGATAGCTCAGCTGGTAGAGCACGGCACTGAAAATGCCGGTGTCGGCGGTTCGACCCCGCCTTGGGCCACCAACTTGAAAAAGAAG
>CAVECL010000012.1:0-50557 GCA_963614595.1 Parasutterella excrementihominis | reverse complement strand
ATGCTGCCTGAGCTGAAGTCGAAAGCCTGATTGTAGGTGACTGGAGTCGGCTTGTCCTCTTCCTTCGTGGGCTGAGCGTGCATTATGGCCTTGATGTTGTAGATCTCGGTCTCGGTGACCCCGACGCTTTTGAGGAAGTTCTCCGTCTTCTCTTGGAGGGTATCCCCTTCGTAATCGGACTTGATTCTCTCAAGGGTCTGTTTGAAGTGATAGGGCTCTTCGCTTTTGGAATTCCTCTCGCCGTAGAGGGAGAAAGAGGTGTATTCGTAATCGTGGATGAGCTCCTTCTCGCTGACGCCGAGAAGGGCGTTGAAAAGGAAGCAATAAGTCCCCGTGCGGTCCGCTCCCCCGGTGCAATGCAGGTAAACGGGATAGCGCTTCTCGTCCGACAGGGCGGAGAATATCTTGCGGACCGTCTCTTTCTCGGAGAAGATGCTTTCATAGCCATTGGCCCCGTAATACTCCAGATTGGCATTGGGAATCGGGCTTTGGGTCAAGCCGGAGTCTTCCGAGGTTCCCGGGGCGCGGTTTTCCGAGGCGAGGCGGAGATCGAAGTCGGTCTTGATCTTGAGCGTCTGGCTCATGTATGCCTTCCCTTCTTCGGTGATGTTGATGTCCTTATAGGCTTCGAAGGTGCTTGGGGAGAGGGCTCCTCCGCGGATCAGCATGTTCTGAAGGGTCCTTCCTTCGGAGGTCATGTATCCTCCGACGTCGCGGACGTTATGGATGCCGCCGACCTTCAATAGGCGCGGGCCTAAATCCGACGTTTCGAAGGTGGTGACGTTGGATGCGTGCTCGCCTTCGGCGTCCGTCACGACGACGCGGATGTAGTAGAGGGAGGCCTTTTCGAGATTGTAGAGGTAGGCCTGGCTAGCGGAAGCGTCAGCCTCGGTGATCATCGGATCGCTGAAACCCTCGTCCTTTGAGCACTCGATTCGGCAAGCGGTCGCCCCGTCGTAGCTATTGAGCCAACGCACTTTGTAGCCTTGGTTCCCTTCGTCGCTGCAAAGGTAGTCGCTGACGTTAGGATCTTCCGCGCTAAGGTAATCGGCCACGTTGTCGGTATAGGGGAGGCTGCCTTCTTCAAGAGCGAAAAGCTTCACGAGCGGGGCGATCTTCTCCTCTTTTTCCCCGCATCCTTCTCTTGAACAGGCTCTGATCATTTTCTCTCCTTCCCTTACCCACTCTCCCCAGAGATGCCCCAAAGCGGGCTCGCCTTCTTTGGTCTCTTCCTCTTTGCATCCCTCATGGGTGCAATTCCTCTGCAGGATTTCCGCCTCCGTGCAGGTGGGTTCGCTTTTCTTCGCCCAAGGGGAGAAGGAATGGCCTAAAGGAGGGGTCTCTTCGCTTGTTTCTTTGCCGCAGATGGCGCAGCGTTCCGTCTTTTTGCCTTTCTCGGTGCAGGTCGCTTTCGTTTCGCTTACGGTTTCGTAAACGTGGTCGTGCGAGGCGATGATGCTGTTAGAAGCCCCATCGCCTTGGCCCCCGCAGGAAGATAAGCCCATTAAGGGAAGGCAAAGTGAGAGAGCCATCAAGGCCAATGCTTTTTTCTTCGCTTTCATAATTCTTTTGGCTAATGAAGTCCTTTGATGGGGGAATTATCGCGCTTTAAGCGCTTACATCCAAATTCATGAGCGGCAAAAGAGAATATTGAGCACAATTCCGTTTTCAAAGCGAAGTGATTCGCCCAAAAAGAAAAGCGGCAATCGCCATTTTGCCGCTTTTCCTTGCTCACTTCGTTATGAGGGTCAGGAAGGAAGAGACCTCCTCTTCGCTCAGCCCTCCCTTTTTTAGATATCCCTTCGCATCCTCCGCGTAGGAAGCCTTTTTGAGCTTGCTCACGTCGCTTTCCCCGTGCAGGAACTCGCAGAAGGAATCGAAGTAGAGGGAGACGATCGCGTTATATTTCTCAAGGTCGTTTGCCTCGCTCACCTTGTAGTAATTCTCGTAGGTCTTCATGTAGTCGGCCTTCATCTCGTCATAGGTGGCTCCCGCCAAAGCCTCGATTAGCGTGCAGACGAAGCCGGTCCGGTCTTTCCCTTCCATGCAGTGGATGTAGTAGGGGCTGGATTTGCTCAGCATGTGCCTCACGCCTTTGGCAACGCTTTGCATATAGGCATCGGAGCTATATCCCGAACCCATGCTAAGCAGGATGACGTCCCCGGAGTCATAAAGGGATTCGCTGTAGGGGAAGGAATAGGTGGCATCGGCTTTATAGGAGCTCATGTCCTCTTCCCCGTCCGCGAGGTCGACGATCGCTTTTATGGAGTATTTCTTCAATAGGGCATCGGTGACTTCCGCCCTGTTCCTGGAATTGTCGAAGGGGCTTGCCCCGCGGTAGATGAAATCGTCCTTGAGCGAGCCGCCCTTCAAGGCGCGGAAGTTCGAGAATTCCTCGTCGCTTGAATATTCGCTTCTTTCCAAGGAATAGCTTTGGCTGAGGGCTTCTTGGGTGGCGAGGTATTTGCCCTTCTCGTTCAAGGTGATGCTCACCGTGACGGAAGAAGAGAGCTTCGCATCTTCCCAGATGCCCACGTTGTTGAGGGTCACCAGGATGCAGCTGCTGGAAGGGTAGGCCACGATGACGGGCTTGCCGTTTTTCACGTAGTAGCCGTTGAAATAGGGGACATCGCGGTAAGTCGCCCCATTGCTGAAGGTGACGTTGCAGGAATCCCCGAGGGCGAAGCCTAGATCCTCGAAGCTCTTCTGCGAGACCTCTAGGAGGTTGGCGCTATGGAATTTCGTATCCTCCACGATCCTCGCTCCGGCCAAGGCAGGGACGCCCGCTTGGCTAGACGAGGGGTTCTCGCTGCTTGAGGAGGGTTTGCTGCTCGCGCATCCAGCAAGCAACGAGGCGAAGGCCAAGGCGGCTAAGGCGATGCTGATTTTCTTTTTGGAACTGGCTTGTTTCATATTCTTGCTCCTGAATCCCCCAAATTATATATGTTCTCGATTCTCTTGAAATAAGAAGGGGCGGCTGGGCCGCCCCTGTTTATGCTCCTCTCGCTTATTTTTTGTGCTGATCGAGGAATCCGAGGCAGGTTCCTCTATCTTTGCTCCAGGTCCAGTGGCCCTTGTAGAGCTTGTTCCAGATGGAGCTGTGGGAGGTCGCGCTGCTCACGTAGTTGATCGTGATGCGCTTGACCTCGCCTAGGAAGGCCTGGCTGTCGGCCCTGATGAAGCAGAGATACCAGCTGTCGAGGCCTTCGCCTTTGATGTAGTTGGTCTCGGTGGAGCTCCAGATGTAGTCGGTGTAGGTCTGAACCTGATCGATGAGATCGGTCTTGCTGGTTCTGTCGATGAAGCTCGTGTAATGGGCTTTCAAGCCGTTGTGGTCGTTCTGGAAGCCTTCTTTTTCGGTCCAGGTGCTGTCTTCGACGTGGCTGTAGAAGCCTTTGGCTTTCGCGTAGAGGTCGCTTTCGTAGCAGATGAAGCCGATGTCTTTCAGATAATCCTTGACGGTGTAGGTGGTGAAGTCGGCGTAGCCCAGGGATTTGGCGTAGGCGGCGTATTCGTTGACGATCGTGTTGCCGATCCTTGCGTATTCGCTGGCGTCTAAGGCGTAGATGAACTCGCCATAGTCCCATTGGCCGTAATGGAGGTCGTTGAAGTAGTTGTCCTCCAAGGTGGTGAAGGTCGCGTAGTTGTACTCGCTGTTGCCGGGGGTGACCGGGAAGAGGCGGGTGCTGATGGCGTCGTCTTTGGTGATCACCAGGTTGCCTTCGCCGTCGCTGCCTCTGGTGCGGTGGATCATGTGGCGGCCTTCGTCATGGTCCTTCTGGATGTTGTCGAGCTCGATGAGCTGCGCCTGGAACTGCTCGTTCAAGGCGTTCACCGCGCTGGCCATGTCCTTCACGCCCTGCTCGATGATCAGGCGGTTGGCGTCGCCTTCGTCGTAGGCGGAGGCTTTGTGGCTCGCCTGGATCTTCGCAAGCTCCGCGAGGCCGTTGACGAGCATCGCGAGGTAGCTGATGAATTGCTTTCTGGGCTTGATGGTCATGTAATCCCAAGTCTCCAGGGCCCCGAAGGTTTCTTCGTAGAGGTCGAAGAGCTTCAAGGAGCCATCGGCTTGGCTTGGCTTCATGATCGAGTTGGCGAGGTTCTCGGCGGCGAACCAGAGCTCGTTGCCGCTGACCTTGACGAAGGTGATCTTGTCCAAGCCTTCGTAGAAGGTCTGCTTTTCCTGGGCCAATTTGGCCTTGTCGTAGCTTTCGTCGAGCTCTTTCTCGGAGATTGAGACGAGGCCGGTCAATTGGGCGATGACGGGGGAGCGGACGTCCTGAATCTTCTCAAGGAGCTTATCCAAGACGTCTTTGTTGTGGATCTCGACGATCTTGCGGGTGATGTTCGCGTAGCCCGCTGCCATCATTTCCTTCAGCTGGTCCATCTTCTCGGAGAGGGCGTCGAGCTTCTTCTCGGTGATGGAGCGCGTGTCATAGCCTAGTTCCTTGAGGAAGCTGTTGATCGCGGTGGTGGCGAGGGAAGAGACGATTCCGCTGATGGCGCTCTTGCCGCCGGTTTTTATGGCATCGAGGAGAAGATCCGTGATGCCTCCGCTCTCCTCGTCCGTCACTAAGGCCGAGGCCTCATGGTAGGCCAGCTCCGGCGCTAGGGTGGATTCCTCATTCGCGGAGCTATTGCCGCAGGAGGCGAGGCTCGCGATCGCGGTCGCCCCTAAGGCCAAGCACATGATTTTCGTTTTGAGGGATTTGGGTTTCATTTTTTCTTTCCTCCAATACCTTTCAAGAGTCCTTGTTTCCTCTTGACGCCATTATGTTACAAAGGCTTTAAATATGTGTCAATAAGAAATTTACAAAAAATATTTTTCTGTTAACTTAAGGTTCTTGATTGGTTACTAAAGCGGGTGGGGCTTTATCTTTTCCTAATGCGCGCGTGCGCAGATAGATAAAGAAAACAGAAGCGCTTTTGCTTCCTTGTTTTCGTCATCCTTTCTCTTTATCATTCGCTCTTGATGAGCGTGCTTTTGCTACTGGTCATCTACCTTGTCTTCATCTCCCTTGGGCTTCCCGACAGCGTGCTTGGGAGCACTTTCCCCGCGATCGCGGAGAATTTGGAGATCGCTCCCGACATGGCCGGATACATCGGCTTCGTCGTCTCCTTCTGCACAATCGTCTCCTCTTTGCTGAGCGACAGGATGATCAAGAGATTCTCGACGAAGTTCGTCGTCTCTTTCTCGATTCTCCTGACCGCCTGCGGGCTCCTCTGCTTCCATTTGGTGAGCAAAGACTACGTCTGGGCCTTCTTCCCGATCGCCGTGCTTCTTGGCCTAGGGGCGGGGGCGATCGACGCGGCCTTGAACAACTACGTCGCCCTCCATTACAAGGCCATCCACATGAACTGGCTTCATTGCTCCTGGGGCGTGGGGGCGTCAATTTCCCCTTTGCTCATCGCCCCGTTCATCGATTCCTCGAACCAATCGTCAGGCTGGAACAAGGGGATATTGCTGATTTCCTGCATCCAGTTCCTGATCGCCGCGATCGCCTTCATCTCCCTTCCTTTGTGGAACAAGGTGGAGTCTTTAAGCAGGGGAGAAGCGATCGAAGAAAAGCAAGAAAGCAAAGCCCCGTCGAAGAAAGAGGTCTTCAAGAACCCCGTGTTTTATCTTGCGATGCTCGGGTTTTTCTGCTACTGCGGGTTAGAGACCACCAGCGGAGCCTGGGGAGGCTTCTTCTTCCAATGCGGCAGGGGATTCAACACCCAGGAAGCCGCGAGATTGGATTCCTTGTTCTATATCGGCATCACCGCGGGCAGGTTCCTCTGCGGGCTCATCTCGCTTAAGATCAGCGAGAAGAGCATGATGAGGATGGGGGAAGGGATCTTGATCTCCGGGGCCATTTTGGCCGCTCTTCCCTTCCATAACGCTTTCTCGATCGCCGGATTCTTGATGATCGGGCTAGGCTGCGCGCCGATATACCCGGCGATCATCCGCTCGACGCCCTATCGTTTCTCCAGGACGCTCTCTCAGCGAATCATGGGACTAGAGATGGCCATCGCTTATGTTGGCAATCTCCTTATCTCCCCTCTTTATGGCTTGTTCGCCAAGTCCCTTAATCTATACGAGGCTTTGCCTTTCCTCGTGCTTGCTCTCGCCTGCCTGATGGCTTTCTCTCATGAGATCATCAACATGAAGCTAAAGAAAAGGGACGCTTCCTTAAGCGAGGAAGAAAAGAAAGAATACGCGACCGTATAAAGCGTTTATATCGAGGCTGGATGTTCAAGAAGATTCTCGATGAGGCAGCCTAAAGCCACGGAAAGCTTATATAAGGTCTGCCCTTGGGCTTTGTCGATGTCATTGATCCTTTGCTCGTAAAGCTGGATGGATCTGATCCCGACTTCGGAAAGCGAAGCGAGCTTGCTTTGCGAAAGGCCTCTGCTCTCCCTGATCATGGCTAGCTTTGTCTTTCCTTTCCTTTCCTCTAGGCGGCGGTCCATCGACTCGTGGAAACGCGAGATGTCCATCTCATGGAAAGAAGGGTACATCGAGAGAATCTCGCTTAAGGGGACTTTGGAGAGGATGTCTTTGAAGCTTCTGGAGGAACGCCACTGGTAATGAGCAAGAGCCCAGCCGGCCCAATATTCCTTGCTCCTGCTTTCATGGAAGGATGGCTTAGGGAATCTCTTTTTCGGAAAGGCTTCCAAAAGAATGCCCAAGGCGAGCTCCTCGCCGGATTTGCCTGCTAGGTAAAGGGGGTTGCCTTTCGCGAATTGCTCGCTTTTTGGGGAGGAAAGGAAAATCTCCCCAAACCAATCGGGATCCAAGAGGCAGTCGTTGAGCGCGTAATCAAAGGCGTGGGCCAAGCAGCGGGCGGCCTCATTTAAGTACAATTCGTTGTATGCGCGGATCATCGTTTCTCATCCTTTGCCTTAAGATATCCATGACGAAGATGTCGTTTTGGTAAGCGGGCCTCTTCTTGATTTCCTTTTGGTAAGCGGACCTCGCCCGGAGGTCCCTTGAAACATATTTCGCATAATATTCCTCTTTATCGATGGCGATGGCCTTAGCGAAGCTTATCCTCTCAAAAGAACGTTTTGACACCAAGACGAACCGCGAGCCAAGCTTCCCTGAGAACAAAGCTTCGCCGAGACTCCTCAAAGGGAGGGCGTTGCTGAGGAAGGCGTGCGCGTAAGAGAAATAGGAATCGTCCGCGCGATAGCCGATTATGACGTTGCATTGGCTCAAATCGAGGGAGAAGTTCCTTATGAGATAATCTCTGGCGGTGAAAGCGATTTGCTCCTGCAAGGAGAAAATGCGATTCTCCGAAAGCAGCGCGATCCAATTCAAGATGCTGTGCTTGCCGTCTAGGAGATTCAGAACGTTCAGGCCATCGAGATCGAAATCATAGGCGTTGACGAAGCCGCTCTTGTTTTCCTTGCAGGCCCACCCTTCGCTGGGAAGACGGCCTCACTTTACAAAAGGGCTAAAGATTTGATTGATGAGGGAAAGAGTTGGAAGCAGATCATCTACATCAACTTGGGGGACGAAAGACTTTTCGGCTTTGCTTTAAGCGATTTTGACGACATCCTGGAAGTCGCCGAGGAAATCAGCTCATTGGAGCATTTCTATTTCTTCGACGAGATTCAAAACGTCGATGGCTGGGAAAGGTTTGCCCTAAGGGCAGCCAATCAAGGCTTGAGGCTAGATATAGCCGGCAGCAACGCAAGAATGCTTTCTAAAGAAATTCCTGGGAAATTAAGCGGGCGATATTTTTTCAAAGAAATCCTTCCGTATTCATTCAAAGAATATCCAAGGGCAAGCCTCATCCCTGAGAGGTGCCACGCCGCAGGGGAGAAAGGCAAGATGATCTCCACTCTACGAGATTATTTTGTTTATGGGGGATTTCCTGAATCCCTTTCTTTTGCCGATAAACGTGGATGCGCTTCAAACGTTTTTCAAAAGGTTCTCTATGGCGACATCATTGCGAGGCAAAGGATCCGCAACGAAAACGGCCTTAAGCTGCTCATCAAAAAATAGCGGAATCGGTGGGGCAAGATCTTTCTTGCACAAGGCTTCAAAGCCTAATCTCTGGAAGCGGCTGCAAAATATCGAAAGATATAGTCATTTACTATTGCTCCTATTGCCAAGATGCCTATTTATTATTCCAAGTCCAAAATTACTATGCTTCCTTTTTGGACAAGAACAGCAATCCGAAGTTCTATTTCATGGACAACGGCATTCTTGGCCTTTTCGTGGACGATAAGGCCAGCGCTTTGCTTGAGAACGCGGTGGCGGTTGAGCTTTATAGGAGGGCGAAAGGGAAACTCTATTGCCTCAAAGGAAAAAAGCTCGACGCTGATTTTTACCTGAGCGATGAGGATGCGTTGATCCAGGTCGCCTATTCTCTTAAAGACAGCCTCGCATTCGAAAGAGAGACATCCGCTTTGGTGAAATACGCAGAAGACGGGCACCCGAACGCCAAACTGGCGATCGTGACTTACGAAGAGGAGCAAAGCCTTGATCTCGATGGCTTCCATATCGATTCATCCCGCTTTGGAAATTTCTTCTTGAAGGTATATAAGAAGATATTAAGCATGTTGAAAAAGACCGCGAGAAGCGGTCTTTTAATTGCTTAACAATCCTTATTTAAGGACGATTAGAGCGCCCTCTCCCGTATCGAGGGTGAGAGGGATGTAATTGCCCACGACATCCGCGGAGACGCCGCGCTGAATGACTTCATAGCGGTAGTTGTCGCTGAAGCTCAGCTCGATGTCGCTCTTCTCGGTGCGGGAGTAGTTCACGACGTAGAGGGCGGTCCCTCCAAGGTAGTCGAAGCAGCCGACGATGCAGTCTTTCCCGCTTATGGAAGTCAGCTCCCTCCATTTGCCCTCCTCGATATAGGCGCCTTCCAGATCGCCGCTTCCCACGACATACTTTTTGGCGGCGTCGCCATGAACGATGACGCCTTCATTGGAAGACTTCATGAGCACGTGGTCGATTGCCTGGATCTCGGTGTTGGCGCGCTTGGCGTAGTAATACCACCTCGTGAGGTTGCCATCCGCCCCGATCAGGCCGTTGCGGTTATCGAAGTCGTAGGTGCCCCCTTTCTCGTAAGCGAAGTAGAAAGGCTGGATGAGAGGGAAGTATTGGATGCCTTTGGCGCCGAAAGCAAGCGAGGTGTTGACGTCGAAGAGAAGCTCTCCTTCGCTGGGATAGGGGGAGACGGACTCGATCCATTGCTGGTCGTCGTTCCATTGCCCGCCGGCTTGGAGCATCCTCCAATGGGAGACGTTGTTGTCTTTGGCGTACTTCCTGTATTTGGCAAGAAGGCTATAAAGGTTGGAGCTTATCTCTTCTTCGCTCGTATTCGCCGAGGTGAAGGGGTATTGGGTCGCCGAGAGCATCTTGATGCCTTTCAGCTCCTCGAAGAACTTCTGCATGTACTCATCGTAAGTCAAAGGAGCGTCGTAGCCGTAGAAATTGTTGTCCCCTTCCCAAGTCCCGAGGGCGTTGGCGAAGAGGTCATAGCCCCTTTCTTTGACGATTTCGAGGTCATAGAAGGCCTTGAAGAGGACGGAAAGATTGTCGATCTCATGGGAAAAGGGCTCGTCGAGAGCGTGAAGCCCGATGAATCCTTTGCGCTTCCCGTCGTCGCTGATCTCGTTGATGAGGGACTCCAAGAACCCCATGTCCATCTGCTCGACCGGGTATTTGGTGGTGTGCGAGCCAAGCTGGGCCATCACTTCGTAAGCGGAGACGTAGTATCCGATGCTATGCTCCTCGCAGAGGTCCAGGGCTTTCTTGAGGGCGGTGTTCTCTCCTCCCGTGCTCCATCTGTCGATGCCGTAGACGAAGGTGTTGATTCCGCAGTCCTCGAGCTCTTGGAAGACCTCTTCCGTGAGGAAATCGGGCATCGAGTGGCCGTCGACGGAACCGCCGGAAGAATAGGGGACGTAGAATCCGGCGATAGGCATGACCTCGTCTCCTCCCGTGATTTCGTAGCTCACGGCGCTATAGGGCTTGGCTTCGCCTTTGGCGGTGGTCACGTAGCTCGCCCCGTCTTGATAAAGGGAGCAGACTTTGCTTGTCGCGTCATTGCACGCGCTTAAAGAAAACGCGAAAAGAGGAAGCAAGGCGAGCAATGGCTTTTTGATGATTCTGTTCATGGCTTAGCTCCTTTTGAAGAAGAAATAGAAAGAGGCGGAGAGGGCTATTAGAACGCTGGAGATGCCTAAGGCATAGGGGAGCGCGTTTTTGCCCTCGCTCTTCTTCTCGCCTAGCTTATTGGCGATCAAGTCGCCATCGTCTGTGGTGGTCGAGTAGTCGAAGTCGCTGCCGCCGGCGATGCCGTTGGCTTTATAGCCGACGCTCGTCTGCTGACGGTAGCTTTCCGCGTCGAGGTTCTTCAAAGTTAGATTATCGATGCTGAAATTGTTCGAGGTCAGGTATTTGATTCCGCTAGAAGGCAAAGAAGAGTCGCCAAGGGTGAGGATCCTCACATAACCTTCCTCGGTCTGGCCGAGGTCATAATGGAAGAAGCTCGCCCCGTATTCGCCCTCATCCCACTTGAGATAAAGGTCGACGACCCCGTCGATCATCGTGATTTTGATGGTGGGGATTCTTGTCTCCTTTGGGGAGAAGAAGCGATATTCCTCGGGGAGCACGATGCGATGAAGCGCGCTTCTGCTGGAGTAAAGCGTCACGAAGGGCATGTCGTTTTGGACGGTGTGATCGATGGAATTGCTATTGGCGAGGTTCTCGAAATGGATCCAGGTGTGGTACATCCAGGTGTTGCCGGGATCGTCGGTGACATTGCTTTCGCCCCAGCTGATTCCGAAGTTCGAGGTGATGGGTGAGAGGATGTTCCCCTCATCGTCCTTGATCACTTCCTTCTGCATCTCGGGAATCTCGAATTCCAGAGAGAAATTGGAGTACATGTAACGCGTGGTGATCTGCGAGTTGCCGACGTTTGAGAAGTGGAGATATCCTGTATCCTCATCTACGGCAAGGTAGCTTGGGGAAATCGGAGCGGCAGAGGAGGAGCTATAGAAATAGTTCGCGTTGTAATGGCCTTTCTCTTCGTCGAAAGTCTCAAGATAAGATGGGACGTTCTCCGGGGAGCTGTAGGTGTAGCCATAGACGTTCAGGGAAGAAATCCGGATTTCGTTGGCGCCTTCGCTCATGAAGCCAAAATAGCCGGCCCCGCTGCTTAAGGCTTTCGCATCGGTTAGGATTTTGACCCCGTTGATGGAGAGGTTATAAGTGCCGTCGGTCTCGAAGCGGATGAGGAAGGAAAGGGCCTTCGCCTCTTTGATCCAAGAGGCCTCCGCCTTTTTGCAGAGCTCGTTGGCGATCCCTTCGCCGAGGTACTCGGTGACGGAGAGGAAATAGAAGCCGAATTTGTTCTCTATCTCAATGACCAAAGACCCTTCCCCATCATAAGAAGAAGAGACGCCAGGAAGGCCGGAGCAGATGCGGAAACTCCCGCCTTCGTCGAGGGTTTTGATGTTCACGTCGAAGGAGGCGTTATATACGTACTCTAGCCCTGCGTCGACGTAGTTGTTGATCTTCATCTTGGCGATGGCCTTTCCTTCGCCTAAGACCAAGGTGGAGTCTTCGCCTTTGACCTCTCCGCTTGTCCTCAAGTCGCCCGAATTGATCCGCGAATCGACGACGGTCGAAGAAGAGAGCGCGTAACGCAGGCTTGACCCGGCCAAGACAGAGAAAGATGGGGTGCTTGCTAAGCCAAAGGAAGCGGCGAGCCCCAAAGCGAAGATGAGGGGAAAAGAAGAGAGCAGAAGCAGTTTTCTTTTGGGTTTAGGCATTGGACCATTCCTCCCAGTTCTCTTCTATCTTCGCAAGCATGTCGCTCCAAAGGCCATCCGCGTTCTCCCTGGCTTTGGGGTTCGCGTTGATGAGCTTCTGAGCGGTGCTGATGTTGGCGATGCAGGAAACGCTGTGATCGCGGAAGACGTAGCTGCTGTCCAAACGGTTCATGAGGCCTTCGTTCTCGGCGTATTGGAACAGCTGCTTGTTCCACGCGGCGTCGTTGCTGCCATCGTAAAGCGATTCGTTGTCGAGCCTCACGTTGCTAGGCAGATGAAGCGCGTTCATGTAGGTGAGGACGCTGGAATCCTTGTAGAAATACTCAAGGAATTTGACCGAGCCATCGATGCAGTTGCTGTATTTGGGGACGAAGACGTATTGCTCGGCGGAGTTGTTGTAAAGGAGGTTCCTCGCCTGCTTGACCCTGGCGAAGTCCTTCTCGGTGACTCCGGCGTAAGAAGACGAGCCATCGTCGATTGCTTTGACGACTTTCGAGAGCATCTCGTCGTCTTTGATGGATTTGTCCTCGAGCTGATCGACGATCGAGGAGATGACGGGGGTCTTCATCATGCCGATGTCGGCGGTGGAGCTGTTCTCGTTCAAGAGCCAGGAGCCGTTGACCGTCAAAGCGGCCGCGCCTTGGAGGTAAAGCATCTGGACGGTCGTGAAGTTCTGAGAGGTGCACTGCGGATGGGTGTTGCTCGGGGTGAGGATCTGCTCCATCACCTTGAAGGCTTCGTAGCGGCCGTCTTTTTGCTCGAAAACATCGCGGCTAGGGGAAGAGCCATCCGCCCCTTTGAGCTTCATCAAGGTGTTGTAGTAATAATCTAAGCCGTTATATTGGGCGGCCCAGACGGTGGAGAGGTAGTTCCAGTAGCCGTTGTTGTCGCTGTTGTTGTAGAAAAGCCAGGCGTATTTGCCGTTGCCTTCGAGCTCGACGACGAGGTCGCTCAGCTCGTCGGTGGTGCGAGGAAGGTCGCTTTCCGAGACCATGCTCCTGTTGTAGACGATGCCTCCGACGGTGTTGCCGTAGCTCAATAGCCGGTGCTTATTGTCATCGGGATCCAAAGAGGCGGTGAGGTAGCCTGGGTAGAATTTGTCTTTGATGGCTTTGCTCTCGCCTTCGTTTTTGTATTCCAAAACCTCGTCAAGCGCGTAGAACTCATCGTAATGCTGGAAGCTGTTGAGCATCGTGAAATAGAGGTCGTAGGGGTTGGAGCTGCCCACGTCGAGGCTCTTGATGATGCTGGCGGCGTCCGTCGAGGTCTCCAAGGTGGCCGTGAATTCCGTCTGGCTCGCGTTGAAATCCTCGATTATCTTCTCTAGCCACACCTTCCCTAAGCCGGATTCCCAAGCGTAGATCTGGATGGTTTTGGCGTCGCCGACCTTCGCGGCGGTTGAGCAGCCGGCGAGGGTGGCTAGGGCGAGGGTGCCCAGGGAAAGGGCGAGCAGGTTTTTCTTTTTCATTGTTTTTGTTCCTCCATGAATTCGATTGACCTAATTTATTCTTTGATGCCGCCGATTGAGACGTTCGACATCAGGGTTTTGTTGCAGAAGGCGTATAGGATTAGCGGCGGGAGCATCGAGATCGCGCAGGCGGCGAAGAGGAGATCCATCCGGTTCGTATACATCGTTAGCGTTTTGAATTGGTAGATGCCTACCGCGAGCGTTGGCATCTTCGGCAAGTAGATGAGCGCGGTGCCGTAGCTGTTCCAGTCGGTGATCCACAGCATCAAGAAGAGGGAGCCGAACATCGGAAGCGCCTGGGGGAGCATGACCCTGTAGAAGATCTGCCAGGGGTTCGCCCCGTCTATTTGGGCGGCTTCCGCGTAAGTCCAGCTCAGGGACTGGAAGAAGGCGTAGAAGAAGAGGAAGTATATGTTGAACCCGTTGAGGGAGGTTAGTAGCATCAGCCTGCTGTTGATCCAGCCGAGGTTATAAAGCAGTTTGTACTGGGCGTTGCTTGTGCCGTAAAGCGGCAAAGTGGTGACGATAAGGACGATGATGTAGATGAGCTTCGCCCCGGGGAATTTGTATTTCGCGGCGGCGTAAGCGAGCCTGCAGGTCACGAAGATGCAAAGGAAAGGGCCCAGGAAAGAGAAGTAGAGGGAGTTGAGGATCATCCCGAAGAAACTCGTCCCGTTGCTTTCGATGACCGAGAAGACGTCGACGTAGTTCTCAAAATGGAGGGAGCTGAAGCCGAAGGGGTTGTTGGCCAGATCGAGCTTGTCCCTGGCTCCGGAATAGAAGCACCAGAAGATGAGGTAGATGTAGCTTAAGGATACGAGGGCCAAGAAGAGGAAGGCCAAGATGCGGAGGACGATCTCCGAGACGGAAAGATGCCTGTCTTTCCAATATCTAGCGAGGCTTTTCATTAGAATTCCACCTCCTGGACGCGCTTATTGAGGAAGAAACGGACGAACAAGGCGATTGCGCAGCTGATGAGGGTCAAGACGAGCCCCAAGGCGGAGGCGCGATACAAAGCGAGGTCGGTGCTTGTGTTCGCCAGCTGAACCTTCATGTACATCCAGTTGCTCACGGTTTGGGTGCCGTATTGCCCGCCCGTTAGAAGGAATACGGCGCCGGTGCAGCCGAATATCCCGGCGAGGTTCGTGGTGATGAGCATGACGAACGTCGGCCAGATGATGGGGAGGATGATCTGGAAGAGCTCCCTCACCCAGTTGCAGCCGTCGATGCGCGCGGATTCCAAAACGGCGGTGGGGATGCGGCTGAAGGCCCCGCCCCAGAGGATCAAATTGGAGGGGATGCCGAGCCATATGAAGTTCAAAAGAACCATCCAGTTCGCGAAGTCGGGGTCCATCAACGGGGATTTGATCTGATAGTCGAGGTGGAACAGGTTCGTCAGCATCTCCTGCAGCCAGCTCGCGTTCATGAGCTCGATGTAGAAGAAGGAGGTCACGACGCCTGAGATGATCGCGGGGAGATAAAGCAGGACGCGGAAGACTTTGTAGCCCAGAACTTGCTTGTAAATCGCGTAGGAAACGACGAGCCCGACGAAGAAAAGGGCGATTTGAACGCCGAAGGTTATGAAGGTGTTCTGAAAGGCGACCTGAAGGTTGTCGGTTTCTAGCGTGCTGCCTTTGGTGACCCTTTCCCAAACCCAGGTGAAGTTGTCTAGCGTCCATTCGATTTTGCCTCCGACGGGCTTTTGGAAAGCCATCAGGAAGGAGTCGAAGTTCACGTAGACGTAGAAGACAAGAAAATAGACGACCGGGATGAGGAGACAAGTGACGATGAAAAGGTTCTCTTGCCAGGTGTTGCCGGGCTTCTTTTTCTTGTATGTTTTGTTTCTAGAGATAGCGGCGACCATTTTCATGCCTCGAATGCGATGGAAGTGAGATAGATGTGGCCCGCGAGGTTGCCTGGGGTATTCCAAATGTTGGTGCCGAAGTTCATCTCAAGGCCCATCTCGGTGAAATCCATGTTGCTGAGATCGGAGTAGGTCATCGTCTGAGTGGCGTGAAGCCAGCCTGCCCCGAAGCCTTTTCTTTCGTATTTCTCTTCCTCCGCGTTCCATTGATATGCGTAGCAGTCGTAGTTGACATAGTAAGAATCAAGGCGCCCGTCGTTGATTTTGGAGGGGATGGCGTCGTAGGTATTCTTGAAAGTGAGCGTGATTTTCTTCATGCCTTTCTCTTTTTGCTCGGCCATCAGTTCCTTATTCACATAGCAAACGTAGGAATTGTTATCGGTGTCGCCCAAGTAATCGATTTTCCATCCGATGCCGGGGTAGTAGGTGACGTTGCTGCTATTGTCGCGGCCCTCAATCCAAGTGGAAGGATCTTCGTAGGAATAGGAAGAGATGATGTTGCTGAAGATCGGGAAGGCCGAAGGGGTTTCCTCCGCTTCGCCGGAAACATCGTGGGTCAAAGAGAAAACAAGCGAGCCGTCTTCCGAAAGATTCTTCGAGACGTTCCCTTCCTCGTCCTTTAAAGCCATCTTGAAATAAGAATGGAAGGCGTAGGCTTCGCTTCTAGTCGTGGAGACGCTCTTTTTGCTGGTGCCGCATTCGAAGGAATACTTCCTGCTCGTCGCGTCGTTGCTGCCGACGGTGAAGCCGATGGCGTTCACGTTTTTGCCAAGCAAATAGGCGACGTCGTCTTTGTTCACCTCGCCTGTGATGGCTTCGCTGGAGGCTTCGCTATAGACCAGATGGCCGTAATCGGAATCCTCCACGAAAGGAATCACCACATCGCCAGAGCGGAAGCAGAGGTAATTGGCCTCGTGATAATCCTTCGAGCAAGAGGCGCATGCCCCGTCTTCTCCAAAGCTATGGGCCTTTCTTTTCTCTTTTCCGCCAACGTAAGCGATTTCCCCGCAATTGAGGCAGGCTTTTTTGGAGTAAGAGCCGTGCTCGCAGGTCGCTTCGACGCTTGCTAAGGTCGCGTAATCGTGGCCTTTCTTCTCGAGGAAGGAGTCTTTGTAATCCTGATCGCAGGTCGTGCAGTGGTGGAGGGTGTAGCCTTCGCTCGTGCAGGTGGGCTCGACGGTCTTGTCTTTGCTTGGCTCGGGAGTGTGGCCCAAAGGAGCAAGATACTCGGTGACCATGAATTCCTCGCAGCTTGTGCAATATTTTGTGGTGGTGCCATAGGAAGTGCAGGTCGCCGGAGTGTGCTTGGTCTTGCTTTCGTCGAAGGCGTGGTCCAAGGCGGGCGTGTAGGTTTTGTAATTGGCCTCGCAGCGGAGGCATTTGTAAGAGGTGTAGCCGACGTGAGAGCAGGTCGAGACCACGGTTTCATTCGCTTCGTAGGTATGCCCTAAAGCGGCGAGGTAATCCCCTTTGCTGATGGTCTTGCAGTCGCTGCAGGTATAGACCGAGTAGCCTTGGTTCACGCAGGTGGGCTCGATTTTGGCGTTCAGCGTGTTTTTGTGGCTCTCGGTGGCCGAGACGAGCTTGCCGCAGGTGGTGCAGGTGCGGTCCTCGCAGGCGTAGGTGCCGGTTTTGAAGGTATGCGTGTGCTCGCTTGAGCTGGAAGAGGGGGTGTCGCCATTCCCTCCGCAGGCGGCGAGGGCGAATCCTAATAGGCCTAAGGCGATGAGCTTCTTGGTTCCTTTCATGTCAGGCTCCTTTCTTGATGTTTCTCGGGTGCCAGTCCCCGTTTTCGTAGATGGGTCTAATCTCGTAGTCCTCGCTTTCGACGAAGGCGAGGTATTTGTCGATGGAGAAGGTCTCTCTTGCCTGGGTTGCCCCGGAGGCGAGGCAGGCGCTTCTGAATCTTTCCTTTATTATATCTCTTTCTGATATTGGCTTATCGGGGTAATACTCTTTGAAATTGAGGTAGAGAGCGTTTAAGGGGGTGGTCATCACCCCGTATACCCTTTTCTTCAGGGTCAGCTTTCTTTCTTCGCTTAGGCCGGAGCTTTCGATGTCTTTGATCCCGTTCTCCAGGAGGGACAATCCTAAGCTCACCACCTCCAGAGGGAGGTTCTCGGGATAGATGGGGTTTCCCCAGGTCGCGAAGCGGAGATCCTTGCCTTCTTGGATTAAGGCCTGGTAATGCTCGTGATAAAGGGAGATGAACTTGGCGACTTTATTGGAAGCGGGGCCGTAATAGGCTTCTAGATATTCTTTGATGAGGTCAAGCGGCTCTAGGGAGAGATCCCACATGAGGCGCGTGTAGACGTAGCTTCTTAGATTGGCCTGCCAGTTATGGCTTTCGTCATGGCAGCCTTGGATGAGAAGGTATTCGAATCCCGCCTCAAAGAACCCTAAGACGTTTTGCTTGATGATGTGGAAGCTATCGATGTAGGCGTAATAATTCGCGAAATCCATGTCGTAGCCCCAGAACCAGAAGCGTTTGCCTATGGCTTTCCATTCCTTCAGCTTCTTCTTCACCGAATCCAGTTGGTTGGGGGAGAAATAGGAGTGGCACATGTTCCCGAATAAGGCCATCTGGATGATGAGGTTCTCGTCCGCGAGGACGCTGTTATCGATAGGGACGATTTTGCCTTTTTCTTCTTTGACGGGGGCCTCAGAAGCGTAGTCGTAGGCGAAGGTGACGAGCTTGACGTCTCTTCCCAGGGCCTTTTCCGCCCAAGGGTGAACGGCCCTTATCACCGCGTTGCAGAAGCGGATGAGCAGGCCGGAACGCTTGTATTTCTTCTCTAATTCCCGGTTGTGGTCGTCGTTGAAATACTGGTCGCCGTCTTCTTGGGTGAGCGAGAAATAGGTGCAGTCAGGATGGGAGACGATGTCTTTCTTCATCTCCTCGATGACGGCTTTGACGACGCTTGCCTCCTTGGATTCGTCCAAGCTTCCGTCCTCGTCTTTCAAGCCGCTTGTGATGTCGATGGCTTTCATGGGGGTGGAGCCCGAGACGATGTCCTGGTAGAACTCCGGATGGGTTTCCCCATAGATTTCAAAAGGGCAGTAGAGGCGGAAATTATGGGAGATGTTCCTGCCGTATACCGGCGCGCTCCCGCCGTGGCTCTCGTCAAGCGAGGTATAGACGTCCAAGGCCCTTGTCTTGATGAAGTTGTCTTGCTTAGGGGTGAAATAGCCGCTCTCGCGGTTGTCGTCATAGGTTTTGCCGACGAGGTAGTTCCTCATGGCGAAGGGCGGGTTCACCACCCTTTCTTTGGGATCGCTTATCTCGCTTAAAGAAGGGATGTATTCCTCATCCTCGCCGTAAAAGCGGAAGCCAAGATCGTCTTGGAGGTAGGTGACCACGCTATAAAGTAGGCCGCGGGGAGAGGAGGCGAGGAATACGTGCTTGCCTTCTTTCTTGAAATAGGAGAATCCGTCATGCTGGAGCGTGGATTTCGCTTGCTCTTTATACTCTGGGCAGTCTTTTGCTAGAGCCAAAAGGAAGGTCTTTTCGGGCTTTTCCTCTTCAAAAGAAGGGCAGGCTTTCTTCAGATAGGAGAGCAAAAACCCTTTCGCGTAAAGCGAGCAGGGGTCGTTGCTTGAGGTGAGGATGCTGATTTTGCTCATGATGGATGGAGGAAGAAGAGGGGGAATCTCTTTTTGACAAGGCCTAGAAACTCAGCCTTGCGTCAAAAGTTTTCGCTCTTTTCGTTTCGACGCCTTATTATTTGACAAAGCGCTTTCATTCGGGGATAAGGATAGTTTCAATAAAATGCTTTAAAGTCAGTTTTTGTGTGTTATAGTTCTTTTTAGAGAGCCGGTGAAGGCACAATTGGACTATGGGAATCAGCAAGCCTAGCGAAAAAGAAATCTTGAGCATGGAGCAGATCCCTTGCCCTTTCCATACCTTCATCGCCGATGACTGCACCTATTTGCTGCACCGCCATGAGCATTACGAGGCTTTCTACGTGATCTTAGGCAAAGTCGAGCATACGGTGAACGGGGTGAGCGAGATCCTCCATAAAGGGGACTCTCTCCTCATCTTCCCCGGCGCCATCCACACATTCAAAGGGATCGAAGGGGAGAAGTGCTCCTATCGGAACCTTCTTTTCCGTCCCGACGTCTATGGGTTCGGGGCCAAGGCGATCGATGAGCAATACTTCAAAGACGCGGAGAGCAAAGGATATCTAAAAGCGACGCTCACCATGCCTCAGATGGTGTTTTTGGAAGATCGGATCGCCACTCTTCTCTCTTCGACCGTCGTCTCTCACAGGGCCATCCTGGAGAAGCTCATCTCCGTTTATTACCTTTCCTATCTTTATTCCTACATCCCGGAGAACGACGCCTCCTCCAGCCCCTTCTCGAAAGCGGTCCTCGATTCGATCGCCGAGCATTTCAATAAGCCCGATGCCTATGATCTGATCAGAAAGGACATCGGCTACAACGAGAAGTATTTCTGCCAGAAGTTCAAGAGGACCTTCGGGATGAACCTCGTGACCTACATCACCCAGAAGAGGATGGACTACGCGGATTACCTTCTGAAGACCACCTCGATGACGATCGTCGCGATCGCCGATGAGGTGGGCATCGAATCCGTCTCCCATTTCCATAAGCTCTATTACAAAAAATTCGGCAGGACGCCTGCGAGGGCCAGAAAAGAAAGCTCCCGTTAGTCTTCTTCTCTCTTCTTCCTCTTGATGCCCCGGCCCACGAGCTCGGGGTATTTTTCCTTGTTTATGAACTTGTCGAAGAGGTAGCTCGAATATAGGAAGAAGCCTAGGAAAAGCAAAGGGGAGAGAAGCAGCAAGAACAGCAGGATCAGCGCGTACTTCAGGACCAAATCGGGGATGAGCTCAAAGAAATAGACGGATAGGAAGAGAGCCAAAGGGATGAGGTTCGTCAAGAAAGCTTTCGGGTAGAGCCTAGAGGAGAGGGAGAATGTCTCGCTTATCTTGGTCGCGTAGGTGCCTATCACGGGATAGGCGAACATCAAGCAGGGGAAGACGATCAAAGCGAAGACGCCCAGAGGGATATTGCTGAGGAACGAGGATGGGTCATTGACCCTGAAGAGGTAGCAGATCGAGAAGAAAAGCCCGATGAGGAATGAGAAAAGCAGGCATTGCTTGACGTTTTGCCTCACCCCTTTCTTGAAATCGTCCCAAAGGAAGACGGGCTCCATGTAGGACAGGCGCTTGATGATGCGGAGGCTCCCCGCGACCCCGATCCCGAAGATCGCGGTCAAGAAGGGATTAACGATGAGAAAAACGTAGTGGGGCCAGCTCGAGCTCGCTTCCTGGCTTTCCAAGGCGATGAGCTCGTAATCGAGGAAGAAGTGCGCCGCCAAGAAAGGGAGCGCGAAGACGATGAGGGCTCCCGAGACGAAGAAAAGCTTCCGGAACTCGTTCTTGACGATGTCCCAAAAAAGCTCAGGGCGGGAGGAGGGGAGCTCCTCCTCCAAGAAGTCATTGTCCTTAATTTTGCGTTTGAACGGTTTCATAGGAAGGACCTCACGATGGAGACGCCTCCGTCTAAAGGAGAGAGGCTAAGCGCGCCTAGATGGAGGGAGGTGGAACGGAAACAGGCGTAGAAATCCTCGCTTCCCGAGAATCCTGAAGGGGTTATCCTTACCCCGTATTTGACCCCTTCCTCTTCGTAGAAAGCCACGTCGGCGCCGAAGGCTTCCTTCGTTTTGGATTCGTCTAGAGCGAGCATCAAGGAAGAGCATTGGACGCTTTCCAGGGTCGATTTGGGGAAGAAGAACAGATCGGCGTTCACCTCCCCATAGGTGCCATATACCTGGGGGAAATAGGGGTCGTTCGTGGTCAGGAAACGGTAGTTCAGCTCTTTCAGATAAGAGGGCTTGACCTCATCGAGCGTTTTGTTCCAGGAGGGATAATCGATGGTCTCGGCGATCAGGAGGATATCGATTTTCTCTTCTTCTTTCGTCTTTCCTAGGATCGCTCCGGCGATGGAGGAAGTGAGGACTCCTGCTAAAGCCACGGCGAGATACCAGGCCCAATTTCTTCTTAGGTAGGAGGCGAGCTTATTCATGGCTTTCCTCCCATCCGCTCACCCAGTTTCCTCTTAGCTCCAGGCTGTATGATTTCCCTTTCTTGAAAGGGATCTCCCCGAAGCCCTCGTACCAAAATAGGGGCTCTCCGCCTTCGAATTTGAGCTTATAGGAAGAGAAATGCTTATCCACCGTAAAAGAGGAATTGGAGGAATAGACGCCTTTGAAGCTTGAGGCGTTTTTGTCCTTGCCCTCCCAAAAAGAAAGCAGATAGGAAACGAGGATATAACGCTTTATCAGGAACAAAGCGAGGAAGCCGAATCCAATGAGGGAAAGAAGGGAAATCACGTAGAACCAGACTTTCCCCAAGAATTCGTAAAAGAGGATGGACAAAGCGAATCCGAAAATAGATAAGAAGATAGACAAGATTCCTAAAACAAGGCATGCAGGCTTTTGCTTTGAAATCTTATTTAAGTAAGGGGAGAGGATATCAGTCATGGCTCGCCCCCCTTAGCTCGTTTAGAACCGGGCAGGAATAGCTGTCGAGAGCTTCTTTCGGCGAGCCTTCGAAAACCATCTTCCCCTCGTCCAAGACGAAGATCTTGTCGCCGAGGTTCGTCGCCTCGGCGAAATCGTGGGTGACGTAAACCGCGGTCGGGCGCTCTTTTGAAAATATCCGCTTCAACAGAAGACGGGTGTCCGCTCTTCTTTGGGGGTCTAGGTTGGATAGGGGCTCATCGAAAAGGATGGCCTCCGGGCCTTTGATCAAGGCGCGCGCTATCGCGACCCTCTGCTGCTGTCCTCCGGAAAGGCATCTGGGTTTCCTGCTGAGGCAGGCGGAGAGCCCTAAATCCGAGGCGATGGCTTTGACCCTCTCCTCGATTTCTTTCCTTGGGGTGCCTAATAGCTTCAGAGGGAAGGCGATGTTCTCGAAAACGCTGAAGTGGGGGTATAAGGAGTATTCCTGGCTCACATAGGCGATATTCCTTTTGTCCAAAGGGAGGCCTGAGACCGAGTTCCCGTCGAAATAGATGTCGCCTTCGTAGTCGACTTTGCCCAATAAGGCCCGGAGCAGGGTGGTTTTCCCGCATCCTGATTTCCCTAAAACGACGTTGACTGTCCCGTCTTCGAAGGCGGCGTTCAGCTCCTTCAGCACGGGGGTTTCCTCATTCTTTTGAAAATAGGATACGGAGAGGTTATCGATGAGGATCTTGCTCATGGAGAGTATCTTAGCTTCTTTTCGCCTCTCTTCTAGTGTCCAACCAAAAGAAAACCCTTCTATTTGGTTAGAAGGGTCAAGCATAGATTGGTATGGAATCAGGCTTCGGGGGAAGAGATGACACAAGATGAGGTGTAGCTTGGAACGATTTCCACTTCGAATTTGGCGTCAGCGGAAGCGATTTCGCTGCTTGAGCGGGCATAGTCGCATGACCCGATCAAAGTGAAATTCTGATAGATGGAAGCGGTCACGGTGCTGTCGTCTTTTATGCTGATGCTCAGCCCGAGGATCGTTCCGGATGTCAACTCGCCATTCGACGGATTTGTTGCGTTGAGGTAGCGCTTATCGGAGCAAGGGCTGTCGTCTCTACGCACTTCTTTGTAGGAAGAGCCGCTAACCTCCGCGTAGCGCACCCCGTTCGCCCTTAGGTAAAAACCATAGCTTCCTATGAACAAGTACATTCCACCGTCGCTCGAGATCACTTCGGTGTATTTTGCGGTAATCACTTTCCCGTCGTACCCGCCAACGGTGCTTGTGAAATGCTTGTTGGAGCTGTCGAGCGTGACGTTTCCGGACGAGAAATCAGCAGGAAGTGTTATCGGGGCGATGTAGCGGTTATCATCCGAGGCGATCGCGAATTCGTCATCGTGAGTGGCGTCGGATATCGTGCCGGCGCTTGGGGCGGAGAACATCGTCTCGTGATTTGTGCAGCAGACCCAGTATTCCTTCACTCCATGAGTGGTGGAAGTTGGGTTGACCTGCGCGTAATGGTTGATGGCGCAGGCATCGGTGTGCTCGTGGTCGGCTGCGAAAGCTGAATTGACGTTGTTCCCAAGACTAACGCCAGCGATCGCGCCCAAAGCGAGGACGCCAGCGCCTGCGCTAATAAGCAAAAATTTCCTTTTCATTTTGAAACCTCCAAGGATTTATGGCTTTAAACTACTTGAAAGGCCTTACAGTGAAATGCAATTTAGGAATTAAAACGTGCTTCTTTTTCATTAAAGACGTTTTTTATGTTTTATTCACCGCCTCGTTTTTTCATGGCCCTTTCTATCGCGGCTTGCTCCGCCTAGAAAGGAAAAGCCCTCCTTCCACGAGCAAGGAGGGAGGGCGGGATTCAAAACAAAGGTCAGTCGATCCAGGAATATTCAAGGATAAGCGAGCCGCCGGTGGCGGAATCAGTGTTGAATCTTGCCGCAAGGCCCAATCCGGCTCCCTCATTGAAGGTAAGGGTTGAGCTATACGTGTAAACGCCACCTTCTTCGGTAAAGTCGTTTTCTATGCCGTTCCAGCCACCGTTTATTGCCGCGTTGCAGAGGAGGAAATTCCCCGTGCCTCCTGTTTTCCTAGGCTCCAAAGTCGAGATGATTTTGAATTCGGCTCCTTTGTGTTCGGTTGAGCCTTTCAAAGATAGATTGAATTGGTTGTTTTCGCTGGTGATTGAAATGTCGGAGAAGGCCACGCGAATCTTCCCTTCGTTAGAGAAAGGCAATGGCATGATCGTTCCGTCCCCGTCTTGGCTCCAAAGCTTAATGAGATCGTAATTGATTCGGATGGCGTATGCTCCGGGGTTCTGGAAACCAATCGTCAAGGCGCCGGCATCATAAAGAGTGCCGGTGAGACCGTATCCGCGTCCTTCCTGCTTTCCAAACACCACGTTGTAAAACCCGTCTTCGGTGGTTTGGGTATTTCCCTCATTGTTTTCGAAGTAATAAGGGCATTCGATTTCTGCGCCGCCTTCAAGCCGGGGGACATTTACAAGATCAAAAGACTCGTCCGTCTGGCTGGCCGAAGAATAGCCTCCGCAAGACACTTTCTTGACGTAGAAAGCGCGGTCTCCCCAATTCACGCTGCCCATGAGCGATGCGGGGATTTCACCGCCGACGATGTATTTCCTGTTTCCGGCGGCATCGATCACCAGTTCTCCGTCTTCAAGAGCGATGTAAGTGGATCCCACGCTTCCGTATCCGCTATAATTTTTGCCCGCCCCCCAAGATTCGGTGAAGGATGATTTGAATAGGATAAAATCAGACAAGGTCAAATTGGTCTCGACGTGATTGCCAAAATTAAGCGAATCGATTTTAAGGCCTTCTCCTGCCCCACTGAAGCTCTTGAGCCAATAGCGGTTGTCTTGATCGTTCCGATATCTCTTGGAATAGGATTGCCAGGTGTCTTGGGTTCCGAGGACGTTTGTGACCTCGCTCGATTCTGCTTTGGCGTGGAACCTCATGTGAGTGTAGCCGTGCTCATAGGCGTCTTTTAAAACACTGGCTTTGATGTGAGCCGTCCCGGTTGAGGAGATGACTTTGCCATCCGCGACAGTGACCGGAGTGTCATAAGCCATCTGAGAAGAGAAAACCTCGGGGAAACTGTAGGGGGCGATGTAGCGAGCGTCGCTGGAATCGATAGCGAAATCATCGCCGTGAGTAGCGTCGGTGATGCTGCCCACTCCGGGATTGGAATAAGAGACCGTGTGAGTGGGGTCGCTGCAGCAGATCCAATATTCTTTGACGCCGGATTTCTCCGAGGTGGGGTCCACTTGCGCGTAGTGGTGGATGATGCAGGAAGACCCGTGGCTATGGGTGACTTCGCCGGCGAGGGTTGTCGCTCCTGTCTTGCCCATGGACAAAACGAAAGTGGCGCTTAACGCCAGAACGGCGAGGCCTGCGCCTGCGGCTAGGAATTTTTTGTTCATAAAGAACCTCCGTTGATGAGTTTTAGAGTAGCAAGAAAGGGCTTACAAAATATGTTCGCGAGGGGGGGCGTTAATGCTTTATAGTCATAATTTTTTACGTTTAACATCGGACGAACCGAGTCTCTCTCCAAAAGCGCAAAGGAAAACGGAAAAGAAAATCATCCGTTCTGGAGAGCGTTTTTAAGTTCGTTTGTTTAAAAGGGCTTTCCGATTTTGAGAAGTTTTCCTTTTTTAGGCGCGTTATTAAACGGGATGAATTTTCAGATCCTTGCCTGTAAAATAAGAACGTTTCAAAAAAAAGGACCTGATTATGAACAGAAAGAACGCGACCGTGATTTTGCTTTTATCCTCCGCTTTGCTGCTTGGAGGATGCGGAGGGAGTGGCGAGGCTCCTGCAAGCTCTGAGAAAGAAAGCCAAGCAAGCCAAACTTCCGAAATTTCTTCCAAATGCATCCTGACGATGGAAATGGATAGCGGCATCAGCGTCACAGATCTAAGAGGGCGCCCCTTGGAAGCGAGTTATGAAAAAGGGACAAAGGTGTCTTTCAAAGCGAGCGGCCCCAAAGGCAAGGAAATAAGCGTAACCTTGAATGGCGCCCCTTTGGAAACAGGGGAGGAGGGATATTCGTTCGTGATCGAAACCGACAGCACGCTCAAACTCACGTTGGGCGATTGCACCCACAGAAGCCTGATGCTCATCGATAGAGTCGAGCCCACCGAATATAAAGCGGGTTCTCTTTCTTATTATCATTGCCCTTCCTGCGAGGAAAACTTCCTTGACGCGGAAGGCAAGAGCAAGATCGAGAGCGAATCCGCGGGAATCGGCAAAGGCGACCCCCGTTACCTCGCGCCCATCCAAGGGGAGTTCTGCCTCATCAATTCGAACGTGGCCGCTTATTTGAACGCCTCCACCGAGAAAGAGCAGATTGAGGCGCTTAAAAACACGACGCCTTATAACTACCAGGCCACGAAGACCCTTGAATGGGAAGGTGCGACCGATGGCAAGTATTGCGTCGATTTAAGCACCGACGAGGGCTTCGCCTCCTATAAGAGGTTCAGCGTCACGGCGAACAAACTCGCTCTCCCCGGGATCCTTGTCCCTGGAACCACCTATTATTGGAGGGTTTTAGACGATAAGGGGAATATCCTAAACGATGACTATTCTTTCCGCGTCACCGACGCTTTATCCGTCCGCACGATGAACGTGGAAGGCATGTTCAACATGCGCGATTTAGGCGGTTGGACCGCCCAAGGCGGAACGAAGATCCCTTATGGCAAGGTCTACCGCGGGGGCAATTTCTCTAAGATTACCGGCTCTGGCAAAGAGACCTTCATCGAGGAGCTAGGCGTAAAGACGGAGATCGATCTGAGGACGAATGGGACCGACGTTTTAAGCGATGACAGGATCGAATATCTAAAAGCAGGCATGTGGCAATACACGATGATCATCCCCGGTTACGCTTCTCCCGTCGCCGAAGATGATGGCAAAACCGTCAGGGGATATGATCCTGGCAGCGCATCCTCCCTCAAAACCATCTTCGAGAAACTCGCGGACAACTCCTCTTACCCGGTGTATTTCCATTGCAACGCCGGGGCGGACCGCACGGGAACGCTTGCCTTCCTTCTCGAGGGCTTGCTGGGAGTCTCTTATGGGGACCTCATCAAGGACTTCGAGCTTACTTCCTTCTCTGACCAAGGGGCGAGATATCGGAGCAAAGTGAATGGGGATTCCTTCGACGACTCCGGGATTTTCGAGAACACGACCGGCAACCTTATCTCTTTCGGGAAGATGCATGAGCTCATCATGAGCAACTACCCGACGAAGAACAATACGCTTGTCGCTTCCATTGAGCGTTACCTCAAGGAAGTCGTGCGGCTGAGCGAGGAAACCATCGAAAGCGTAAGAGCCAACATGCTGGGCGATGAGGTTTCTTTCGATCCCGTTTCCTGGGATGAGGAGAAAGAAGACGAGCCGGTCATTGGCGACAACTTCACCTTCGATAACGGCCGTCTTACCTGCGATTCGGTGCTCACCCACGAAACGACGGCTTTTAATGGCAAAGACTGCGTCAAGATTACGATGGGCGGACAAGGGAAGATCTATTTCGACCTGGACGCTTTGAAGACCTACGAAAAGATCAAATTCGACGTCTATATCTCTAGCGATAACGTGAAGACCCTTGCGGGCTTAGGCTATTTCGCCTTCCGCGTGAAGCCGAATGACCTAACCGCGAGCGGGTATCTGGATTACCATGATGAGGGAATAAGAAAAGTCGCTCTCGATGAGTGGAATTCCTTCGAGGAGGATGTCTCTTCTTTCCGCTCTTCCCTCACGGAGTTCTCCTTCGTCATCCCCTCTGGCCAAGTGATGTATCTAGCGAACATCGCAGGGGAGTGAGCTATCCTCTTTCCTAAGAAAGACACGTCTTGTCTCTGGGCTTTTTCCGTTCTATCATTGCCTCGGCTAAGACGAAGACGCGCCAAACCCAACGACAGAGAACCCCGCCGAAGCTGAGAAGGGGGAAGGGAGAGGACATCACTTCCGAGCCCGCTTCTTGATTCCCGCCAGGGAGGTAGGGGAGCCTGACTAGGCAGCTATCCTAGCTAACAAGCGCTTGGGACATCCCAAGAAGCAAGGTGGTACCGCGCTATTAGCGTCCTTGCGGAAGTAGGGACGCTTTTCATTTGTTTGGAGGAAACGAAGATGGGATTCAAAGAAACCCTGCACATGATGCAGACCCCCTTCCCGATGAGGGCGGGGCTGGCCGAGAAAGAGCCGGCGCTGGTGAAGAAATGGCAAGAGGGGAAGCTCTACGAGAAGATGAACGAGAACCGGGTGGACTGCCCGGAGTTCATGCTTCACGACGGGCCGCCTTACGCCAATGGCGACATGCACTGCGGCCACGCGCTCAACCGCTGCCTGAAGGACTTCGTCATCCGCTACAAAAACATGAGCGGCTACAAGACCCCCTTCGTTTTCGGCTGGGACACCCATGGCCTTCCGATCGAAGTGAAGGTCACGAAATCCGGCGTGGACCGCAAGAAAACCCCTCTTCCGGAATTCCGCAGGATCTGCGAGCAATACGCCAGGGGGCAGGTCGACCACCAAAAGGGCCAGATCCAACGCCTTGGCTGCCTTGGGGATTACTCCCATCCCTATTTGACTTTGCTTCCCGAATACGAAGCCGCCCAGATCGAGGTCTTCGCCAAGATGGCCATGAAGGGGCTCATCTTCAAGGGGCTTAAGCCGGTCTACTGGAGCTGGAGCAGCGAAAGCGCGCTTGCCGAGGCCGAGGTCGAATACGCTGACGTGAACGCCAAAACGATGTACGTCGCTTTCCCGTTGAAGGATGGCAAGGGAGTCATCCCCGAGGATTCCTCCATCATCATCTGGACCACGACCCCCTGGACCATCCCCTCCAACCAAGGCATCACGGTGAACCCCGCTTTCGAATACGGCCTATTCGCCACCGAGAAAGGCAAATACGTCTTCCTCGCGACCTTGAAAGACAAGCTTCAGGCTGAACTCGGCTGGGAGAAGTGCGACCTCATCAAGACCTTCAAAGGCGCGGAGATCGAAGGGGTTAAGGCAACCCATCCGCTTTACGAAGACAAGGAATCCCTCGTGATGAACGCGAATTTCGTCACCAGCGACTCCGGGACCGGCTGCGTTCATACCGACCCCGACCACGGCTTAGACGATTACAACACCTGCCTCAAATACGGGCTTAAGCCGCAGGAAAGCGTGGATGAAAGAGGCATCATGCATACCCGCGAGGGCGATCCTTGGAACGGGGTCTTCTACGAGAAAGCCAACGACATGGTGATCGACTCCCTCAGCAAAAAAGGCTATATGCTCAAGGAGCAGGACCTCGTCCACAGCTACCCCCATGACTGGCGCACCCATAAGCCCGTCATCTTCCGCGCGACCCCTCAGTGGTTCTGCTCGATATCCCCGATCAGAGAAGACCTCTTGAAGGAAATCAAGAGCATCTCCTGGATCCCTAGCTGGGGAGAGGAGAAGATGAGGAACATGATCAAGGACAGGGCGGACTGGTGCATCTCGCGCCAGCGCGTCTGGGGCGTCCCTCTTCCGATCATCTATAACGAGGACGGCTCGCCGATCCTTGAGGAGGCGGTGTTCGCGCATATCCGCGATCTAGTCGCAAAATACGGCTCGAACGTCTGGTTTGAAAGGGAGGCCAAAGACCTGCTCCCCGAAGGCTATTCGAACCCCAAGTCCCCGAATGGCAACTTCAGCAAAGAGAAGGACATCATGGACGTCTGGTTCGATAGCGGCTCCTCGTGGAACGGGGTGCTCAAAACCCGCGGATTGCAGTATCCAGCGGACCTTTACCTAGAAGGCAACGACCAATACAGAGGCTGGTTCAACAGCTCTTTGATCCTGTCTCTTGCCGTGAACGGCATCGCCCCGTTCAGGGCCTGCCTCACGCATGGCTTCGTCATGACCGAGGACTGGCAGAAGATGAGCAAGAGCGCGGGGAACGGCGTCGATCCCAACAAGATCGCGAACCAGTTCGGCGCGGACATCCTCCGCCTTTGGGCCGCAAGCGTCGATTATCAATCGGACGCCAGAATCGGGGAGCGCATCATCTCCGCGACCGCGGATAACTACAGGAAGATCCGCAACACGTTCCGCTTCCTTTTGGGGAACCTCAACGGCTACGACCCAAAAGCGGCCAAGCATCCGGAATATTCTTTGATCGACAGGTTCATCCTCGCCGAAGAGGAGAGGGTGAAGAACAAGGCCCTTGATTGCTATGAGAAGTACGATTTCGCCGGGGCGAGCAATTCCATCATCGCCTTCCTTGGCAACGACCTCTCTTCCTTCTATCTCGATCTGAGCAAAGACGTCCTTTATTGCGATGCCCTTTCTTCAAGCAGAAGGCAAGCGGTGGAGGAAGTGCTTTACAAGTGCTGCCGCGACCTCTGCCTGCTCCTTAACCCCATCCTCCCCTTCACCATGGAGGAAGTCTATGGCTATCTCCCCGGGGAGAAGAAGGAATCCCCTCAGCTGGAGGACATGCCGAAGAAGAGCAATGTCTATGCCTTGGAGGATTTGGAGAATTACTCCAAGTTCAAAAAGATACGTCTAGTCGCGAACAAAGCGCTTGAGGAGGCGAGGCAAAGCTCCCTCATCGGGAGCAATTCCGACGCTTCCTTGACCCTTACGGTCTCTGATTCCTCCTTCTTCGCCTTGCTTTCGAAAGAAAGCGAAGAGGCTCTTGGGAAGAGCTTCCTCGTTTCCCGTCTTTGCCTCAAAGAGGGAAAGGAAGATGGCGCTAGCGTCACGGCCAGCGCCGACCCCCTTTGCCCAAGATGCCGCAACCACGTGCATAGCCTAGTGGGCGAAGGGGAAGAGGCGGTTTGCCCTCGCTGCAACGACGCTTTAAGCGAGGAGGGCAAGCGATGAAAAGCCTTCTTTCGAAGTGGAAATCGCTTTCCAAAGAGACAAAGTCCGGGATTTGTTTCGGGTTGGGCGCACTTGCCTTATTCATCGTCGACATCGTCACGAAATGGGTCGTCAACAACAGCCTTCAGGTTGGCGAGAGCATCGCCCTCATCCCGAATTTCTTCTACATCACCCTTTCCTACAACACCGGAGCCGCCTTCTCTTTGGGCTCCTCTTGGGGAGTTTGGGGAAGGATCTTGGGGATCGCGATCTCCCTGCTCATGAGCGGCGCGATCCTTTGGTACTGGGTCAAATCCAACAAGAAGGTGAACTCCTTCGAAAGGGCCTGCCTCATGCTTTTGACCGCGGGGGCGGTGGGGAACCTCATCGACCGCGCCTTCTATTGGGAAGGGACGACGGGATTCAATGGCGTCATCGACTTCCTGCAGTTTTATCTCGGCGGAGGCCCTAACGCCTCAAATAGCGTCGTCAATCCTTTCGCCACCTTCAACGTGGCGGACGCCTGCCTCGTCGTGGGGGTCATCCTCATGATCTGCTATTTCGTCTACGACGCGATCAAAAACAGCAAAAACGACCCCAATGAGAGCGATCCTAGACTGGAGGCGAAGGAAAAAACCGAAGAGGGAGAGGCAAAGCAAGAAGCCGCGGAAGCGGAAACCGAAGAAAAGGAAGCCAAGGATGCGCCAGCTGAAACTAGGAACGAGGACGCCCGATGATCTGCTTTAGAATCGAAGAAGGGGATGCAGGGAAGCGCTTCGACGAGGTTTTGACTCTGCACGGGGCGAGCTTAAGCAGAGCCAAATGCCAGTCCCTCATCAAAGAAGGGAAAGCGAGGCTTGACGGCAAGGAGGCCAAAGCCTCTTTGAAGGTCAAGCTCGGACAAAAGGTCGAATGCGAGGAATATGAGAGCCCGGTCAGCGATCTCGCCCCCGAGGACATCCCTTTGGATATCGTCTATGAGGATAGCTCCCTCATGGTCATCAACAAACCGGCCGGGCTAGTCGTCCACCCTGGGAACGGGAATGAGAAAGGAACCCTCGTGAACGCCTTGCTTTTCCATCAGAAGAAACTCGCCCCAAGCCTTGACCCGACCCGTCCTGGCATCGTCCACCGGATCGACAAGGATACCTCTGGGCTTCTTGTGGTCGCGAAGACCGAAGAGGCTTTATTGTTCCTTCAAAACCAGCTGAAAGACCACGCGATGCATCGGGAATACCTGGCTTTGGTGATGGGGGTGATTCAAGAAAACGGCGGGGAGATCAACGCCCCGATCGGCAGGGACAAAACCCATCCCACGAGGATGTGCGTCGATCTGGAGGGGAAAGAGGCGAAGACCTATTTCGAGGTCAAGGAACGCTATAAGAAAAGCGAAGCGACCTTGGTGGACTGCCGTTTGAAAACCGGCAGGACCCATCAGATCAGGGTGCACATGGATTACATCGGCCACCCTCTCATCGGGGACCCTTTATACGGCAGGGGGAACAGAAAGCTTTTCGACAAGGGCCAATTGCTCCATGCCTACAGGCTTAGTTTCGTCCATCCCGAATCGAAAGAGGAAATGGTCTTCGAAGCTCCTCTTCCGAAGGAGTTCGCCTATTTCCTGAAGACCCTGTCTTGATCAGTCGCCTATCTTCTTGACGTTGCCGAAATTCATCTTGGCAACGTTTTTCAGTTCGTCATAGCCGTATTTTTCCGTGAATTCCTTGGCTTTCTCGTCGACGGAGGAGCCTGCTCCGAAAGGGAAGAGGAAGGAATATTTCTCGCCCATCTTCCTCATTCTTTCCAAAAAGGCGTAGCGCGCGATGACCGAGGCCAGGGCGACGCTGGGGAAGGAGAGCTCCCCTTTTGTCTTGAAGCTGATGCCCCTGAGGATGTCCTTCTCGCGTTTCAAATAGGAATAATAAAGCCCGGGCTCGGCGAATTGGTCCTGATAGGGCTTCGCCTCCGGGAACTTGGCTTTCAGGTTCAGCAAGGCGCGGTTATGCATCTTGGCCTTGATGGAATTGAGGTTCTCTCCTTTGGCGTAAAGCTCGTTGTACTTGGCGTTTTCAAGGGTGAGGGCGCTATAAGGGAATTCCTTGATGAGGGTAGGGCCGATCTCCAGGATGCGCTCATCGCCCATCTTCTTCGAATCGGTGACGCCTAGTTCTTTTAGTCTTGCCAAGTCAATGGATTTCACATAAGAAGCGACGACGATGACGGGTCCGAAGAAGTCGCCTGTCCCCACTTCGTCTGAGCCGATCTGGGGATATATGTTGGGAATCGCTTTCTCCTTCTTGAGAATCAGAGGTTTCTTGGGGAGGGCGAAGGTCGCCGGCTCCAAGGAATATCGGTTCCAGATCTCCGCCTCATGCTTCGCCTTGCTTCCTTGGAAAACCACCTTGTGGGCCCCGTTGTGGGCTTTGGAATAGACGAAGAGGCTATAGCCCTCTCCTTCCGCGTAGAAACTGACGTAGCGATTCGCGCAGGGGCAGCGGTTCTCTGCATAGAAAGAGCAGAGCTTCTCGAGGTTCTCTTCTTTGATCAGCAAGGCGTAGGTGGTGGGCTGCATGCGAGTATTTTACCCCGTTTGCCCTCCCTTTTTGTAGAAGGGTATAATCGCTTCGTTATGCAGAATGCATTCGACGTATTGGAATTTGATAGAATCAGGGAGAAAGTCTCCTCCTTTGCCAAAACAGAGCAAGGCAAGGCGAAAGCAAGAAGCCTCAATATCCTTCCTCTTGAAGAATTGGAGAAGGAGAAAAAGAACCTCGCGGAGGCCTTGTTTTGCCTTGCTAGGTACGGAAGCTTCCCCCTTGACGTGAGCAGCGATCTGGAGAAAGAGGTCGAGCTCGCCGAGAAAGGCTACGTCTTAAGCGTGGAGACCCTGGAGAGGGTCGCCCACGACATCCTCACAAGCGAGGATGTGAGGAAGTATTTCCTTTCTGGCGAAAACTGCCCATTGCTCAGGCAAAAAGCCGAGAATCTGCCGCAGCTTTTAACCATTGAGAAGCAGATCCACAGGGTCATCGCCCCCGATCTATCGATCTACGATAACGCCTCGCCTGCTCTTAAGCGCATCCGCGTCGCGATCGCTAGGCTAGAGAAGGACATGGTCGCGAAGCTAGGCTTCGTCTTGGAGCAAAACAAGGTGTATCTAAGCGACGCGACCCTCACCATCAAAAACGGCCATTACGTCTTGCCGGTCAGCAACTCCTATAAATCCAAGGTCAAGGGCATCGTGCAGGATGTCTCCAGCTCAGGGAACACGACCTTCATCGAGCCTGAGCTGCTCGTGAGCATGAACAACAAGATGGTGGAGCTGCAGGGCGAGGAGAAAGAGGAGATCCATCGCTTATTGGGCGAGCTTTCCGCGATGGTGGGAGGCTCGGGGGAATCCTTCTTGATCCTCAATGAGGCTTTGGGGTATTTCGATTTGCTGCAGGCCAAATGCCTATACGGGAATTCCATCAAGGGGCATATCCCGGCTCTGTCGAAAGAAGGGGAGATCGAATTGCTCAGGCTTCGCCACCCCTTGCTAGACCCCTCCAAAGTCGTGCCCAACGATTTCGTCTTGAAGCAAGACAAGAAGCTCATCATCATCTCCGGCCCCAACGCCGGCGGGAAGACCGTGGCTTTGAAGACCCTCGGCATCGCCTCGCTCATGCATCAATGCGCTCTTCTTGTGGGCGCGAGCCAAGGCTGCGTGCTCCCTTATTTCAAAAACATCTTCGTCGACATCGGCGATTCGCAGTCTTTAAGCGACAACCTCTCGACCTTCTCGGCCCATATGAGCAATCTAAGCGACATCGCCGCCAGAGTGGGCGGAAAGGATCTTGTTCTGCTTGACGAGGTGGGGACGGGAACCTCCCCGAAAGAGGGCGAAGCCATCGCTTATGGGGTGGTCCGCTTCCTGCTTTCGAAGCATTGCTACGCGCTCATCAGCTCCCACTTCGAAGGGCTTAAGGCCTATGCGATGGGGGAAAGCAGGGTCGAGAACGCCTCGATGCTCTTCGATAAGGCGAATCTCTCCCCGACCTATGTTCTGCAGATGGGGCTGCCCGGGGAATCCTATGGCCTAACCGTCGCTTCTAGATACGGGGTGAGCGAGGAAATACTAGGCTATGCGAGGGAATACAACGCGGGCAAAGGGGATTTCTCTTTGGAGGAAGCAATCAGCAAGCTGAGCGTCCTAGCGAAGGAAAACGGCGATCTCAAAGAAAGGAACCTGAAGCAAGAGGCCGCTTTGCAATTGAAAGAGAAAGAGCTCAAGATCAAGGAGAAGAACATCTCGGAAAGGGAGGGGAAGCTCCTCTCCACCGTCGAGGCGGAGAAAGAGAAAATCCTAAAGGAAGCGAAGGAAGAGGTGGACAAGGTCATCGCCTCTTTGCAATCCCCGGAGGTCAAGCTCCATCAGGCGATCGAGGCCAAGCGGAAGCTCGCTGAGCTGGAAGAGAAGCGCATCAAGGAAGAATCCTTCTCAGGCAAAGTCGAGCTCGGCGATTACGTGAGTTTGCCTAGCTTAGGGATCGTGGGCAAAATCATCCGGGAGGACGGCAAGAAGATCACCATCATGTCGCAGGAAGGGATGAGTTTCCAGACGAGCAAAGACAGAGTCATCAAGACGACGCCTCCAGTAGCTAAGAAAGTGCCTATGAAAGGAAATGTGCTTGATAAGGTGGGCGATTCGAGCCTTTCTTTGCAACTTAATCTGATCGGGATGCACGTCGATGAAGCCCTTGATTCCCTTGACCGTTACCTCGACAAGTGCCGCCTTAAAGGGTTCAAAAGAGTCAAAATCGTCCATGGCTTTGGCAGCGGGGCGCTAAGGAACGCCGTCCATAGCTATCTGAGGGAGCATCCGAATTTCGTCGAATCCTTTGAGCTAGGCGGGGAATACGAAGGGGGAGGCGGGGCGACCGTCGTCCATCTTAAATGAAGGGGCTTTCCGAACGTCTCAGCCGCCTCATCGCCTTGCTTCCTGATAAGCCAGGCGTCTATCAGATGAAGGACGAGAACGGCAAGATCATCTACATCGGGAAGGCGAAGAACCTGAAGAAGAGGGTTTCGCAGTATTTTCTGCGTCCCCAGATCGGCAAGGTCAAGGCGATGGTGGACCATGTCGCTTATTTCGACATCATCGTGGTGAGCTCGGACAAAGAGGCCTTCATCCTCGAGATGAACCTGATCCAGACCCATCATCCCCGCTACAACATCATGCTGATGGACGATTCCCATTACCCTTACATCGCTTTGAAGAAGCACGGGGATCCATATCTAAGGATCGCCCGCTCCTCCAAAGACAGCCATTACTTCTATTTCGGCCCTTTTCCGAATTCTGGCTACTGCTACAAGGTGATCGAGCTTCTCAATAAGCTCTATCCCTTGAGAAAATGCAAGAGCCTGCCTAAGAAAAGCTGCCTATATGCCCAGATGGGGCGTTGCCTCGCCCCCTGCGTCAACAAAGTCGAGGAAAGCAAGCTGGAAGAGATGTATGAGGCCATCAAGGCCTTCTTCAACGCGGATTCCTCGCTCGTTGAAAGGGAATTGAAAGAGAAGATGGAAAGCGCCTCGGAGAATTTGGATTTCGAAAGGGCGCAGGAATACAAGGAGGCTTTGGATTCGCTCAAATACGTGAAGGACAGGCAATCGGTGGAGCTGACTTTGGACAAAACCAGCCGCGACGTAATCGCCTACGCGGAAAGGGAGGGGTACCTCTGCCTTTCCTTGCTGACCTATCGAAACGGGATGCTGCTAGGGAAAAAGGAATTCGTCGTGCCTTGCTTCCTTTCCCCCGAGGAGCAGATCCTCTCCTTGCTGGAGCAATATTACTCTTCCCATGAGCAGCCTAAGGAGGTTGTGACGCGCCTAGAGGGGGTCAAAGAGCTGGAAGAGGAATTCCCCATCCGGGTGAATCTCCCCAAGGAAGGGAGGCTCGTGGACATGCTCTCCCTCGCCGAGCTCAACGCCCGGCAGGGGCTCGATGCCCATTTCAGCTCCTCCAGGCTAGAGGATGACAAACTGGCTTTATTAGAAGAGCTTGGGAGAGTATTGGGGCTAGAGGAAACCCCTCTCAGGATCGAGCTTTTCGATAACTCCCACCTTCAGGGGTCGAATGCGGTGGGGGCGATGGTGTGCTTCATCAACGGCTCGCCGAACAAGAAGATGTACCGGAAATTCCATCTGGAGCAGCAAGACGCCGGGGACGACTACCATTCGATGGCGGAGATCGTCTTCAGAAGGTATTCCCGCCTCAAGGAAGAGGGCTCCTCTTACCCGGATTTGATTCTCACCGACGGCGGCCTGCCTCAGGTCCGCGCTTCCCTGGAAGGGCTAGAGAAAGCCGGGGTGAGCGTCCCCGTAGCCGGCTTATACAAAAACAATAAGCACCAGACGGAAGGGCTGATCGACAAAGACGGCAAAACCTATCCTCTGGAAAGGAAATCCCCTCTGTTTTTCTTGCTCATGAGGATGCAGGATGAGGTGCATCGCTTCGCGATCTCCTTCCATAAGCAGGAGCGTTCCAAAGCGATGACGGCCTCTTTGTTCTCGGATATCCCCGGGCTTGGGGAGAAAAGGGCCGAGCTGCTGCATGCGCATTATCCCTCCATCGACTCTTTGCTAGGAGCCTCGGTCCTTGAGCTGAGCCAGATCATCCCGAAATCTTCCGCGGAGGCTTTGTACGCGAAGCTCCACGAGAAAAGCCCAAGCGACAAGGCTTCTTGATTCATGTTCTTTTCTCTTTTCGCCTACCTTGCTCGAAAAAAGGGAAAAGGCAATGAAAGAAGGAACGGTCAAGGAGAAAAGGAAATTAGCAAGCGGCGTTAAAAGCGGAGGTTTTTCGCAAGGCAATTTTGCTTCGTATACACTTCCATAAAGCTTTGAGACCATAAACAGGAAAAAACGTACGGAAGTCTTGAAAAAATGTACGAAATCGATATAAAAACCCAGTTTTGCATTAAAGGGAGAGTAAACGCGGCTCCATAACTGCGGCTGAACTGAAAAACAATCTGAAAAAGTATCTTCTTTTGGCTAGCAAGGAGGACGTTTACGTCACTAGGAATGGGAAAGTGGTTGCTAAACTTTCGAACCTTTATCAGGACCGCCTCGAAATCGCGGAATCTTTATTTGGCATACTCTCTCCTGAAGTGACCCTTGAAGACGCCAAAGAGGAGCGCCTAAGCAAGATATGATTGCTTTGCTTGATGCTTGCGTCGTGGTGGATGCTCTTCAAAATCGGGAGTCGTTTTTGAAGAGCGCTCAGAAGATCCTGCGGCTTTGCTCGCTTCGCCAATGCGCCGGGACGATAACGGCAAAATCTTTGACGGATATTTACTGTCTGACCCATAAGTTAACGCACAACAGCCAACTCTCTCGCCTCGTATCAATCAAACTCTGCACTTTGCTGGATTTGCTCGATACGGACGCCATCGACGTGCGGCAAGCCCTGACGTCTTCGACAAGCGATTTCAAAGACGCAGCCATGATAGAGACGGCGAAGAGCGTTTGCCTGGGCATAGATCCTGTTTCCAGCAAGTCCGCCCTTTAGGGGGCGCTGCCCCAAAAATTGAAAAACACCTTGAACCCGGAGTGGGTCGAGTCCATAATTCTTTCACGCGCCCGTAGCTCAGCTGGACAGAGCAACGGCCTTCTAAGCCGTGGGTCAGGTGTTCGAATCACCTCGGGCGCGCCAGCGAAACCTCTATTTGCCCGCGTCGGGCTTTTTTTCTTCGCCACGTCTATTTTGACGAGCTTTCGAAATCTAGGATGAACGGGCTTTGCAAACGGCTTGGACTTCATCGGCGAGATTCAACGAAATGGATGCAAAGGCAATGCGATGGAAATACAATTCCTCTGTGGAAAAGCGCGAATTGGACATCGATTACCTAGGCCTGATCTATTTGACCTTGGGGGGAGAGAGGGATCTGGTTCCCTCGATCCTTGGAGGAGAGAACTACGATTACCATCGTCCTTCTTCGAATTGCGAATTCGAATCCTGCTACCTTGGCTTTTTGAATAGGGATGGCGCTTATCAAGACTTCCGCGATTTTCAGGCCAAACACGTGGGAAATGCTTTGAAGAGATTCGAAGAGCGTTACCGGAAAGCCCGTTCCAAGGACTATTTCGATTCCCTGGATGACCTGGCGGATCAGTTCAGGAAGCTCAAGGAAAACTATGAGAGGCTTGCGGAATCCTCTTCTAGAATCGATTACAAGAAAGACCCCGCGAAAAGCTACCTTGACTTTGCTAGCGACCACCCGGAGATCGTCTCGGAACTCGATGTCCGCTTCTCTTATTTAGGGTACTCCGTTGATTACGAGAGTCCTATGGACGGGATGATTGGGAAGCTCGTTACCTTCAAGCCTAAGCCTGAGATCGATTACCAATCCTATTTGGATTTCCTCGATGGCTTCTACAAGAACAAAGCCAACGAGATTCGCCATGCGAAAGAAGGGGAAGTGAAAGACCTTGAGGCGGATTATGCCTCCTTTGCCGGGGATTTGAAGGAGCTTCTGACGCGTTACGAGAAAGTGGGGGGTCGTTTATCTTCGCCTCTCCCTCCCGAAAAGGCTATTGAACGTGGAGCTAGGGACCTTGGACAAACTCGACATCGATACTTATCTGAAACTGAAAGACAACAGGATTTACTGGGTGAGGAGAGGCTAGGCCTTTCAAGAAGCTTCAGAGCCCTTATGGAATTGCCATGAAAACGAAAGACGCGAATGACAAGCCAATCGCCGAAATCGTCAAAGAGATCGGCTACGTCGGAGGGAGGGGCGATCTTTCCTCGGAGGCGAGGGAGCTTCGCATCCCTTCATCCTACTCCAAGCTTTATGCGACCGATCCCAAAGTCGACTTCGATACCATCTTCCTCCATAAGGGCGTTTTGGGGCTAAATCCCTTTCTGGTCCGTTGCCTGGAGGGTTTTGCGGTGGAGCATGGAAACCCCAGTTTCCTTTCCTTGGACGGCGTCCTTTACTCCAAGGATGGGGCTATTCTCATAAAGGTTCCGGAGAAGAAGGAAACCCTCATCTCCCCCAAAGCGAGGATCATCGGCGAAGCCTCTTTCAAAGGCAGCGGGATGAAATCGATCGCGCTTCCAAGCAACGTCAGGGAAATCGGGAGGAACGCGTTCGAGAATTGCTTGAATCTAGAATCCCTTTTCATCCCGAAATCCGTGACGAAAGTGGGGGCGGATGCCTTCAAAGGCAGCCCCAATCTAGTTGTTTATTCCGAATGGGAAAGGAAACCGGACGGATGGGAGGCGAGTTTGGAAGGCTGCAAGAAGGCGCTTTGGGGCGTGAGCCCATCTGACTACGCTTCTCGACGGGCCGGCCAACATTAAGAACGGCGGTAGCGGTCTTGCGATGTTTTCTAACTTTGATTTGTCAACTAGCGATAAGCTTTGCTACCATAAGGGGCGAGAGAGCAAACCAGCCTATGAGCAAAACCTATTTCATCAGCGACACCCATTTCCATCACAAGAACATCCTCGCCTATGAGCCAAGCCGCTTGAATGAGCTGGCTTTGTGTTTGGGAAGGGGCGAAGATGAGCTTCGCGAGGAACTTCAAAAAGGCTACGCGGGCGATGCGGAGCTTCTGGAAACGATCCTGGATTCCCATGACCGGATGATCATCTCGAACTGGAACGAAACGGTGAAAGGGGAGGACTTCGTCTGGTTTCTAGGCGACTTCATCTGCGGAAGCAAAGCCTTGGCTCGCGAAATCGCTGCTAAGCTGAACGGCCGGAAGCGGATGATCAAAGGCAATCACGACCACTGGAATGAGGAATTCTATCGCTCCATCGGCTTTGAATGCGTTAGCAAATACCCTCTCTTGCTGAAGGGCCGATTCCTCTTGTCCCACGCTCCGCTTGATCGTTGCCCACCTCCCTTTTTCAATGTCTTCGGGCACATCCACTTCCAGCACAGCCAGGATGTTCCTAGCAAGGGCGAGACCTATCGGTGCGTCTGCGTGGAAAGGACGGGTTTCAAGCCTGTTAGGATCGAGGAATACGATAAGGATAATTAGATGCTTTGACGAAATAATGACGAAATAAAAGAGCCATTATTATCGAGATTATTTCAAAACCTAGCCTGAATTGGGGATTGGAAAAATCCTGTGGTTTTCCCTTGCTTGAAAGCCCCGCTCAGTGGATTCTTTGGCTTTATCCGTCAAAAGTATTAAACAAAAACCATCAAAAGTATTAAATTATTTCCGTCAAAAGTATTAAACTTATTACATCAAAAACATTAAAAATCGGAATTTTGACAATTCTGTGCGCGCTTTTGGAAGGAGAAATCAACCATGGATGAATTCTACAAACCAAGGATCGTTGACCAAAGATTGGATTTGATATCGAGGGTCTTCAACGCGATCAATATCGTCGGCCCAAAGGGATGTGGCAAAACAACGACTGCCAAGCGAAGGGCGAAAACCGTCTTGGAATTTCAAGACGAGGAAAAAAGGGAAAACCTGCTTGCCGCGGCGACATATTCCCCTTCCACCTTGCTTCAAAACCCAAAGCCGATTCTATTTGACGAATGGCAGGATGCGCCAAAAATTTGGGGGGCCATTCGGAAAAATTGCGATGACAATCCCGGAGACGTTGGATCTTATTACCTAACGGGCTCGAGCTCCGCGAGGGTGAAAACCCCTCATACCGGAACCATGCGGATAACGACGATGAAAATGGAGCCGATGAGCCTTTTCGAAATGGGGAGATCGAACGGTCAGGTCAGACTTTCGCAACTTTTCGACGATCCAGATTCCTTCGCCGGTTGCCAATCTTCCTTGACTCTCAACGATGTCATTGAGGCGATTTGCATTGGAGGATGGCCAAGATGCTTGAGGTTTGATTCCGCCTCGCTCCAACGGGAGATTTCCAAAGACCTTTACCAGCAGACTTGCGAGCGCGACATCTCTCAGATCGACGGGAGGAAGCGCAACGCAAATTGGGCCAAAGCAATTCTGAAATCCTACGCCAGAAACATTTGCACAACCGCCGACATGAAAACCTTGTTCGACGATGTCAGCTCGAATTGCGCGATCTCCTATCCGACGTTCAGCGATTACGTTTCCGCATTGGAAAATCTCTACGTCATTCAAGACATCGATGCCTGGTGCCCCTCCATAAGGGCTAAGACAAACATTAGGAGCGGCCATAAAAGGAATTTCATCGACCCTTCCATTGCCGCGGCCGCTCTTGGCATCTCGCCGGAGTACCTCCAACGCGATTTCCGAACTTTGGGTTTTCTTTTCGAATCCCTTTGCATAAGGGATCTTAGGGTTTACTCCTACGCCCGCGGAGGCAATGTCTCTTATTACCGGGACAGATTAGGCTTGGAAGCGGATGCGGTTCTCCATTTAGAAGACGGCAGATACGCGCTTATCGAATTCAAGCTTGGCGAGCCTGGCGTCCCCGAAGCCTCCAAACACTTATGCGAGATCGAAAGGCTCGTCGCGAAGCATAACGTATCCGGGAAAGGCCTTGCCCTGAGGATGCCCGATCTTAAAATCGTCATTATCGCAACCGGGTATGGTTGCCGCCTTGACAATGGCGTTTTCGTTATTCCAATCGGATGCCTGAAAGATTGAGAGACGATTTTTCGCAACTTCCCTGCCGGCAGAATTCGCTTTTGATGACGCGCCCACAATCTTTTCGCGTCCTATTCTCTTAGTAGGACAGGGCAGCGCCCTTCTAAGCCGTGAGTCGGATGTTCAGATCGACTTTACCGCCGTTATTCAAAATGCATCGGCTGGCGCTGCGGGAGAAGATAAAATTTGCCGCACCGTCAAATTTTCCCTGCTTTAGAGCAGCCTTAAAGGCCTTGTCAGCTTTGTTCTGGCATTTGTCTTTGCCTTTAATTGTGCTCGGGACGTTTAGCCAGACAAGCGCGCTTATGGCGATCTGCTTGCGATGGCCGTTGCCGATTCGCTTTGCGAGGAAGGCGGATGCCTCGATCTTATCACCTTTTCCTTATGGAAACCCATTCCTTGCGATGGCGCTTTATTGGCGCATCGTCCATTAAAATACGCTTCGTATTTTTTGAGGTACCACCATGAAACTAAACAAAACGTTGCTCGTCCTCTCTTCGCTCTTCCTTTTGAGCGGATGTTCCGTTGGAAACGAAGGCGGAGTTTCCTCAAGCGCCCCTTCTTCCTCCCTGGGAGGGCAAACTTCTAGCGGCGAAGAGGCCTCTTCGTCCGAATATTCTTCTAGGGGAGATTCTTCCTCCCTTATGAACGGCTGCACGATCGTCTTCGATCTGGACGGCGGAACTTCCCCTTCCTATCAGGGCGAGGTCAAGCTCGACGCCTGGTCGATAACCTCCTTTTTCTTCGATTGCAGCAAGGAAGGCTATCATTTTAGGGGCTGGTCCTATGAATCCAAGCAGGTATTCGACGAAGACGGCAATCTTCTTTTCACCCCGGAGCTTGCCTCGAGGATGGTTTTCAAGGCCATATTCCGTCAGGATGTGCGCGTCAAAATAAACATCACCCCCAGCGAAACGGGGGAAGCGACGGGCGAAGGCTATTACCCTTATTCCTCTTCGATATCCTTAAGCGCCTCTGCGAAGGAGGGCTATCTTTTCGATGGCTGGTATGACGGCGAGGGGATCTTGCTTTCCTCTAAGGCCAGCTATTCCTATAAGGCCGGGGAGGACGACATTGAAGTGGAGGCCCGTTTCAAGGGACAGCCGTTTCCTTTGACCGTTTCTTCAAACAGCGAAGCCCATGGGGCGGTTTGCATCAACCCGACCGCCTCGACCGAGCCAGGGGATTACCTAGCCACGGACACCAAGGAAATCTCCTTTTCCTCCACGGTGAAAGTCGCCGCCATCTCCAAAAGCGAGGAAGTCGGCTTCCTTGGCTGGTATGACGATCTTGGAAGCCTTCTCTCCGAGAACGCCGTTTATAGTTTCACGATGCCGAAGAGCGAATACGCCTTAACCGCGAAATGGGATTATTTCGGGATCGCCTATCACCTGAACGGCGGCGTTCAGAACCCTGACAACCCAACTCATTTGGACTCTTCTTCTGAAGCGATACTGCTCGCCCCTAGCCGCGATTACTATGCTTTCGAAGGATGGTACTTTGACGAGGGCTTCACCCAAAAGGCGGAGAAAATCCCCTCCGGGACGATGGATGAGGTCCATGTCTACGCGAAATGGTCGCCCATCCCTTACAAGATCTCCTATGAGCTAAACGGAGGAAGCAATGGCGAGAACCCCTCTGGCTACACCGTAGAGGATGAGGTGAATCTCCTTCCGGCGAGCAAGAAGGGCTATTCCTTCCTTGGGTGGTATCTCGATTCTTCTTTTTCCGAAGAGGTCGCTTCTCTTCCCCTTGGATCCCATGGGGACATAACCCTCTACGCCAAATGGGAAGTGGTGGACTACGCGATTTCTTATGACCTCGGCGAAGGGGGCAGCAACGGAGAAGGCAACCCCACGTCTTACAACATCGAATCCGCCATCTCGTTGTCTGACCCGACGCGGCAGGGCTACGAATTCGCGGGCTGGAACGACGGGGAGAACGACGTCTCTTCCATCGAATGCGGAAGGACAGGCGATATTGTTCTGACAGCCAAATGGAACCCGAAGCTGAATCGATTCACCCTTGCAAGCGAAGATGAAAGCAAAGGGAAGGCGAGCCTTGTCTCCGGAGAAGGCTACAGCGGGGAGAGCATCCAAGTTAGCGCCGCCCCGGAAGAAGGCTACCTCTTCCGCGGATGGTATGCAGGAGAGACGCTCGTGAGCGAAGAAGCATCCTATTCTTTCTTGATGCCCCCGCAAGATTACTCCCTTGAAGCGAGGTTCTGGACGAACGAGGAAAGGCTGTCCGCCCTTCGCGGAGCCCATCCCCTTTTCAACGAAGATAAGAGCAAAGCCAGCTTCGGCCTTTATCCTCAAACCCGCGTTTCCGACGAGGCGACAGTCTCCGCGCTAGAGCAGAAAGAAGCGGAGAGCAACGGATGGTATCTTCTTGGCGAGGAGTATTACGCGAAGCTCGAAGGCGCCCCCTCCAAAGAAGATCTCACTTTCCTAGATGGGACTCAAATCGTCACTGGGGAGACCTATTGGTTCAAATGTTCCCCGATCGAATGGATTGTCAATCCCTGCAGCAACACCTCCTACTTCCTTTATTCCGACGCGTCGAAAGGGCTTTTCACCCTTTTCTCTTCCTCGATCCTCGACGCTTATACATTTGGAAAGTTAGGTGGCAATTACACGGACCTTTCGTCCTGGCTTAACAGCTCTTTCAGCGGTGCGGCGTTCTCTTTCGGGGGAGAAGAACTGCAGGAAAGCGAGGTTCCCTATACTTTTTCCACGCAAACTTATGTAAACGGCAAATCGAAGATTTTGGTCACGAAAAATACGTATAATTTAGAGGATCGTACCAAATTGCCGAAGGTTTTCCTGCCTCTTTACGATGAAGCCTGCTACTCTTTGCCTAGCAACGAAAAAGCCGTCGCGACCGATTACGCGGTAGCGAACGGGCTTGAATATGACGGTGGCTGGCGTTATTGGACATCCACTTCGGGCTCAAACAATTACTATTCCCACAAGTGCTTGCCAACGAATTATGTGGGCGATACCTATGTTAACACAAGAAAAATGGGAATCCGTCCCGGGGTCAAAGTGAAGATTTCCTGAAATTCGGACTCCGCCTTAAAGAAAGGGTTTTGACGAACGGATTTAACGGCCATCTTCGCTTGTCTCCATCCTGGGTTTTCAAAGGGGTTGCCTCTTAGCAGAGGGCGGCAACTCCTTTTTGCCTAGCCATCCTGGCTCAATAAGCAAAGCAGTTCCTTGTGTGAATGTTTTAGTTTTCCTGAATTGAGTTAGCGTCAACGGCCAAGCCAAATAGAATGCGGCAGGAAAGCTGCATTGCGGGGGTAAAGGACCGGATATTCCTGCCGTTTTAGGAAAGGACTGGTTTAAAACCCTGGCCAAGCTTTTTCCTGCCTGTTTTGCGGGGAAGAGGGCAAATCCGCTTTTGATTGTTTCCTTTTCGGAATTGATTATGTTTTCTTGCGTCGCCTTAAAAAGAAGAGAACCGTGAAGCATAAAATTATCTTCATGCTCAGGACGAGGTCAGAAAGGCTAGCCTTGCCTCGGTCTCGCTAACAAAAGGCGTCGCCGAAAGCTTCAAAATGAACTTTAACTCAGATGCAAACAAGTTCTGCACGGGCGAAGGGGCCGTCTCGAACGGGCAAGCTCGCAAAGGAACTCGCTGCGTATTCGAAAATCGGCGTGGGAGAACTTTCTGGAGGGTTATAGCAAGCCCTCACGGGGGATGCCTCCTCTTTGGAAAGCATCCTGGATTCCCGTGGCTGGACGATCGCCCGGACTGGAATGAAGTTGTGAGAGGGCGCGACACAGTTTTGTTTTTTGCGACTTCGTCTACGAAAGCACGAGCCGCGCGAAAGAAATTGCCTCGAAGCTCAAGGCAGGAAGAGGATGGTCAAAGGGAATCAGGGCCAATGGAGCGAGGGGTCTTGCCTTTCCATCGGTTTTGGGTACGCGAAAATACCTTCTTACCCTGAAAGATACGTTTATTTTGACCCATGCGCTCTGAAAAACCGCCTCTCTCACTTTTTCAATGCCTTTGTCTGTAGCTGCGTTCATTTCAAGCAGGGCTAGGACGTCCCCAGCAAAGAAGAGACCCATCGATGCGTTTGTGCGGAAAGGATGGGATTCAAGCCAATCAGGATTGAGGGATACGACAAGCAAAACTGAATCCTTTGGCTAAATAATGACGAAATAAAAGCGTCCATACCATCGAGTCTATTTAAAGAAAACCCGTGACTTTCTTATTTTATTTCGTCAAAAAATGACAATTATCATTTTTATTTCGTCATTTTTTATTATAATACGTTTAGCAAATTGACGAATTAAGGAGAATGGGTATGGTTTATCAAGAATCCAGCACCTGCGAATTGAAGCAGGAAATGACATCGGATATCAAAAAAGAGATGGTTGCCTTTCTGAATGCGCGAGGGGGAGTGATTTACGTAGGAATCGATGATGATGGAAAACCCTATGAGCCGTTTTCGAACGCGGACAAGGATGAAGCGATGCAGACGATCGCCTCGTGGATCGATGATGCAATTAATCCGTCTGCCACCCATCTTATCGATGTCGACATGGCAGGGGAGGCCATCGCCATACGGATAAAAGAAGGGGTGAAAAAACCTTATTACCTGAAAAGCAAGGGTCCAAGGCCATCCGGCGTTTACAAGCGCATCGGGACTTCGACGCGCATGTTGAGCGAAGACGCCATCATCCGAATGATCATGGAATCCAGCAAGTTCTCGTATGAGAAGGCCACCAGCGATGAGCAGGACCTCACTTTTTCTTATTTCGACTCCGTTCTTGGCGAAAAAGGAATACCAACGGATAGAAGCCAGAAGATCAGCTTTGGGTTATTCGACCCCTATGGAAATTTCACGAACCTCGCTTGGCTGCTGTCGGACCAATCGCCTGTCGCCGTAAAGGTGGCGGAATATGATCGAAATCTCTCTTTCAAGGTCAAGAAGACGTTCACGGGCCCTCTTTTGAAAGTCCTATCTGACGTGCATGAGCAAGTATCGAGGATGAATGACATCTCCGCGGAGATCGACAGCGAAACGTGGCTGAGGACGGAAAAACAATCTTACCCGGATCCCTCCTTGCGAGAGATAGTTCTGAACGCCTTTTGCCACTGCGATTATTTCATCCGCTCGAACATAAAGGTGGAATTCTTTCCCCAAGAGGCCAGAATCACGAGTCCCGGCCCTCTTTACAACGCCTCAATGGAGGAAATAATGGCTGGGACGACGACCTATCGGAACGAAAGGCTCGTCCATTTGCTTGATGAGCTTGGCTACATCGAGAACTTTGGGCAAGGCATCCGCAGAACCATGGAGGCTTATGCGCCTTATTCGGAGCGGCCGAGCTTTAAAAACGGGGAGAATTTCTTCATTGTCACGCTCCCCAATATCAATTACGAAGGCCCCAAAGGTGGCGAAGAAGCGTACAAAGCGGTGGAGGAGAACATCCAAAGCAAAGTGAGCGAGCTTGGAATGGCGACCCTCAAAGTCATCAAGAACCACCCTGGGTCAAAAGCCTCCGCCATTCGGGAATATCTGTCCAAGGAAGGAATCGAGGTCTCCATGGATTCGCTCCGCAATACCATTAGAAGGGACATCTACGATTACGTTGAGCACATAGGCTCCAAAAAGACCGGCGGCTACTATCTAAAAGGCAAGATAATCAAAGAAAGGGTCCGCTATCAGAAAAAATGAGTTTGCGAAGGCTCGACCTATGCAATGCGGGCGCTGCGGCAACGAATATTCCTCTTTCCTTTCCTCTTCTAGCTCTTATTGCGGACGTGCGAACTCCACCTCCCTTTTAGGGATTATCTTCGACTCTAAGAGAAGAAGGAGGAATTCTCTATGGCTGGGGCAATCCCGACATTTGCTCGGACAGGGATATAGCGACGTTTTCGATTCCTGATAGAAAAACGTTTCGGAAGAGGGCTTAACCATCTAGAATTCACCTATGCAGAAAATCAACGATCTTTTCGAAAAAGGCAAATACGAGGAAGTGCTTGAGCTAACCAAAGACAGCGTTTTGCCCAAAGACATCTTCATCCGCATCTCCGCTTACATCGAGACGGGGAAAAGGGAAGAGGCCCTGAAGACTTTGCTAAAAAGCAGGGAAGCCCTCTTTAAGGCGAGGCCCATCATGACCATGCGCGCGGACTTCGAGCTCCGCTTCGCCTTGAACCAGTTCGATGAGGCCTATGAAGACCTTGATTATTTCAGCAACCTCCCTTACGTGAGCCAGGAAGTGGAGGAGGAGCTTAGAGCATCCAGAAAAAGGATACGCGCGGAAGAGAAAGCCTATCTCCTTCAGGGCGCAGACCATAAGAAAGACCTGTCCGTATTGCTGAAAAGCAACGACCCTTACGCGGTTTTGGGGGCGCTCTCCCAAATCGGGAACAAGGGGATAAAAGGGCACGAGGAGGAGATAAAAGACATCCTCGCCGGCACGATGCATCATGACGTGAAGGCCTTCGCCCTAGAGGTTTTAGTCGCCTTAGGCTACCCCGAAAACGTTTGTTTCATCGATGATGGCAAAGCCAGGATGATCCGCCCCAGCGGGCTCATCTCGCCTTTTGAGGAAGAGAACTACAAATCGATCCGGAAGATGCTGGGCATCCAAAGGAACACCTCTTTGGCGGAAATCGCCATCCGCATCCTCGATGAGATCGCCCTCGCCTCTTATCCGGATTTCCCCTTCAAGGAAGGATGCCCTCCCTTTGAGATGGACGCGCTTCTCGCCCTTGGGGAGGAATACCTCGGGCAAGAAGTCGAAGAGACATACTCTTCCCCTAGCGCCAGCAAAGAGAAGGAGCGCTTCCAAGAGATCCTCAAGAAGCATCCGCCTCTTTCTTGATGCCTTGTTTCTAACCCGTTCAATTGACGAGTTCTTATAATTGATTTTTGCGTGGCCTTATCGTAAAAGAAACCGGGTAAAAATACGTAAAAGAAACCGGGGAAAAGTTTCGAAAACAATAGATATTAGCGAGAAATAAATTTTGCGCAAAATTAAGGTCATGGAATATCTGAAAAGGTACATTGAGAAGGATATTGAACTAGCATTGGAAACCTCTGGCGTGGTGGCTGTAGCAGGTCCAAAGTTTTGCGGCAAAACCGAAATGAGCAGCCGATTCGCGAAAAGCAAAATCGCTTTAGATGAAGCCCCCCATCATTCAGTTCGCCAGCGCCGATCCTCGAGAAACTTTGCCTGGCGCCACGCCGAGATTGGTGGACGAATGGCAGAACGTCCCAAGTCTTTGGAATGTTGCGAGATCGGAGGTTGATCGTCGCGAGGAAAAATTTGGCCAGTTTATTTTCGCGGGCAGTTCGACCCCTGCGGACATGGGCGAGAGATATCACTCTGGGGCCGGGAGGATTGTCACGATTCCAATGCGGCCTATGAGCCTATTTGAATCAAAGGAATCCAAAGGCGTCATTTCGCTTGCGGATCTCTTTAATGGCAAGACCAGAGTAAGCGCGCTGAATGAGGGCTGTGGTTTGAAAGACACGGCTTTCTATGTTTGCCGTGGGGGCTGGCCGATGGCCGTGGCAATGGGGCAAGATCGTGACCGCGCCCTTAAAATTGCCAAAAACTATTACTCGACCCTTTTCAATTTCGAGAACTCAAAAAACAAAAAATTCCGAAACAAGAAGCCTGAGTTTTTTCGCCTCATATTACGTAGTTCGCGAGGAATATATCGACAGAGGCAAGAATGTCAACGATTCTGAACGACATTAACGCTCACGAGGGCCGAAGCATAAGCGAAAAGACGCTTGAGGACTATCTGCGCGCTTTGAATGACCTGTATATATTGAAAGACCTGGAAGCTTGGAACCCTAACTTTCGAAGCAAAACCGTGATCATCAGCACTCCGACGCGCCATTTCGTCGACACCTCAATCGCCGCAGGGGCCTTGAATGTGACGCGGTGATCCATTTGGAGAACGGCGACTACGCTCTTGTGGAAATCAAAGAGGGAAGCAAGGAATCGACTGATTATGGCGTCGAAAGGCTTAAACTTTTGAAGGGCAGGATCGCTGGAAACGGCCAAAGGGAGCCCTCTTTCTGCATGATATTGACTGCCTGTGGCCGTGCCTCGACGCGTGAAGACGGCATTCATGTCGTTCCTATTGATGTCCTCAGGGACTGAGCTGGCTATCTCCCTTGCTTGAATCCTCTCTGAACTCGCTTTGACCATCGTTTGTCATAGCCTAGCAAAGGACGATTTCTTTTTGCCCGCTTGAAAGAACAAAAGGGGAATCGGACGTCCGTTGCGGACTTTGTTTTCGCCTCGTCCCGCTTGCTTAAAGTCGCGACCTGGAAAAAGAGGTTTTTAGAAAACGCGCCCTCTCCTGGCCTTGTCGGCAGGAAATCGAAAGGCAGTCCAAAAAAAGATGCATCGCATTGGATCTTTTTCATTTAGAAGCAGGGGAGGACATCTTCGAAAGAACCCTCGCCCAATGCCTTTAAAAAAGTGTTTTGAACTATCCAAAGGATAGAGTATATTTATACACGCTG
>CAVECL010000011.1:0-53133 GCA_963614595.1 Parasutterella excrementihominis | reverse complement strand
CTTGAGGATTGTCTTCGATGAACGTTTATCCATAATTGATATTCTACTCTTGTTCCTTTTTAGACGTTAGATTTCACTTTTTTGGATGCGGTCTCCCCGGGTTGCCAAACTGTCTTGTTTGATTTCCTCGCCTTTTTCGATCCCCCATTTCAAGATTGTCGAACGGAAAGTCCTGAGTTGAATGATTTCATATTCTTAGCTAGGTGTCGTTGCCCTTTGTCTTGCGTTTACATAAAAGGAATCCCTTTTTAGAATTTAGCACCCCGGAATTCAGGATTTAAAAACAGCTCACGACATTGCTTTTTGCGCGCTTATCGGGTTTATAACGGATGCATTCGTGCATGCAAAGCGAATTTCATTCGGATGAACTAGATGCTGCAAAAATAAGGCGGTTCCCTTCTCAACGTTCAGTCACGCAGGACCGAAGTTGTTTTCCCTGATGCCAAAAAATGAGCTTCCCCCCTTTTGAAAAAAGCCATGAAAATTGGATTGAATTCAGACGAATAAATTTATGCCGGCAATAAAAAAAGTACGTTATGGCCGAGGTTTTTTAGTTTAAAAATTTATCAATATTTGCTTGACAATTATTATCCCTAACTTAAATTACACGTCATTAAGGCACTCTTAGTGAGGCCTTGAAGTTCAAGGAGGTTTCTATTATGAAACAAAAAACACTATTCGTCCTTGGCCTCGGATCGTTGATGGCCTTGGCGGGGTGCAATCCGGCCGCCTCTGCTGGTTCGGGGGTTTATACCTACCGTTCCTATGTGTCCGGCACACCCAAAAACTGGAATCCGCACACCTGGGAGGACAGCGGAGCCGAAGAGGTCACCGGCTATACCGAGATCGGTTTCGTCGATTATTCCTACGACCCCGATGTCGAAGGCGGTTACAAGGTCGTTTATGAGATGGCCACCAACATTACCGACGCCACCAAGGATTCTAGCATCGTTGACGCCAACTTTAAGGACAAGTGGGGCATCAAAGATACCGACGAAGGGCGCGTTTGGAAGATTGAGCTCAACGAAAACGCCAAATTCGCTAGCGGCACTGTGATTAATGCACAGACCTATGTTGATTCGATGGAGCTTCTTCTAAACTCCGAATATAAGAACTATCGCGCGAACAACTATTATAGTGGCGATACTTCCATCGTCCACGCCTTCAATTATTACAACGCTGGCGCGAGGTCTTTAACTAATCTGCTGAGCGTTCCTACTTGGGGCGTGACGGCTGAGGATACCATGTACGTTGATCTTGCCGCTTCGCCACTTTGGGACCAAGTCTTCGGCGCTACCATGGAACAAGTGAAGGCTTCTTCTTATGCTGCTTGGTTTGTTAACTCTGATGGCGAGAGCGTCTTCGACAAATATAAGGATGCGACCACTGAAGCCACATCTGCGGTGATCACGGAACTGTCGAGCCTTCCTCTTTGGAGCTATATTCTTGAAGAAGGTGACGATCCGGTGGAATACGCCACATCTTACTTCTGCTCCAAGTATGTCACTTACGATGACATTGACTTTGATGACGTTGGTCTTGTCGCTCTTGATGACTATACCCTTCTCTATATCACCGAGAATAAGGTGAGCCAATTCAACTTTGAAGTTGCGAGCTCCTCGCTTTGGCTCGTTAACCCCACGATGTATCGCAATTTGACCACTGAAAATGGCGGCCTCAAGACCAGCTCTTACGGCACCGCCGCCCAAGGCGCTGCTGGCTACGATTCCTTTGGACCCTACAAGCTTGTTAGCTTTGAAGAAGACAAGCAGTACAAGTTCGAGCGAAACGAGAACTGGTATGGCTGGACCGATGGCAAACACAACGGTCAATATCAGACCACCAACATCGTCGTTGATGTCTATAAGGAACACGCTACCGCCCTCCAAGCCTTTGAAAAGGGCGATCTCGACGGTGTCAGCCTCGAGCAAGCTGACCTAGCCACATACGGCTACAGCGACTACCTCCGCCACGTCCCTCAGACCTACACCATGCGTCTTGTCTTCGACAGCAATCTGGATGACCTGAAAAACCTCGAGAAGACCGCCAATGACGGCAAGAACAAACAGATTCTTTCCCTCTATGACTTCCGCAAGGCCATCTCGCTTTCCATCGACAGGCAGAGATTCAACGCCGAAGGAACCGCCGGGAACCAGGCTGCCTATTCTCTTCTCAATTCGCTTTATTTCTACGACGTTGAGAACGATCCTAGCTCCGTTTACCGCAACACTGACGAAGCAAAGAAAGCCGTCGTCGACCTCTATGGCATCGAATACGGTGAAGGCAAGGTCTACAAGACTCTCGACGAGGCTTATAAAGCCGTCACCGGCCTTGACGTTGAGCAAGCCAAGAGCCTCTTCACGAGCGCTTACAACACCGCCATCCAGGATGGCATCTATACCGATGGGCAAGATATCAAACTCCAAATCGGTTACTACGATGCCACTACCACCAGCGCCACAACTCAGACCAAGCTTCTGAATGAGTTCGTCGCCACCGCGACCAGGGGCACCAAACTCGAAGGGAAGATCACCTTCGAAGGCAAATCCTTCTCTGGCGACCCTGACCGCTACGACGCGATTGGCTCTGGTCAGGTCGAAATTGCCAACTGCGCTTGGGGCGGCGCTGCCTTCTATCCGTTCAGCACCCTCAGAGTCTACTGCGATCCTTCTTACACCGACATCAATGAGGCCCGTTCTTGGGATCCGACCAAAGAAACCCTCACCATCTCCTACGATTGGGGTGATGGCAAAGGTGTCACCGAGAAAACCAAGACCTACCAGGCTTGGTCTCAAGCTATCGGCGCCTCCGGCGGCGAGTATTACACCGCTGACGTCAATCTTAAGCTCCACATCCTCGCGGCGCTTGAGAATGCGCTCCTCAACCGCTATGACTTCGCGGTTGTCGGCAGCTACGCTTCAGTCTCTCTCGATTCGATGAAGGTAAGCTTCCCCACTGACACTTACAATATGTTCTACGGCTTCGGCGGCCTGCGTTATATGACCTATAACTACGATGACGCTGGCTGGGCGAGCTATGTCCAGAGTCAGGGCGGCACCCTCAACTACGCTTAATCGGCAGAATCCCGCTTTGCTAGTAAAGGGGACGTCAAAAACAAACGTCCCCTTTTTACCGTCTTAAGGAGGCTTATTAATGTTCAAATACATATTAAAAAGACTCGGCCTCATGATCTTGACGTTCCTCGTCATCATGATTATTTGTTTCGTTTTGATCAAATCTTTGCCTTTGCCTAGCGTCGAAGGCCTTAACGCTGCGCAGAAAGCCGCGAAAGAGGCTCGTATGAGGGCGCTTGGCTACTATGAGCCGATTCTCGTCCAACTATGGATTTATTTCCGAAACATCATTACGAAATGGGATTGGGGCACCAGCTGGTTCATTTCCTACAACAAGGATGCCTGGGCCTGCATTTTCGATAAGCTTCCTCCGACGATGCTTGTGAATGTCTATTCGATTCTCTTCAGCGTTCCTCTCGGCATTGGCCTCGGCATCGTCGCCGCTTTGTTCAAAAACAAATGGCCGGATACGGTGATCAATATATTGGTTATGGTCTTCGTATCCGTCCCTTCGTTCGTTTACGCCTTCCTCGTCCAATATTTCCTTTGCTTTAAATTGAATTGGTTCCCCTTGACGATTCTTAGCGTCAACGATGCAGGGGGCAACTATTTCAGTTGGGCCATGTTCGTTTCGATGATCCCGGCGATCCTCTCCCTTTCGTTTGGCACTGTCGCTGGGCTCACTCGTTTCGTGCGCGCGGAGCTCATCGATTGCTTGACCGAGGACTACATGATTCTTGCCAAAGCCAAAGGCCTCACCAATGGTCAGGCGACGATGAGACACGCTCTCAACAATTCGATGGTCCCAGTTTTGCCCTCCATCATCTCTGAGTTTGTCTCTATCATCGGCGGCTCGCTCATCATCGAGAACATCTTCGGCATTCCCGGCGTTGGAAGCTTGTTTGTTTCCGCGATCAACGGCAAAGACTATGACGTTTACATGGTCTGCAACGCTTTCTACATCTTCATTGGCTTAGCGGCTGGCATTCTCGTCGACATCAGCTATGGCTTCATTGATCCGCGCATCAGAATGGGGGCTAAATAACATGGAAAAAGAACTTTACCTTCCAGATGATTTCGAATTTGCTCAGAAGGATGAGAAAATCCACGATCTCAAATTCGATACCAAACCCGTTGGATACTTCAAAGATGCGTGGATGCGTTTCCGCAAATCCAAAGCGGCCGTTGCCGGCGCCATTGCAATTTTGCTTGTCGTCGCTTACGCCATCTTGACCCCGATGGTCAATAAGCACAGCGCTTCTTATAGTGACGGCACCTACAAATGCATGGTGCCTTGGTCTAAGACGCTTTCCTCTCTTCATATTGCCGATGGCACTTACTCCAAAGAGCTGAACGTCAAAGGATATCTCAACTTGCTTTCAATCGGCATCGGGGCCGAGGACAAAGACGGGCACACCATCGATGCCGAAGCCGGCATCGATTCCGTCTACAACCCGGTTCGCGAGATCAAAAACACTTATACCTCTAATGGCGTCACTTATCGTTCCGCCAGAGTGCAGCAATATTACGAAATCGGCTTCTCTTACGTCTCCGTAACCGCGGATGAATACAACAACATCCTGAATTTTGAGAAGCAGCAAGGACTTAAAGTCGTCTACCCGATGCTTGACACCACGAAAATGGAAAGCAACAGCATCATTCAGGAGAACCCGAATTATTGGTACGTCACTCAGAACGGATACCCTGTCGATGCCTCAGGGAACCGCATCACCAATGAAAGCGGCTTGAAGAACCTTCAGCCGGCTTATCTTGAGGATTCAGATGGCACCGTCCGCTTTTACGCTCTTGGCGGCACGACCGGCAGCCAATACAAGGTCCGCGTGTTTTATTACAATTATTACCTTTATAAATACAACATGGTCGAGCCCTACTTTTTGATGGGCACGGACAGCCAGGGATACGATATTGCGGCGCGCTTGGCTAGCGGCATCGGGCTCTCTTTGCTGCTGTCGGTGAGCACCTTCATCGTCAACTTTGCAATCGGCGCGATCTACGGCTCCATCGAAGGGTACTATGGCGGCGCGGCCGACCTCATCATGGAGCGCGTGAGCGACATCTTGAGCAATATCCCCTTCATCGTTTTGGCTTCAATCGTCAACAGCACTCTCATTAGCACTGGGAAAATGTCGACTTTCGGCGCTTTGGTCTTCGCCTTCGTGCTGACGGGCTGGATCGGTCCCGCTTATCGCGTGAGAACCCAGTTCTACCGCTATAAGAACCAAGAGTACGTTTTGGCGGCGAGGACGCTCGGCGCGAACGATGCGCGCATCATGTGGAAGCATATCTTCCCAAACACCTTAGGAACGATCATCACCTCTTCCGTTCTCACTATTCCAGCGACGATCTTCAGCGAGTCTATGCTCTCCTACTTGGGAATCGTCAATCTCAATAGCGACGCCATCACTTCTTTGGGTACCATGCTCTCCAATGGGCAGGCTTACCTGAGGAGCTATCCCCACATCATCCTGGCTCCGGCCATCGTCATCTCGTTGCTGATGATTTCCTTCAACTTGTTTGGCAACGGCTTAAGAGACGCTTTCAACCCATCATTAAGAGGATCGGAGGAGTAAAAAATGGAAAACAAAGATACTGTTTTGCGTGTTCGTGATCTGCGAATCTCCTTCCGCACCGTCTCAGGGAAAGTCCAGGCTGTGCGCGATGTCTCTTTCAATTTGGAAAGAGGCAAAACCCTTGCTATCGTCGGCGAATCCGGCAGCGGAAAGTCTGTCACCACGCGTGCTGTGATGGGCATTTTGGCCAAAAACGGCATTGTCGAGTCTGGCGAGATACTTTATGACGGAAAGGATATTCTGAAGCTTTCCGAATGGGATTTGCACAAAATCAGAGGCGAGAAGATTTCCATGATCTTCCAGGATCCCCTCAGCTCGCTCAATCCGATTGTCCGCATCGGACGTCAGTTGACCGAAGCCTCCGTTTTGAAGGCAAGGAGCAACCGCCGTGAGAGTAAAGCGGCCTATCGTCGAATGCTCTCCTCTTTGGAATATGGGATTAATTCGTTCCCTTCCTCCGAGGAAAAGACAAAGGGCCTTGAACTCCTCTCCACTTTTCAGAAAGTACAGGAGAAAGTCATCAAAGAGGAACTTGGCTATTCTTATGCGTTCAGCTTTCTTAAGGACGCCAAACGAAACCTTGACGAGCTTAAGTTTGCCTTTGATTACAAGACCGATGGCGATTTGACCCTTACTTTTATCGAACTTTCTAAGCTTCTCCCGAAGATTGCCAATCCTTATTTAATCGCTGATGCGGAATATCTTAGAAAAGCGTCGAGAAAAATCGCGAAGAAAGCCTATCCGCTTTTCGCGCTCCACAAGGTCAAAAAAGTCAAAAAGGACGAATATTCCTCTCTCTCTGGGCTTGTTGATGAACTTCTTCCTTTGGTGGAGAAGGCCCTCATTAGCGTCAAACCCGATTTCTTTGGGTATGCGCTTGCGGGTGACAACGACCTTTCTTCTTCCATTGAAGAGAGGAACGCCAGAGTGAGAGACAAGCATGAGTCCTTCGAAAAGGAATTCGTCGCATTGCTTGAACGGACCATGACTTCTTATGAGGCGCAAACCGTCGAGGCATCTAGCAAAGCGGCCTCCGCTTTGGAAAACGCTTTGCCTACCTTCCAAAAAGAGACTTTGAACAAGAAGGAGCTTCTCCTATCTTGGAAAGAACTTTCCTCCCTCGTCAAAGCAACGATCAACCCTCTTGCGACGGTTAAGGATTCCTATTCTTTTACCTTCGAGGATTCGCTTAAAAAAGCTATTCTCACATACTTTTCCACTAGCAAAACAAACGCTGAGGAAAAGAAGAGATACGAAAAGGAAGTGGCTAAATGGGATGCTTTGAAGGCCAAAGGCAAAGAGCCCTCCTTTAAGCCCGTCCCGGCAAACGTCGTCGAAGATGAGAGGCTTCGCGCGAATATCACGGGCATCCTTACCAATCTCATTGCGATTTATCGCTCTCGCAAAGACGAGAAAATCGTCGAAGATGGTTCCTCGCTTCTCAAGATGCTCAATGAGACCGCCTTAGGAATGGAGCGGAAGCACACCAAATTCATGGCGAAGATGGTGGCCATCCGCCTTATGAAAGAGGTTGGCATCCCCGAGCCCAGAAGGCGCTTCAAACAATATCCTTTCGAGTTTTCCGGCGGCATGAGGCAGCGTATCGTTATCGCGATCGCCCTCACCAACAATCCTGAAATCCTCATTTGCGACGAGCCCACTACCGCTCTTGACGTGACGATTCAAGCCCAGATTCTCGAGTTAATCAACAAGATCAAGGAGGAGCGTAACCTTTCGGTCATTTTCATCACCCACAACCTTGGCGTTGTTGCGAATATGGCGGACAAAATCGCCGTCATGTATGCTGGCAAAATTGTGGAATTCGGCACATACAACGATATCTTCTACGATCCGAAGCACCCTTATACATGGGCCTTGCTCGGCTCTATGCCTGACCTCGACACCAAAGAAAAGCTTGATGCCATTCCAGGCACCCCTCCGAACATGATTTACCCTCCCGTCGGAGACGCTTATGCCGCGCGTAACAAGTTCGCCTTGAAAATCGACTTCCGCAAAGAACCTCCCTTATTCATGGTCACACCGACCCATTTCGCCAGAACTTGGCTTTTGGCGGATGGCGCACCCGCTGTTTACCCGCCTGAGATCGTTTTGGCTCGCATTGCCCGTATGGAAGCGAAATTTGGCGCCGACATCGACAAGGAAATGGCTGACGAACTCAAGGAAGAACCGGATGAGGCGTTTGCGAAATCTTGCCTCAAGGCCGGTGAAGGGAAGAGCAAGCGCATAGATGCCGCCACCTTGCTAGCCAAATCGAAGAAAGGAGATGCCAAAGATGGAAAATAATGATAAAGAAGTCATTCTTTCCGTCCGCCACTTGAAACAATTCTTCAAAATGGGCGGAAAGAGCAAACTCAAAGCCGTGAATAACGTTTCTTTTGACATCTACAAAGGCGAGGTTTTCGGCCTCGTTGGCGAGTCTGGCTGCGGCAAAACCACGACCGGCAGAAGCATCATCAAACTTTATGAGCCGACTGGCGGACAGGTCACCTTCAAAGGGCAAGTCATCTCTTGCGGAACTAGATGGAACGAAAAGGAAATCAAATGGACGAAAATTCGCTCAGAAGATGCCATCAAATCCTTGAACAAGCAATGCAAGGAAGAACTTGAAGATGCCGACGATTCGCAGATCGAAAAAATCAAGGAAAACTACCAAGATAAGATCGATGCGATAAAAAAACATGAGCAGGAAGTCATCGCCTTCCAAACCGGGCGCATAAAAGCGCATCGCTATGATCAAAAGCACGGCGTCAAGGAATATTCCAAGAAGGAGTATGCCAAAGCAAAAGCCTTTCTCAGCGAAAAAGAGAAAGAGCTCTTGGCCACCAACCCCTCTTGGAAGGGGAAAATCAAATTTAAAATTGAGAAGATCTTGGCTTTGCATGGCGCAAAAAAAGAGAAGATCACTAATAAGATTCAAATGATTTTCCAAGACCCCATTTCTTCCTTGAATCCAAGGATGACGGTCAGGGAGATCATCGCCGAAGGGCTTAAGATCAGAGGCATTCACGATAAGGAATTCATCGACAAGAAAGTTATCGAGGTCCTTAACATGGTAGGCCTTTTGCCTGAGCACGCCACGCGCTATCCGCATGAGTTCTCTGGTGGCCAGAGGCAACGCATCGGCATTGCCAGGGCCATCGTTATGGAGCCTGAGCTCATCATCGCCGATGAGCCGATCAGCGCCCTTGACGTCTCCATTCAAGCGCAGGTCATCAACCTTTTGAATGACATTCGCCACAAGATGGGATTGTCGATCCTTTTCATTGCCCATGACCTTTCTGTCGTAAAATACTTCTGCGATCGTATCGGCGTCATGTATTTCGGGCGCATGGTGGAACTCGCAAGCAGCGAAGAGCTGTTCAAGCATCCTCTTCACCCCTATACCAAGAGTCTTATTTCCGCTATTCCTACCCCCGATCCGCATTTTGAAAGGGAAAGAAAGAGAATCGCTTACAACCCTGCCACGACTCACAACTACGTGACGGACAAGCCAAGCTTCCAAGAGGTCTGTCCGAATCACTTTGTTTATTGCAACGCGGCTGAATTAGAGTGCTACAAAGAAGAGATCAAGAAAATCGATGAAGCAGAAAGATGCAACAAAAGCCAAAAGTAGTCCGAAGTCGATGCTGCTTCGCTATGGCATAGCGATTGCCGCAGAGATCGGGCTTCTGTTCGCTTATTTTGGTTTGGTCGGACTTTTTTCAGAGACTTCGCTTGCCCGCATCTACAAATTGTTAAGCGATGGCTTTCTCGTCGTGGGGATGTTGGCGTTCGGAATTGGACTGCTCGTTTACTTTTCAACTCTCGGTGCTTTTAATTTTCTTTCGTTCACCGCTTTGAAAATCGCCTCGAAGTTCGCTCATACAATGCCCATCGCCACGATGTCGTATGGGGATTATGTGAACAGCAAGAAGAAAAGCAATGCAAAATTTGGCTATTTGCTTATCACCGGGGCTGTTTTCTTGGCTGTTTGCGGGATTTTCATCGCTCTTTTCTATTCGGTGTATGTCCCGGCGGAGGTATAACTAAGCGCGCAAGCGTGTGCGCATTTATCAAATGAAATCAATATATCGGTAAAGCGTTACTTAGTGACCCTATTTCTTTATACTTTGCTTATAAGAAAGGAGCCTGTTTAAATGGCCAATAGATTCATTCTTAACGAAACCGCTTATCATGGCTTTGGCGCGATCAACAATATCGTCCCCGAAGTGAAGGCAAGAGGTTTCAAAAACATCCTCGTCGCTTCCGATGCTTCCCTTGTGAAGTTCGGCGTCACTCAGAAAGTCACTGATCTCCTCGACAAAGAGGGCATCAAGTATGAGCTTTTCACCGACATCAAACCCAATCCGACGATCGAAAACGTTCTTGCTGGCGTCGCGGCCGCGAAGAAAATCAGCGCGGATGGCATCATCGCCATCGGCGGCGGCTCTTCCATGGATACCGCCAAAGCCGTCGGCATCATCATGACCAATCCTCAGCACGCCGATGTCCGCTCTCTCGAAGGCGCTGTCACCGACACCAAGCCCTGCCTCCCGATCATCGCCGTTCCGACCACTGCCGGCACCGCCGCTGAAGTCACCATCAACTATGTCATCACCGACGTTCAGAACAAGAGAAAATTCGTCTGCGTCGATCCTCACGACATCCCGGTTGTTGCCATCATCGATCCCGATATGATGTCCTCGATGCCGAAGTCCCTCACCGCTTTCACTGGCATGGATGCCCTCACCCACGCGATTGAAGGCTACATCACCCGTGGCGCTTGGGAACTCTCTGATATGTTCCACATCAAAGCCATTGAAATCATCGGCCACAATCTCCGTGGCGCGGTGGCGAATGAAGCCAAAGGTCGTGAGGCAATGGCTCTTGGCCAGTATGTTGCGGGCATGGGCTTCTCCAACGTTGGCCTTGGCATCGACCATGCGATGGCTCACACTCTTTCCGCTTATTACAACGTTCCTCATGGAAAGGCTTGCGCAATGCTTCTTCCGATCGCCATGGAATTCAATGCTGACTACTCCGGCACCAAGTATCGCGATATCGCGATCGCCATGGGCGTTGAAGGCGTTGACAAGATGAGCCAGGCCGAATATCGCAAAGCAGCCATTGATGCGGTTAAGAAACTCGGCGAAGACGTTGGCATTCCGACTGTCTGCGAAGAGATCAAGGCTGAAGATTTGGACAACCTCGCTTCTGACGCCCTTAAGGACGCATGCTATCCTGGCAACCCCCGTGAAGCTGATCACGCTCAAGTCGTGGAGCTCTTCTCCAAACTTCTTAAGAAGTAATTCCTATTTCTTGATTTGCCTAGGCTCCCTCGTTTCGGGGGAGCTTTTTGCGCTGGAAAAGCGTTTTCTTTCCCTGTTTACCGCTTGGTCGCAGGCTTAAAATAAACACATGCATTATCGTTATTGTCCTGAATGTGGCTCAAAACTCGTCGATCATCCTGCAGGGGATGATGGCATGGTTCCTTTCTGCGAAACCTGCAATCGTTATTATTTTGACGGATTTCCGACTGCCGTTCTTACGATGGTCGTGAACGATAAGAATGAAATTTGCATGGAGCTTCAGAAATATTTGAGCGATCAGTATTGGAATTTCGTTTCGGGTTACGTCACGCCCGGCGAAACCGCTGAAGAAGCCGCTCGACGCGAAGTCAAAGAAGAAGTGGGCATTGATTTGGAATCGATCCATTATGTTTCCTCTTATTGGTATGTTCCAAAAGGCATTTTGATGCTTGGTTTTGTTGGGAAGGCCGGCTCTTCAAAAATCACCCCTTCCGCGGAAGTGAACCAGGCTAAATGGGTTCCTTACCAGGAAGCCCGGCCTTTGTTTTTCCCTGAAGGTTCTGGCAATTTGCAATACCCTCTTTATGAGTCGTTCGTTAAGTCTTTAAAGAATAAGTGAGCATCAAAGGAACTTCTTTCTTGCCGTTGTCTTACAATTCGCCTGTGAGCAGTTTCGCGGGCCTTTTATTAGAATATTACGATAAGAACAAGCGAGCCCTTCCTTGGAGGGAGGATACGATCCCTTACCACGTTTGGATAAGCGAAATCATGCTTCAACAAACGAGAATAGAAACGGTGAAAGAACGATATGCGTCCTTTTTGAAATCCTTTCCGAATGTTGAAACGTTGGCTGACGCTCCTGAGGAAATGGTGCTTAAAGAATGGGAAGGGCTTGGCTATTATTCAAGGGCTCGAAACTTGCGAAAAGGGGCGGCGACGATAGTCCGAAATTTTAATGGGGAACTGCCCAAAACCAAAGCGGAGTTAATGACGATTCCCGGCATTGGCGACTACAGCTCCTCAGCAATTTCTTCTATTGCTTTCAATGAACCTGAGATTGCCTTAGATGGAAATCTCTTTCGCGTTTACGCCAGGGTGAATCTCGTGAGAAAAAGATATGAAGATGTCAAAGCCAAGAAAGAGGCAATCCAATTCTATAAGGAGAAGATGCCTCTAGAACGATGCGGAGACTTTAATGAGGCCCTTATGGAACTTGGAGAAACGGTTTGTCTTCCTAATGGGAAACCGCTTTGCGAACGTTGCCCTCTTCGCTGCCTTTGCAAAGCTCATAAGACAAACCAGGAAATGAGCGTGCCTTTGCCTAAATTTAAAAAAGAGAGGGGGCGTGTAGCGATTAATGTTTATTTGATCACCTGGAGAGATATGGTTCTAATTCGGAAACGCGAGAACAAAGGCCTACTTGCGGCTACCTATGAATTTCCGAACTACCCCCGGAATCAGAGTGATGAAATGAGACTTCAAGAATTATCTTTGCCTGGATCTATTTCATTCCTAGGAAATTCAAAACATGCTTTTTCTCATCTTGAATGGGATATGGATTGGTATGAAATCAAATGCAATAAGGAACCAGAGCTAAGCGGATGCAGACTGATTCCAGCTGCTGATTTAAAAACAGTTTATATGCTTCCTAATGCATTTACAAAATTCTGCAAAAACAACGCAATTCTAGGTTTTTAGCTGCAAAACCCGCCTATTTTACCTCGTCGTATTTGTCTAAAAACGAATGATGACCTTGTGGATCTTTATATCCGATGACTTTGTCTAGGACGATGTTTTCCGAGGATTTGAAGATGTTTTTTTCGACTTGGGGATTGGTTTCTTTTAGTTTTTGAATCAGTTTCTTCGTCTCTAATCGCGCACTTCCCACTCCGCTATCAGGCTTGGCCACATTTTCGGTGAAGCGACATGCGCATTGAATGAATTGGAGATTGTTGGCGTCTCGCCAAGCTTTGATGTCTCCCTCCCTGACGAGATAAAGGGGGCGTATTAACTCCATTCCTTCAAAGTTGTCGCTATGGAGTTTCGGAAGCATGGTTTGATAGGAGCCCGCATGAAGGATGTTCATTAAAATCGTTTCAATCACGTCGTCGTAGTGGTGACCTAAGGCAATTTTGTTGCAACCCATTTCTTGCGCTAGACGATATAACGCTCCCCGTCTCATTTTCGCGCATAAATAGCATGGTGAATGGTCCTGCGCGTTAGCAATTTCAAAAATATCGGTTTCGACGATTCTGGCGGGTATGTCCATCGTTACCAAATTCTCTTTGATTTTCTCTAGGTTTTCTGCGTTATAGCCCGGATTCATAACGAGGTATTTGACTTCAAAAGGAAAATCGCTGTGACGAGAAAGCAATTTGAAACACTCGGCAAGCAGGTTTGAATCCTTTCCTCCCGAAATGCAGACACAGACTTTGTCGCCGGGCTTTATCAACTCATAACGCTTGATTGCGGCGATGAAAGGAGACCAAATGCTGAAACGGAATTCCTTTGTGATGCTTCGCTCTATAGCTTCTGCTCTTGTTAGTTCTTTCTTGCTCATTGGAATTTCTCCGCGGGGATTATATAGGTTTCGCTTGTTCTTTTGGTTTCCTCTTGAAAGAGGAATGGGGTAAAATCCCCTTTGCATATGACTACTGAGGCCTCTCAAAACCAAGCTTCAACCAGCCAAAGCCTTGTTCCGAATGCGGGAACAAAGAAAAGAGAAAGGGTTTGGGAAATCGATTTTTTGCGTGGCGCGGCGATCCTCGGGATGGTTATCGACCATTTCCTATTTGATCTGGGCACACTCGACTGCTATTTTGTCAATTTTCATGAAATCGCAAGTCCTGAGCTAGTCGCTTTTTCAAGCCAGATGCACGCTTATTTTTATGGCCCAATCCGTCAATTCTTCCATTCGCTTGCCTTCTTGTTTTTCCTGATGTCGGGAATCTCGTGCTCTTTTTCGAGGAGCAATTTCCGTCATGCTGGCAAAATTTTGCTTTGTGCCGGGCTTTTCACGATATTTACCTATTCCCTCTATTTCATCTCAAACGGGCTAGGCTCGCCCATTGATATTCGCATTATCTTCGGCGTCTTGTTCGTGCTTGGAATTGGGGTGCTCTTGGTGGCTATCATTCAGCTTCTGCCTGGATCAAAGTGGATTGAGCTTGGCTTGGGCATTGCCATTCTTTTGTTCGGCGTGTTTTGGGGCTTTTTTGGGCCCACGAGAATTCGATTCAATGATTTCAGATCCTTTGTTGACCGAATCTTCTATTTGTTTGACGTCACCCCGGAAGTGCTTATGTACAAGGTAAGCGAAGCACCCAACTGGTTTGCGCTTATAACGGGATTTGACCTCCCCACGTTCTTCAAGTCTATGTTTGGCTTTGCTCGTTCAGGCGCGGATTACTTCCCCATGATTCCATGGGTTGGATTCACCTTAATCGGGGCCTTCTTGGGGCAAACCCTTTACAAGGAGAAAAAATCCCTTCTTCCTCAAATCGATGGGATGTGGCGCCGCCCTGTCGACTGGTTCGGCTCGAAATCCCTTTATGTTTATGTGCTCCACCAGCCCTTTTGGCTTTTGGTCCTTATGCTCATTTTCCTTCCGATGGGTTTCCGGATGTTCTGAGGCGTTTTATGAAAATCGATCGCGACAAAACGATATACGAAAATTTCTTGAATGTTTGCAAATGGCGTGGCAATAACGACGCTATTTACTATGAGAATAAAACCTATTCCTACTCTGATTTCCTCGCAATAATCCATCGAATTGCTGGCTATTACCATTCTATCGGCTTGAAAAAGGATGACTTGATTACCTTGGTGGCCCCCAATACTCCGGAGACGGTTGCTTCTTTCTACGCGGCTTTGCAATTGGGATTAAGGATACACGTCCTTCATCCTTTGACCTCGGAAGACAACATTGTCCGTGAGCTTGAAGATAAGGGCTCCAAGCTGCTTGTCACGGTTTCTTTGTTCCTTCGCTTCTACAGCAGCATCTTGGATAAGAAATTCCCTACGTTTGTCATCGATCCCACCGTTTCCTTGCCTTGGTATAAACGGGTTGGGTTCTTGATCGGCTGCGGGAAAAGATTGGACGCCTATCGAAAACACAAAGAACTGCCGGATTATGGCAGAGATTGCAAAGCGGAATATGGCGAATTCGTGCCTTATGATACGAAAGAAGGCCATATCATTCTTTCTTCCGGCGGCACAACCGGGGTTTCAAAATCGATTGTCCTGAATGATTTTTCCTTCCTTACAATCCTTCAGGATGGCCTTTGGTTTTTGGGGGATACCGAGGAACAAGCCGTCAATGAATCAATGCTTGCCGCTCTCCCGATGTTCCATGGCTATGGTCTTACCATGGGCATCATGGCCGTTCCCTTCTTGGGAGGGAAAATTGGATTGTTAAGTTCTTTCCGCACAAAAAAGGTAATTCAGCTGCTGAGAAAAGGAAGGCTTACTACCCTTCTTGGAGTTCCAACGGTATACGAGGCCTTGCTTAAGAATAAGCATTTCAAGGGAAAGATTTTGAAGCCGATTCGCAATTGCTGGGTTGGTGGGGATTTTATTTCCCCGTCTTTGCTGAACCGTTTTAATGCCCGCCTTCGCGAGGCTGGCTCGGAAGGCAGACTCATGGAGGGCTATGGCTTGACCGAAGCTGTTAATGTTCTTGCCGTGAATAGGCTTTCGGAGTGGCGCGAAGGGTCTATTGGGCGCGCCATTCCTGGCGTTACGGTCAAAATCATTGATGAAAACGGCGTTGAGGTTCCACCGATGTGCGAAGGCGAAATCGCCGTCGGAGGGGATACGCTGATGGTTGGCTATTACCATCAAGAAGATATCAACCCCTTCATTGAAATTGGCGGCGAACGTTATTTGAAAACGGGCGATCTCGGCAAGATGGATAAGGATGGGTTCATCTATTTCATTTCCCGGTTCAAACGCATTATCAAGAAGAAAGGGATGAATATTTATCCTTTGTCTATTGAAAAAACGGTTTCCAATTTAGACGAGGTTGAAGAATGCGCTTACCTTGGCGAAACGTATAAAGGCTATGATGACACCGCTCTTTACGTCGAGCTCGCATTGGGGGTAGATGCTGAGAAGGCCGAGGAGAAGATTCTCCACGAACTCCACCATCAATACAATAAATACGAATGGCCCGACTTCATATTCATCAAAGAAAAGTTCGAGCACACATCCGTTCTTAAGATCGACTATAAGGTTCTAAGCACGGAATTTCATAATTTCTTAGTCGAAAAATTCGGCCCTGTTCATAAATAAATTAGGTTTTGCGGACTTTTTAGTTTTGAAAACCCTGCTAACAACATGTTTTTCTCCGATGACCTTTTTCTTCGGTATAATTACCGCGCAAAGGAGGTTTCTAACTTAGAAACAAAGTAACAATCTAATATGTATAGTGATGAGAACAAAGCCTCGTCCCTCGCGAAACTGCTAATCGGCTTCGACACGGTGATGCTGGATACTTGCTCTCTAATGGAAGATAGCTTCCCTGAATGGCTGGATGTCTTGAAAGAAGCAAAAGACTATCTTGACCAAGGATTCACCCTCGTGGTGCCTAAAGCGTGCTACACGGAATTGCTTAAACATTCAATTTCGCGCGATGTGGAGAAGAAAATCACTGCTAAGCGCGCCCTTAAAATTCTCAAGAAGGCCAAGCACGATAGACTTGTGAGCGTTGGCAAAAAGAACTTCAATGAGAATTTTGCGGATAATGCAATTTATTCGCAGGCAAGTCAGGATCGAATCAATCAAAGAATCCTTGTGATTACCCAAGACAAAAAACTTGCCACGGATCTTAAAAACCTTAATAAGCTCACTTCCCAAAGAGGCAAACCCATCTCCGTTTATAAAGTCGTTCCTGGTGGAAAATTAGAGTACAACCAGGGAGAAACTTTTCAAAAGAATAATAATTGGAAAGGGAACAAACCATTCGCAGATCGCAAATCCTTTAAACCCAAGGACTTTGAGGACAAAGGCGTTAAAGAGAACGCCCAGCTTTCGCTTGAGGAGAAAGCGGCTCAAGGAGATAAACGCTTAAGCGCGAATCTAAAAAATCCGAATTATTCGATGCAGGAGAAAATCTCCGACATCGAAAGGCAACTTCAACTTCTTTCCGGGATTTCTGAAGAAAAAATCAAGGCTCTTCATTTGCTCCAAGGCCCGAATAAGCTCAAAGAGAGCTTGGCGATGCTTAAAGGCAAAAAGGAGCTTAAACCTGAAGCTTCAAAGCCCGTCGAAAAGAAGGAGCCCATTTTCATTCCTGAACCGGTTAAGAAGGAATCTCCTTCTGAGAGTAAAGCCGAACCAACGATTTTAGTCAAAATGCCTGCGAAGAAACTATGGTATGGAGAAGGGAACACGATCGCCTCGGCCCTCAATATGGTGGCGGAACATTACAACCTGATGTTCCGTGATCCTTCCATTCCTTATTTTGCCGTGGTACATGGCGCGATTGACTTAACGACGAATGACTTTAACGAAATCGTTGGCAAGCTCAGTCAAGGCTTTCTCACCTCGCCTAAAGTGGAGTTTAATTACTCTTCATTCAAGGTCATCGGCGAAAAGGAATCAAAAGGTTACAAGGCCTACATCGATCTGGATCCTAGAACCTCGGTTCAACCCGAGACTGAGGAAAAAGCGAAATCTGTTGTTCCCCGCAGCATAGAACCGGTGGAGAAGAAAGAAGCAAAATCTCCTAAAAAGCCTGCAAAAGCAGAAGAAAAACCCGTAAAACCAAAAGAAAATAAAACTTCCGAAGTTAAAGCGGTTCCGAATAATTCTGCCGCGGTGCCCGGAGGAGTTACTCTTGTGATCGGAATTCCCACGGATGAAAGAAAACGTGGCTATATCGAACGCAGCGCGAAACGCGATTCTATGAAGAATACGTCCGAACACGCCGCGAAGCCCAAAAAGGCGAAAGGCGCCTCCTCTTCTGCCAAGATAAAGGAGGCGGCTCCTTCCCCTAAAAAGGCAGAGCCCGCCGCTAGCAAAAAGGCTAAAGCCCCTTCTGACCAAAAGGCGAAGGAAAAGGCTGCGCCGAAAACGGATTCAAAAGCTAAAGCTAAGACTCCTGCTAACAAGCAGACCGCCAAGTCAAAAGCAGAAAAGAAACCCGCTTCGAAATCTGCCGAGGAAAAGAAGGCATCCTCCAAAAAGGCGGAGCCCAAAAAGAAAGCGGCTGGCTCTAATTTAGCCGACGCCTTGAAGGCTGAAAAAATCTTAAAAGCCAATATTCATAACCCCAATTACCCTTCCGCGAGTAAGAAGAAGGATTTGGAGGCTCAATTGACTTTAGTTAAAAAGCTTTCAAAAGAGGACCAAGCAAAACTCACATTGAACTTGGACGCTCTAAAAGGAATGCTTTATTTGCTTTAACGAAAATGGAGTTGCGATGAACAACTCCATTTTTCGTGTTTAGAATTAGCGTATGGCGAAAAGCGAGAAAACCAATGTCATGCGCCTGCTTGAGGCCTCTAACGTTCCTTATGTAGAAAAGGAATATGATCCCGAAGTTGTAGACGGGAAAAGCGTCGCAAGAGTTTTGGGCCAAGACCCGGATTGCGTTTTTAAGACGCTTGTCACCCAAAACCAGAAGAAGGAGCATTATGTTTTCTGCGTTCCGGTCAATTGCGAGCTTGATCTGAAGAAAGCCGCGAAAGCCGCTCAGTCCAAATCGATTGAAATGATTCCCCAAAAGGAACTCCTTCCGTTAACGGGATACGTCCATGGAGGTTGCTCCCCAATGGGCTTAAAGAAAGCCTTCCCTGTCTTTATAGACGAAACCGCTCAACTCTTTGAAACGATATTTGTCTCGGGCGGGCGTCGCGGCTTTCAGATTGGCATTTCGCCTTCTAGCTTGGTCAAAATGACGAATTGCGAATTTTTTGATGTAGCAAAACGGGAATGATGTCCATTTCTCCTTTATTAATAGGGTGGAGGTACTTATGGATCCGTTTAATACGTTCAGCCTAGAGCGAGAAAAATTCGCCAATTTCGTTGTCGACTTCGTCAGCCGCGATACCTTTGTCTTCTTCCGAGGCAAAAAGAAGCATCCCCTTAATCGGGGGTGCATCAGGCTTCTAAGCCTATACTCCTATATATTCTTTGATGCTTCTCATGAAACTAAGCCTTCGATTCAAGAAATGGGATTGTTCTTGGACAAAGGGAACGACGTTGCTTCCTTATACCAGGATGCCTGTTATTGGTATGACCGTTGGAGAGGGATGGACGAAGAAACTCGTTGCATTTCTTTCTGCGAGGAACTCAATTCCGTCATTTTAAAGAAAGCCAGAGAGGTGAGCGCCGACGCTTGGCTCTTGCTTCCAGACTTTCGTGCAAGAAGGGACGGAGTTCGAAGGAAGGTTCATTTCGAGGATGGCTTTTTCTATGATGAAAAAGGAGAAAATACTTCGTCTTTTTCTGCTTAATCAATAATGATTTTCGCAAAATAGTTCCATAGTGTCGGCATAAAACGCCTAAAAAAGAATTTTTAAAAAAATTAGCACTCAACCCTTGACAGTGCTAAAAAACGGACTATCTTATTGTTAGCACTTGAAAGCAAAGAGTGCTAAAAACAAAACCATTAGGAGGTTTGAACTTATGCAAAACAATGTGTCTCGTTACAACGGTGGATTCCTTGATCCCTTCTTCGATGCTCTATTCGGGGAGGAGAGTGAAAGCGAGGACTATGGCGTCCTCAACATGAAGAGCGACATCACGGATGAAGGCGACAATTATGTCATCTCCATCGAAATGCCGGGCATGGACAAAAAGAACATCAATCTTTCTTTGAAAGACGGGTATCTTACCATCAAGGCCAAGGTGAATCGCACCGAAGATGTCAAAAACAAGAAGGGCTCCTTCATCCACAGGGAGCGCTTCTCCGGGCTTGCGACTCGCTCCTACTCTGTGGGCGATGTCGAAGAGAAGGACATCAAGGCTTCTTACAAGGATGGCGTTCTTGAAATCACCTTCCCGAAAGCCGCGGTTAAGAAAGTCGACGCCGGTAGCGTGATTGCGATTGACTAAGGTTCCTTTCCCCTTAGCCATCGTCACGAGGAGAGTTTTATGGGAACTCTCCTTTTTTTGTGCCTTCCAGAAGAGGATAATTGCCGCATGAATAACGTAATTTCCGCTCATTTTATCGCCTGCACCCGAGAAGAGGTTGATCCTAAATTCCCCACTCCTAAGCAAATTATCCTTCCTAGGCGCGGTACGCCTAGATCGGCGGGTTATGATTTCTATTCTCCTTATGAAGTGACAATCCCTCCCCATCAAAGCGTCTTTTTCCCAGCCTGGGTAAAATGCATCGATATGCCTGAGGACGTCGTACTCAAAATCTTCGTTCGTTCCTCTTTGGGAATTAAAAAGGGCCTATGCCTGAGCAACGGCACTGGAATTATCGACAGCGATTACGTGTGGGGCATTGGCGTTTCTATCTACAATCGGAGCGACAAAGAAGTCAAAATCGAAGAAGGCGAGCGCTTTGCCCAAGGCATTTTTGAACACTACCTCATCACCTGCGACGACGAGCCTATCGAAAGCGAAAGAACTGGCGGTTTTGGCTCTACCGGGAAGAAATAAAGCTAAGTTATAAACTTAGGATTCATCGAACAAATAAAACATTATTTGTACGTCGTTTAATTTGCTTGAGCATTTCTCTTTTCTTTTCCATCTCTTGCTCTAAAATAAGCACCGCACGCTCGGAGAATCGCTGCCTCCGAAATGGCGTTCTGGAGGTTTTAGTATCTATGGAAGAGTCTTTTTCATTCGCTTCCGTTCGCGTTATCAAGAAGAACGGAAAAGAGGAGCTTTTCGACGCCGCTAAAATCGAAAAAGCAGTTCAATCCTCCAAGGCCCGTTTAGATTCGAAATTCACTCCGGATGAGATCCGCACCATCGTAAGCAAGGTTAAAACCCAGCTCCAAAACGCCGGCGCAGAAAAAGTTCCTGTTGCGACCATCCATATCTACGTTGAAAACGCTTTGGACGAAGTTGACCCATCGACTGCAAACCAATATCGCAGCTGGCGCAATTATAAGGCCGACATGCAGGCGATTTCCGCGGATGCTTTAGCTACGGCCTCCTCGCTTTCCTATCATGCCGATCACAGCAACGCCAATAGCGATTCCGAACTCATTTCCACGAAACGCTCTTTGAAATACAAGGCGTTTTCCAAAGGCGTGTATAAGCGCTTCTTCCTTACGCCTGCCGAAAGACAGGCGGTTGAAGACGGCTACTTCTATGTCCACGATATTTCTGATCGCTTGGATACGATGAACTGCTGCCTCTGCGATATGGGGACCATTCTCAAGGGTGGCTTCGACATGGAGAACATGCATTATACGGAACCTACTTCCATTGGGGCTGCGATCAACGTCATGTGCGACGTGATGCAGATGGCTGGCTCTCAGCAATACGGCGGTTTTACAGTCCCTGAAGTTGATACTGTTTTGGAGCCCTACGCGGAGAAGTCTTATAAGAAATACCTCGCGGAATACGCTTCCCTGATGGAAGAAATCAACCATCCCGTTGACTCCGAAAAGGCTGCAAAATACGCATATTCGAGACTAGATAGGGAACTTGAGCAAGGTTTTCAAGCTCTTGAATATAATCTAAATACCGTTGCTTCCAGCCGTGGCGATTTCATTTTCACTACCTTTACCTTCGGCCTTGATCCCCGTCCTATGGCGAAGCGGATTTCAGAGACCATTCTTCGCGTGAGAGGGAACGGCGAAGGGGCGAAAGAGAATCGCATTCCGGCTGTTTTCCCGAAACTCGTGTTCCTTTATGATGAGGAAAAACATGGGAAGGGCGGCATTCTAGAAGATCTTTATAAGAAAGCGGTTGTTTGCTCTTCGAAGGCTCAGTACCCGGATTATCTTTCTCTTTCGGGTGAAGGCTATGTGGCCTCCGTTTATAAGAAATACAAGAATGGCGTCATGAGGTGGTATCTTGGCGAAGACGGGAAGGTTGCTGAAGACCCAAATTGGCACGATAACGTCATTTCCCCGATGGGCTGCCGCGCCTATCTCTCCCTCTATTATCGCAAAGGTGGTTTCCACCCCGCGGATGAGAGCGATCTGCCGGTGTTCACCGGGCGCTGGAATGGCGGGGCGATTTCGCTCAACCTTCCGATGATACTTCGCAAAAGCCAGCTCGAAAAGCTGCCATTCTATGAATTGCTTGACCATTACCTCGAGATGATCCGCGAAATCCATAAGCGCACTTACGAGTATTTGGCGAAAATCAAGGCCAGCTGCAATCCGCTTATGTTCACCCAAGGCGGTTTCTATAACGGGCATCTGCAGCCAGATGAGGAGATTAGGCCTCTTCTTGATTACGTTACCTTCTCCTTTGGCTTTACCGCGCTTAATGAAACCCAAATGCTTTACAACGGAAAATATTTGGATGAGGATAACGACTTCGCTTACGAAGTTTTGCAGCACATCAACAGATTCTCCGAAGCCCATAAAGAAGAGGATCACATCCTTTGGGCGATTTACGGCACCCCCGCCGAATCGCTTTGCTATACCCAGCGCGATCAGTTCGTTCGCAAATATGGCGTAACGAATCACGTTGGCGAACATCAGTATTTCTCAAATTCTTTCCATAATCCCGTTTGGGTCGATATTGACCATTTCGAGAAGATGGACCGCGAATCGAGCTTCTTCCATATCGCTAACGGCGGCCATATTTGCTATACCCGCATTCCTACGGGCAAGAATCTCATCGCGATTGACGAAGAAATCAAATATGCGATGAAACTTGGCCTGTATTTCGGCGTAAACATCGCGAAAAGTTACTGCAATTCCTGCGGCGAACAATGGGATGACGACAAATTGGATGAATGCCCTCATTGCCATTCGCAAAACATTACCTCGATTTCTCGCGTTTGCGGATATCTTGGCTTCACTAGGCAGCCTTCGAATAACCCTCGCCAAAAATCGCGCATCGCCGATAAAAAGCTAACGGAAATCAAAGAAAGAAAGGCCATGTGATGAACGTCATCCGCATTGATCCTTTGGATTTTAATAATGGGCCGGGCCTGCGCTGCGTCATTTGGTGCGCGGGATGCAATCATCATTGCCCTGGATGCCATAACAAAGAAGCCCAGGACCCTACGTTTGGCCGCCCAATTGGGCAATGGGTTTACGACGCGATTGACAAGGCTTTGATAAATCCGCATTGCAACGGGGTTACCTTTTCTGGCGGCGAGGCCACTTTCCCCGACAATCGCGAGGATTGCCTGGCTTTAATGCGTTACATCAAAGAGAACTATCCTGCCAAAACAATTTGGATGTGGACGGGTTATCTGTTCGAAGAGATTTCTTCGCTTCCCATGATGGAATACGTTGACGTTTGCGTCGATGGGCTTTATGAGGCTTCCAAAAATATCGGCTTCAATCGGCTTCGTTACCGTGGCTCTGCCAACCAAAGGGTCATTGATGTCCAAGCCTCTAAAAAAGAAGGCAGAGTCGTTTTATACGTAGATTTTGATGGTCTGACGAGCGACCAATTTTGACTGTTTTCTCTCTAAACTCTTCTTTTGGAGGTCCCGAGGTTTTATCATTAGTCCAAATAAGGGGATATATTATGCGAACTGAATTTGAAGTAACCTTAAAGGATGGAACCGTGATGAAAGGTTGGCATTGGGCCGCCGAAAACGCGAAGAAGAACTTCGTTTTCATCACCGGAATGAATGAACATGTCGACCGCTATGATGAGATGTTCAAACTTTTCTCTGATAACGGGATCAATGTTTGGGGGCTGGATGCGCTTGGACAAGGTCGAAACGCCGCTTCCGTCGAAGAGCAGGAACTCTGGGATGAGAACGCTTTTGAAAATAACGTTGAGGGGATTCACCAAGCCATTGTTCTAGCGAAGAAAAACGGACTCCCCACTGTTCAAGGAGGCCACTCGATGGGATCCTTCTTAACCCAAGCCAGACTTGAGACTTACCCGGAAGATACCGAAAAAACGATTCTTATTGGCTCGAATGGCGGCCAAAAAGGAATGATGAGCCTTGGCTATCTCCTTGCTAAAATCTTGGTCCATAAATCCAATTGGGACAAGCCTTGCAAGACGCTTGATAATCTAGCTCTTGGAGGATATTCGAAAGCCGTAAAAAACCGCAAAACCGACCTGGATTGGCTGTCTTATGACGAAGAAAACATCAAAACATATATGGCCGATCCCTATTGCGGGCATCAAAATTCCGGAGGCTTTTGGAGGGAGTTCCTCAAAGGCCTATCCAAAATTTGGAGCAAAAAGGAACTCGCGAAAATCTCGAAAAACGAGAAGGTCTATATCACGGCCGGCGAAGAAGACCCTGTTGGACAAAACGGAAAAGGGCCCAAGTGGCTTGCCGACACCTACAAGAAGCTTGGCCTAAAAGAAGTGGAGCTCAAGCTATATCCTCATATGAGGCATGAGATCCATAATGAAAAAGAAAAGGCCCAAGTTTGGCAGGACCTCATGCACGCGATTCTGAAGTAAACGCACTAGCGAAGACCGTTACTTGGTCTTCGCTTTTTTCTTTGCTTTTTGATACCGTTTGCGAACCCAAATAACCAAGGGGTGCATGAGGATATAGCCTAATCCTAAGCCGAAGAAGGCGTAAGCTTCCGCGCCGAGCCAAGATTGGGATTTGGCGACGTAATAAAAGACGATTGTGGCTGCGACTTCAAGGGCTGGGCTTAAGAGAATGGCTAGATAATAATAGCCTTTCGTAACCTTGGATTTTCCATCCGTCACATAAGATAACGCGATGGAGCACATGGTTAGGAAGAAGACGTCCAAGGTCAAATATATCGCGAAGTATAGGCTCGCTGATTGGCTGAGCAATCCGAAATAAAAGTATGGCGCGGCAATAGAGAGCGCTAAGAAAACGAAGGAGAAAAGGACGTTTCCTCCTAAATCTTTTTTGACGGACTTCTCGATTTTCGAGCCTGGTTTTAGGAAGCCTGACTCTTTCGCGGGCTTTTCGATTTTCTTTAAGGAAACCGGTTCTGGCTTGCTTGGAGCGGGTTTGCTCGGCTTTTTTTCCTTGGCTTTTTGAATATGCTCAAGGTCAGGGGAAGCAATGCCGCAGACATCATCGAAGAAAGTTTGATAGCCTTCCTCTAAGCTGAGATTGTTATTTTCTCCTTCCGCCTTTTTCCTTGGTTTTTCGACTTTTAGGAAAGGCACGGAGAACTGAAGATTTTTGGGCAAGGTAAACAAAACATCGAATCCTTCAAAGAGGGATTTCACGGTGTCTAAAACTAACGGGGCGTTTTCGCAATTCCTCAAATTCACATACACGTATCCACTGTTTTGAGCTAGTTTTTCATTCAATGATAAGCAAATCTTCTGAAGTGATATTTTGTCTGATAGGGCTAATTCATGCTTTTCGGCATAGTCATCAAGCAGGTTTGATAACAGGGCATTATCGGCGTCGGCTTTATTTTCAAAAGCCGGAGAAACGATCGAGCACCCTTCGATATCTTCGACGTTCAAAGGATCCATGGAGGGATCCAAGAGATTTTTGCCATTAATGGAAGCCAAACCTTCGTAGAGTTTTCCCCCGTTTTGAAATATGTCCTCATATTTTTCCGGAAGCTGAACAAAGCCTTCTTGGCGCGCGACGACTTGAATGACTTTATTGGGTTCTTCCTTTTTATGGCAAAAAAACTCAAAAGAAAGCATAAACATATTATGAGGATTTTGAGGATTAAAAGATAAGCAAAATCGATGATGGCCTAATATAGTACATTCGGATTTGGGGTAACGGGCATTTTTGCTCTATCATTAGCCCCGTCACTTCAGTTAGGAGCATTTTATGAAAGGCATTATCCTCGGGGGCGGGAATGGCTCCCGCTTATACCCAAGCACTTCCGTTACGAATAAACTTTTGGTCCCGGTCTATGACAAGCCGCTCGTTTTTTACCCGCTTTCGATTTTGATGGAAGCTGGAATCGATGATGTCATGATCATCTCAAATCAACGCGATCAGGATCGTTTCAAAATGCTTTTTGGGGACGGCAGCGAGTTTGGGATTCACGTTTCATATGGGGTTCAAGAGGTTCCCACGGGAATCGTCTCCGCGTTCCTCATAGGCGCTGATTTCATTGGAGAAGAGCCGTGTGCCCTCGTGCTGGGAGACAACATCTTCCACGGGACGAAGTTCAATGCCTCTTTGCCGAATGCTTTAAAGCGCGCGGAAGGCGGTCTTGCGACTCTTTATGGCTATGAAGTCGATGACCCAGAGCGCTTTGGCGTCGTAGAGCTCGACGATGACAACAATGCCCTCTCGATTGAAGAGAAGCCCAAGCATCCGAAGTCCAATTACGCCGTTACGGGGCTTTATTTCTATCCTAACGATGTCGTCAGCATGGCCAAGCAGGTAAAGCCCAGCGCTCGTGGAGAATATGAAATCACCGACCTGAATAACCTTTATTTGAAGCAGGGGAGAGTCAAAGTCGAGAAGATGGGAAAAGAAACCCTTTGGCTTGATGCCGGCACCTTTGATTCCCTGCTTGAAGCCTCCTCTTCCATCAAAGAAGCTCAGCGGAGTGAGCCGATCGCCTTCCCTGAGCTTATCGCTTATCGCAAAGGCTGGCTTTCCAAAGAAAAAGCCGAGGATCGAGGAAACTTAATGGCGAAAAACAGCTATGGTTCCACGATTTTGGATTACCTCAAAAACAATTAATCCTTCCCTATTTTTTGGCTTCGGTTTAAATGGACGTTGAACGGCAAGAGAACAACCATCTTTATCATCTTTCCTTTTGGTGGTTCCTTTTTACGTCTATTTCCGTTGGAGTTTTAACGGAGGGAATCGCTTTTTTCGAGGGATGGGGCGTTTGGTTTGAGAATTGGGGCTATTTTCTGATGTGCGGAATCGCCTTTCTTCTTTGCCTTTCCTATTGCGTATTCGCGTCCATTCATTTCCATGTGAAGCCTGCATGGATTTTTTTGGTCCTTTTCATTGTGCTTTTTGCCGGAAACACGATAGCGATCGCCTTTTTTCCTAAGTTTTCCACCTTGCCTTTGATTTCTGGCGACCCGCCTGAGCAGGTTACTTATGTCTTAGAAGACATTGATAGGGTTCGTTACGTTGTTTCTTTTGGGATTACCTGTTTCTATTTCTATATCCTCTGGGCTATTGCCCCAAAATGCTTGAGGAATTCCAATGTCATTCTTTTTGTCATCACCGGCCTTCTTCTCTTGTGCTTTGCATTGATTATTTATTCTTGGATTGCTGAATGGGGCCTATACATGCGTTATTTCGATTCGAATACGGATGTGTTTTACGAGACAAGCATCACTAGTTTTTCCGGGAATCGAAATACTTTTGGGGCAATAATACTGTTTGGAATCGTCTCGTTAGGCATCTTGCAGAGCCGCAGGCATTTTTGGCTTCACTACGTCTTGATGGCTTTGTTTTCCCTTCAGGAAATTTTCATTTTCTCTAAAACCTGTCTTATTATTTTGGCTTTTTATCTTCCGGCGTTCGGCTTATATCGCTTTGTGACGACGGTTCGTTACAATCCCGTTCGATCTTGCGTTTGCTTATCTGTTTTCATCCACGTTTGCATTGCGATAGCGATTGCTTGGGCGATTTCAGTGAACACCATGGAGAATTCGTTTTTCGAGAAAATCGGCGAAATGATGAAAAAGACTATATTCACCGAAGAACACGGAACGATTGATGCTCGCGGAGCGATTTGGAAATTCCTTATAGAGCAGTTGAACAATCCTTTGCGAATTGCCTTTGGCTTAGGGGAAAGCAACATGCAATGGCTTTTGGGCCCCTGCGACGGCCATGGCGAATTTGGCTTTACCCATAATGGATATTTGCTGCAACTTGCTGCGGGAGGTGTTCTCCGTTCAGTCATTTACGTGGTTCTTTTCGGCTATGTTGTCTTTTTGTACATTCGAGGTTTTGTCCGCCATCGGAGGGGCACTTTTGCTTTCTTGCTCGGGTTCTTGGTCGTGCATATGCACGCTTTAACCGAAACGACATCCTTCTTGGAATCAGACGGCAAAGGAATCCTCATCTGCTTCGTTTTCATTTTGCCTTTCTTGATTGAGCAAAGAAAAACTAGCGCGGCTGAAGGTAGGGCAGAGCAAAAGGAAACCCCACGCTTAGCGAAACCATATACTTACGCTCTGCTCGGCGTTTCTCTTCTGCCTTTATTCGTCTCTGTTCTTCTTTACGTAGCGCGCGCGAACGGTTGGAATTTAACGCCTTTCTTTATTGCTTTCGGCATTGCGCTTTCTCTGATTCCTTTGTTTGTTGTTATTTCTTGCTGCGCTAAAAAAAGGCCCTTTTTGCATGGATATCTTTTGATTTGCGGGCTTTTTATGGCCATATCGGTTGGCTCTTTGCTCCTTGCTTATTTCCTGCCCTTAACTCAAATCGCGTCTAGTATCGTTCTTCTTTCTAGCCTTTGCTTTGTTTGCTATGTGCTTGTTGCCGCCTCTTGCCATCGTTGGCTTGATTTTTCTGCGTTTCACGCGGGGCAAGAAAGAATCGAAAACTATTTCTCAACCCGCTCGCCCCGTTGGTTCGTTAAAGGACAGAGAAGGGAAGACCGATATTTCTCCAAATCTTGATGTCCTTTTGCTTTATGTTTTAGGTGCGTAGATAGGCGCAAAATGATATTGTCTTTTCCGCTATGATTTTAGCGGGCTCGAGTTCAGGCATTATCTTCACGATTATCACGCTTGCCGTGACCGTTTTGGTGTTCATCCTAGCTAAGGTCGCTTCCGCTTTAAAAAGAGGGGGGCGATTTGACGTTGTCCTGAAGCCTATTGGCCTATTGGATTCGCATGAGCTTCGCTTCAATCTTTCTTTCGAGAACGCCACCCGGAAAGACCGCTTTTTAAATGATGTATGCCTTGCTTATTTTCTTGATGGCAAATTGCATCGAATTTGCCAGATGGCTCAACAGCCTTTGGCCCGTGGCCTCGAAACAGGCTTCGTCACAGGCAGTGGCGATAGTTGCTATGGCTTTTTGATTGAAGCCGGGAAAAACCGCAGCGCGGTTGTTGATTACGTTTTGCCCTCTTCCTTTGCTCTTCCGGAAAGAGCCAAGCTTTGTCTTTCTTGCTTCGATGAGAACAAACGCCAGCTATACGCCTTCATCGACTTAAAAGAGGAAGAGCCGAGGCTGCTCTCTTTCAAAAAGCTTAGAGTCAGGGCTTAAACCTTGTTCTTTCTTAGATCGAAAAAGCATAGAATAGTCGCGATGATTTGTTTGTGCTTTGCGATGAAAAAAGAAGCGAACCCGCTTCTTGAAGAATGCATTATTTTAGAACAAAAAAAGTGCGGTTTTGCGGAAATATCGCTCTGCCAAAAAGGAAAAATCACCTTCGTGACCTTAGTTTCCGGGATTGGAAAGGGATTTGCCTGTTCTGGGCTGACTTCCGCTCTTCTGCTCTACAAGATTGACCTTGTCGTTAATGCGGGCGTCGCCGGATCGCTTGATGAAAAAAGAGCGCCGATTCTTTCCTGCGTGGTTTCTTCTTCCTTGGTCCAACACGATATGGATACATCTGCCATTGGGGATCCTAAGGGCTTGCTTTCGGGAATCAATGTCATAGATCTGCCTGCGGATAAGCGTTTAGGCGATGCGCTGGTGAAAGCCGCCAATAACGTTGGCGTGCCTTGCACTTTTGGGAAAATCTCTTCTGGCGATACCTTCTTCAAACCAGAGGATCCAAAGAAGAAAGAAACGATTGAAACTTTCCATCCCTTGGTGATTGACATGGAATCCGCGTGTTTCGCGCAGATTTCCTACGTGTTTCGGGTTCCTTATTGCTCGTTGCGTGTTATTACTGATTGCGATCATCCTGAAACGGAATACGCTTCAAACGTCGGCGAGGCTTCTCGTCGTGTTAAATTGATTCTAGAAGAATATTTAAAGGAGGCAGAAGCATGAGGAAAGCTTATGTTACAGGCGCCGGCGGTGTTGTTGGCAGCCATTTGGTCGGTTATTTGAAAGATAACGGATATTCTGTTGTTGGGAGCTATTACACCCCGACTACGGACATCACCGAAATCGACCCATCCATCCGCATGGTTGAGCTCGATGTGAGGGATCACCAAAAGATGATGGAATTCATCGAAAAAGAACTCCCTGATGTCATTTACCATTTGGCCGCGCAAAGCCGCCCGGTTCCTTCCTGGGATGATCCTTATTACACCTTTGAGGTCAATGCGGAAGGCACAATCGGGCTATTGGAGGCCGTAAAATCCGCTAGAAAGAACTACCCTGGGTATGACCCCAAAATTATCGCAATCTCTTCTTCTGCCATTTATGGCGACGCCTTGAAGAACTACACGGTTGAGTCGCTTCCCGATGAATCTTGCGCTCTCCTCCCCCTTCATCCCTACGGAGTTTCAAAAGCCGCTGAAGACCTTCTTTGCTATCAATATTTTAAAAATTTCGGCATCAAAACGATTCGCATTCGTTTGTTTAACTGCACCGGCAAAAACAAAGATCAGGATATCACGGGCGATTTCGTGAAAAGGGCCGTGGCCCTTTCTAGGACCGGCGGCAATAAACTCGTCGTAGGCAATTTGAAAGCGAGACGCGCGATTCTCGATGTCCGCGATCTTTGCTCTGCTCTTATGCTCTTAGACGAAAAGGGCGAACCGGGTGAGGCTTATAATATTTGCTCCAGCCATATATTCCAAATGACCCATGTCGTAGAATGCCTTGAAGAAGTAACGGGCGTTCATTACGAATTGGAGTCCGATCCCAAGCTTTTCCGCCCCGCTGATGAACCGCTTTATGCAGGCGACTGCAAAAAGATCAAAAAACTCGGATGGGATGAGAAATATCAGTATATCGATACCATCCGTGCGAGTTACGAATATTGGGCGAAAAAGCTACCTCGTTAATGCTTTTCCAGATGTTTTACTGCGACTATAATTTCCTTTGTACCGAAAGGAAGGTAACAATTAATGATTAAACTAGTATTGCTCCGCCACGGCCAATCCGAGTGGAACCTCTCCAACCTTTTCACCGGTTGGACCGATGTCGAGCTCTCCCCCAAAGGCGTGGAAGAGGCCAAGGAAGCCGGCAGGGCCCTTAAAGCCAATGGCTATTCCTTCGATGTGGCGTTCTCTTCTGTCCTGAAGCGCGCGAACAACACCATGAATTTCGCTTTGAGCGAAATGGGCGAGACCAACATTCCGAAGTTCTTCACTTGGAGACTCAACGAACGTCATTATGGCGCTCTTCAAGGTCTTAACAAGGCTGATTCCGCCAAAAAGTGGGGCGATGAACAGGTTCACATTTGGAGGCGTTCCGCCGACGTTCCTCCTCTAGCTCTTACCAAGGATGACGAGCGTTGGCCTGGCAACCAAGCCAAGTATCAAGAACTCATCAAAAAGGGGGAAATGACAATCGATGATTGCCCTCTTACCGAGTGCTTGATCGATACCGCCAAACGCGTTAAACCCTATTTCGATGAGAAAATTGCCCCTGAAATCAAGGCCGGGAAGAAAGTCCTCATCGCGGCGCACGGCAACTCTTTGCGCGCCATCGTCATGATGCTTGAGCACCTGACCCCCGACGAGATTCTCAAAGTCGAGATTCCTACCGGCAAGCCGCTTGTCTATGAACTCGATGAGAAAGATCTCTCCGTTCTTAACAAATATTATCTCTAATTTGTTTTGAGAGGGCTCTAAGAGGAGCCCTCTCTTTTTGCCTAATCGAAGGAGCGAGAGCATGAATGATAAGATAGAAGCCCTTGGAATTGACATTGGCGGCACGAGCATTAAAGCCGCCTTCGTGGATGAAGAAGGGAACTTAAGCGGGCGATTCGTGGTACCCGTGGATTTGAATTTGAGCCAAGAAGAACTTTTGGGTCTTGTTATCAAAGAAACAAAAAAGGCCTTAGAAAAGCATCCTGGATGCATCGGAATCGGCATCGGCTGCCCTGGCGCGATTAACCCTGAAAAAGGCACTTGCGATTACTCAAACAATCTCCATTGGTCCGATTTGCACGTTGTTGAAGCTTTCCAAAAGGTAGTTTCCCTCCCCGTTTGCATTGAAAACGACGCGAACGCCGCTTTGCTTGGCGATGTGCTCTTCGGGGTTGGCAAAAACTACAAAAACATTATCTTCATCACCTTGGGAACCGGCGTAGGAGGAGGCATTTATATCAATGGCCAAATCTACTCCGGAAACGAAGGAAAAGGCGCAGAACTCGGACATTCTTTACTTGAGCTTGATGGCAGGGAATGCACCTGCGGCAGGAAGGGCTGTCTAGAGGCTTACGCTTCCGCTAGCGCGCTTTGTCGCGATGGAGTCAAAGCCATGATGGCCCACAAAGACAGCTTGCTTTGGAAAATGTGCCCGAATCCTGACGAAATGAATGCCCGTTACCTTTTTGAGGCTGAAGAACAAGGGGATCCTACGGCAATCGAGGTCATGAAGAACTACTACCATTATCTCGGCGAGGGCTGTATCAACTTCATTAATATCTTCCGCCCCGAGGCCATGATTTTTTCCGGCGGCCTTACCAAACAAGGCGAGAAATTCGGCAATAGAATTCGTAGCTATCTCGAAGAAAGGGACTACGGCTTTGGCGGCAAGGTTTCGCCGAAAGTCGATATCTTGGTTTCTAAACTTGGCAGCGATGCCGGAATTTATGGCGCGGCGGCCTTGATTTATCAGAAAAGAAAGAGCAAATGAAATTGGGAAAAATTAATCTATCCGAAGTTTACCCTTCACTCAAAGGAGGCGCGCTGACCCCCTTTGTTTTGCCTTATCCCTTTGATAGTGAAGGCGCCCCCTTTAAGAGGCCGGCGCTTATCGTTGTGCCAGGCGGCGCTTATTGCATGGTTAGCAAAAGAGAAGCCCTTCCGGTCGCTAATCAATTTCTAGCCCGCGGATTTCAGACTTTTGTCTTGGACTATGTTTGTTCGCCGGAAGCCGTTTATCCTGAACAACTCAAAGAGCTTGCTTGCGCAATCGATTATGTGAAAAAGCACGCTGACGAATATTGGGTGAACGCGGATGAGATCTTTGTTATCGGTTTTTCCGCCGGGGGTCATCTTGTGGCTGACCTCGCCATGGAAGAAACCACCATCGCCAAAGACTACGAATTGGATATTGATTGCAAGGTTAAGGCAATTGGCCTTCTTTATCCTGTCATCTCCCATAAGTTTGGCTATTGCGGCACGCACAACAATCTTTTGAATGGCCTTGAAAACAAGGATGAACTTCTTGAAAAACTTTCTCTTCATGAGCATGTTCGTGAAGGACAAGCGCCGGTTTTCATCGCGACGAGCATTGAGGATAATATTGTCCCCTCTGAGAACGCTTTACAATACGCTGTCGCTCTAAAAACCCGCAAAATCCCCTTCGAATTGCATCTATTCCCCACTGGATGGCATGGATTTTCAACGGCTTCGAATGAAATTAACCCAGGCCAGAATCTCTCTTTGCTTAGCAAAAACATGAAAAATTGGCCAGAGATGTGTTCCAATTTCTTCAAAGGTTTCTGCGTCGAAGACTTCGATTAACTCATTAATTCACGGAGGCGATCACGAACGTTGATTCGGGCGCCTTCTTTTTATATGCCTCTGACAAGGGGATGGAAGAAACGATGATGTTTGCTTGATCAAGAGGGAAGGTGCGGGCTAGATTTTTGCGATCGACTTTCGTCTCATCGAAAAGGACGATCGTCTTCTCAGAACATTTAGCCATCATTTTTTTGACGTCCGCTCCTTGCTCCGTGGCTTCCGAAAACCCGAATTCCGGATCGATGCCAGCGGTGGACATGATGGCTAGATTCGCGTGATACCCTTGGATCATGGCTTCCGCTCTTGAACCCAAGACTGAGTTTGAGGCGGGCTGAATATCGCCCCCGATCAAGGTGACTTGGTGCTTTGTTTTTGTCACAAGCTCGTTGGCAATCGCAAGGCCGTTGGTGATAATGCGAAGATTCTTGAAATCGTTGAGCATCGTCGCGATTTGAAGGGTTGTTGAGCTTGAATCGAGGAACACCGCCGAGTCATCTTGGATAAATTGAAGCGCGGCGCGAGCCAAAGCTCTTTTCACTTGAAGGTTTTCCTTTTCACGAAGGTAAAAAGAAGTTTCCTCGATGGTGGGCGTGGATTTGAGGATTGCCCCGCCGAATGTGCGGGTCACAAGCCCTCTTTGCTCCATTCTCGTTAAATCGCGACGGACCGTGGATTCGCTTACGTAAAGTTTTTGCGACAGCTCATAGACTGTGCACGCTTTTTTTTGCTGCAGAATTGCGAGAATCTGCTCATCTCTTTCTAAATCAAGCATAGCTTGCTCATTATCGGTTATTTTTGAAGGATTTGAAAGAGATTGGGCTCTTTTTACCGATTTTGGGCAAACGCATGCTCATTTTTGTGTTTCCTGTTTTTCTTATGGAAGAAGTTCGCTCTAGAAAACGTTAATCTTTTTCCAAGGGCTCGCGCATCGATAAGGACTTTATTTTTCCCGGTTTGGCTGGCTTTCTTTGATATTCTCTTTTAAAGGGCATGCGCACCTTTCAACATATGCGCAAAAACGAGCAAATGGAATCGATACTCCTACGGAGAATAGTAAAATGTGGCTATAAAGGAAGGTTTACTATGAACGACTTTGAAAAAGCAAAGCAAGCTTACGCCGCCTATGGAGTGGACGTGGAAGCTGCTTTAAAAAAAGCTGCTGCTACCCCCATCTCTATTCAATGCTGGCAGCTTGACGACGTTATCGGCTTCGAGAACTCGGGAAATTTGACTGGCGGCATTCAGGCTACCGGCGATTATCCCGGCCGCGCGAGGAACTACGAGGAAATGATCCAAGACCTCGACAAAGCCCTTTCCCTCATCCCCGGCAAAAAGAAAATCAATTTGCACGCCATTTATGAGTCTGATGACATCGTGGACCGCAAAGACATCACTGAGAAGAATTTTGCCCGCTGGATCGACTATGCGAAGAAGAACGGCCTTGGGCTTGACTTCAACCCAACGTGCTTCTCTTCTTCCCACATGTATGATGGCTGCTCACTTTCTTCTAACGATGATGCGACCCGCAAATACTGGATTGAGCACTGCGTCAATTCCATTAAGGTTTCCGAGGCTTTCGCCAAAGCTACTGGCCAGCGCTGCCTTTGCAACATCTGGATTCCCGACGGCATGAAAGAGGATCCAGCGGACCGTTTTGGCCCAAGGAAGCGTTTGGTTGAAGCTCTTGATGAGATTCTATCCCATCCCTATGACAAGAACTTGGTCGACGTCGCCGTCGAAAGCAAGGTCTTCGGCATCGGCATTGAGTCCTACACGGTTGGCTCCAATGAGTTCTATCTCGGCTACTCCGTCTCTCGCCAGATCCTTTGCCTCCTTGATATGGGGCACTTCCATCCGACCGAGAATGTCGCGGATAAGATTTCTTCCCTTCTCTGCTATCTCCCTCGGATCGCTCTTCACGTCTCTCGCCCCGTTCGTTGGGACTCCGACCACGTGATTCGCTTCAACGATGACCTTAAGGCTGTCTTCGATGAACTTGCTAAGAACGACGCCTATGACCGCACGGATATTGGCCTCGACTACTTCGACGCTTCCATTAACCGCGTCGCTGCCCTCGTCATTGGCTGCCGCAATGCCCAAAAGGCTTTGCTCAACTCTCTTCTCACCCCTTGGGACCTGCTCAAGAAAGCCCAGGACGACCACGATCACACCAAACTTCTCCAGCTCAGCGAAGACCTCAAGACTCTTCCCTTCGGAGAAATCTTCGCCGAATACTGCGCCAGACAGGGCGTTCCTGCCGATGGCAAGTGGTATGGCGAAATCGAAAACTATGAAAAAGACGTTCTTGCGTTAAGGAAATAACAACAATGACTAAAAATTTCTTAGATTGCCGCACCTTCAAAGATTATCTCGACATCATCGACAATATGTATCGTCTTGGCTGGGACGAAAGAAACGGCGGCAACATCTCCGTGCTTCTTGACAAAGCGGATGTTGACGAATACCTCGATGGTGGAAAAAAAGTCATCCGCGAGATTCCTCTCCCTCTCGAAGTCGACCCGATCCTCGTCGGCAAAGTATTCGCCATCACCGGCACCGGCAAATACTTCCGCAACACCAAAGCTTATCCTGAAGAGAACACCGGCGTCTTCCGCGTCAAAGAAGACCGCAAGACCGCCGAAGTCCTTTGGGGCTTCGCAAATGGCAGCAAATTCACCAGCGAAATCTTCGCTCATATGATGTGCCACGCGACGAGACTCAAGGTCAATCCGAACAACCATGTCATCATGCACTGCCATCCGCAGAACCTTCTTACCTATTCATCCATCCATGATTTGGATGAGAAGAGCTTCACCAAAGATCTTTGGAGAACGATGACCGAGGAAATCGTCGTCTTCCCCGAAGGCATTGGCGTGCTCCCTTGGGAACTTTGCGGGACTAACAAAATCGGCGTTGACACCGCGGAAAAGATGAAAGAGTATCGTTGCGTTATTTGGACGCTTCACGGCATCTATGGCGCTGGCAACGATTTGGACGAGGCTTTCGGACTTATTGAGACCGTCGAAAAGGCCGCTATGCTTTATTTGATGGCTCTTCCCTATGAGAAGAAACAGGTTATCACCGACGAGAATCTCAAAGAGATTGCCAAAGGATTCAACCTCACCCCGAAGGCAGGGTACCTCGAGTGAAATACTTCCTTGCCGTTGATATAGGCGCCACAAGCGCAAGGCATATCCTTGCCCATTTCGAAAACGGAGAAATGAAGCTTGAAGAGATTCATCGCTTCAGAACCCCTCTTGTCCAACAGGGCGAAGGGCATTGCTATTGGGACGTGGAAGTTCTCTTCGAGGAGATCCTCAAAGGCATGAAGGTTGCCAAAGAACTTGGCAAGATTCCGTGCAAAATGGGGATTGATTGCTTCGGCGTGGACTACGCTTTGCTTGATGAGAACGACGATAGGATTGGCTTGGTTCAATCTTATCGCGACGTTCGCACCTTCGAAGCCCAAAAGGAATTCATGACCCCATTGTCTTTGTTCCTCGCCAATGGCGTTTATCCTCAGAACTTTGATTCCGTTTATCAGCTTTATTGCGATAAGAAAAGCGGGAAACTTGCGAAGGCGAAAACCTTCATGATGCTTCCTAGCTATCTTTGCTATTTGCTCACCGGCGTGAAGCAGAACGAATTGTCCGCTCTTTCTACGAGCGCATTGCTTGACGAAAGAACCGGTAAGCCCAATCCGGAAACATTGAAACTTCTCGGCCTTGATTCAACTCTGATTGCTCCTATTGTGAGCGCAGGGACGAAAATCGGGGCTCTGACGGAAAATATCTCCGCAAAAGTTGGCTATTCTTGCGACGTCTATGCAACTTTGGAACATGATACGGCTGCTGCTTTCCATGCTTCCGGAGCAAAGAAAGGAGAAGTTCTTCTTTCTAGCGGCACCTGGAGTTTGCTTGGCTGCATCCTTCCTGAACCGGTCATCCATGAAAAAGCTTATGAGGCGGGATTTACGAATGAACTTAGCCATCCAGGCGAGGTTCGGTTCCTGCAGAACATCATGGGCATGTGGATCGTCAACCGCATGAAAGACGAACTCGCGATTGCCTCTTTTGGGGATATTACTTCCTCGGCGAAAGAGAATTCCTCTTACCCCGGCTTCTTCGATGTGACGGATGCTCGCTTATCCAATCCTGCTTCCATGAAAGACTGTGTCTTGTCTCTTCTGAAGGAGAATGGGCATGACGCTCCTAAAAACTATGGGGAGCTCTTCTATTCCGTTTATCATTCCTTGGCGCTTGGCTATAAAAAAGCTATCGCCAACATGGAAGAAATCACAGGTCAAAAAGCCACGGGCATTTGCGTGTTCGGCGGCGGCGTGAAAGCTGAGATTTTGAACAATCTCACCGAGTCCATCACTGGACTTAAGGTGAGCAGAGGGCCGGAGGAAGCGACAGCAATTGGCAACCTCCTTTGCTTCGCTGCTTAAAGGTCCGAAAATCGTTATCAACGAAAATTAGCCCGCTTTTTGCGGGCTTTTTCAATGAGAACTTCGCAAATCTATGTTTTTCTATTTTAAAAATGAGCGTGCAATCCTCACTCCCTTTGGCTTTGTTATATAATCTTTGCGATATGAATAAAGGCTTTAAAAACATTAACCTCGTGCTGCCTGATAAGGTAATAAAAGGCTCTCTTTCTTTTGAAGGAGATCGAATCACAGGCTTTACCGCGCCCGAGCATGCGCTTTTATCTGATAAAGACGTATACCTCTGCCCCGGTTTCATTGATGAACACATCCACGGGGCAAACGGATGCGACGTGATGGATGGGAAAATTTCTTCCCTTCAAACGATAGCGGACGCTCTTGTTCAAGAAGGCGTGACGGGTTTCTTGGCGACTACGATGACCGAAAGCAAGGAAAAGATTTTCGCATCCTGCAAAGCGGTCAGAGAATACGTTTCCGGCTCTCATTCAGGAGCGGAGATTATCGGGCTTCATCTGGAAGGGCCGTTCATTTCCCCGATTCACAAAGGCGCGCAGGACGAGCAGTTCATATTGATGCCTGACGTTAGTTTGCTAGAACGCTTCAACCATGAAAGCGGCAATCTTGTTCGCCTTATTACTTTTGCTTACGAAAATGATGAGGATTCGGAATTTCTTAATTATTGCTTAGCCAACGGGATTACCCCGTCCATTGGCCACAGCGATTGCACTTCCGAACTTTTTAAAAAAGGGATTTCAAAGGGGCTTAGATGCGTCACCCATTTGTTCAACGCTCAACGGCGGTTCCATCACCGAGATCCCGGCATCACCGGGGAAGGTTTGGTCCAAGATGGGGTGAAAACGGAAATCATCTGCGACACCTATCATGTCTGCCCTGACGCCTTGGCGCTTATGTTTAAGTCCAAGAAGAAAGAGGATGTCGTGATGATTAGCGACTCCTGCGAAGCCAAATATCTTCCTGAGGGCTCAAAAGCCCATCTTGGCTCTCAAGAGATCTTCGTTTCAGGTGGCGTGGCAAGACTCTCTGACGGGACGATTGCCGCTTCTATTTTGAAACTTGACCAAGGCCTAAGAAACATCGCTCCAATCGCCGGCAAATATGGATATCAATATAACGATCTCATTAATTTGCTCACCCTTAACCCCGCGAAGAACTTGCATATCGATAAAGATTACGGGAGCTTGGAAACCGGCAAAAAAGCCTCCTTCACCGTGCTTGATTCATCTTTCCGCGTTTTAATGACCGTGGTAGAAGGCAAAGTGGCTTTTCAACAAAAATAAGGGGTATGTGTGCCCCCTTATTTGCTTAGCCTCTCAACGATAGCTCTCATTTCTGGGAGCTTCTTTTTCATGTCGTCGACCAAGGCGAATTGGTCTTTTGCGCGAATTAAGTTATGCATCGGTTTCGAGACGTTGAAGTAGACGTCCCCGTCTAGATAATCCTTCAAGAAGCGGATGCCGCATTCATAGGTGAGAGTGATGCCTGCTTCTGGGAACAAAGAAATTTCGTCTTTCGTTAATGCTCCGCCGGTTCCTTCAAGATAGCCTTTCGTGTAAGCTTCGAAACGGACCAAGTCGAGCTTGATTTTGGAAAGGTCTTCTTCGTCCTCAACGCAGGTGTTTGCGCCGAAGCGGATAGAATCGCCGTAGTCATATAAGGACAGGCCCGGCATAACCGTATCAAGATCGATGACGCAAGTGGCGTCTTTTTCTTCGATGAACAAAACGTTGTTCAATTTGGTGTCGTTATGGGTGACGCGGAGAGGGAGGTTCTTCCCCGAAAGATAATTGGCAATCTCTTTGTTCGCTCTAGCCCAGGCAATTTGATCTTTAGCAGTCTCGAGTCTTTCCGCAGGGGCTTTCGCGATGCTTTCTTCTAGGTCATTGTAGCGTTTCACGGTATCGTGAAAGTGAGGTATGACCTCGAATAGCTTATCGGCGGGGAAGCCGTCCAAATCACGTTGGAATTTGCCGAAAGCGTAACCGGATTTGCCGAAAATCTCAGGGGTGGCCTGGTTATAAGAAGCAGAACCTTCGATGAAGGGGTAGGACCGGAAGAAATTGCTTTCCTCATCCTTGAAATAGTGCTTGCCGTCTTTCGTTGGAACCAAAGAGAGCGTTTCAACATCGGGATCGCCACCCGCGTCGGTGACTTTTTTCTTCATATAGGTAAGAACAAGCACGATGTTCGACATGATTTCCTCAACGTGGGGGAAAACGGTTCCGTTCACTCTTTGAAAGATATAACGATGGCTTTTGTCGCCTTCTTTAAAGGTAAGAACAAACGTGTCGTTGATGTGGCCAACGTGGTTTTCTTCAATCTTTTCTAATTTTCCAGGAAATTGAAAAACGGAGATCGCATTCAAAAGTTTTTGCTTAGACAAGGTTTTCATGACCGCGATTTTAAACCACTTTAGAGCGTTTTTCCCTATTTTTGTACGCTCACGCTAAGTTTTTGCATATATGTAGCGCATTTTTAAAAACATGATTATCGTTCTTTGATAAGGCTTAGCGACAAAATAATATCTTCCTTCGACATTTTGGCCTCTCAAGAGTATATTAATTCGGCGTGCACTGGTGGCGGAATTGGTATACGCGCTAGTTTCAGGAGCTAGTCGGGCAACCGGTGTGGGTTCGAGTCCCATCCAGTGCACCATTTGCGCTCGTAGCTCAGCTGGATAGAGTACAAGCCTCCGAAGCTTGGGGTCAGCGGTTCGAATCCGCTCGGGCGCGCCAAAACAGGAAAAAAGTTTGGTGTCTGACGGCACCTTTTTTTGAAGAAAAATATATAATTAAGGTCATAAAGGCGGGGATATTTATGAGTTTAATTATTACTGTTGGCCGCGAATTTGGCAGTGGAGGACGCGAGCTTGGCAGACGCTTAGCGGATGAGCTTGGCATCGCCTATTACGATAGGGAAATCCTTCTTGAAATAGAACAGCAGACCCCTTATTGCCTTGAATACATTGAACAAGTAACTGAGAAGAAGCCGGTACCTTTGCTTCCCATTCACTACGGCATGTCCTTCTCCGCGGCTGGAGATCCCCATCTTGATCAATCGATTGATATTTATGCTGCCCAAACAAAGATTTTGAAAGAACTTGCAAAGAAGTCTTCTTGCGTCATCATCGGTCGTTGCGCCGATGAGATCCTTAAGGAATTTAAGCCGACTCGTGTATTCGTTTACGCGGATATGCAAAGCAAAATCGCCCGTTGCAAAGAAAGGGACGAATCCCCAGATAAAGCGGATGATAAAACGCTTGCGAAGAGGATTAAGAAGATCGATAAGAACCGTTCCAAATATTACGAGTTCTATACCGGAAAGAAGTGGGGCGACAAAGTCAATTATGATTTCATGGTCAATACTTCAAATCATAGCATCAAGGATATCGCCCACGCCTTAGCCGAAACCCTTCGTCCTGTATTGAATAAATGACTTTAGTAAGAAGGCGCCCTGGTGGCGTCTTTTATGAAGCTTTTGCGGACTTTTTGATAGATTAAGCCGCAAATTACGGGTATTTCATTTTCTTTTTGGATAACGATTTCGTGCGTTTCTCTATTGAAAGGCAAGAACCTAATTCTTATAATTCATAGGCTTTTGTGAGCAACGAAAGCACCACGCCCGAATGGTGGAATCGGTAGACGCGTTGGACTCAAAATCCAATGTCTGATGAGGACGTGCCGGTTCGAGTCCGGCTTCGGGCACCAGTGAACTCTTGACTCAGCTTGGACGCTGAGTTTTCTTTTCCTTTTTCAGAAGATTGGAGAACAATCTTTTCATCTCCGATGGCGGGGGATATGAACGCCGAAATTGCAAATCATTACGTGAATCTGAGCTGCGTGGATTTCTCTATTTTCGTTCTTGACCGTAGACATGGAAAGGAAGAAACTTTGAAAGTTTCTAGCGAAGGAGAGGTTTATGTGGTGGATTTATCCTGTTTATGCGCTTGATCTTGTGGCCATGGTCGTTTTGTCGATGATGCTCGGCAACTTGGTCGACATGCTCGATAAGAAGACCAAAATCTCCGGCGCTTTCATCGGCGGCGTTCTTCTCGCCGCGGTTACGAGCCTCCCTGAACTTTTCACCGCCTTCTCTTCGATATTCCTCGTTCACAACGCTTCCTTCGTCGTGGGCGACATCCTTGGATCGATTATCTTCGACATGGTTGTGCTGGCTATCGAAACATTCATATGGGTTAAGCATTTTCACGAAGCGAGGTTCCAAAGATGGCACGTTTTCAATGGAATTTTCTGCCTCGTGATGTATGGCTGCGCCGCCTATGCTTTCTTTGCTCCCGCCAATTGGCAATTGATGTTGGGCGACATCAATGTCGTTTCCATTATCATCTTCGCCCTTTATATCATCACTCTTCTTATTCAGCCTAAGACCAACGAAGAAGACGATGAAGGAGAAAAAGAAGTTCCCTCTTGGTCTCTTACCAAGATTTGGGTTCTATTTGCCATCTCCTCCGTTCTGCTGATCGGCACTTCTATTGCTCTTACTTATTTGACCGCGGCTATTCAAGATGAAATTCCCGCTCTTTCTGGCTCTGTTGCCGGCGCTCTTCTTCTTGGCATCGGCACTTCGATCCCGGAAATTATTTCCACCGCTCAACTATTCCGCAAAAAGAACTACGATGCTGGCTTCGGCAACATGATTGGTTCGTGCACATTCGACTTTGCGATTCTTGCCGCGGCAGACTTTGCTTCCTGGCATCAAATGGCCGAAGGGCTTAGCAATGTTGCGGAGCGTGGCATCTATATCGCCGAGACTGACGCGATTCAATTTGAGATTGCCGGCATCGCCGTTTGTGCCGCCGTTATTCTCTTCTGCCTCTTGCGTTCCTGCACAAAGCTATTTAGCGAAAAGAAAGTTCTTGGCTATGTGCTTAGCGGCATTCTTGCGGTGGGCTGCACAGCGGCTTACGTCTTGGTGTTTGTTCTCTAATGCGTTTCTAATAAGGAAAAAGCTTCGCCTTATTGGGACGGAGCTTTTTCGCTTAGATGTGCATTTCGTCGCGAACGCCTTTTAGCCAGGTTTCCTTGTTGATGACGTCGATGTACTTTCTGATGATTTCCACGACTTTCGTAGACACGTCGCCATGGCTGTAATCAGGAACGATTGGCATGTTGTTTCCTGGTTTATGAATTTCCCTGGCTTTTTTGATGCCTTCCAGGATCGTTTCGTAATCCACGCCTCCTAAGACGATGGAGCCATGCTCATTGGCTTCTTGCCTTTCGGTGGAGGTTCTGATTAGCACCGCGGGGAAGTCGAGGATCGAACTTTCTTCGGACAAAGTGCCAGAGTCGCTTAAGGTGACGTAAGCGTTTTGCTGAAGCGCGCAGTAATCGAAGAAGCCAAAGGGCTTATCTTCTCTTATGTAGGGAGAAACGACGAACCCTTTTTGCTCAAACCTTTTCCTTGTGCGCGGATGGACGGAGAAGATGACGGGCATTTTGAAATAATCAGCGATTCTGTTGAGAGAAGGATATAGCCTCTCGAATTTTTCGGGGATATCAACGTTTTCTTCTCGATGCGCGGACATGACAAGATAGCCGTCTTTTTCCAAGCCCTGCTCTTCCAAAATTCTTGAGGAGCGGATTTCATCGATGTGGGCGTCGATGACTTCTTTCATCGGGGAGCCGGTGATGAAGGTGCGCTCGGGCTTAAGCCCTTCCTTCATGAGGTTGCCATAAGCGAAATGGGAGTAGGGGAGATTGACGTCGCTGATATGGTCAACGATAGTGCGGTTCGTCATTTCGGCGACGTTCCAATCCCAGCAACGATTGCCTGCTTCCATGTGGAAGATAGGACACTTCAAACGTTTTGCCGCGATGGCGGACAAAGCCGAGTTGGTGTCCCCAAGAATCAGAATGGCATCGGGCTTTTCTTGCTGGATGAGATCATAGGACTTCGCGATGACTTGACCCATGGTTTCCCCTAGGTTCTTGCCAACCACGTTAAGATAGAAATCGGGTTTTCGCAAACCAAGCTGATCGAAGAAAATCTGATTGAGCTCGTAGTCGTAATTTTGCCCCGTATGGACAAGAATATGGTCAAAGGCCTTGTCACAGGCTTTGAGAACCTCGCTGAGACGAATGATCTCGGGGCGGGTTCCAAGAATGGTCATTAATTTGATTTTCTTCATAGCTATTTCTCCAGGACTGGTAGGAAGATGGTGTCGGGTTTGTTGGGATTATAGGCTTCGCTTGCCCACATAAAGACCACGGCTTTACCTTCTCCGACGTTCGTTATCGAATGGGTATATCCGGGCGGTATGTCAACTACGGTCAAGGAATCTCCGTTTGTTTTGTAGGAAATGATCTCCTTGCTGTCGATTTTGCGGAGGCAGGTCTCGCAGGTTCCTGAGACTACGAGGAATTTTTCGTTCTTCGTGTGGTGATAATGATTCCCTTTGGTAATCCCTGGATTAATGATGTTGACCGAGAACTGGCCTGCTCCATTTGTGCGGAGAATCTCCGTGAAGGAGCCTCGATTGTCCGCGTGGCTGTCTAGCTTATAAGAGTAGTCGGACCCTTCGTAATAAGAGAGGTAGGTGGCGTATAACTTCGTTTTGAAGGAAGTGTCGATCTGCGGGACCTCATGGTTTTTCCTGCTTTCTTTGTAGGAATGCAGAAGCGAGGCGATTTCCTTCAATGTCTTTTTGTCATAGACGGGGATGTAGCAGATCTCGTTTTTGCCCTTTTTGTCCCCTTCGATTAGGGAGAGCACCTCATCTCCTATGTCGTCGATGTATACGAAGTCGATGGCTGGGGCGTTTTCATTGATTTCGATCGGCAAGTCGTGGGAGATGTTATAACACCAAGTCGCGATGACGGAGTTGTAATTCGGGCGGCACCACTTGCCGTAGACGTTGTAGAGGCGGTAGACATAGACTGGGTTACCGTTTTCTTTGCCATAAGCGAAGATTTGCTCTTCCGCCATTTTCTTGGACCGGCCATATGGGTTGTCTCTTTCGGCTTGGGTGGAGCTAGAGAAGAAGAGGGGGGTCTTCTTGCCGCTGGCTTTTAATTCGTCGAGCAACGTTTTCGTGAAGTTCACATTGCCGTCTAAGAATTCTTCTTCTTTGATTGGGCGATTGATGCCGGCTAGATGGACAATGAAGTCCGCCTCCTTAAGGAAGGACTTTAGGTCATCACGGGTGTTTTCCTTATCATAAGGCAACACCTCGTACCCTTTTTCTTTGAATCGGCAGGTGAGGTTTTTTCCGATGAAGCCGTTTGCTCCGGTTACTAGGATTTTCATTTGGTGGAATTTTAGTTCAATGCAATCCGACTTTCATTAGTAGATATTGCCTATTTGTGGAAGATGCCTTGACGTTTCTACGCTCTTAAAAAGCCTGCAAAACTTAAAAATAAAAAGCTTTTGCGAGGCTTTTTAAACGAAAGACAGACAACAAAACAAAATGCATGTGATTGTTTCTCAAAAGATTGGGAGGCACTAGAGAATATTGCTGGCGTTATCTAAAGGGAAACCATCCTTGTTCTGGTGGAAACAATTTACCCGATAACAGCAAAGCGCTCGAAAAAGTCTTTCTAATTCGTGCTCTTTTTGTTAATCTAATCCCCGTTAAGGAGAGTAGCGTTAAGCTTCCTGCTCGTCAGCACGCTTCGAAAAGGAGCCGGGAGGAAGCGGCGGATGCCTCGCAAGACCTTACCGAAGGTTTTTCGATAAGGAGGACATATGTTCGAAAACAAAGATGCTTTGGAAGTGGTTGATTCTTTTTCAAGCGATGTGGAAAAAGGCTTGAGCGAACAGGAAGCCCAAAAGAGGCTTTCTACTTACGGGCACAACGAGCTTCAAGAAAAAAAGAAGAAAACGATATTTGGGATGTTCTTTGGGAATTTATGCGATCCCATGACGCTCATCCTTTGCCTTGCCGCGATTCTCTCCTTGGTGCTTGCTATCATCAACTGGAAAGAGGAAGGCGCGAAGGGGCTAATTGACGTCTTCATTATTTTCGGCGTCGTTATTTTGAATGCGATTATCGGAACGATTCAGGAAGCAAAAGCCGAGAAGGCTTTGGATGCTTTGAAAAAGATGAGCTCTCCGACCTCAAACGTCATTCGAGATGGTCGAAGCAAAGTCATTCCTTCTCGGGAACTTGTTCCTGGCGACGTTGTGGTTTTAAAGGAAGGCGACATTATTCCCGCCGACCTTAGGCTTTTGTCTGCCTCCGGTTTGAAAACCGATGAATCTTCTTTGACGGGCGAAAGCGTTCCGGTAGAGAAAGACGCTGACGCCGTTTTAGAAGGCGATACGCCGCTGGCGGAAAGAGTGAACGAAGCCTTTCTCTCAACTTTTGTCGTCCACGGCAGAGGCGTTGGCCTTGTCGTCGCGACTGGCATGAAAACGGAGATCGGCAAGATCGCCTCCCTTCTCCAAAAAGAGGAGAATGAAGTTACTCCTTTAGAGAAAAACCTTGCAAAACTCTCAAAATTCCTTGGCATTCTTGCTTCCATTGTCGTTGTTTTGATGATGGTTGCAAAGATCATTTGGGGCGTTGTTGATGGCAATTTGCCCTCCATTTGGCAAAGCGCTCTTCTTGATTCGATTGCTTTAGCGGTGGCCGCGATCCCAGAGGGTCTAACCGCGATTGTCACAATCGTTCTTGCTAACGGCGTTACCAAAATGGCCAAGAACAACGTTGTTGTTAGGAAACTTGCCTCCGTTGAGACGCTTGGCGCCGTCACGGTCGTATGTTCTGACAAAACGGGCACCCTTACTCAAAATAAGATGAAAGTGGTCGACGTCTATAGCAATTCGAGGCGCGCCGAATTTAAAGATTTCGATATTGGTTTCAAAGAGCTTGCGATTGGCATGGCTCTTTGCAATGACGCGCGAAACGAAGGAACCAGGACGGGCGATCCAACTGAAATAGCCTTGCTGGATTTCGCTTCCGCGATTGGCTTAAGCAAAACTAAGTTAGACGAAACGATGGCCCGCGTGGATGAAATTCCTTTCGATTCGACTTCGAAAACCATGACTACCATGCATCAAGTCGAGAATGGCGTTATCCATTACAAAAAGGGTGCGATCGAACGTTTGCTTCCGGATGCGAAACTAATCTACAAAAATGGATCTATTGAGCCTTTGGACGAAGCTGGCGTTAAAGAAATCGAAAAGCAAGCCAAGGCTATGTCCAATACGGGCCTTCGAGTTCTTGGGCTTATAGCCCTTTATCCAGGGCAGGAGAGCTTTGCTTTTGTTGGGCTTACCGGCATGATTGACCCACCAAGAGACAACGCGAAAGCTTCGGTTGAAGAGCTCCGTGGCGCCGGCGTCCGCACCATCATGATTACGGGCGACCACCCTGATACGGCATTCGCTATCGCCAAGCAGCTTACGATCGTGACGGATGCTTCTCAGGTTATGACGGGTGCCGACATTGATGCTTGCAGCGAAGAAGAATTGGCGGAAAAGGTGAAGCATGTGAGCGTGTTCGCGCGCGTTTCTCCGGAAAATAAGAGTTCCATTGTTGCGGCGTTGCAAAGCAATGGCGAGATTGTTGCCATGACTGGCGACGGCGTGAATGACGCGCCCTCTTTGAAGGCGGCGCACTGTGGTATTGCCATGGGCATAACAGGCACCGATGTTGCCAAAGACGCCGCAGATATGATTTTGATGGACGATGACTTCTCTTCCATCGTCAAAGCGGTGGAAGAAGGAAGGGGCATCTATAAAAACATTCAAAAGACCATTTTGTTCCTCCTCTCTTCCAATGTCGGGGAAATCATCTGCATGTTCATCGCCGCGTTGCTTGGCTTGCCTAGCCCTCTCATCGCGATCCATTTGCTTCTTGTTAACTTGGTTACGGATTCTTTGCCTGGCATCGCGCTCGGCGTCGACAAAAAGAGCAAGACCGTCATGCAAGAAAAACCGCGCGATCCAAAAGATTCCTTATTCGCCCACGGAGGATACGCATTGGTTTTCGGCTATGGAGCTTTGGTCGGCGTGGCGACTTTGACGGCTTTCCTCTCCATTTTCTGGATGAACCAAGGATTCTCGCTCAATTTGGATGCGATTTCAGCTTATTTTGCCGATCCCCTTAAGCTCGAGGAAGCCCAGTCCATGGCATTCTGCGTCCTATCTCTTAGCCAGCTGTTCCATATGCTCGGCATGGTGAACGCCAAAAAGAGCATCATCCATATTTTCTCCGACAAGAATCTTGTTCTTTGGGTGGCCTTCTTTTTGGGGCTCGCCCTCCAGGTTCTCTTTATTTTCACCCCGGGGCTAAATACCGCTCTCCAAGTTATCGCTTTGCAAGGCTGGGACTTCCTGTGGGTGGGTCTGTTGATGATAAGCCCTGTTCTTGTGCATGAAATCGCCTGTTTGATTGGATGGCTTATTCAAAAACGCAAAACAAAGGCGAATGAAGGCAAAAATCCTGCAAAAACCGCTTAATTTTTTCTCTTTGTAAAACGAACCGTCGCGGATTCGTTTGACAAGGCAGTCACCTCAATCTCGTAATTGAAGTCACTCCCGTTGTCGAAATTCGTTTCTCCGCCGAAGTAAGGGGCGTAAAGATCGTCTAGGGAATCATCGAGCAACGAGAACTTATCTCCTGCGTGGAATAGGTCCTCGTTTGTCGAGAGCGTTTTGCTCGTATACCTTGTTCCTTTCGGAGAAATAAGCGTCAGGGCGTTATATTCTTTCTTTTTGACGTCGCTGTAATAGTTGGTCGCGCTGTTATTGATGGCGAGGGCTAGACTAAAGTCGCCGTAATTGCCTGTTCTGATTTCCTCGTCGCTGGCCCAGCTTGTAAGATTGTTTTTGTATTTATACAGGCGGTTATCCACGTGCCACATGCGGATGCCTGGCTCGGTTTGACCTTTGGCGTAGGTGTTATCGTAGTAATCTTTTGAATCAAGCTCGTTAAGGCCTGTGGGAGTATAAAGCTCAAGGAGGATGTATTCGTCAAAGGCGGTGCCGTTCCAACCGTCTTCGTCTGCGACAAGGATGCAGTCTCCTGTCTTTTCGAAAGAAGAGATGGTGACGTCGCAGCTGCCCGTAACGTAATTAGGAGTCACCCAGCTATATTGAAGCTTGTTGAATGCGTCTTGATCCAAGATATTGTAGGCCATCATGATGTTTCCGCCTGTCGGCTCGTAGCCAATGGTATAGGAGGAATCCGTCGTGGTGTTGTAGTAATCGTCCGCGCCTAGGAGGTGACCGAACTCGTGAATCAAAGTATGAGCGTCAACTCCTTCTCCTTTTTCAACGGCAGAATAAGAGAAGTCGATGGATGCCCAGAAATAGGAGAATCCCACCGGGGAGTCGACGTCTCCTTCTAGGCTGGCATCGGCTTCGGTGAGGTCGTCGTTCCAAAGATCGTAGTAGCGGAAAGCCCAATAAAGATCTCCGCTTTGATCGTAGTCGGGGCATTGGGTTTCGGAATAAATCATGATAACCGTATCAATGTATCCGTCACCGTCCGCGTCAAACTTTTTGGCTGCGTCGTCTCCGTTTTTGCTCTTGTAGGACGCGATGGCGTCCCTCATGGCTTTTGCAGAGCCATAAACGTAACTTTCGCGGTCCGATGTGCTGGTTGACGTTTTGTAAAATTTCTCCGCGGTCACCCCGACGTTATAAGGATCCGCATAGGTGAATCTCAAATCGAGTTTTCCATAAGAGGATTTGTTGTAGTAGCTCGCCAGGGATTCCCAATAATTCGTGTCTTCCGGGGCACCGCTGGTTAAGGTTTTGATGTCTTCGATTTCGCTCGAGGTGAATTGCTTATCGGAGAACTCTATGGGAAGCACTAAAACATTTTGCGTTCCAATTGAAGGAGTGCATATATCGATATCCGTGATATCCGTGTTCTCGTTGACAACGTAATCCTTTGTTACGTTGTCGGAGGAATAGTTTGTGTCCCATTCGATGGCTTCTTCTTTCCCCGTGAATGTAATCTCTATGGAATCGATGTATGTGGCCTTGTTGCCTGCTTTGATGGCGAAGAAAAACTCCCCATTCGCCTTGTATGTAACGCCCGATTTCAATTCGGCGTATGAGGAAAATGTTTTTGATTTGGAGAAGCAATACTTTGGCTTCTCGGACCCTGTGCATTCATAGACGACTTTGATGGACTTTAAACCCTTGAGAGCGGTGGCGTTATTGATCATTCCGCGGCTTGCTTTCAGCTGGGCGAAATAGTTCGCGTTTGCCATGGCGTATGTATAGGTGAAAGAGAAAGAGTCGCCTTTGCTTGTTTTGGCGGAGGTGCTTTGTCTAGTTCCACCGTAATAGGAACCATCCGTGATGCGCCCGTTTGTCTTATCGAGAACGACGGTTGTTATATCGCTATCCTCTTCGCTTGCGGAAGAAGATTCGGATTCCTTTTGAGAATGAGACCATTCTGAGGAATTTTCATCTATTGATTCGCTTTCGCTTGTAGTTCCTTCTTCTGAACTGAGAGAGGCTGAGGCTTTAGGGCTTTGCGGGTTCTGGCAGCCTGTTAGCACCAATATCAGCATTGGATATACAAAGTTCAGTTTCTTTTTCATAAACGTTCGTCCTTTTGCGGCCGCGTAATGATAGCAATTCCTGATAGGCGAAGAAACGCAAAGTTCTATTTTCTTGGATAGAAAAGTAGGAGTAGTATTACAAGTATGAATAAGAAAGCAAAAACGAAATTGATGGGAACCGCCCAAGTTGGCTCGAAAGGGCAGATTGTCATTCCCGCCCCGATCCGTGAGCTTTTCGGGATTGAGCCTGGCGATAGCCTTTTGGTTTTAGCGGATGCAAAGAAGGGGATAGCGATAGTGAAAAGCGACTTTGTAAGTGAAGCATTGTCTTTGGAGGAAAACCAAAAATGAGCGGAACCTTGCTTGCTCAAAATCTCTGCAAAACCTTCCCAGAATTCAAATTGGACAGCGTTTCTTTTGAGATCAAGCCAGGCAGAATCATGGGATTTATCGGCCGCAATGGGGCTGGGAAAACGACGACCCTGAAAATCATCTACGGACTTGTAAAGCAAGATTCTGGGGATGTTTATTTCGATGGCAAAAAGATTACTGAGGCCGACTCCACCTTCAAGAGCCAAGTCGGCTTGCTTTTTGGCGGGGTTGATTTTTATCCCGGCCAAAAGGTAAAGAGCCTAACGGAAGTGACGAAACGCTTTTATCCATCCTGGGATGATGACCTTTATCGCCGATGGCTTAAATTCTTTGGGATATCGGAAAACAAGAAGATCAAGGAACTTAGTAACGGCATGAAGGTGAAATACGGCCTTGCGGTTGCCTTGAGCCACGGTGCTAAACTTTTGCTTTTAGATGAGCCGACTTCTGGGCTAGATCCTGTTAGTAGAGATGAGGTTCTTGATTGCCTCCGCGACATTGCGGATAAGGAGAACGCGGCCGTACTGTTTTCCACGCACGTCATCTCCGATTTGGAAAAATGTGCGGACGATATCACCTACATCAAAGAGGGGGAAATCCTCTATACCGGTGAGGTGTCTGACTTCGAAAAGGGATATGTCCATGTGGAGGGGGATGCTTCTTTGCTTAGCGAGGAGCAACGAAAAAACATCGGCCATCTAAGAATTCGCTCTTCGCGTTTTGAAGGAGTGGCCTCAAACGAGGCTGCTTCTGATATCCATGGCGAAAAACGCCGAGCAACCATGGAAGAGATAATGCTTAGCATCGAAAGGGGCGAATGAACGTGAAAAATCTGCTCTATAAGGAATTCAAATTATGCGTCCCCGTTCAAGCTTGGGTATTTGTCTGTCTTTCAGCTTTGATTAGCATCCCGAGCTGGCCAAGCCTTGTTCCCTTTATCTATCCCCTTGCTGGATTCGCGACCATTTTCCCAATTGCTTTATCCAACCGCGATCTCTTATATACGGGGATTCTTCCTGCTAGAAAAAGCGATGTTGTGCTAGGGAAGGTACTTTTAGTTGTCGCGCTTGAACTTATAAGCATTCTGATTTCTATACCCTTTGCGATCATCCGTTGCTGCTTCTATCCAAACACAGGCTTTTCCGATCTAGGCATTAACATCGCCCTCTATGGAATCGTTCTTTTTGCTTACGCCTTGTTTAACATCATTTTCTTTCCTTGGAACTATCGGAACCCGGACGCCAAAAACACCTGCTGCTTTTTGGCTTCCACCTTGATAACCGCGTTCTTCTTAAGCGGAGTGACTTTCGCTTTCATCGCTATTCCAGGCGCCGGAGACTTCATTAATCAATACACGGGTGCCTCCCTTTTCACTCAGCTTGGTTTTTTTGCCCTTGGAATCGCCTCTTTTGTTTTGCTTACCTTCGCCTCTTATAAAACCGCGGCAAAACGGTTTGAGAAGGTGGACCTTTAACCTAGAGGCGCCCTTAAAAATCTAAGTGTTTAAGGACGCTGTCATCTATTAAGTCGTAGAGGGTTATGCCGTTTTCGTTCATCAACATGTAGGAATGGTGATCGTCTTTTGGGAGCGAGATGGAGCCTGGATTCGCTAGGATGATCCCGTTCTTTTTTTCTAAGACCCCAACATGGGTGTGGCCTTGGAAGAAAATATCGCCTGCGTTTTTGGGCAGGTTATCAAAGCTGGCGTGATGCCCGTGCGTTAAACTCACTGATTTTCCAAAAGCGTAAAGCGAAGCGTTGTCGTTAAAAACAAACTCAGCAACCATTTGATCGACTTCTGAATCGCAGTTCCCTTTGATTGCGATGAGTTTGGAAGCGTATGAGTTCACAAGCGTCACCACTTCGCGGGGGTTGTATTCCTCCGGCGGGATGTTCCTTGCGCCGTTATAGAAGAAGTCGCCTAAGAGGATGATTCTTTCGGGGTTGCATATTTTGTCTTTCGCGAAAAAGAGTTCCGCGTATTTTTTAGAGCCGTGGATATCGGAGCCGATTAAGAAGTTCATAGGTTGCCTCGCTTTGATATTTTGCCTTGTTCCGAAAGCGGTGTTAAGGGTTTTGCATAATAGAAAGAATGAAAAAATAGTAGCTTTTCGCCCACTATTTCTTCTCATTGTTTTCGGTCGAATTTATTGGTGTCTTTGTAACAAAATGTCGAGTTGCATAATAATAAGGGGGCAGCCTCATATTTGCGATATCTTCTATCTTCATCTTTCCGATTGAACTTTATTTCTTATTTTACAATCTTCCAATAACCGGTT
>CAVECL010000010.1:0-55068 GCA_963614595.1 Parasutterella excrementihominis | reverse complement strand
TTCTGCCAGCGGTGCGATAAGTCCTTCTTGTCTTCGCGTCGGAGGCTTCATCAAAGATTCTCGCCCCCCAGGCGGTTTTGCCCTTCAAACGATAAAGATTGAAGTCTTGGTCGGTCGCGGCCCAGCCAACCGAATTGGTTCCTACGTCTAGTCCGATGAAAAGCTTTTTGTCTTGTTCCATGAGGTGTCCTCGATTCGTATGGGGACATTATACACGAAAGCGCTTTCTTGAATAAAAAATAACCGCGCGATGCGGTTATATTTTGACCTAATGGTCACCTCAGTAGAGGCCTTGTAGCTCTGAGCTTATTTGAACTTAGCAGTGTTGTCTCAGTGCAATTAAATTATGAGGCCGCCTTTTGGCTTGTCAAGAGGCCTTTTTGACCCGCCTACTTCAGCTTATCGTATTTCGTCGACACTCCTTTTGCTTTCGACACAGGGTATTTCTCCTCGGTCTTGTCCATCTTCTTGTTGATGATCTCAATGGGATCCGCCTTCAAAGCAAGGCACATCTGTAGGCAATAGTTCATCACGTCCGCGAGTTCTTCCTTCACGTCTTCTTCGTTATATTTCTCATTATTCCACTGAAAGCATTCCAAAAGCTCCCCCGCTTCAATGGAGATGGATTTGGCGAGGTTCTCAGGGGAATGGAATTGGTCCCAGTCCCTGTCTTTGTTGAACTTATCTATGCGTTCCATCAATATCTCTAGCTTTTCCATGGCTCACTTCCCTATAAACCTTTCTAAGTATTCCCTCATGTTCTTTCTGCAGGCAAAGACGTAGCAGCCCTTTATCCCGCGGCTCATCATCACTTTGTAGGAATTGATGATGTAACGTTTCAAGGTCGCATCATCGACGCCCGATTTGACTTTCTTATCATGGAACTCGTCCTTGTAGATCACGATTTGATTCGACGCGGGGTCATAGTCGATCTCGTTCCCGAATATAAGCCCCACATAATTGAGGTCGTACCCTTGCAAAGTATGGATGCAGCCGATCTCGTTGACCGCGTTCTTCGAGAGGATGAACTCCTCATTCGTCATGTTCCAAACGTAGTCATGGCCTTGGATATGGATGTCCTGATGCTTATGGGAGACGATGTAATCAAAGCCCTGCCTCGCGTATTCCTTTGAAACCCATTCCCAAGCATAACCCGCGGCGCACCTGCACAGCCCGAACGTCTTGTCGTTCAGCTTGATCGCCTTCACCATCTCCTCCACCTCGTCGAAGATCCTGAAATCGTAGACCGTCGGATCGAAATCAAGCTTCGCGTCTTGCTTGCAGGCGAATATGGCGTCTAGGTAATCAGTGAACTTCTCCCCTCCTTTGCATCTCATTTGGGTGCGCAAAGAGAATCGTTTCACCGAGGATTTCGAAATGGCTTTCTCGAATTGCCCGTTGCTGATATCGGAGCCCTTGACGGTCTGATTCGCATCGTAGACCAACACCCTGTATCTAGAGCGGGCGACGATCATGTCAAGCTGAGTCGCTTCCTTCGGGTCCATCCCGATCTCCTTCGCCCTTTGGTCGAAAGAAGCGTAGGAAGTCAGGTTCTTCCTTTGGCTGAGGCGATGCGCCTCATCCACGAGGACGATGTCGAATTTCTCTCCCCCATCGAAAAGCTCCTGGGGCCCTTTCACCATCGTGGGCGCCAAGCCGTTCTTGGTAAGGGAGAAGACTCCCTTGATCGTCTTCCTAAGCGAGGTCATCGGGCAAATGTAGGCGATCTTGAATTTCTTGCCTTCCAAGCTCTTCATGTACTTTTGGATCTCGGCGAGCATCTTCATGTAATCGGTGAGATCCTCGTCTTCTTCCGAGGGGCTGACGCTGCTTTTCATCGCGGTGAGGATGCGGTAAAGGAGGTTGATCAAAACAAGGGTCTTGCCCGTGCCGGCGCCCCCGTTGATGACGGAAGTGCCTTCCTCTCCTTTCGAAAGCTTCTTCATCGCGTCGGCGATGATCTCGTTGCAGACCTCCGCCTGTTCCGCGGTCAAGGAGTTATAGGGAGAGTATTTGAACAGGTTGGAATTGCGGATGTCGTTGATGTCGTGATCGACCAGGTTGCTCTTCTTAAGCTCATTCCATATCTGGTCGATCTTATTGAGGTACTTCTCCCTTTGGTAGTAGTCATGCTTGAAGGACTGCCCCCCGTTCATGTTCTGAAGCTTGAACTTTTGGTCCGCCCCGCAGAGCTGGATGAGGTTCTGCTCCAGGTCAAGGATCGCGGATTTGTTGAATTCGTCGTCGAAGATAACGTTGAAATTCTTAAGGTCCTTCCGCGCGGGATTCTCCAGATGCTGCTCCATGCGGTAAACCGCGTTCTGGGTCTCTCCGATATAAAGCTCGGTGTCGTTGTTGATCAGATACACAACGGGCCAGTCCTTTGACTTGGCTTCCGCCATAGCCATGGCGTCCTTGCCCGCCTTATCGAAGGAATATTTCCGAAGTTCCATAGGATTTTTATAGCACCTTTATAGCACTTTGCAAGGAAAAGAGACTTGCTTCCGAGTTTCGACGAGCCCTGATTTTGGTCCTGTTCGCCCCAAGAAAGCAAAGGTTAAGCAAAGAGGGATTTCTGCATTTCAAGGAAACCATGCAAAAAAACGGAGGCTTAACAATCTTTTCAAAACGAACACTATAAAGTTCGGGAACAACGCGTGATTCCTCTTTATTTATATGGTAGGAGGGCAGTTTAAATATGCTTGAGCAGGATCGCAGAAACGTTCCATTGAAAGTACTTTTTGAAGAATTTATTATGTACATCAAGGAGAAGTCAATGCGTACAGTTAGTGTTACGGAATTCAGAAACAACTTCAAAAAATACGCTGAAATAGCGGAAAGCGAGGAGATATTCGTCACAAATAGAGACAAACCGGTTTTCATGGTAATCCCCGTCAAAAAAGCGATGCAGGATAAGGCCAGATCTTTCTTGGGCATGCTCCCTGCGGATGCCAGCATCGGAAGCGACCCCGAAGAGAGGAACCATTGATATGAGATTCCTTTTTGATAGCAATGTGATCATCGATGCGATTTCCTCTCGCCCCCAAGGCAACGAGGCAAGCAAAGAGCTTTTCCTTTTAGCGGGCTCCTTCGATATTGACGCTTGCCTCGTTTCCAAGCAAATCGCCGATATCCATTATTGCCTCCGCAAATACATAAGCGATGAGGCGAAACGCCGCGCATTCGCCTCATTTCTTTTGGAAGCTTTCAAAATCTTGCCCCTAGAAAAAGAAGACCTCCAAAAAGCCCTATCCTTAGACGCTGCGGATTACGAAGACGCGGTTCTGATCACCACCGCCAGCCGCTACGGCATCGACGCCATCGTGACAAACAATCAAAAAGATTTCCCATCGTCTCCCGTAAAAATCCTCACGCCTAAGGAAGCGCTGGCGAAGTCCAAATCCGAAAGAATCGCTTCAAGATAATAACCATCGTCCTTCTTATTATCCATAGATCCTCACCCCATCCTTCAGAATCTCCTTGGTCAAAGCCAGGTTCCCTTCTAACTGAGAAACATCCAATAGGTCCACCTTCTTCTTAAGCCTCTCCCTCAACGCCTCGGCAAGCCCAAAGAACATCATTCCATTGATTGGCATGGACACCAAAAGGTCCACGTCGCTTATTTCAGTCGCTTTATTCTTCGCGTAGGAGGGTACCGCTGGAAGAAAGCCAACGTGAAATTCTAGGGAAAAGGACATTCCGCTAATCGCACATCTTCCATGGCCAAATTCCTCCCAATCGGGAAATCCTTTCCCTTTCCTCTTTATATATAGGGTGAGGGGGCTTTGCCCCTCATCTAAGCAAGGAGGAAACCATTCATGGAAGAAAACAAAAGAACCCCAAAGAAGAGCTGCCTATTCACCCCTCCATCAAAGCAAGCTCATCCCTGCAAAGCCCCTCCTTTAATAGAAGGCGAGCGACGCCAAGGATTCCGTTTATCGCTTGGAAAAGCAAGCGATAAACGTCCTAACCCCTCAAAGCCGGTCTTGGTTGGCTCTAATTAATTTAGTCGAAAAGCATCGTTGCTATCGAAGATAATGCGGTAAAGAAAACACAAAACGGCAGACGCTTCAACGAAAAAGCCCCTTCATTTATCGCTTGTTTTTTATCGCTTGCCATTTAAAGTTTATCGCTTGTTAATAATAAAAGTAAGCGATACAATGTGTCTGAAGAAAGGAGAAAACGCCCATGGAAGAACTGTTTGACCTAACGAAATTTGATTCCTACCGCGAGGATAATAGGCGCGAGGTGAAAAAAGCAAAGGGAGGCTTGCCTGGTTCCCTTTGGGAGACCTACTCCGCTTTTGCCAATTGCCACGGAGGGGTGATCATCCTCGGTGTCAAAGAGAACAAAGACGGGAGTTGGGCCACCACCGGGCTTCAAAACTCCGCGTTGCTTAAAAAAGAGTTTTGGGACACTTTGAACAACGTGACGAAAGTAAGCGCCAACCTCCTCCGTGAGAAAGACGTTGCGACCTTTGACTATAACGGCGACGCGATCATGGTGATCCATGTCCCCGCCGCCCGGCGCGAGATGAAGCCCGTTTACATAAACGACGACATCTTCGGCGGCTCCTATAGAAGGAATTGGGAAGGGGATTACCACTGCACGAAGCTGCAGGTGAAGACGATGATCCGCGACCAGGCTGACGACACGATCGACATGGCGGTGCTTGACGAGATGGGTCTAGATTCCTTCAACAAGGAGTCCGTGAAAGCCTACCGCAACGTCTTCGCCTCGCTTAAGCCGGGTCACCCGTTTTCAAGGCTGGGCGATGAGGAGTTCCTCCGCAGCATCGGCGCAGCCGCGCGCTCAAAAAGCGGCGATGTCCTTCGTCCAACCGCCGCGGGGCTGCTTATGCTGGGGAATGAGTATGACATCGTAAGGCAGTTCCCCCACTACTTCCTTGATTACCGCAACGAGCAAAGCCAGGAAAGCCGTTGGGATGACAGGATAGAATCGAGCTCCGGCGACTGGTCGGGGAACATCCTTGACTTCTATTACCTCGTCTATGGCAAGCTCAAGCAAGCCTTAAGCGTACCCTTCAAGGTCAAAGGAGGAAAAAGAATCGATGACACCCCCATGCACGAAGCCCTACGCGAAGCCTTGGCAAATTGCCTAATCAACGCGGACTACTATGGTTCTAGAGGCGTGGTCATAACCCTCAAAAGCAACAAAATCGCCTTCGCCAACCCCGGCTATAGCCGCACGGGCAAGGAACAGATGCTAAGAGGGGGCGTAAGCGATCCTAGGAATCGGGGGCTCATGAAGATGTTCAATCTGATCGACATCGGCGAACGGGCCGGCAGCGGCGTCCCTAAAATCATGAACATTTGGAAAGACCAGGGGCTTAAAACGCCCATCATCGAAGAGCAATTCGATCCTGATCGAGTCATTTTGGCCCTTCCTTTGGAACATAAGCCCGGATCTAAGCCTTCGCTAAGCGCAAACCACGGCAAAAAGACTTCCGAGACGAAAACGAAAATCATGGAATACCTTAGGGACAATGGGGAATCCACTTGCGCGGAGATCGCCACGCACGTGGGGCTAAGCCAGCCTAGGACCAGGGCGATCCTCTCCGAGATGAACGATGAGGTCGATGCCTGCGGATTCAAAAAAGGCAGGGTGTACCGGGTCAAATAAGGCAGCCTCTCCTCTAAAAGGGCTCATGAATCCGAGGGCACCACTCCTGGCCTCAAAGGGGAAGCGTCCTTAAAAAGGAGATATTTCCTCCTAAAGCTGACTCTTTTAAAACAAACGACTGATAAAGCAAAAAATAGCCGTGATATAATCCAAATCGCCAAAACAAGCCGAGAGCCCAGACCATTTTCGACGGATGAAGGAGATGCCTTTGTCCAGCCCCCTCCGATAGGTTTGTTTTGGCGAATAGGTCTGCGGAGCCGGCTGGACAAAGGCGTTTTCGCTTATGGACTACGCCAGAATAAGGGATTTCGCCAGAGCCTCATCTGAGTTCAAAGAGACCGCGCCGAACTCCGTCTTGCAAAAAGCTAGACTCATCGCGTTGGAATCAATCTCCTCGATGAGGCTTTGGAAATGCGAAAGACGGTCCTTTATCAAAGAATCAAACCGCCTCTGCTCACCGACGGTCACGAGGCCACCCTTGAAAGAAAGCGGAACAAGGGGCTTCGCGTAAGAGGAGTCCTTGACCATGTTAAAAGCTCAGGGTGGAGCCCACTAGTTCATAGGCGCCCCCACGCCGAAACGGCAGGACCTCCTAAAGAGAATGAGCGCCATATCTAGATCTCAGACACGGAACTCCTTCCTGGGCTTATAGAAGTTCTCTACCATCAAGGTGCCGCCGCCCTCGATGGGGAACGCGTCTTCAGCGTTTCTAACAGTTCTTTGATTTTCAGGATGGAGGCCTCAAGGCATATAACCTCAGAAAAAGAGGCTCGTCAGCTTTTCTTATCAAACCTCAATTATATCGAAAGCGAACAACTCCTCATGGAGCGGATCATCCTAATTTTCAAAGAAAGAAAGCGTTAAAAAATGGGTTTCTTTGTTCCCGAGGTCACGGATTGGCGCCAAGTTGAAACGATGTTTATAGAAAAGGAAGGCCAAAGCAATTTTGCCAACGCGTTGGCAAAATTCATAGAATCGCAAAACAGGGCGGCTTTTAGCCAGAGAAAAACAAGATTTCATACTCCCCATCGGACTTTTTTTGTTTTTCGGTTCAATAAAAAAGGGATGCTCTGCAACATTTTCCAACCTCGAAAACCTTATTTTTGCAACATTTTCCAACCTTCAACGAACCAAAAAAAGGGGGGTTGCCCCTTTCTTATCACCCTAGCTGATCCTCAGGGATGCAGAGAGTCAAGATGCCCCCGATAAGCGAGACGAAGAGAAGAGTGAAGACCCCCGAGGCGACTTTCTTCCCGCCGCTTACCGCGCATTGCCTCCAGATCAGGATGATGAGGTTGAAGACGATGAGGATGAAGATGACCCAGCCGATCCCCGGGGATTCTCTAGCAAGCCCGATGAGAGAGAAGAACTCGATGAGGCTCGTCGCGATCCCTCCGATCCAGCTGAATATCGAAGCGCATGTTCTCACGGATGATTCCTTCCGCGCTGACCGCTTTGGCTAGAGGAAGCCTTATCTCAGGCTCCAGGTGATGTTCACCGTGTCGCTGAAGTCGAGGTCTTCTGGGTCAAGCTCGAGCTCGGGCTCCGACTCATAGTTACACAGCATTCTGGTGAAGCCGTAATTTCTATCACTGTCGTAGCTGAACTCGAGCTTGCTGTAAGAATAGTCGATGCTAAGGATCTCCCCTAGTTTCTCCCCTGCGGCTTCCGCTAGCAATTCAGCCTTCCGCTTCGCTCCTTGCACGGCGAGGGCGATAACTTCTTCCTTGGCTTTCTCCTTGTCCTTCAAGGCGTAGCGGATCTCGAAGTCGGCCGTGTAGTCTTTCAAGGCGTAAAGGACTTTGGAGAGGAGCTTGTTGTCCAAGGGGATGGTGATCAGGAAGCGGACGTTGCCGGAATAGCCCACGAAACGGCTCTTGTGGTTATCGTCCTTATCCCTATAGGACTCGTATTTGGGCGATACATCGAAGGAAGAGGTTCTTACATTCCCTTCCTCGACCCCGGCCTTGATGGCCTCTTTCTTCACGAGGCGAGTGTACTCCGCGGCTACGTTAAGCGCCTCCTCGTAGCTAGGAAGCGTCTTGCTGTAGCCTAGGCTCAGGCGGATGAGGTCGGGCTTATAGCTCTTGCTGCCCTTCCCCGTGATGCGAATCGTTCTTTGTTCCATAAATTGATTTCTTTCTCCTTTCTTTATGGCTTTATCGTTACCCTGGCATCCAGGAAATAACCTTGTTCAGGAATCCTTTTTATCCTTCAATACCCTCCATTCCGGGGCTTCCCCTTCCGCGGGGATGAAGTTGAATTTGCTCGTGGCGATCGCTAGCTCCCTCTCCTCATCGCTCAAAGAGAAGAGGTCGGTGAAGAGATGCCAACGCATGTCTTTCGTGAAGGTGGCTCTCTTCTCTTCTTCGCTTTTCCTAAGGAAGCCCTCATCCGGGAAGCAGCCAAGGCAGAGGCACCTCCAGAGGAAGGTGTCCGTGTCTTCTCCTCCTTTTTTGTAGAAGAGGTCGAAGTAACGCTCGGCAATGCTGAAGGGGGCTTTCTTTGCGATTTGCCCATCGATCATCCAAAGCCTCGAGGTCTCGCTCACTTCCTCAAAAAGAGGAGAGTGATAGATGTCGTGGAAGATCTTCAATGAGAACATCTCCGTCCATCGATACCCTAAGGCGATATAAGAGAGGACGAGATCAAAGACGTCGATCTCGCCTTCATCCTTAAGATAGGAATAGGCGATCGTGTATAGCAGCCAGGAAGAGGCCGTATCCTTGTCGACGTTGCTATCCTTCGCTATCTCGCTTGCGGCCTCGGCGATGAAGTCGAGGTCTTCTTCCAATCTGCTCATCTTCTTTTCCTTTCGTTCAGGCAAGTGGTCAGCGTCTCTTGCCGCCACACCAGGATTTTAGAAACGGGAAAGACCAGGAGGAAGTACGGAGAATTCCGTACCCTTTTCGTGCTTAAGCCGCTCGTCCAGGGCTTTATATGCGGTTTGAATAGCCCTTAAATACCATGGATTCTTTATCCGCGGGCCTAATTCGCCCCTTGTTTTCCTTGAAGGCGAGTTGCCCAGGGTTCATCTTTACAAAAGGCAGACAAACCCTAAACTTTTCATTCTTTTTCCTATGTCTTTTTTTGGGCTCCCCCTCACTTTTTCAAGGGAGTTTTTCATGCGCCGCGCTCAATCAGGAAGAATCAAGGCAAGGCTTTTGACCCCATCCGCAATCAATTCCGGGTTTAAAAAAGGCGAGCTAATCGCTCGCCCGAAGTTCAGGCAACTTCCCCGATGTCTTTTGACTTCAATGGCGGCGCTGCTTCTCTCCCTCCAGAGGCTGCCGGCTCTTCTATCGTCTCGGCCCTGAACTTCTTCTTTGTAAGAGGGCTCCGCGCCTGAAAGGCTTAATTGCCCGTTCGCAATTATGCCATCAGACGAGGGGGGTAGGACTTATCACCATTTTTGTTCGTCGCTAGAAAGGTTTAATTTCTTAAGCAGCCAAGAGGGACGACATAGACCCCGTCTTTTCTCCGATAGGCGAATTTATCTTTGGTTATGACCATTAGGAAATTGAGGCTTCCCGTCTTTTTCGTGTCGATGTCGGTTGCTATGTCAAGCAGATGTTTCGCCGCATCCTCGATATCGGCGTCGCTTCCTAGCTTCACCTCGATCAAAGACCAGGAGCCGTCCCGGAATTGGAGGACGATATCGGCTTCTCTTTTTTTGGAATCCCGATATTTGTAGACCTTAGCATTCAGGATATCCGCGTAGATTCTCAAATCGCGAACCGCGAGGGATTCAAAAAGCAAGCCAAAGGTTGTCATGTCCTTGAATAAGCCTTCTGGCGATAAGCCAAGAGCGGCCGTCGCGATGGAAGGATCCACGAAGTGGCGGGTGGGTTTTGTTCTGATTGAAGCCTTGCTTCTTAAATAAGGGTTCCACGCTTCCAACTCTTCCACGACATATAGGCTGCGCAAGGCGTTCATGTATTTGTAGAAGGTCTCGCTGTCGAAAGAATCCTCGAAGGATTTGACGTCGTTCTTAAGCGTGGTGTCGGAACAGGCGATGGAAACGTTCCTCGCATAGGCCCTAAGGAGGCGTTTCGCTCTTTGCTCGTCTTTTTTTAGAGGAATATTCTTCAAAGAAAAGACGTCCTCGCAAGAAAGCATCTCGTAATAAGAAAAAGCCTGCTCGAGCGCGACGGCTTTATCAACGTCTAAAGACAAAGGCCAGCCGCCTCTGCAAATCGCAAAGGCATAATCCTTGATGGCCATGTCGGACATCCCAGGAGTGAATTCGTTGCTCATCAGGCTTTTAAGCGACACCGCGCCGCTGCTTTCCCCGCTTTCGAATAAGGACATCGTCCTCATCATCCTTTTCGTGAACCTGCCGTTTCCGGTGTGCTTGCTCTCGTCAACGGACTCATCCATCTTTTCCTTATCCGAAACGCTGCCAGTCAAAATGAACTGTCCGAATTCGCCGGCTTCGTCGACCTCGACCTTTATTTGGTCCCAAATAAAAGAGATGTGTTGCCATTCATCGATCAGCATCGGCTTAGAACCTTGATTCAAGAACTCTTCTGGTGCGCTTTTTGCGAATTCAACTAAATTCTTTCTCGTGCTGATTGGCATCAAATCCACGATGGTTTTTGCATGCTTTTTGCACGTTGTCGACTTGCCACACCATTTTGGACCTACAACAAGCACGGCTCCCTTCGACCTTAGAGAAAAAGACAATATGTCATCGAATAATCTTGGAATGTATTTCCTTTTCATGGTAGCTTACCTCCTTGATAATTTTATTGTAAACCGAAAGAAAAACAAGATTTAGACCGAAAGAAAAATACGTTTTCAACCGAAAGAAAAACAAGATTTAGACCGAAAGAAAAGTGGAATTTAGACCGAAAAAACTTTCCGATGGCGAAAAGCACCCCTTATTTCGTCAAAATTCCTTCGCCTGCCTTCGCTGACGCGGGCAGCGAAAAACGAGCTCTTCCTTTCTTCTTCACCACCGCGCCCGAACGAGGTTTCTCACAGATGATCTGTTTGGATTAGCCAGATAGAAGCCATGCGTTTTATTCCGCTTGGCTTATGAGGATATTCATGCTCAAGACGATCTCCTCTTTCTCTTCGATGATGGAACAGCCTCCCCAAAAAGTGCTCCATGAAGGCACGAAGGTGATCATGTCTCCTTCTTGGCTATAACGTTCGTATTCTTCTTCGGCGATCAAAGTCTTGAAGCTCCCGCTGAAGCGCTTCGCGGGGAATCGCTTTCTTCGTATTCCCTCAAATGCTCCGTCTATTCCTCATTGCTAATCCATTCTCCCTCATGAATGCCCATTTGACTTCAACCTAACTCGACGCCTCCGTTATCGCAAGACTCGCCTTCCTTTATAGAGAAGACACTTCAAAATCCCCGCAAAACCGTCCTGGATTATGGCCACAGGCGGATTATGCGGCGCTATTTAGCCTTCATGGACGCTGGAAACGAATCGAGGATAAAGACATTGCTCCGCCTCTCTGGTTTTAAAAGCATGGTTGCGAAAGCAGATTTAGTCATCGCTGGAGAAGGCTCTTTCGCTGGGCAATCCCTTCAAGGGAAGGTCTATTCGGGGATCAGGAAATACGTTCCCAAAAAGAAGCTCGTCTTCATCTGCCTCACCAGCAAGATCATCCGCCCCGATGTCCCCGTTTATGAGACCTCCCAAAAGGATGCCCCTTTCCCTTATGCGAAAAACCATGCGAAAGAAGACTACCAAAGTATCTTAAGGAAGGTCTTAAGCGAAAGCATGTTGTCCTCCAAAAAAACGGCCTTGCCCCATAAGCAAGGTCGCTTTCTAGAGACACCCACCTCCCCCTGCTTCGCCGCTTTTGGGGGTGCGCTCAGCAGGAGGCTCTTGGGTCATTCGCCAAGCGAGATGGCGCTAAGGATGTTGTCATTCGCAAGTTCAGGGGTCTCGTTCAGATCATCCGCTTCATAGACGATGGCTTCGTTTTTGCTGCTTGGCTGGTTTTGAAATCCGTCAGCTAGCGCGAAGCTTCCCATCATGAGGATTGGCAAGGTCGCGGCCAAGGTAAGCGATTTGATGTTTTTCATAGCTTTACTTTTCTTTCAAGAAACATTTCTTTGTGCTCTGTTTCTTTACGGATACATTATAAAAGGCTTTGTAACTTAAGTGCAATAGGAAAATTACTAATTCTTATTTTTGTTCTTCTAGTCTTATTTGATCGGAAAATAGAGGCGTCCTGTCCTTAAAAGCCTATAATCTAGCCCGTTCCTATGCTGCTATCCGGGCTTACCTTCCTCTTCACGGTCATTCTGATGATCCTCGCGATCACCTTGAAGCCGACCCTCAAGATAGGGAAGCTCTCCTTTCAGACTTTCTGGGCGGTGACTCTTCTAGGAGGTATCGTCGTCTTAGCCTCCGGGCAAGTCGATTTCTCCTCATTATGGAGCAGCCTCACCACTGGGGAGATGAATCCTTTGAAGATCCTGGCTCTGTTTCTTTCTCTTTCCCTCATCTCCATCTCTTTGGATGAGCTGGGCTTCTTCCATTATCTGTCCGCGAAGGCTTTAGAGAAATCAAAGGGCAGCCAATATAAGGTTTTCTTCACTCTCTATGGCTTGGTCGCCTTGCTCACTGTCTTCACCTCCAATGACATCGTCATCTTGACCTTCACCCCCTTCATCATCCTTTTCTCCAAGAAAGCGAAGATCAACCCCCTCCCCTATCTCATCGCCGAATTCGTCAACGCGAACACCTATTCGATGCTTCTCTCGATCGGAAATCCGACGAACATCTATCTCTCCGCTTCCGAGGGCATCACTTTCCTCGCCTATTTCTCCAAAATGTGGCTCCCCACTCTTCTTGGGGGAGCAGCGACCCTTGGGGTCATACTCCTCCTCTTCCATAAGGATTTAGCCAAACCCATCGAAGAGGTGCCTTTCGAGGAAGAAAAGCTAAAGAGCAAGCCTCTCGTCATCGTGAATCTAGTCGTGCTAGGGCTCGCTTTGGCTTCCTTGATCGTCTCGAATTACGTTCCTCTAGAATCCTACCTCCTGATGCTAGGGCTAGCCTTGTCGCTTTATGTTTGCCTCTCCATCCTAAGCCGAAGCAAAACCTATGCCCTCGATGTGGCGAAGCGCCTCCCTTACAATCTCATCCCTTTCGTTTTATCGATGTTCCTCCTGGTGCTTTCCCTCAAAGAGAACGGGATCGTCGCCTATCTTCAGCAGGCTCTAGACGCCGTATCCGCAAACCCTTGGGCGGAAGGCTATGCCTACGCGCTTAGCTCCACTCTCTTCGACAACCTCATCAACAACATCCCGATGTCAATCCTCTATTCCTCGATTCTAGAGGGCAAGAGCGAACTGGCGATCTACGCGACGATCATCGGTTCCAACATCGGGGCCTATCTCACCCCGATCGGGGCTTTGGCGGGCATCATGTGGATGTCAATCCTCAAAAAACACGAGGTCGATTTCTCTTTCCTCTCCTTCATGAAATATGGGGCGATCCTAGTCCCGGTGGCCTTAGGCCTCTCCACCTTAGGCTTAATCGCCCTTTGCTAGTTGGCACCGCAGGCCTTATCCCAAAAGGAAACCGAGGGTTTAACGAAAGCCAAAGCAAGAGAAAAAACAGTCGAGCTCGAACGAGAAGCTTCCTCGCTTATCCTAGGTCAAGTTGATCTTGGGTTGTTAGAACAAGCTAGGCGCCGAGAAACATGCTCATATAAAAAGGAAGAAGCACGATGCTCTTTCCCTCTTTTGCGACGTTCCCTTGGGAGAGGAGGTAAGCCTTCTTGATGTTGGGATAAGCCCCCAGGACATTGTCGAGGGCCTTATGGGCAAAAAGGCCATTCTTATTGGGCGAGCCAGACTTGATCTCGAGGGGAAGGACCTCCCCTTTTCGCTGAATCAAGAAGTCAATCTCCCCGTATTTCTTGCTGTTCAGGTAATGCGGCGCATCCTCGAAATGAGCGAAAAGTTCTTGGGCGATCACATTCTCATAAGGCGCGCCGAAATTAAGGGAGAAATCCCCCTCGATTATCTTGATGGCCCCGTCCCTGTCGAGAAGCTGGCTGCAAAGCAATCCAATGTCATTCGAGAAGAGCTTCAAGGTTTTTCGCTGCTCATTAAGTCTCAGAGGATAGACGGGTTCAGAAACATTGCGGACAGGCAAAGCAACTCCAGCATTCGTAAGCCAAAGGAAGGCATCCCCAAGATCAAGGTTCTTGGCATCAGGGTAATCCAAAGTCGACTTCCTGAAGTGCTTGTCTTTCCGGTTCAGTTCATTAGGAATGTTGTCAAAAGCCTCCGCGATCAATAGCCTCTGCTCCACGGGGGCGTATTTTTGGATGTCCGCGCGATAGCCTTTTAAAATCTGCTTTTGAACGGTTTGAACAGCGGTGATGTTTTTGGAATCGCAATAAGTCGCAACGGCTTCCGGCATCCCGCCCACCAAAACGTAGCGACGATAGAAATCCAAGAACGATTGATGGATCGTCTTGTCCACTTCTTCTAGCTTCTCAAATCTCCCCTTCAAATAGGAAATCGCTTCATTTCCGACGCCGTTCGCCCACAAGAACTCCTCGAAATCCATCGGGTACATCGTATAGGAATCTAGATAGCCGACCGGGTTTGAGGCGATGCCGGAGAGGTTGATGCCTAAAAGCGAGCCAGAAAGAGCGTAACGGAACCTGGCCTCTTCCACTAAGCCCTTGATGAGGGTAATCGGATCGACGGTCGAAAAATACAGTTCGGGATCGTTTTTCTCAAGTTCACGGCGATAGTTATAAACCTCTTGAATCTCGTCGAGAAAAACGAAGGTTTCGCCTTTCTTTAGCTGACCCTTGCACACCAAAGAAAGCTTTACGTAGAAATCACTCTCGTCCTTTAGCTTAGCGAACAATTCCAAGGCGATTTTGTTCCTTCCGAAGTTTATTTCAACATAAGGCGCGCCATTCCTGTCAAAACAAGCACGAAGGGAATGCGTTTTGCCTACCTGTCTCGCGCCGAAAAGCAAAATAGCCTGCTTCCGGTTCTTTAGCCAATCATCCAAGATGGCATCAATTTTCCTTTTCATATAGCAACTCATCAAAAGCCCGGTAATTACGAAATTATTTTAATGTTCAACGGAAATTTTTTCAAAGAAATTTGCTTTTTTACGGAAAGTTTTATATTAAACACGGCTAAAAAACGGAAAATTTTAAAAACTTAACTCATGGCAGGGAATCAGCGTACCGCTAAGCGCAAGGAAAAGAACTCTCGCGGGAGCGCCGTTTCTAGAGCAAGGCCCGGAAACAAGAATATTGGCATCAATAACAACATTCATTTTTTCTTCCTTTCCTCTCTGGCCAAGGAAATTTCCTTCTCAGCCATAAAGCCATTCTCAGATGCGACAAGACGCATCTTATTAAAAGCGATCATTGCCTTAGCTTGACGCATGGCTTGAACAGTCTCTTCAAAGCCGTCTCCTCCTATGCCAAAAAGAATCGCAGCTGGCTTCCCGTTATTGGTAATGGACACTTCGTCTTCTTTGGGAAGAGCCTCCCATTTTTTAATGAGGTTCTGAAATCCCTTGCACTGCAAAAATTCATTTTGCTTCTTTTTTCTAAAGGTGGCAAAAACGGAACGCAATCATCAACGTTTTGCGTGCCATGGCATAGATTTGTTTCCTTTTCCGTTTGAAAGGTTCACCCTCCGCCCTATTAACAAAGGGGGTTTGGCAATATTTCCAATCGAGTTTTCTTAATTGTATTTCCCTAGAGCCCTTCCCAAACTTTCTTTTACTTCCTTCACCAGGGATTCAGGCTCCAAGACCGTCACCGCTTCGCCGTATTGCATGCACCAATATTTAAGCGCTTCTTTGTCGCACTTAACCTCGGCATAGATTTTCCCGTCTTTGTTGGTTATTCTCGCTTTCTCTCCAAACCAGTCTTTGACATAGGAAATGCCACGGGCGGAGGAAAGCTCAAGCTTCGCATGGACGACTTCGCTATTGAAGAGATAGATATGTTCGTTGACGTAGGCGGAAATCGAAAAATCTTTTGGGGCGTATTTAAGAGAGGACAAGGGCACGCGGTCTTCTTCGAGAATGTTCATCTCGTCCATCATGTCAACGCGATAAGTCTGAATGCGGCCGTATTTCAGGGGATTATAGCTACACAGGAGATAGTACTTCCCGAAGTTATTCACAAGGTGATATGGGCTCACTTTGTAAACATAGCCATGCTTGGCGGGGCGGGTTTTGCCTTCATTGTCGTATTCAAGATATTTGAAGGAGATTTGCTTCCTTTTGGACACGGCCTCATTGATCAAAGAGACGTTAAAAAGAACATCGAGGTTCCCCGTGCGATTCACCTCTGTCGATTTTTGAAGGTAGCTGTAATTCTTCTTTTGATATTTGCTTAGGCAGCTTGAGACGTCTTTTGCGAGTTTCTTCGCGACATTGCCAGGGATGCTGCGACTGGAGAAGATGGCGTCAATCAGATAGGTGACTTCGGTTACGTCTAAGGCTCTGCCCAAAAGAGCGAAGCCTCCTTTTGGCCCCTTTTCGACTCCATAGCCAATCTCTTCGAGCAAAGACAAAGACGACCCCACCGATTTGCGGTCAAGCTCCATCCCATAGTTTTCAAGGATTTTAGAGACGATCTCATTTTGAGTCAGGTAATGGTCCTCGTCGGTATATTCCTCCAAAATTTTAAGCACGAGGACGATTGAGCTTTTCTTGCTTAGCATAACGGCGTCCATTCGTTTCCCTCCATCAAGATTCAATAGGCAGCAAGCGACTCTTTCTAGAGAGTTGAGACTCGCTTAAAAGTTGCTTCAATCTAATTCAAGAACGGCTACTAGGCAAGAGGGATTAGGACTATTCTAAAATCAAAAGGGACGAGGGGGGAAAAAATAGGAGGCTCTTAAGAAATCTACGAAAGGAGGAAAAGTCTTGCAAAACCCCATTCATTTTCAGCATCCCAAAGAAAAACGGCCGCAAAAGTGACATATTTGTTTTCCCAACATTCCGCTTTCAGGACACGCGATTTCTCGCCTAGTCCGCGAAACATCTTCATTCCACCTTGACGAGGGCGACTTCCAATCAAATAATAAGGCCAACGCAGGTTCATCAAATTCTTGACCCTCCTTGAATTTGACTGCTTTCCTTGCCTTGACCCGTCCTCTTGGCAATAACACCCCTGCGTTAGCGCTGGCCGCATAGCCATCTCGGCTAACCTCCTTTCTATCATCTAATGCCTCCAGCGCGATTGAAGAATGGACCTCGACCATTCTTCTTTTTTTGTTCATCGAACCCCACAACCCCCGTTTCCGGCTGAAAAGGGTTTCATAAAAGGCGAAAAAACTATTTCCTTGCACGCGTGCGCCCGCGGGTCTAGTATTGCAAACGGCTTTTTCAGGAGGCAAACACCATGAATATGAGAAACATCGCGATCATCGCTCACGTCGACCACGGCAAGACCACCCTAGTCAACGCTCTTCTAGCCAAAAGCGGCACCTTCCGTTCCAATGAGCAGATCAATGACCGCATGCTCGACAGCAACCCTCTTGAACACGAAAGAGGCATCACGATCCTTGCCAAAACCACCGCGATCACCTACAAAGACACGAAGATCAACATCGTCGACACTCCAGGGCATGCTGACTTCGGAGGCGAAGTCGAACGCATCATGCACATGGTCGATGGGTGCTTATTGCTCGTCGATGCTTTTGAAGGCACGATGCCCCAGACCCGCTTCGTTTTGAAGAACGCCCTCGAAGCTCATATCAAGCCGATCGTCGTCGTCAACAAGGTCGATAGGCCTAATGCCGATCCCCAAAAAGCGGTCGATGAGGTTTTGGATCTCTTCATTCAGCTCGGCGCTCCCGATGACCTCCTCGATTTCCCTGTCGTTTATACTAGCGCCCTCAACATGACTTCCTCCTATGACCCCGACCCGTCCACCCAGAAAGACGGCATGGATCCGGTCTTCGATACCATCCTCAAGGAAATTCCTGAGCCTCAGTGCAATCCCAATGGCGCCCTCCAGTTCCAGCCCGCCCTGCTCGACTATAACGAATTCGTGGGCCGCATCGGCGTGGGCACTATCCGTTCCGGTTCTCTCTCTTTGGGCGACACCGTGACCGACATGAAGCTTGATGGCACGACCAAAGACTTCAAAATCATGAAGCTCTTCACCTTCCAAGGCCTCCGCAGAATCGAAGTTCCGCACGTGGATTGCGGGGATATCTGCGCAATCGCGGGCTATCCTGACCTCAACGTCGGCGAAACCGTGGTCACTCCTGGCCATTTGGATGCCCTTCCCCGCCTGCGCGTCGATGAGCCCACCCTCCAAATGGAATTCGGCACCAACAGCTCTCCTCTCCGCGGCCAATCCGGCAAATTCGTGACCGCCCGCGTCATCGAGGATCGTCTTTATCAAGAAATCCAGCGAGATGTCTCCCTCAGATACCGCCGCATCCCTAATAGCGAGACCTGGATCGTCTCCGGGCGAGGCGAGCTTCACCTTTCCGTCCTCATCGAGACCATGAGGCGCGAGGGATATGAACTTGAGGTCAGCAAGCCCCGCGTTATCTTGAAGGAGATCGACGGGGTCAAATGCGAGCCATATGAAGACCTTCAAATCGATGTTCCCGACGAATACGTCGGCGACATCATGGACACCCTTGGGCAAAGAGGGGCTCAGATGATCGACATGAACAGCAACAATGGCGAGACTCGCCTTACCTACGTCATCCCTTCCCGCGGCTTGCTTGGCTTCGTGAATAACTTCCTAACCCTTACGAAGGGATACGGCATCATCAACCACACCTTCAAAGAATATCGCCCGGTTTACAATCACGTGGTTGGCGAACGCACCATCGGGGTGCTCGTCTCCGTCGACAAAGGTCCAGCGACCCCCTACTCAATCGAGAAAGTCGAGGATCACGGCACGATGTTCATCCTTCCGGGCACCACTTGCTACGAAGGCATGATCGTCGGTGAGCACCGCTACCCCGTCGACCTTGCCGTCAACGTCACCGCGGCTAAGCCACAAACGAACGTCCGCTCCTCCAATAAAGACCAGACCGTCGTTCTCAAGAGCCCCCGCAAGATGACCCTCGAGGCATGTCTGGATTACATCAATTCGGATGAGCTAGTCGAAGTCACGCCTGATGCGATCCGCATGAGAAAGAGGATCCTCTCCACTCCAGATCGCAAAAAATTCGACGCCAAAAAGAAAGACGCCGGAAGCGAGCTCTCCGTCGAGCTCAATTACTGACGCAAAGCAAGCCATCGATGTGGGTGGCTTGCTTTTTCATTTGCCTTCAAGAAGTTCGAGAACGGATTCTTTATCTTGGCTCAATTGGATTTTCAACTCTTCCAAAGAGGCGAATTTCTTCTCTTCTCTTATATAAGATATATATTGGAAATAGGCCCTTTTTCCATAAGCATCCCCATGAAAATTAAATAGATGGGCCTCTTCAATTGGCAATTCCCTATTTCCGATGGTCGGATTGTTCCCGACGTTGATCATGGCTTTATAAGGGACGCCGCTTAGATAAACCAGGCCCGCGTAGACGCCTCGCTTAGGCAAGACGTAATGGGCTGCCGGCTCAAGGTTAAGAGTCGGGAAACCGATTCTCCTGCCGTTTTCCAAGCCATGAACGACGATTCCTTTGGTCTCGTAATTCCTGCCCAAGTCTTTTCTTGCCTCTTCGATCTTTCCATCGGCGATAAGCTCTTTGATATGGCGAGAGGATATCTTCTCTCCGTTTTCGTCCTTAAGGAAAGGGACCACATCCACGGAGAACCTGCTCTTTAAAGCATCCACGTCCCCTTTCTTTTCTTTCCCGAAACGGAAATCAGGGCCGCAGACAACTTTTGTTGTGCCTAGTTTTTCCAACATGACCATGAAGGCAGAGGCGTCAAGCTCATAAAAAGAGGAATCGTTATCAAGGCAATAGGCGTAATCCAGCCCAAAGGAATAAGAGAAACGGATTTTATCCTCCAAATCGCTTAAAACCTCGCCGTCCTTATAAGGTTTGGCGAAGAAAAGGATCGCCGAATTCCCACTCGCGACGGCTCTCGCCTCGCTTGCAAGGCTTTGATGGCCTAAATGAAAGCCATCGAAATTGCCTAAGGCAAGCGTCAATCCTTCTTTTCTCTTGGGCAATCTGTCCAAGGAAAAAACAATCTTATCCATCAAAACAAACCTCGCTTGCTTGCGTAGGTTGAGCCTTCTTCGCGCGTATAAACCGCGATCGCTTCTTCTTTATACATCAGCACAACCTCATCGTTTTTGGCTTCCGGAAGAAGGATTTTCTTGCCGTTTTTCACGTCTAAAATCTGCTTCTCGCTCAAAGGGATTCTTTCTAAATTCACAAAAGGAGAAGGAGAAAGGAAATCGCTCTCGGCGAGCTCATCTAATTTTTTGGCTCTAGCGACCGAAATCGAGCCAATCTCCACGCGCCTAAGGCTTTCCAGATAACCGACGGTTCCGAGTTTCTCGGCGATATCTTCCCCCAGGGTGCGGATATAAGTCCCGCTGCTGACCTGGGCTTTGAAAACGATATAATTCTCGCCGAATTCCAAGCAAGAGAGCTCCTTGATTTCGATTTGGCGTTGCTCCCTTTCTTTGCTCTTTCCTTTATGGGCGAGCTTATACAAAGGAACCCCGTCGATTTTAATCGCCGAAGTCATCGGAGGAAGCTGATGAGACATCCCTAAAAAGCCCGCAAAAACCCGTTCAATCAATGTTTTATCTAAGCTTGGGATTTCTTTTTCCTCAATGAAATTCCCCGTCAGATCCCCGGTATCAGTTTTTTTGCCAAGCACCAGCTTAGCTATATAAGTCTTAAAAGAGGAATCTAGATAAGGGAGGAACTTCGTGGCTTTCCCAACCGCGACTAGAAGCAGCCCCGTTGCGAAAGGATCCAATGTCCCGAGGTGTCCGACCTTTTTATTGAGGAACTTCCTGGCGATGAGATTATCTACTTTCCGCGAGGTCATCCCCTCTTCTTTGTCCAGCAAAAGAATTCCGTCTTTCATAACGAATGGGATTATACTTGCTTTGGCTATGAAAGAAACGCGCGCGGCATTATCCTGCATCAAAAAGAACGATGATGTTTTCTTTTTGATCCCCAGAGGCAAAAAGATTCTTCTTCCCCTGTCTAGAAACGACCATTCCCTCTTTCTTTACGAATGCCTGAAGCGTTATTCCATGTATGCGAAGAAGGACTTTGAGATCGTCCCTGTCTGCTTTTGCTTCGAAAGCAGCGACAAACCCATCGAAGGCTATCCGGTTTTATACCATCTCGAGGTGGAGCAGGAAAAAATTGCGAGAGAGCTTGCTTCTAGGCGCTACGAATCCTATGTGGCGAAGCTGAAGAGACTAGCCTACGCCAATGAAGCGGAGGCTCATGGCTGCTCTTTGATTGCTCTTCCCACTTCTTTCGAGGATTTCTATTTCCATTATCAAGACAACCTCTTCCGTCAAGGCAAAATCAGCACCTTCTCCCCTTATTCCCCCGCCGCAAATGGTCTTTGCTTCATCCGCCCGTTTCTTTCTTTCTCCGAGAAGGACATGAAAGAAGGAGAAGAAGAGTTGGGAATCGAGGCTAAAGGGGAGGTCAGAGACTGCCCCATTGGGAAAAAGGAAAAAGACGCTTTCCTTAAGGCCACCTGCTATGGTGAGGTTCGTCCTAACCTCCCCGTGGCCAAGAAAAGAGAAGTCTTAGAAGACTGCCCTGACTTCTATTTCGCAAGAGAGGGCGAGACGATGCTGGTGAAGAGCCAAGACGCTTCTGAGGTTGCTTCGTTTCGCGTTTCCGAACTGGACGCCCACCGCGTCCGCCTTTCTTCTTTTCATTTCGAAAAGTCCGCAAACCGAGCCAAAATCCTTTCTTCCTTCCTCTCCTATTGGAAAAGCAAACGAAAGTCTCCCATTCAGCTCTGCATCCCGGCCGCCGAAAAGTTGAAACTTGACGACGGTTGGAAGGCGGTTGGAGATTGTTTCATCATGAAAATATGGTGAAAAGACCGCAAAAGGCCATTAAAACATTTTAAAAAGCCAGCTGTTCTAAGCTGGCATAAAGATGCAAAAACCGGTTATTTTTGATTACCCTCAAGCTCTTTGAGGTCCGCCTCCTCTTTCTTGAGGGCTTTCTCAATGCGGTCCGCCCTCTCAAAAGATTCATCGTAGACGAAGACGACCTTCGGAACTTTATAAAGATCCATCTTCTTCGCCAGAGAGGTTCGCACGAAGCCTTCTTTCTTCTTGAGGATTTCAAAGGCCTGATGGGGGTATTTCGCGTTGAAGAACGTGACGTAGACCTTCACTTCGCTGGAGTCGCGGTTCACCGCGACCTCATTCACGGACACCATGCCGAGTTTGGGGTCTTTGATCTCCCCGCGGACGATGTCCATGATGTTCTTTTCAATCAAGGCCTTGATGCGGCCGGGACGAGAAGCCATGCTTATTTCTTCTCCACCATCTCGTAGCCTTCGACGATGTCGCCGACCTTGAGGTCGTTGTATCCTGCGATCGTAAGGCCGCATTCATAGCCGGCTTTGATGTCTTTCACCGCGTCTTTGCCGTGCTGCAAGGAAGCGATTTCCCCATCGTAGATGACGACGCCATCGCGGATGAGGCGGGCTTTGGATTTCACTTTGAGTTCGCCATCGGTGACATAGCTGCCGGCGACGGTGCCGACATGGGTGATTTTGAAGATGTGCCTGATTTCAGCTTGTCCGGTGACCGATTCGACTTTTTCGACGCTGATCATGCCCTTCATCGCTGCTTCCATCTCATCGAGGAGCTCATAGATGATCTTGTGAAGGCGGATTTCGACATGGGCCTCTTCCGCTTTTTGCTTGACGCGGGCATCCGGGCGCACATTGAAGCCGAAGATGATTGCGTGCGAGGCTTCGGCAAGCAAGACGTCTGAATCGCTTATCGCGCCGCTAGAGGCGCTTAGGACGTGTACTTTGACGTTGTCGTTGCTGAGTTTCTCCAAATTGGCTTTCAAAGCCTCCGCGGTGCCATCGGTATCGGCCTTAACCAAAACATTGAGGTCTTTGACTTTCCCGGCGTTGATGAGGTTATTGAGATCGTCAAGCGACATGGCGGCGTTGCCCGCGCGAGTGTTCTGCTGCTTCTCCAAGGCGCGTTTTGCGGCGATTTCCTTCGCTTCTTTCTCAGTTGGGAAGGCCATGAAGCGGTCGCCGGCGCTAGGAACGCCGGAAAGCCCGATTACGGAGACAGGGCAACTAGGGCCGGCGCTCTTGAGAATCTTCTTGTATTCGTTCGTCATGCGACGCACTTTGCCATATATCTCACCCACGACGACATAGTCGCTGTTGGTGAGGGTCCCGTTTTGGACGAGGAGAGTGGCCTTCGGCCCTTCTCCTTTATCCAAGCTCGCCTCCAAAACGGTCCCGCTAGCGTAACGCTTGGGGTTGGCCTTAAGCTCCATCATCTCGGCCTTAAGAAGGATCATGTCGAGCAAATTATCGATCCCAGCGCCTTTTTTCGCGGAGATTTCGCAGGTCATGACGTCTCCGCCGTAATCCTCGGCGATGACGTCGTGGGCCATGAGCTGCTCTTTTACTTTGCGCGGATTGGCCCCGGCTTTGTCCATCTTGTTGATGGCAACGATGATCGGGGAGCCGGCGGCTTTGGCGTGGTCGATGGCTTCTAGGGTCTGAGGCATGACGCCATCATCCGCCGCGACGACTAAGACGACGAGGTCAGTCACGGAAGCCCCGCGCGCCCTCATCGCGGTGAAAGCCGCGTGCCCCGGGGTGTCGATGAAGGTGATTTTTTGCCCGTGCACCTCTTTTTGATAAGCGCCGATTTCCTGTGAGATGCCCCCGGCCTCGGTGTCGACGATGTGGGAGGAGCGAATCGCGTCGATAAGGGTGGTCTTGCCGTGGTCGACGTGCCCCATGATGGTCACGACCGCCGGGCGAGGTTCCAAATCCGCGGGGTCGTCTTTCATCTCAATGTCCTCGAAATGGGCGGCGTCCACCGCTTCTTCTTTTCGGAAGTCGTAATTGAACTCAAGGCAGATCGTGCCGATGGTCTCATCGTCTAGGACCTGGTTGATCGTGACGGCTTTGCCTTGCAGGAAAAGGAACTTGATGATGCTCGGAACGGGGATGTTGATGGCTTTGGAGAGGTCGGCCACGCTGAGAGGCTTGGAATAAACGAAAACGCCTCCGTTGACCTTCGCTTGCTCCGTCCTTTTGTTGTTCGAACGGTCCTGGAAGTTGCTGACGCGCTTTGGATGGTTATCGTTCTTCTTCTGAAAATTCTGTTTCTTCATATTCTTCACTCCTTTTCGTTCCATTTCTCGATGAGGGCTTTCGCCGCTTTCGGGGGGATCACCCCGACGCCGGAAAGGTCATCGTATCCTAGGGCTTTGCCTAGTTCTTCTTTGCTTGCCCCTTCTAGGAGGGGGCAAGAGAATCTGGCGGCCACCGCGCGGATTTCCTTCGCGGTGTTCGCCGAGCAATCGGAGGCGAGAAGCACAAGGGACAATTTCTTCGCGTGCAGCAAACTGGCGCCGATGAGGGTCGCCTTGCCGCGATTCAGGATCCCAAGGAAGCTGAGCGCTTTCTCTTTCATAGCCTCTCCTCCATTTCTAAGTAGACGTGGTCGCAGCTATTGAGACGGAATTTTCTTTCTAGAAGCTTCTTTTTTCTCGCAGCAGCGACGCTTTCTTTGTCTTTCTTGAGGTAGACGCCCCTGCCTTTGAGTGGGCGATCTTCCTCAAGAAGCAGCTCATGATTCAGGAAAACGAGCCGGAAGAGCTCCTTTTTGGGGTAGCTCTTCCTGGACAGGATGTCGGTTCGCTCGTTCTCTCTTCTCATAAATTATTTCTCGTCGTCGTAATATTGGTCGTAGTCGGCGTAGTCCTGATCGATGTCTTCATCGCTTTCGATGTCGCCATCGTAGACGTCAGCCTCCTCTTCTTCGATGCGGGCGAGTTCTTCTTCGGTGTAGACGGGCATCGCGTTCTCGCTGGATGTGGGTTTGACCGTGGTCTCGCGTTTGACTTCCTCTTCGGTGATCTTGCGGGGACGGCCTTTCTTCGCGGGGCGGGTCTTCTTCTCTTTGGAGGCCTCAAGCTGAGCTTCGAGGTCGGAGAGAGTGGTCGTGGTCGTGACTTCTTTCTTCTCGTCGGCGGAAGGAGCAACCGGCGCAACAAACGAACTCTCTTCTTCAGAGGCGGAAACAGTTTCGCTAGAGGCGGCAGCCTGCGCTTCGCTGTTTTTCAAAGCGGCGAGGGCGGCGGCGGCCGGGTTGATGGCTTCGGCCGGGAATTCCTCCGGGCGGGCGCCGGTCTTCGGTGCCTCCATCGGGGTGATGGGCTCAACGTTGGCTTTCTTTGCAGCGGCTTCCGCGGCGGCTTTCTTGGCCTCCTCTTCCTGGATGCGGGCAAGAGCCTCGGCTTCCATTCTCTTTCTCGCGGCCTCTTCTTCGGCGGCCCTGCGGGCGGCGTCTTCTTGGGTCTTCTTGAGGAATTCCTCCTTGGCCTTGGCTTTTCTTAGTTCCTCGGCGCGGGCGCGGAGGTCATCGATAGAGACATAGTCGATGCCTTTCTCGGCGGCTTTGCTCTCCTCGATGAAGTCGATGAGGACGCCGGTGAGCTTTTTGGCGAGGTCGATGTTGGAGCGGAATTTGCCCATGGCAAGAGCGGTGTCGTCATCGTGGATGATGGCGTAAGCGTGGCATTTGCCATATTCGTCCGGCTCGCTCAGATTGACTCCCAAAACCTGGGCTGGGCGGCAGGCCTCGGCGACGAAGAGGGCAAGGTCATCGCTATAGGGGATGACGTCGATCTTCTCTTTGTTCTTGCTGTTGCCCAATTGCGAGACGATCTTTTGGATTCTGGCTCCGCCTTGGCCGATGCAGGCGCCGGTGGGATCGACATCCTCATTGAGGGTGGCGACGGCGACTTTGCTGCGGATGCCGGCTTTGCGGGCGATGGCCTTGATGACGACGGTGCCATCATAGATTTCGTGAATCTCCTCTTCAAAAAGCCTCTTGAGGAAGCCTTCGCTGGAGCGCGTGGCCTCGATCTGAGGACCGCGGGGTTTCTTGCCGGGCTCAACGGGGGCGGCGCTTTCGACTTTCTGGATGTAGACCTTGATGGGGTCGCCGCTATGGAAATACTCGTCGCCGATGAGCTCGCGTCTGGTGAGCTCGATGGTGGTGCGTCCGATGTTGACGGAGACTCCCCTGTCATCGGCTCTTTCGACGGTGCCGTTGACCATTTCGCCGATGCGGTCTTTGTAGACTTCGTAAAGCGCGCTTCTCTCCGCTTCGGCTAATTTCTGGCGGAGGGAGCTCTTGACGCCGTTGGTAAAGGCTTTGGAAAGCTCTTCGAAGGTGGCGGGGATGACGTATTCGTCGCCGTCTTTGTACTTAGGCTCGGCAAGGCCTTCGTTGGCCTCTTCGGTCTCGATTTCGAGCATGTCGTCCTCGACTTCGTCTTTCACGATCTTGACCTGGGCAAGCTTGATGGGATTCTTCTTGTCGTCTAGGTCGATTTCGCAGGTGACGACGGGGTCAGGCATGTCTTTGGTGCCGCCGCCGAGGTTGCGGATATAGGCGGCTTTGACAGCTTCGGCGAGGGCGTTGATGACGTCTTCTTCGGTGATGCCTTTGTTGGCGGAGATGGCTTTTGCGGCCTCTACGACGCCTTTCACATTGATGTCCATGATTTTGTTTCCTTTTCTTTAAAATTTGATGGCTAAACGGGCTTGGTCGATGTCTTTGCTTGGGAAGGTCGCTTTCTTCTTTCTGCCTTTGACGAAGAAGGTGAGGGTTGCGTTTTCGCCATATTCCTCAAGGGTCCCTTCCAAGGTGTTCTCTCCCTCGAATGGGTGGGAGAGATGGAAGTGAACGTACTTCCCGACGTACTTGTCTAGGTTCTCGAGCTTGATGGGCTTCTCCGCCCCGGCCGAGCTCACGTCAAGGGTGTAGGCTCCTGAGATCGGGTCGTTGCTATCAAGGATCTCCGAGATCAGCTCAGAAAGAGAGATGATGTCGTCCAGCCCTATCGGCTCGACGCGGTCGACGACGACTTCTAGCTTCATCCCGTCTTTGCTCGGACGGAAGCTGACGCTGGAGAGGTCGTAGCCTTTTTCCTTCAAGGGCGCTTCTAAGAGCAGTGAGGTTTTCTTTTCTTCTTCCATTTTGCCTCCTAAAACAAGAAAGAGTGGTCCCAGGGCCACTCTGTTCAGTGTTTTTTCGACGGAACCAAGTCCTGGATTTCCGCCCCGCTATTATAAGGAAAGGCAAAACAGGTTGCAACAAGGACAAAACGGTTTTTCTCCTGCTCCCATAGCCATTGACGCCCCTTGGAAAAACGGGGCGAAAGCCGCCAAGTTTCGCCTATTCGATGGGCCGCTTCAAATAGAAGAGGAAGGCCACGATCGGGTAGATGAGGTTCAGGAAGAACAAGGCGTAAGGACCAATCGCCATCGAGCCCATGAAGTCGATGGGGAAGAAGGAGGTCATCGATTCGACGATGAACATAGGCTTGCAGGCAAGGCCGATGGTCATCCAGACGGCGAGCAAGACCCCCGCCCCGCCTTCGATGCAGAGGAATTTGAGCTCCAGGTTTCTTTGCTTCTCCTTGCTAAGGAAGGTCGAGGAGATCTCCCTTCTAAGCAAAATGGCCGCGGGAAGCGCCATGAGAAGAACCGTCGGCAGGCAAAGGAAGAAATTGTCGCCGGAATAATCCATCATGATGGGGAAAAGGAGGAAATCCCCGAGGAAGCCGGAAGCGAAGACGCTATAAACGAAGAGGAGGAGAGTCGAGGCGAGCTGGTACTTCTTCTTCGGAGAGGCTTCCTCTTCTTTCCAGGAGAAGAACTTCGTCCCCATCAGGATGAGCCCGATCCCCAAAAGAAGGGTGAGGCTATTGAAGATAAGCCCTGAGAGAGGGAAGCCAGGGCCGCCGCGATGGATGATCACCGAGGGGTAGATGCCGCTTGCCAGATAGATGATGTAAAGCAGGAGGCAAAGGAAGGAAAAGGCGGTGATGGCGATGCCGTGCCCCAGCAAGGCTTTCTTCTTCCCCGATTCATCGCGCGGATGGCGGATCACCTGCAAGGCAAGAGCGATGTAATAAGGAAGGAAGGAGGCGAGGTAATAAGGGATGAAGGTGATGCCGCTCAAATCCGTGGAATTCACGTCTTGGACAAAGAACCAAAGGATGTTGAACAAGGCGAGACCGCCAAGAGAGAAGAACAAGGCTTCGAGGACGAGAAGGATGATATTCTTGATTTTTAAGCTCATAAATACATCGCCTCCTCGCGATAACCCGCGCCGCCATCGTAACTATCCTCATAGCTTTGGAAGCAGCGGCTCAAGGAATAAGTCATGTCGTCTTTGATCTCGATCATCGTCCCGCCGAGGAGATCCTTATCGTAATAGAGGCCGTCCCCTGTTTTGAGCCCATAGACCAAAGAGATGTAGTCGTCCTCGTCATGGAGGCGGTATTCGGCGGCGAAGTCATTGATGTGGTCGTGGCCATAGAACATCGCGACCGTGGTGCCTGAGGCTTCCGCGGCCTCGAAGAAGGCACTGCGGGTATTGCTTGTGCCCATGTTGGTCATGCCGAGTTCTCCCCTGCTCTTTCTTTTTTCCCTGATCTCGCCAGAGTAACGGCCGATTGAGCCTTCGACATGGTCGTAATCGTCTAGCTTCGCACCCATCGCTAGACGATAGGCGTATTCGGTCTCCCAAAGGGGGATATGGAAATAGACGACGCTTTTCACGTTTGGATTGCTTTCTTTGGCAAGGCTCACTTCCTGGCTGAACCAGGCTGCTTGCTCAGAATGAATCGTGTCGTAAGAGTATTTGAAATCAGGAAAGCTGTAGGCGAGGGAATTCGTGTCCAGGGCGTATAGCTGCCAGAGGGTTTTCCCGCCTTTGGTGAGGTTGATCACGTAATTGCTCTCCCCGGTGAGGTCATCATCGAGCTCAAGATAGAGGGAATGGCGGTATTTGCCCGCCAAGGCACCGGAATAATAGGCGTCCCAATAACCCTGCTGGTCGTGATTGCCCCAGGTGACGCCGTAATAGATGTCTTTCCCAAGCAAAGAGGAGAAGCCTTCGAAGACGTCGAAGAGGGTCTCGTAGTTCTCTTTTGTCGCGGTGAGGACCTGATCGCCCGTTATCATCACTAAATCCGGGCTTGAATTTTTCACCAGCGCGTTGATGTAGGCGCTTTGCTTGTCCATGTCCGTGGTGAAATTCCAATGGATGTCGGTAAGCTGCAATACGCGTAGAGAGCTTTTCGAATCGAAAAGATCGAGGCTCCTGATGTATTCGCTTAGCTCATGCTTGCTGTGGCTTGAGCAAGACAAGAGAAGGGGGAATAAGGCGAGAACGGCTAATTTTTTCTTCATTCCACGCCTCCGTCGTTGATGTAGAGGATGCCTAAGCAATGGGGGCCGCAATAGCAGGCGATGGTCGCCCCGGCGGTCGTGTATTCGATGCGCTTGAATCCAGCGGCGACGAGCTTGTCTTTCGCGACTTTAAGCGCTTCTTCCGTCGCGGTGCTGTAGGTGATGAAAACCAGGGACTTGTCCGCGTTATTGAAAGCCTCAAGGGTGTCGTCCACGTAATGGCCTACCACCACGTCCATCGAGCCGCGGTATTTCTTGCCGGCGATCATCTTGCCGTTTTGGACGTAGATCTCGGGCTTGATGCGCAGGAGGTTCGCCCCGATCATCGAAAGGGCGGAGCATCTGCCGCCTTTATAAAGGTTATCAACGCTTTCCAAAGAGAAAGAGGCCTGGCAATAGGGAATCCTCGCCTTGCACTTCTCGACGATTTCAGAGGGCTCCAAACCTTCCTTGGCAAGTTTGGAAGCGTAGATCGCCTGGAGGGCGATGCCGGTGGAAAGGGAAAGGGTGTCGATGACGTCCACTTTGCCTTCGAACTGCTCCTGGTGAGAAACAAGGGTCGCGTTCTCGCAGGCTTTGGAGATGCCAGAGGACAACGAGAAGTGGATGATGTGGTCGTAGCCCTTGAGAATGGAGGCGAAGAACTCCTCGTATTGGAACGGGTTGACCGCGGCGGTATGAGGGAGTTTCCCCGTCTCTTTGGTATAGGCGAATTCCTCTTCGGGCGTCACTTCCCCATCGAGCCCGCTTTTATCGCCCATCGTGACCATGAAGGGAACGGTGTGGATGTCGAACTCCTCCAAAAGATTCTTGGGCAAATCAACGGTGCTTTCAGCGGTGATAGCAATTTTCATAACGATAATCTCCTCGGTTTTTATGAGCGAATTATAGAAGAAAGGGGCTTAGGGAACAAGAAAACCCCGGCTTCCGCCGGGGCTGATTGCTTGTGGTGCCCTCACCCTTAGTCGAAAAGAGGTCTGATCCTTACCATGGATCCGTTCTACCGCTGAACTATGAGGGCGGTATGCCGATTCGGGCTCGCTACAAACTCGCTCGGCGAGAAAGATTATAGCCACGCCCCATAACGGGGGCAACAACTTTTTGAAAGAAAACGATTTTCCTCTCAAAACCCTGCAAAAGGCTCGTTTTCCTGCTTTGGAAAACCTTGCAATTCCCGAACAAAATGAGCCTTTTGCGGGCTTTCCTAAGAAAAAAGGCCTTTTAAGCCTTTTCTCCGATGAGGTCGTAAATAAGCGCCTCTTTGATCTTCACTTTTACCACCTCGCCCTCTTGAAGAGGGGTATCGGAAGTAAAGAGGATGCTGCCGTCAATGTCGTCTGGGGCGTTCCAGTAGGAGCGAAGGAGATAGCGTTCCCCGCTTTTCTCCTTGCCGATCACCAGCCCCTCCATGACTTCGCCGACGTGCTCTTTGTTTTTGGCGAAGGAGATGCCTGCCTGAAGCTTCATGAGCTCGGCGCGCCTTTTTTTCTTCACCCCTTCTTTCACTTGGTCGGGGTAAGAGTAAGAGGCGGTCCCTTCTTCTCTGGAATAAAGGAAGCAGCCCATCTTGTCGAAAGCGATGTCCTTCAGGAATTCGATGGTCTCCTTTTGGTCATCCTCGTTTTCCCCGGGAAAGCCCGCGATCAAAGTGGTCCTAAGGATCGCGTCAGGGCACATCCTTCTGATCTTATGGAAAAGCTCGACCGTCTCTTTCTGATCCGCGTGGCGTTTCATAAGAGAGAGAAGGTGGTCGCTCGCGCATTGGACGGGGATGTCGAAATAATGGGCGATGACCTTGCTTTCCGCGATCGTCTTGATGAGTTCATCGCTGATTTCGCTAGGATAAAGGTAAAGGAGGCGGATCGAATAAAACCCGATTTTCTCAAGGTCTTTCAGCAGCGCGACGATGTCGTGCCCTTCCTCTAGGTCGCTGCCATAGATGGTCGTGTCTTGGGAGATCAGGGAAATCTCCTTCACGCCCAAGCCTTTGAGTTTTCTCGCTTCTTCAAGAACCTCCTCATAGGGGCGCGACTTGAAGCGGCCTCTGATGAAAGGAATCGCGCAGAAGGAGCAGAAATTGTTGCAGCCGTCGCTGATCCTTAGATAGGCCGAATAATGGGCGGTGCTCAGCAGCCTATTCAAGGGGTTCATCGGAGAGATTTCCTCCTCTCCAAGCAGCCCCATCAAAAGATTCGCCAAATTGGGATAATCCTTAAGAGGAACGACGAGGTCGGCTTCGGGGATTGAGGAGCGGAGCTCTTCCGCGTATCTCTCCGCGAGGCATCCCGTCACGACGAGCTTAGCCTCCCCTTTCTTCCGGCTAGCCATCTCGAGAATGGTCTCGATGGATTCCTTTTTCGCGGAGCTTATGAATCCGCAGGTGTTTACGATCACGAGGTCCGCGCCTTCGGGATTTGAGGTGAGCTCAAACCTATCGGAAGGAAACATCGCAAGCATTTCCTCGGAGTCGACGAGGTTTTTCGCGCAGCCAAGGCTCACTAGGGCAACGCGCTTTTTCATAAGGAGCTTCTCCCTGTGTCCTTTAAAATCTTCGTTAAGAATGGCAGTTTCTTTTCAAAGGAGGCGAAATCCGTCATCTTCCATGTCCAGTTGCGATCATCGACCGTGCTGGGGACGTTGGTCCTCGCTTCTTTGTCTAGTTCCAAGACGTCCTGCATCGAAACGAGGGCGTACTTGGCCTTTTTCGCGAAGCAATAGGCGATGAGGCGCTCGTTCATCGTGCCTTCTTTGATGCCTTTTTGCTCTAGGGCATAGACCCATTCAGCCTGCTCATGCTCATCCAAATCGTAGAAGAACCCGAGCATGGTCTCGTTGTCGTGGGTCCCTAGATAAACCACCGCGTTCTCCTCATCCCACTTCCCTTTATGGGCGAGCTCATAGTCATGGAAGGTGAACTGGATGACGTTCATGCCCGGGAAACGGTAATGGTCGCGGAGAGCCAAAACCTCCGGGCGAAGGTCGCCCAAGTCCTCGGCGATGATGTTGAGGTTAGGGTATTTGGCAAGCAGGGAATCGAAAAGCGCGTACCCTGGGGCTTCCACCCACTTTCCTTCCACCGCCGTCGGGCAGGAAGAAGGAATTTTCCAATAGGTGTCGAAGGCCCTGAAATGGTCAAGGCGAAGGATGTCGTAGATCTGCGCGTTCAAGGCGATGCGGTTCTCGATGAAGGCGAAATCCTCTTTTTCGAGTTTCTTCCAGTCGTAGATCGGATTGCCCCAGCGCTGGCCGGTCGCGGAGAAATAATCCGGCGGCACGCCGGCGATGAAAAGGGGCTGCTTGGTCTTTGGGTCAAGGAGGAAGGTGTCTTGGTTCGTCCAGACGTCGCAGGAATCAAACCCCACGTAGAAAGGAAGGTCCCCGATGATCTCAATTCCTTTGCTTCTTGCGTAGGCATGCAGCTTATCCCATTGTTGGTAAAGCTTGTATTGGAGATAAAGCCTGAAATCGGCCTCCTCCTTCTTCTTGCCCGATAAGACAGGGCGAGAGAGGATCCAGTCCCTTTCTTTGATGGGCCAGGTATCCCAAGAGGATTGATGCTCCTCGTGGAAGGCGCAGAAAACGGAATAGTCGCCGGCCCATTTATGGGTTTTCTTGAAATCAATCAGGCAACGGGGATTCTTTTTCTTCTCGTTAAGGAAAGCCTCCCTTAGATAGGGGAGCTTATAGGCGCGGACATCCTCATAGGCGATTTTGCCTTCCTTCGCGCGAAAAGCGACGGGCTTTTCGATGAGGCCTTCTTCGTAAAGCGAATCCAGATCGAGGTAGATCTCGTCCATCGCGAAGGAGCTATAGGGCTGATAAGGGGAATGCCCATACCCCAAAGGGGCGAGGGGGAGGATCTGCCAGAGGGAGAATCCGCCCCTGGCCAAATCGTCCAAGAAATGGTAGGCGCTTTTGCCAAAATCCCCGATGCCATAATCTCCCGGCAAGGAGGACACGCCGAGCAAGATGCCGGCTTTGCGCTTGCTGCTGCTCATATCAATCTTCGTCGATCATCTTGGCCCCGCCCGGGGTGAAGCTTTGCTCCAAGACGTTTTTCTCGCCGTAGATGCGGCGCATCGCGTTCATGAAATTGTCTTTGTCTTTCGGGAGAAGGAAGCAAAGAATGCTGCCCGCGAAGCCTCCGCCCATGATGCGGCAAGCCCCGTCCCCGATGAAGCGTTGGGCGACGTCGACGGCTTCTTGCGGGGAGTTTTTGTAACGTCCGGGAACCATCGTGTTCTGGAGCATCGTCTTCGAGCTTTCTCCAGACATCTTGATGGCGTGAAGGAAATTCGCGATGTCATGGCCAAGGATTGCTCTTCTCGCGTCCAAAACGCGCTTATTCTCATCCATATAATGGGTCGCGCGGAGCTTCGCGATTTCGCTTACTCCGACGGTGGGCTGAGCGATGTACTTATAGAAATCCTGAGGGTCGACCTCGCGGAGGACTTTCTTGCCGAAAACATTCGCGGCGACGCTCTTCATATCGTTGGGGATGCTCGCATAAAGGGAATCGAGGCCTTCGTGGCTCGATTTGGTAAGCACGAGAATCGGGGTGAGAGGCAAGGTGAATTCAAGCGGCTCGATGACGGGATTCTGCGCATCCTTGAAGTCGAGGTAATTGACTCCGCCATAGCAGCAGCCGACTTGATCGAGCATGCCGCAGGGCTTGCCGAAGAAAAGCACTTCGGCGTATTGGCTTGCGAAAGCCAAATCGTGCGGCGGGATTCCCCCATCGTTATAGAGGTCGTTGATGATCTCTCCGATCAGGGCCTCGTAGCAAGCGGAGGAGGAGACGCCTGAGCCGGCGGGGATGTCGCTATCTAAGGCGGCGAAGAAACCACCGACTTTGTAGCCGAGTTTCTTAAGCGCGAAAAGGACGCCTTTGGTAAGGGCTAAGGACGTTCCTTTCTCATTGGGGTCGGCCTCTAACGAAGAAAGGTCGATTTTGTAGGGCTTATAGCCTGTCGAGGCGATGCTCACGGTGTCCAAATCGTTCTTGCAGGCGCTCGCGGTTATGCCAAGCGTGCTTCCTCCGACGAGGCAAAGGCCGTTGTTGTGATCGGTGTGGTTGCCGATGACCTCAATGCGGCCGTGCGAGAAATAATGCTTTCTCTTCATGTCGCCGAATTCTTTGAAGAAAAGGGCGTCTGCTTGCTCTTTGCGGATCATAATTCAATGCTTTGGAGGAATCTCTCCAATCCTTTCTCACCCGTGGGGGTGTTTTTATAAACGGCGACGTTTTTGAGGATGTTCTGGCAGACGTCGCCGAGATAGTCGTGAAGGCTCATCCCGTTTCTTAGGGCATTCATCATGCGGGTGAAGTCGGCCAGCTCAGGGTTTTCTGCGATGATCTGTTCGTTGCTCTCCCCTTTCGCTAAGCCGTCCTCGATGAGCTTGCTTTGCCTAACCAAGCGCGCGGGGAGGATGAAGCGCCCCGCGGCTTCGATGAGGCCGATGCCCTCTTTCTTGATGTGGAAGTATTCCGGATGGGCGTGATAGATTCCGTCTGGGTATTCCTCGCTCGTCCTGTTGTTGCGGAGAATGAGGAAGAGGTAATAGGTGTCGTCGATCTTCTTAGCCAGCGAGGTGATGGTGTTATGCTGAGCATCCCCGTCGGCGTGGATGATGTTGTTTTCAACGTCATCATGGATCCTCCACTTGGCGAGGATTTTTCCTGCGAGGTCAAGGATCTCCTCTTTGCTTGGGCCGGAGAGTCTCAAGCAAGAGACGTAATAATCGATGGTCTCAAGCTTCGTGTGGGGATGATCCGGGGTGGGGTAGCACTTCTTCGCCTCGGCATTGAGGAGGGGGAGCATATGGCCTCCGCCTTGGAAATGCTCATGATCGAGGATCGAACCTCCCACGATCGGAAGGTCGCTGTTGCACCCGATGAAATAATGAGGGAACAGATCCACGAAGGCGAAGAGCTTGCCGAAGATCCTTTGCGAGACGTTCATGCGGCTATGCTTCGAGGAGAAGACGATGCAATGCTCATCGAAATAGCCATAAGGAGAATACTGGAGGTACCACTTCTCGCCGTCGAGATTCAAGGTGACGAAGCGGAGATTTTCTCTCGCTGGATGGCTCGCGGTTCCCTCGTAACCGAGATTCTCTTTGCAGAGGAAGCATTTCGGGTAATCGAGGTTTTCTTTCTTCGTGAGGAGTTTCGCGATGTCCTTGTTGTTCTTCTCCGGCTTCGAGAGGTTGATGGTCACTTCGATTGAGGGCTCGTGGTCGAAATCCGCGTCGAAGACGATGTTCTTCTGAATCTTGCTCAGGGCGATGTAGCCGTTTTTGACCCCGAGGTCATAAAGGTAATTCGTGGCCTCTTTCGGGGAGCAGTCCTGATAGGTCATATAGAAATGGCGTTCGCAGGTGCTTGGGGTGGGGCTCAATAGTCCGAAGGCATAGGTAGCTTCTCTTTCGGCCTCCCCCGCTTCTTTCCCATTCTCTTTCAAGGCTTCGACGAGTTCCTCCCACAGAGCGTCCGGGCTTCTCATTTTGGAGATGGCTTCTTCATCGATCTCGCCCGAATAAGGAGAGGTGACCCCATATTCCTTATATAAAAGGTTCGCCACGTAGATGGAGTCCAGCTCAGGGAGGGAGAGATTCTTCTTCGCGTAGGCGATGAGGTTTGCGATGCAATGATTGAGTTCCATGTTCATTTATCCTTCTTTATAAAGCGATAGGAGATATGGCGCGTCCAGGTCGCGCCTTTCTTGCAGATGAGGCTTCGGTCCATCCTCGAGACCGGTTCGAAGGTGATGCCAGAAGCCCTTTCGTCGAGATAGCCCGACTGCATGAGCTGCCCTTCCTTGGGGAAATTGGAGGAATAGATCTGGAGCCCATCGGCGTCCGTGTCGATTTCCAGACGGTAGCGCTTGTTCTCAAGCACGGCCTTTGGCCCAGGTCCATCAAGCAGCAAGAAGCAATGGTCGTAGCCCGTGACGGGCAGAAGAGAAGGCGAATCGACGCCCTTGCCAATAGGCTTAGGAGAAGAGAAATCGAGTTCTTCTCCTGCCTTCTCGAAATGGTCGAGGAGCAAGGCCGAGGAAGAGTAGCGCGCGACTTCGCCCTGCTTCAAGGTCAAGAGGTCTTCATAGAGGTTCTTCTCCCCGCCCAAATTGAAGTAGGCGTGGTTCGTGATGTTGAAGGGAGAATCCTCGTCGGGGGTCGCTTTCATCGTTATCGCTAGGCTTGGCTCTTTCCGAGAAAGCGAATAGATGACTTCCGCTTTCGTGTTCGCGGGGAAGGCGCCTTCAGAAGAAGGGAAATCCGCTTTGAAGATAACCTCGATCGCCCCTTCCTTCTCCAAGATTTCGCAATCGAAATGGGCGAAGGCGTAACAAAGGGTCGCGCTATGAAGGCAGTTCCCGTTCTCGTTGATAGGCATTCGGTATTCCCTATCGCCGATTTTGTACTTCCCTTGAGGGATTCTGCCCGCGACTGGGCCGACGGTCTTGCCGTAATAACCCGTGCTGCAGGCGTAATCATCATAGGAAGAAGGGTGGCTCAGCATGCTTTTTCCGCCGTAATCGATAGCGAATAGCCCCGCGCCGAAGCTGGAGAGGGTCATGCTAAGAGAGCAATCGTTCGTGACTTTGATCAGCTTTTCTCCGTTTTTCACTTCTTTGAGTTCGACGGAATTCATTATCCCTTTACCTCCAAAAGAATCTTTTTCAGCTCTTCTTTGCCTAGCTCTTTGGGGACAGGGTAAAGAGGGTTTGCCTCCTTGTCCGCGTGAAGAGCAAGCTCATCGAGATTTTGGTCTAGAATGAGGTTAGCGAATTTTTCGGGAATGTCCATCTTTTTGTTCAGCTCTTTCACCCAAGCGATCAGGGCATCCGCCTTTTCTTTTTTGCTGGAATCAGCCCTCGCGAGTTTCAAGAAAGAGGCGGCTTTTGCAAGTTTTTTCTCGGCGCTTTTGCCATACTCTTCCAAAACATGGGGCAGCAAGACGGCGTTCGCGTAACCATGAGGCACGCCATATAGGCCTCCAAGAGAATGGGCTAAGGCATGAACATATCCTACGTAGCCGCGGGTGAAGCTGACGCCGGCTAAGAAAGCGGCTTTCTGCATGCCCTCCCTATGGGCGGCGTCCGAAGGGTCATTAAAGAATCCGCAAAGATGATCGCGGATGAGTTCCATTGCCTCTAGGGCCGCTTTTTCGCTAAGGGGCGTCCCAGATTTTCCGATGTAGCTTTCTAAAGCGTGAGTCAAAGCATCCATCCCGGTGCTGGCGATGAGCTTCGGGGGCAAGGAGATGAGCAGATCCGGGTCCAGGACCGCTAAAGAAGGGATGAGATGAGGGTCGTTGATGGAGAATTTGTCATGGTTCTCGGGGTTATAGACAACCGCGGCGACGGTGGCTTCCGAGCCGCTTCCCGCGGTCGTGGGGATCGCGACGAGATAAGGGATTTTCTTCCCGACTTTCAAAACGCCTTTGAAAGTTGGCAGGTCCTTCTTCGGCTTCGCGGCTTTCGCGCCCACCGCTTTCGCCGTATCGAGGGCGCTCCCTCCCCCCATCGCAATCAAGCAATCGCAGGAACGGGAGGCATAAACGGAATAGGCCTCGTTGATGATGGGGAAGGGCGAATTCGGCTCCACTTTCGTGAAAACGTCATAGGCGATCCCGAGTTTCTCCAAGGGCTCGGTGAGCTTGGACAGGTAGTCGTTCCTCGCCATTGAGGGGGTGGCGATGATCAAAGGATGTCTTTTGCCTTCTTCATTAAGCTTTTGGGCGACTGAAGAAAGCGAGCCGCTCCCTTCAAGGGTCTCGGGAACGCGAAAACGCAGGAGATTCTGCGCAAGGAAGATGACTTTTTGATAAGCCCTGCAATAGGCTTTTTTGAAGACGTTCATCCTTTAAGCCTTAGAGCATCGGGTCGATGATGCGGAGGATAGACCAATAGCCTCTATTGCGGACGCGCCAGCGATTCCATTCCTCCAAAGTGACCTCGTGGCAAACGGGGAAGGAATCCTCGAAATCGCGTTTGATGTTCTTGATGGCCGGCATATCGACCATAAAGGTTCCGCATTCAAGATGAAGATAAAGGGAACGATAATCCAAATTGATCGTGCCTACCGTGGCCATATGGTCATCCACGCAGAAGGTCTTCTCATGCACGAAGCCGGGCGTGTATTCATAAACTTTGACTCCGGCCTTCAAAAGTTTGCCGTAATAGGAGCGAGTGATGTTGAAGACGGCTTTCTTGTCGGGGATGTGAGGGGTGATGAGGCGCACGTCCACGCCGCTTTTCGCGGCGCGGCAAAGCGCGTTTTCCATCTCGCAGTCGATGATGAGATAAGGGGTCGTGATATAGCAATAGTCCTTTGCGTGCTGGATGAGATTGAGATAAGTCGATTCTCCGAACTCCTCTTTGTCGAAAGGAAGGTCGCCATAAGGCTGGACGAAGCCGGTTGATTCTGGATATCCGCCGGCTTCTTCGATGAACGTGTCCGGGGAATAATAAGCCTTGTCGATTTTCTCATCATGATGCCCGTTTGCGATCCAAACGGAGAGGAAAAGAAGCGTAAAGGAATAAACGGCTTCGCCCTTAAGAAGGATGGCGTTGTCTTTCCAATGGCCGAAGCGTTCAACTTTGTTCACGTATTCGTCGGCGAGATTGAAGCCTCCGCTAAAAGCGGTATGGCCATCGATCACGAGGATTTTGCGGTGATCGCGGTTGTTCTGACGAATATCAAGGAACGGCCTAAAATGATTATAGGGCTCGCATTTGATGCCGGATTTGCGGAGTTTTGCGGCGTATCCGCTTGGCAGAGTGCCTAAGGAGCCAACATCATCATAAAGAAGCCGAACGTCCAAGCCGTCCTTGGCTTTCTCTTCTAGAATCTCGAGAATCGAATCCCAGAAGACGCCTGGCTCGACGATGAAGAATTCCAAGAAGATGTAATGTTTGGCTTTCTTTAGCTCGCGGAGGATCGGCTCATGCGCGAAGTCGACGAGCGGGAAATATTCGACGCTGGTCCGTTGATGGGCGCCAAAGCCCCCGACCAAGTTAAGATAATCGGATGTCGAGACGGCGGAAGGAGCGCTTTCCCGAAGTCTGGCGTGGGTCTCGGGAAGGGTTTTGTTCTCGATGATTGGATAAGTCCATTTTCTAACCTGTTTCCTTTTGAGGGCGGAATCGGTCTTATTGGCGAGGAAGAGATAAAGAAGCGCCCCGCCGATGGGGAGAGCGAATACGACAAAAAGCCACGCTACCTTGTAAGCATAGGGGGTGTCGCTGTTGATGACGTAAATCCCCAAGACCGAATTGAACGCGTAGATCAGGATGACAAAGAAAAGGATGTAGCTTGAACTGAGCGTCCCATCGGTGACGACGTTAAGCAGCCAGAAGAGCAGGGCGATGAGAACGAAAATCTGCAGGAAGAGCAGGAGACCGATGAAAAGCTTCGGCCAAAAGGAAGGTTTGACAAGTTTTTTCATTTTTTCGAATGGGCTTTCTTATATTCAACAACGTCAAGGTATTGATTCACGTCAAGGCCGTATAGATCAAGGAGCCAGGCGTAAGCGGAGCGGATTTCTTCGATTGTGCTGTCAGAATGAATGAGAAGGGAGAAATCCGAGATTTCGCGGTCCGGGATTGCGCTCCGGAAATAGAAAAGGGAATCGAGATAAAAGCAAGCCTCCCCCTTTTCTTTTTCACTCAACTTGCGATAACGCTCCTTGTGGGCGTAAAGAGGATAGTAGCGAATCACCTTCTCGGCGAGCTTGCGGTCAAGGGGATCGACGTAAAGGGAAGAAACGCGGTCGAAGTCGGCATAGATGGATTGGAAGTGCTGCTTTGGGAAAGCGAAGCTCGAAAGCAAATCGCACACGAAGCCGTGAATCACGACTTTCTTCCCGTCCACCATGCGGGCTATTGCGGGAATCGAGTCGACGATTTTCACATTGGCGCCGTATTTCTTCGCCAAAGCCTCCTTCAAGGCAGGCATCAATTGCTCCTCATTTTTCGCCTTGCCGCCAGGGAAATGGAAACCGACGCTAGGAAAATCGTCTTTTTCCAGCTCGCGGATCAGCAAAAGCTGCCTTCCTCTGATGATTACGGCGGCCGCATAATGTTCAAAGTTAGTTTTTCTCATTCTGAAGCCTCACAAAAAGACACCCCATTTTAATGGGGTAGCCTTCAAAAAGGAACAAAAACAGGCGCTAGAACAGGGCTGATTGGTCTTGATAAACCTTCTTTTGGCCGTAAGGGGTGCCGTCATGGTCGATGCCCCTTTCCAAATTGAAGAGGGAGGTGGATGCGTTTTCTATGGTTTTTGCTTCCAAAATAACCTTCACTCCCTTGATGTAGAGTTTCTTGGCTTCATAGAACATTTCATCCACGGAGAGATTCGAAGAAGCCCCGCTGACGGGATGCCTCCATTCCTTCTTCTCCCTGTTCAAAACATCTAGGCTCTCTTTTCCTTTCAAGAAAACAGGATAAGAGAATGCGTAGAGGGCATTCTCCTTGCCTAACAATTTCCAAAGGATCCTTTTGCAACCCGTTTTGCTTTGGAGGAAGGATTCGATGGTGCGATAGTCTCGAAGGGACTCGTAAAAGGTGTCCTCATCCAGAATCTCGGGAGAGCCTTGCTTCCACATCTTCGAGATTTCCATTCCCTTCTTTTTCGAAATCTCCATGGCGCGAGAAGGGCTGGGGAGTTTGTGTTTTTTCTTTAGCGTGGCGTCCAACAGAGCTTCAAAGACCTTGTGGGCGTAGCCGTAATGCCCTTTGAGCTCCCCGTTCTCGTCGAACCCAGAGCGATAGAAAACATAGGGATGGCAAACCCGGTCCAAACAATAATGGGCCCACGCGCCCTTTAGATAATCAAGCAGCGTGTCTTGAAGCTCGCCGCTTTGGGAGCGGGCGTAAGAGATCATCCTCGCGTAGATCAAGGAAAAATCGCTGTGATGGAGTTGCTCGGCGTAATCTTGGATTTTCCTCGGATTCGCTTTCTTCCTCCACGGGACCATCCCAAAGAAAAAGAAAGGATCAGGGCCTTGCGTCCCGAGCAAAAACGCATCCACGTCACTGATGTTTTCTTCGTTTTGCAACGCGAAAAGATAATGGGTTAAGGCGGCGGGCATAATCAGTCTTCGTCCGCCCCAATGCCCTCTAAGCCCATCTTAAATTTAGTCTTGGTCGTCTTAACGTTCTTGACGAAGAAGAAGATAAGGAAGGAGATGGCAAGACAGCAGACGGCGTAGAGAGGAAGGAATTTCCAGGCATCGCTCTGGCCGATGGCGAATAGCAACGAGCCAAGAGCAATCGGGGTGATCGTTTGGGCAGCCATGGAAGAGGCGTAATAATAGCCGGTGTAGGCGCCGATTTTCTTGCCGGTGCAAAGTTCGACGACCATCGGATAGGAGTTCACGTGCACGAGGCTCATGCCGAATCCTTTTAGGCCCCAAATGATGAAGATGTAAAACGGAAAGGCATTGTAGGTTCCGGAGGCCGGGGTCGAAACGGGGATGGCGAAAGTGAGAATCATCCAAACGGCAAGGGAGGCGCCTGTGATTCCTAGGCCCGTGAAAATCGTCCATTTGCGGCCGATTTTGGAAGCGATATAGCCTCCGATTGCAAAGCCTATTACCGAACCGACTCCGCCGACGATCGTGTTGATCATGTTGCTGCTGGTCTTGCAGTGCAGGTAATAAAGGGTGTAATTCCCCATGAAGGTTCCGATGCCGTTATCGGCCATGAACCAGAAGAATTCCGCGGCGAGTATCAAGAAGAGCATTGTGCGATTGGCTTTCGTAAGAGGGGCCTCGTCGGTGACTTTGTCCGCCACTTCCGCTTCTTCTTCGCCTCTTTTCATTTCGGGTTCCATCTCTTTCGCGATCTTGTTTTCCTTGATCGTGAAGAAAAGGACCAAAGCGGAAGCGAGCATCAGCACGGAAGCGATAAGGAAAGGGGCCTCGATGATCCAGATGTTGCTTGAAGATGAGCCGCCAAGCCAATTGGCGGAATCTTCGCCTAGATAATTCGAAAGGACGAACACGATGCCAACGACCGTTGCAAACGCACCGCCGATATAGCCCATGATGTTGATGATTCCGTTAGCTTTCGAACGCAAGGGCTTTGGCGTCATGTCGGGCATTAGGGAGACTGCCGGATTGCGGTACATCATCGAGAAAGTGACGACAATTGCCATCAGCGCGATGACGCCAGCCAAATTATGGTAATGGAAAAGGACGGGGATGAAGGGGAAGCAAACCGAGCAAACGAAGGTGCCCGCGAGGATATAGGGCATGCGCTTGCCGATTTTCGTGTGGGTTTTATCGGACAAATGGCCAAATATCGGCAGCAGGATCAAAGCGGCGAGATTATCCAAAGCCATCATGATGCCGACTAGATACTGCACTTCCGTTTGGTCTTTCGCGCCCAAAGCCTCTGTAAATAGCTCAGTCAAAAAAGTCGGGCACCAAGAATCGTAGACTTGCCAGAGAAGCAAAATTCCGAAGAAGGCAAAGCCGATCAGGAAAGTTCTTTTGTAGTTGAGCTTAAAAGAAGATTTAGGTGCAGTTCGGGCTTGTTGTTCCATGGGATTTCCTCGCTTTTTTCCAATTTAGCACCACCACCTCCAAAAAGAAATATCGATTTAGCGGATTTGACAAAGAGTTAACTTTAATTAAACTATGCATTGAGGATTCTTATGTACGTTTCTAAAATTGGTGTCGATGGAATGATGTGCGGCCAGTGCGAGTCCCACGTCAGCGCTTTGCTAAGAAAGATTGACGGGGCCTTGATCGTGAAGGCATCGCATTTCAAAAACCAGGCGACGATCTTCTCGCCGCGCCCCATCCAAAAAGACGAGGTCGAAAGGGCTTTGGAAGGCTCCGGATATCGTTTGCTTTCTTTTGGCTGCGGCGAGCAAGCAAAAGAGCCGCTTTCTTATCGTTTGAAAATCAAAAAATATCGCAAAGGCTGCAATTAAACCCCGCAAAACTAAACTCTTTTCGGAAAATAACGCATTTCTTTGAAGCCCGCTCAAACGCCAATTTTTCGCTTAGGCATTAATATTCTTGCAATCAATTTTTATGTTGATATCATTCCCCCGTTTACGGGGGAAATTAAGCGATGCTCAAAATAATGAAATACCTTCGAAAACTAGATTGGCTGCTTCTATTTCTAATATTAGGGGTAACCGTTCTTCAAGTTTTCTGCACGATGACTTTAACAGACTCAATTAGCGATTTGACAAACGTCATCATGATGGCCCAAAACGGCTTGAAGACGAAAAAGGATATTTGGGTTGGCGCCGGAGTCATGGTCGGCTATGCGACCGGCAGCATGGTTTGCCAAGGCGTTACCGCCTTCTTCGCCTCCGTCATCAGCGCCTCGTTAGTCACAAGCCTTCGCAAGAAACTCAACGATAAGGTATCCACCATGTCCATGTCGCAAATCGAGACCTTCTCCACCTCGAGTTTAATCACCCGCGCGACCAACGACATCCAAACCGTCGGATTCACTTTCGTCATGGCGGCCCGCATGCTTTTCAGCGCACCCGTCACCGCCATTTGGGCCATCTGCAAAATCCAAGCAGTCTCGGGCGAGCTCACTTTGCTCACCGGCGGTGGAATCGTCGCGCTTCTGGTCTTTCTTCTTTTCATGTTCGTCTTCTTGATGCCGAGATTCAAGAAGACCCAAAAGCTCATTGACAGGGTAAACCTCGTAACGCAGGAAAACCTCTCAGGCATCCGGGTTATACGAGCCTACAATGCAGAGGACTATCAAAAGGAGAAATTCGCTTCCGCCAATAAAGATCTGACGAAAATCCAAGTCTTCACCAGCCGCATGACGGCCTTGATGAACCCCGTTTTGATGCTCGTGATGAACGGTTTATCCTTGGGCATCTATTGGCTAGGCGCTTTGCTTATCAATAAAGAAATCACCAACTACGCCACTCTTGTCGGTTTCTCGACCCTTTCCTCGATGATCATCATGGCGTTCATGATGCTTATGCTCATGTTCATCATGATTCCAAGAGCCCAGATCTCCGCGACCCGCGTCAATGAGGTTTTGGCCTCAGAATCCGAAATTGTCGATCCGGAAATCGAGACTCCCGTCACCGAAAAAGGAACCGTCGAATTCGACCACGTTTGCTTCCGTTACGCTGACGCAAAGGAGGATGTCGTCCACGATATCACTTTTAAAGTCAATCAAGGCGAAACGCTTGCGATCATCGGTGCGACGGGCAGCGGCAAAAGCACCATTCTCCGTCTTCTCGCCAGATTCTATGACGTAAGTTCCGGCTCCATCAAAATCGATGGGGTCAATGTCAAAGAACTTAAAGAAAAGACCTTGCGCAGCAAACTTGCGATAGTCCCGCAAAAGGGCGTCCTTTTCAGCGGGACCGTCGCCTCGAACATCAAATTCGGGGATGCTTCGATGAGCGACGAGGGCATGAAAGAAGCCGCGCGCATCGCCATGGCCGATGAGTTCATCGAGAAGATGGAAGGCGGCTACGAAGCGCGCATCGCTCGCGGCGGAAGCAATGTCTCAGGCGGGCAGAGGCAAAGGCTTTGCATTGCTAGGGCCGTCGCGCTGAAGCCGGAAATCTGCACCTTCGACGACTCTTTCTCCGCCCTTGATTTCAAGACTGATCTTCAAGTGAGGAAAAACCTCAAAGAGGCAATGGGCTCAACCACCAAGGTAATCGTGGCCCAGCGCATCGGCACAATCATGGATGCCGATCAGATTTTGGTGCTAAGCGAAGGCAAGATCGTCGGCCAGGGCAAGCACAGCGAATTGCTTCAGACTTGCGACGTCTACCGCGAGATCGCCCTTTCTCAGCTCAGCAAGGAGGAACTTGGTTTATGAGAAAACATTTTGATGAACCCGGAAAGAGAAAATTCTCTGCTAAAGCGACGAAGAAAGCTTTCTCCCATATGGCCAAAGAGCATCCCGGCTACATCGTTTTGTTCGTGGCTGCCATCGTCTTGGCCTTTGTCTACGTGATTATCAGCATCTACTCCCCCACCGAATTAAGGAACCTCACGAACGTCATCACTGGGTCCCTAACCCTAGGCATAACCATCCCAATGGACGAGATCATGCATTATGGCGTCCTTTTGGCGGTATTCTATTTCATCTCGGCGATCACTTCCTACGTGTCTAATTTCATCTTGAACACGATCTCGAACTATTACGCCAGAGACTTGAGGGAGGCCATTGAAAGAAAAATAAACGCGATGCCCCTCTCCTATTTCGATTCCCACCAATTCGGAGACATCCTTTCCCGCATCACGAACGACGTTGACAATATCGCTCAGAACTTTGCGACTTCCATCGCGACCCTTGTTCAAAACGTCATGATGCTCATCGGCGTGGTCATCATGATGTTCGTGAAATCCTGGCAGCTTGCCTTGACTTGCGTCGCCTCTTTGCCGATTCTCCTCATCATCATCTTGTTGATGGGCAAGCTTGCTTTCCCGCAATTCAAGAAAAGGCAGCAGATCCTTGGCGACATCAACGGCATCATCGAAGAGAATTACTCTGGTCAGATGATCATCAAGGCGTTCGGCAATGAGCAGCTGGAAAAGGATCAATTCGACGAGCCGAATAAGCGCCTTGGCAGAACGATGTTCTATAGCGAGACCTTTATGGGCATGTTGCAGCCAGCGATGAACTTCGTTTCCTATTTGGCTTACGCGGGCGTCTTGCTTGTGGGTGGTTTGCTGCTCGTGAGTGGCGAAACCGGCATGGATTATGGGCGTCTTGCGGAGTTTTTGGTCTACGTGAATCTCTTCCAGTCGCCCCTTTCATCCATTTCCCAATCCATGAACTCTCTTTCTAGCGCAAGCGCCGCAAGCGCTCGCGTCTATGAATTTCTGGAGGAGGTCGAGCTCCCAAGCGAAGCGGAGAAGCCCATCGTCTTGATAAAAGAAGGCAAAGAAGGCATCCGCGGCGAGGTCGAATTCTCCCACGTCAGTTTCTCTTACGATCCTTCCCGCGAGATCATTCACGACTTCTCCGCAAAGGTGAAGCCAGGTTCAAAAGTGGCGATCGTCGGGCCGACGGGCGCAGGAAAGACCACCATGGTAAATCTCTTGATGAGGTTCTATGAGGTCAATTCGGGCTCTATTTCGATCGATGGTATTGATATTTCGACTTTGAAGCGCGAGGAACTTCATGAAATTTTTGGGATGGTTCTCCAAGAAACCTGGGTTTTTCAAGGCACGCTCCGAGAGAATCTTGTCTTTAACACCAAGAACGTCACGGAAGAAGACGTCGTCGAGGCTTTGAAAGCAACACATTTGCTCCACTATGTGAAAACCCTCCCGGGAGGGCTTGATTATGAGATCAAAGACGGGGCCTCGCTTTCCAGCGGTGAAAAGCAACTGCTCACCATCACGAGGGCGATGATTCGCAAAGCTCCGCTGCTCATTCTCGACGAAGCCACCTCCAACGTCGATACGCGGACGGAGGAAAGAATCCAAAAAGCGATGGATGCCTTGACCAAAGGCAGAACGAGCTTCGTCATCGCCCACCGCCTCTCCACCATCAAAAACGCCGATTTGATTTTGGTCATGAAAGATGGGAACATCATCGAGCAAGGGACTCATGACGAGCTCATGGAGCAAAACGGCTTCTACGCCGGGCTCTACAACTCGCAGTTCGCCTTCGAATAAGGAGTTTTATGAAAATCATTTCTTGGAACATCAACGGCATCCGCGCGGCCTTAGGCCACAATTTGAAGGAAAGCCTTTTGGGCTTAGACGCGGACATCATCTTTTTGCAAGAAACCAAGCTGAGCGAAGGAGTGGATTTCCCTTTGGAATTGCCTGGTTACAGCCTTCATTTCACCATCTCCAAGGTCAAGAAAGGCTACTCCGGGGTCGCTTTCTTTTGCAAAAAGAAGCCTTTAAGCGTCCATTTTGGCCTTGAAGACGGCTCTTACGACGAGGAAGGCAGGATCATCACCCTTGAATATCAAGATTTCTATTTGGTCGGGGCTTATGTCCCAAATTCAGGCGAAGAGCTAAAAAGGCTCTCGTTCCGTTTGGAATACGAGAAAAGGCTTAAGGCATACCTTTCTTCCTTGCAAGCGAAGAAGCCCGTAATCTACACGGGCGACATGAACGTCGCCCATAAGGAAATCGATTTGAAGAACCCGGACAGCAATCATCATAACGCGGGGTTCACCGACGAAGAAAGAGAAGCCTTTTCCTCCTTGCTTAGCATCGGACTGGTGGATGCATTCCGTTATTTCCACGGCGATGAGATCCGTTACTCTTGGTGGAGCTATCGCTTCCACGCCAGAGAGAAGAACGCCGGGTGGCGAATCGATTATTTCTTAGTCTCGTCCTCTTTCATGGATCAAATCGTCTCTAGCGACATCCACAACGAAATCTACGGGTCTGACCACTGCCCCATCGAGCTTGTAATCAAATAAGGAATCCCTTATTTCGAGATGTCTTTTTCGGCGCGCTTAACTTCTTTCACGAAGCTTGCGATGAGATTTTGATCTTTCACCATCGTCCCGTTTCCAAGCCTTCTTGAGGTCTTGGTGAAGGAATCTACTCCATAAGGGCGGACCTTCAAAATCGCGTCATAGACGTTCTCTGGGCCAAGCCCTCCCGCGAGGATGACCTTAAGATTGGGGAAGCCGTCCACGATTCTTTTGTCGTCATTCCAATCGTGGGTCACGCCTGCCACACCGATGGAAGTTAGGCCCGGATTGATGGAGTCCAAAATGAGATAATCGCAAAAAGAGGCGAATTTTGCGGCTTTTTCCATGTAGTCTTCGGAAGGGAGGCCTATCGCCTGCATGAGTTCGATCTTGGGGTCGATTTCCTTAAGGTGCGCTTTTAGTTCCGGCGTGGCCTCGTAAAAATTCCCACAGATATGGACGATGTCCGGATGAAGCTCTTTCACGGCTACCAGCACTTCCTCCTCGCCTTTTGAAACGACAATCAAGACTTTCTTAGCCTTATTTCCGATTAAGTTGAAAATCTTTTTGATGCTATTCAAGGGGACCTCCCTTGGGCACGAATACCCATTCTCTAAGGCAACGCCGATATGGTCGACGCCGGAATCGAGGCACATTTTCGCCTCAAGGCAATCATGAATGGAATAAATTTGGGAAATCATGCCCATATGATATTCCTGTTCCTGGAGTAAAATGTGCATGAGTTAAAGAAAATGAAATCAATACAAAACAAAAACATCTGCTTCCCGGAATCCGTCTTGATCATCGGGACCTACGACAAAGAGGGCAATCCCGACGCGATGAACGCGGCTTGGGGAGGAAGAAGCGACACCGACGAAATCGCAATTTGCCTCTCTTCCCATCAAACGACGGATAACCTTTTTGAAAAGGGCGAATTCACCGTCGCCTTCGCGGACGAAGCGAACGTCGCATCAAGCGACTACGTCGGCTTGGTCTCCTTGAAGCAAGACCCGAACAAAATGAAGAAATCCGGCCTAATTTCGAAAAAGGCGCCGGACGTGGACGCGCCATTGTTCCAAAATTACCCGATAACATTAGAATGCAAGGTCCGCAAATTCATAGGAAACAAGGAAGAGGGCGGAATGCTAATCGGCGAAATCGTCTCCTGCTTGGTCAAGGATGAAGTCCTAGACGAGAGCGGGGCAATCGACCTTGACAAAGCGCATCTCATTTGCCTAGACGAAGCCAAGCACGTTTATCGCAAAATCGGGGCTCCCATAGCGAAGGCCTTCAACGTTGGGCTTAGCCTGAAATAGTCGACGATGGGGAAGTTAATTCCCCTTTTCTTTTCCATAGGAAAAGCCCATCAACAAGAGTACAATGGCGACGTTGGACTTCGACACATGGAACTTTTCTACCAAATTTTAGAGGGCTTGAACTACGTCGCGATCGTCTTGGCGTCGTTAGGACTATTGCCTCAACTCATTTTCATTTGCTTCGGCTGGATTAAGCCGAAGAAATTCAAGAAAGCGAAGGAATATCACCGCATCGCCGTCATCATCCCCGCTCACAATGAAGAAATCGTCATCGGAGGCACGGTAAAAGATATCTTAGAGAACCAGGAATACCCGAAAGATAAGTTCGACGTCTACGTCTGCGCAGACAATTGCGATGACAGAACGGCGGAAAACGCTCTTGCCGCCGGAGCAAAGGTATATACCCGTTTCGAAAGCGACCCTAAAAAGAAAATGGCCTCTTATCCGACGAAACTATTGATGGATAAGATCCTTGAGGAGCATGACGGCCAATACGACTTGTTCATCCGTTTTGACGCGGACAATCATCCCGACGCGCATTATCTGGAGAAGATGAACGACGCTTACGAGAATGGCGTCGAGGTCGCAAGGGGCTATGAATCCTCCATTAACCCAAAGCAAAACCGCTGGGCGCAGGTCTCTTCTTCTTACTATATCCGCGATTCCCGTTTAGCCTGCAATTTCAGGGAACGCGTCGGTGGCTCCTCGATGCTAACAGGAGCCGGGCTGATGGTCACCACGTCTTTGATCAAGCGCATCGGTGGATGGGACGCGATGGGCGGAAGCGAAGACGCCGAATTCACCTTGAACCGTCTGGTTGAAGGCACGAAGGTTCATTATGTCCCCGAGGCCATCGTTTATGAAGACCAGCCTTCCACTTGGAAAGACAATTACCGCCGCATAACGAGGATGGGCCATTCCCTTCACGCTCTTTTTTGGAAGAAAGGATGGAAACTTTTTTGGCATGGAATCACCCACTTCTCCCTATCGGATCTAGACATGTTCTATCAGCTTTTCTTCATCCCGATCGGCGTCATGGCCTGCCTTTGGTTCCCTGCCTATTACATCTTCTACATCGTCATGCACACGCTGAATGCGTATGCGACCCCCATCTTGCAAGGCGTGCACGATTTAGAAGGGGTCTTATATACCCCAGAGGCTTCCTACGCCGCCCTTTTCACCTCCCTCCTGCCCATGATCGGCTATGTCTTGGGCGCGATGTATGTCATCTACAGCTTCCAATCCTATTTGTCGATACGCCTCTCGAGAAAAGAACTCAGGGAAGAGAACGAAAAAGGCTGGGGAGCAGGGATTTTCCTCTCTGCGCCTTACATGATTCTTTATGACGTCGCGATCACCATCGGCGTTTTGACTCGCCCTGGGTGGAAATCGATATCCAGAAACGTGATAATGCCCGTAGAGAAAGAAAATGCAAAGCAAGATTGAGAAGGATTATTTGAATACCTCTCCTATCGCAGGCCTCGCAAAAGAGGAGGCGAGGGAACGCCTTTCAAATGGTTTAGGGAACAACCCCTCGAAGAAAAACGAGAAGGGATTCTGGAGCATCTTTAAGCACAACGTGTGCAATTTCTTCACCCTGTTCCTTTTCGCGATCGCCATTTTGTTCGCCGTTTTCTATCTCTTGCTGAGAAACACAGGCTATAGCGAGGAGGCTTCGAAATACTTTGGCTTCTCAAAGTTCGGCTATTTGATCCCCTTGGTTTTCAACATCGTCATCGGCATCTACGCCGAGATGCATTCCAAGAAGGTCTTGGACAAGATGAAAATCGTGAATGAAGCGAAGATCGTCGTGATTCGCGACGGGGAAAGGCTCAGCATAACTTCCAAGGAAGTGGTTTTAGGCGATATCCTCATCATCTCCAGCGGGGAGCAGATCGTTGTCGACGCGAAGCTGATGGAAGGGGACATCGAAGTCGACGAATCCCTTCTTACGGGCGAAAGCACCGCGGTAAGGAAATCAGCCAAAGGAGCAAAACTCTATTCAGGCTCCTTCGTAGTCTCCGGCGCCGGCAAAGCCATCGTGACTGGGGTTGGTGAAAGCACCTACGCGAATTCCCTTTCCAAAAAGGTCAAAGCCATTCAAAGCGAGAAGTCGCAGCTCATGAAGACCATCTATGGGATCTTGAATGTGCTTTCTTTTGTTCTTCTTGGGGTAGTCGCGACGGTCATCGTGACAATGTGCATCAAAATTACTTTGCACGGCGATGATCAAAGCGTCTTTCCAAACGCGATGTCCCTATCTGACCCCGTCGGTTGGGCGCAGATCGTCTCCACCGCTTCCGCGTTTGCGATCGGCGTAATCCCCACCGGCTTAGTGCTTTGCACTTCACTCTCTTTAGGGGTCTCCATCGTGAACCTAAGCAAAAAGAAAACTCTCATCCAGGAGCTTTATTCTTTGGAAAACCTATCAAGAGTGGACATCCTTTGCTTGGATAAGACCGGCACGTTGACCGATGGCACGATGCGAGTGGTGAAAACCGATTATTTCGGATCGAAAGAGGACGCGGATTCCTTTTTGGGCGTTTTGCTTTGGAACACGAAATCCTTCAACGCGACCTCGAACGCCTTGAAAGAAGCCTTCCCGCCCGTGGAAATGAGAATTCGAGAGACGATTCCTTTTTCCAGCCAAAGGAAATTCTCCGGGATCGTTTTGAAATCCGGCAAAGAGGTACTGCTTGGGGCACCTGAGTTCATCTGCTCTTCCTTCAAAGATGTTTTAGAGAAAGCAAGCGAAGCCCAAAAACAAGGGCTGAGAGTCGTCGCCTTGGTTTATGATGGCACGCCTTTAGCGCTATATTCGATTGAGGATCAGATTCGGCCCTCCGCCAAACAGACGATTGCTTATTTCTATGAGAATGACGTGGATGTGAAAATCATTTCCGGCGACTCCCCCATCACTGTTTCGAAAATAGCCGAGATCTGCGGGGTTAGAAACGCCGATAAAGCCATTTCTTTAGAAGGAAAGTCCTTAGAGGAGACGAAAGAACTGGCGGAGGATTACGTCATCTTCGCTCGCGTTTCTCCTGAGCAAAAAGAAGCTTTGGTTAGCGCGCTTCAGGCAAAAGGCCATAAGGTCGCAATGACCGGGGACGGGGTCAACGACACCCTTGCCTTAAGGAAAGCCAATTCCTCGGTCACGTTCGCTAGAGCCACCGATGCCGCGAAAGCCTGCAGCGATGTCATCTTGATGGATAACGACTTCTCCCACCTCGTGGATGTCGTTCTTCAAGGAAGACGCGTCGTCAACAATATCCAACGTTCTTCCATCCTTTTTCTTACGAAGACTTTCTTCATCATGTCGCTTTGTCTCTTCTCCATTCCCTTCAAGGCGGGCCAGATGCTCTTTACCATCGAAAACGTTTATCTATTTGAACAGGCCGTCATCGGCATAGGGGGGTTTTTATTGTCGTTGGAGAACTCGAAAAAGCGCATAGAGGGAAACTTCTCTTTCAAGGTGTTCCCCGCGGCGATCGCAGGCGGCTTGATGCTTCTTGTTTTCTCTTTGGTGCCAATGGGGTTATGGCAGTGTGGCATCCTCACGCAGGAGAACGCGAGGGCTTCTATTTCTTTCTTGACGATCATCGGGGGACTCGTGGTCATGTTCGCCTTGTCTTGTCCCTTCACCAAGTATCGCGCAATCGTCATTACCATTTCCTTCTTAAGCGCGGTTCTGCTAGCGTTGGCGGCCCCAAATTCCTACCTCGGCGGGCAGCCAACCACGCTTAGCATGATCTTCGGGACCGCGTTCTGGCATGAGTTCTTTCAGCCTTGGAACAGTCTGGTCTATGCAAGATTGGAAACGCAGAATTGGGTGATTTGGATTTACCTCATCGTTATTTTAGGCGCATATCCCGCTTATCTTGGATTGCGACAGCTCATTAAAGCGATAATGAAAAACGCCAAGCTCTTCGAGAAGCCGAACGCTTGACGTTTTGGCTAATTTATTTTAGTTTTGCGGGCATTTCTTGAATAATCCCTGTTTTCAGGAGTTTCTTGAAGATTCTTTTTTCTTTCCGGATGTCTTTCCTAATAGGCGAAAGGGAAGCGACGTCTTTCCCTTCCTTCTTCTCATTCAGAGCTTCCATGAACATATCCTCCATGGCTTGGACCTGACGAGACAAAGCGAATTTTGGGGCGGACAAAGCGTAAGCAACTTTGAGTTCTTTCGCTTCCTTAGGGTGTTCGATTAACCATTCGATCTTCTCGCGAAGAGAAGAAACGGACCCATGATGGAATAAGCAGATGTCGTCGTTCAGCGAGAAGGCGTTCGTGGCAGAAAGCCTGGAGTCGGAGATCACCGGCAAAGCGCCGCAAGTGATGGCTTCAATCGCGCTGATGCCCTCGATTTCGAAGTCGGAGGCATGAACATAAATATCGGAATAACAAAGAATCTCACGCAGTTCTTCCGGATTGCAGAACTTCATGATCAAAGGATTGGCGAGGCCTTTCTTTTTCGCAAGCCTTTCATAGAGCTTTTGATTCGGGCCAATGCCGCAAAGGACAATTTGGATGCGGTCATTGTATTTGCTGGAAGCGACCGCTTTGATGATGAGGTCTTGCCTCTTCTCCTGGGCAAGCCGTCCGGACATGCAGACGACGATTTTGTCGCGATATTCCTCTGGTTTTTGGGCATCGACCTTATGAAAGAAAGGGATTACGCCGTTAGAAATAACATGCATGACGTTTTTCTTGTAATGATGCCTTTCCAATTCCCTTTCAATCATCGCGGAAGGGCAATGGATGTGCCTTACCGAGCGATACATATAATGGCGGAAGCCGGCATAAAGAGCCGTATTGATGAATTTAAGTTGGCCTAAATGAATGGCGGAAGTGATATTTTGGGGCTGCAAATGGAAAGCCGTGGTCACTGCGATCCCGAGGCTATCGGCGATGAGCTGGGCGATTTTCCCTAGTTTCATCGGCAAAAAAATATGAACCAAATCAACGTCTTTTATAGCTTCGTAGATCTTTGCGATATCGCAGCGAGCGAAAGTGAAACCTTCTTTGGCAATCAGCGGCTCGAAAACAGGAAAAACATAATGAGGGATGCCATAGTAATTCGGGTGGGGCTCATTATCTTCGAAATCACACCCCAAAATCGAAACGTCATGGCCTTTTTTTCGGAGTTCTTCGGCGAAGCGGTTGCAGGTGGCCGTCGTTCCGTTGTTCAGTTTGTTCGCGCATTCTAGGACAAAGAGGATTTTCATAGGTTCGGTGAGCAAGATTATACTCATTAAACCGTGCGGAAACAAATTGGCGTCCCGCGTCCTAAATGCTATTTTCTCTTGTTTTAGCCTCTTTTCGATAAGGTGGTAATTTAGACCACATGAAACGCAGGTTCGCGTCCATCCCGACCCATTTGAGGCGGAGCCATTGAAGCTTGTCTTTGTTGATCGCGGTCTCTTTCATCGTTTGGACAAAGGGCCTTATATGAAGGGGGCCGAGGTGGGGGTTTCGGATGAAATCCATATTCACGATTTTAGAGGCCCAGATGGAAACCTGATATCGAGAGACCGCCAACCCTGAATCAAGGGTTCCGTGATAGAGCCAGTTGGCGGGTGGAATCTCGGGATGGTTGCCTCGAAACAGCGCAAGATCGACGCAGTCTTGCAAAAGATCGCGGTTTGAATTGACCTCTTCATTGAAATCTTTAATCCGTGGGGCAAGACGCCACATCGTTTCCTCATAGGTCCACTTCCGTTCCCCACTTCCATCTGTTGTGCCATCGCGGTAAAGGAACTGCAAAAGGGTCTTAATCGAAGCATCCGAGACGCCGAATTCAAATAGATAATCGATGAATTTTTGGTTCGGAGAAGAATGGACAAGATCACCGTCCACGCTTTTCAGCGAAATCTCGGACCTGCCTGAATTTGTGAAGAGGCTGATGTCGCTTTTCCCTCGCGGATCGGCTTTCTGAGCCAACACAAGGTCGCTCTTTTTAATGCCAGGGAATATCCTGCGAATCAAACTAGAGAGATTTGGGCTGAGGTCTTCTAGCTTTTTGCCGTTAAGGGCGGTGACGAATTTGCCTTCGAAGTCGAGGCCGGCCTGGCCTTTTGGTTTTCGGATGTAGTATTGCATCAAAATGCACCTCCACCCTATTAATAAAGAAGAATTTGACTTTATGCCCCAAAAAAGTTGAACGAGGCGATTTGGGGGCGAAGCGGGTCCCAGGTCGCCGTGTGGAGAAAATGCCAGGTGGAGGCAGGTTAGAACACGCCTTGGGCCAACGAAAAAAAGCGCCGAAGCGCTTCTTTTTCAAGTTGGTGGCCCAAGGCGGGGTCGAACCGCCGACACCGGCATTT
>CAVECL010000009.1:0-56669 GCA_963614595.1 Parasutterella excrementihominis | reverse complement strand
ACGACCGTTATCGATTTCAATTTGTCTCGGCTTGGTTACAAGATTGCTGAGGCCAGCATCAAATTCGCCCAATGGTCAACGTCGAAAGCTCCTAAATTCTCTATGTATAGCGGAGCTTATGATAGTTCAAAAACTGCCTTGTCATCTTTAATTGTGACTTCTACGGATCTGATTTTAACAGGTAACCCAAATTCCGATTCGTTTTCCGTTGTGGTGGACAAAAAGGACCAAGCCGGGCTTGAGTCTATTACCGTTGCTATTGCAAAAGATACCGAATCTATTAACGCTGCTAATTCATGGGCTCAGTCCTTCCTTGATGGAACCGCGACTTCTTGCGCGAATTATGATGCCGATAATCTTGAAAAACTAAGCGCCGATTCGGTGTGGCCTGCTCTTAAAACGAGTTTTGATGGGTTGAGTGAAATTGCCCAAAAAATAGTTAAGGCGCAAACCGGTGACGGTGACAGTACGGATGCCCTTGAGCAAGCCGTGGCTCGTTACGATCATATCGTGAATCGCTATACCTCTTTGACGGACTTCCTTGGCAGAAGATCTTCAAACTCAACGGTTAAATCTGCTTTCTTTGGCGGTGGCAACAATGATGTTGCTAACTTAGCAATCGTCATAACCTGCGCGACCTTGGCGGCTGCGCTTAGCGCGACCTTTGTCCTTCGTAAGAAGAAGCAGGATCGCTAATCCAACACCCTTAACTTCCAGGCAGCCTTCGGGCTGCCTTTTCTAATGGCCACAAAGAGAGTGGAAGGAGCGCCATTGCATTGCCGAATCCCATAAATTAAGTTCCTTGAAAATTAAGGTAAGCGTTTTCAAATATGCATGTAACCGCTTACAAGAATAGTGGACATAATTCTTGAAAAAGTTCGATAACGTCTTACCGAAAGCGAAATGGAAGAAAATGTAAAAAAGTAAATCGGTAAAGTTTTACTTTTTCATTGCTTTCCATTTGGAAACCATCTAAACTCGCTTTCGGTAAAGCATTAGCGAAAGGAGTTAGCGATGACCAACAAATTCTCCAACAACCAACTTGGAAGGTATCCGATCTACCTCAAGTACTTCCGCGAGCTTCTAAGCGAAGGGATCGAATTCGTCTCCTCGCCGAAGATCGCCGCAAAGCTAGGCTATAGCGAGGAGCAGGTAAGAAAAGACCTCCAGGCCGTATCCCTAGAAGCGGGGCGCCCGAAGAAAGGGAGAAGCGTGAAGCAGCTTGTGGAAGATCTAGAGAGCTTCCTTGGCTACCGCAACGCGGCCAGCGCGGTCCTCATCGGCTGCGGCCACCTAGGTGGGGCTTTGCTTAACTTCCCAGCTTTCAAGGAGATGGGATTAGAGATCATCGCGGGCTTCGACAGCGATCCTTCCTTAGTCGGGAAGAGCGTCGGGGGCAAGATGATCTTCGACGTCGAGAGGCTCCCTGAGCTGCTTGGAACCCTTAAAGCCAATATCGCGATCCTTACCGTTCCTGCCGCCTACGCCCAAGGCGTGGCGGAGTTAGCGATGGACAGCGGAGTCAAAGCCATCTGGAACTTCGCCCCCGTCCAACTGGATGTCAAAGAAGGGGTGGTTGTCGAAAACGTCAACCTCGCCTCATCCCTGGCGGTGCTCAGCCACCGCCTCAATGTCGAACTCGCCAAGGAGGAAAAATAACAATGGCAGAGACGAAAAAGAAAGTCCTCACCCCTGAGGAGATCGCGGCTAGCAAAGCCGCCGCGGAGAAAGAAGTCGACGAGCTTGTCCAGAAAGGCCTCAAGGCCCTCGACGAATTCGCCACCTACGACCAAGAGAAAATCGACTACATCGTCGCGAAGATGTCCGTCGCCGGGCTCGATCACCACGGCCGCCTCGCTCGCCTAGCGATCGATGAGACGCATAGAGGCGTCTTCGAGGACAAAGCCACGAAGAACCTCTTCGCCTGCGAATACGTGGTCAACAACATGCGCCACACGAAGACCGTCGGCATCATCAGCGATGACCCCGTCACCGGGATCACCGAGATCGCTGAGCCAGTCGGCGTCGTCGCCGGCATCACCCCGGTCACGAACCCGACCTCCACGGTCATCTTCAAGTGCCTCATCTCCATCAAGACCAGGAACCCCATCATCTTCTCTTTCCACCCCGGCTCCTTCCATTCTTCGAAGGAAGCCGCGATCGTGATGAGGGACGCGGCGGTGGGAGCCGGCGCCCCCGAGAACTGCATCCAGTGGATCGAGCATGGGTCGATGGACGCGACCAGCGCCCTCATGAACCATCCTGGCATCGCCACGATCCTCGCGACCGGTGGCAACGCCATGGTCAAGGCCGCCTATAGCTGCGGGAAGCCCGCGCTTGGCGTCGGGGCGGGAAACGTCCCTTGCTACATCGACCGCTCCGCCGATCTTGAGCAGACCGTCAACGACGTGGTTCTCTCCAAAGCCTTCGACAACGGCATGATCTGCGCTTCCGAATCGGCGATCTTCGTCGATGAGCCGGTCTATGACCAGGTGAAAGCCCTTCTTATCAAGTACCGCGTCTATTTCGCCTCCGAGAAAGAGGCCCGCAAGATGGAGAAGTTCATGTTCGGGGTCTCCAAAGGGGAAGAAGGGGTCGAGAACGCGAGGCTCAATCCGGCCGTGGCCGGCATGAGCGCCGCCAATATCGCCAAAAACTCCGGCTTCGAAGTGCCGGAAGGCTGCCAGATCATCGCGGTTGAGACCACTAGCGTCGGCGTGGAAGAGCCCCTTTCCAGAGAGAAGCTCTCCCCGGTTTTGGCCGTCTACAAAGTCGCCGATTACAAAGAGGGCTTCGATCAGTGCGAAGCCATGCTCGAGTTCGGCGGTCTCGGCCATAGCGCGGCGATCCACTGCAAAGAGCAGTCGATGTCCGACGCTTTCGGCGACAAAGTCAAGGCCATCCGCATCGTATGGAACTCTCCTTCCACCTTCGGGGGCATCGGCAACGTCTACAATAGCTTCTTGCCTTCTTTGACTTTGGGTTGCGGCTCCTATGGCCACAACTCGGTTTCCGGCAACGTCAGCGCCATCAATCTGCTCAACATCAAGAAAGTCGGCAAGAGGAGGAACACCATGCAGTGGTTCAAAGTCCCGCAGAAGATCTATTTCGAACGCAACTCCATCCAATATCTCAAATCCGCCAAAGACCTAAACAAGGTCTTCATCGTCACCGACCATTCGATGGTCCAGCTCGGCTTCTTGAAGAAGATCACCGATCAGCTCGCGCTTCGCCGCAACCCGATCACCTATCAGCTCTTCGACGAGGTCGAACCGGATCCGGATATCTCCACCGTCAACAAGGGCGTCGAGCTCATGAAGGAGTTCCAGCCCGACACGATCATCGCTCTAGGCGGGGGCAGCGCCATCGACGCGGCCAAGGGCATGTGGATCTTCTATGAGCATCCCGAAGTCGATTTCAACGACCTCAAGCAGAAGTTCATGGATATCCGCAAGCGCGCCTTCAAGTATCCTGAGCTCGGGCGCAAGAGCAAGCTCATCTGCATCCCGACCACCTCCGGAACCGGCTCGGAAGTCTCTCCTTTCGCGGTCATCTCCGACAAGGCGAATCTCAAGAAGTATCCTCTCACCGATTACTCTTTGACGCCTTCCATCGCGATCGTCGACCCCGAATTCACGACGAACATCCCTCCCCGCTCCACGGCCTATACCGGCATGGACGTCCTCACCCATGCGATCGAGGCCTATACCTCGGTCATGGCAAGCGACTTCACCGACGGCCTCTGCTTAGAGGCCATCAAGCTCGTCTTCACCTATCTCCCTAGAGCGGTCAAAGACGGGAAAAACGACCTCAAAGCCAGAGAGAAGATGCATAATGCGGCCACGATCGCCGGCATGGCTTTCGCCAACAGCTTCCTAGGCCTCGCCCATGCTCTCGCCCACAAGATGGGCGGCGAGTTCCATTCCATCCACGGCCAGACCTGCGCGATCCTCCTCCCTCACGTCATCAAGTACAACGGCACCCAGCCGACGAAGCTCGCTTTGTGGCCGAAGTACGAGGAGTACCAGTGCGACAAGAAGTACCAGGAGATCTGCCGCGTCATCGGAGTGAAGGCCGATACGCCGGAAGAGGCGACCGAGAATCTTTCCAAAGCCGTCATGGAATTAGGCAAGGAAATCGGCATCGACATGAATTTCTCTTCCATCGTCCCCGACGAAAAGCTCTATAATGAGCACCTAGAGGAGTTGGCGTATCTCGCCTATGAGGATCAATGCACCCCGTGCAATCCCCGCGAGCCCATGGTCGAGGACATGATCCAGATCATGAAAGACGCCTACAAAGGGAACTAATGGAACACATCGAACTTGCTATCTGCGTAGGGAGCTCCTGCCATTTGAAGGGCTCTCGCCCCCTGATCGACGCGCTCAAGGAGGAGCTCGCCAAGCGTGGCCTCCTTGATAAGGTTGAGCTGAAGGCCGCCTTTTGCCTTGGCCAGTGCGGCCACGATGGGGTAAGCGTCAAAGTGGGGGAGAAGATCGTCCCGGGCCTCACCCCGGAGAAGGTCTCTTCCTTCCTCGACGAAGAAGTGCTGCCTTTGCTGAAGTAAGTTCTTTCGCCCCTCTCGAAACGGGAGGGGCGATTTTCTCAAGAGGAGGTTCACCCCTATGAACGACGTGCTGAAGAGCAAAGAGAACGACTGCAGGTCCTGCTACAAGTGCATCCGCGCCTGCCCAAGCAAAAGCATCTCCTTCAAGGATGGGCAGGCAAGCATCATCGAACGCGAATGCGTCCTTTGCGGGACTTGTTTTAACGTCTGCCCGCAGCGGTGCAAAATCATTAGGGACGACACGGCGCTGGCGAAGAGCCTGCTTTCTTCCAAAAAAGCGATCGCCTCCCTCGCGCCGAGCTTCCTCTCTTCTTTCCCGGGGGTCGGCTTCCCTTCGCTTAGGGAAGCCTTGCTGAAGCTAGGCTTCGTCGAAGCGGAAGAGACGGCGCTTGGGGCGACGCTCGTCAAAAACGAATACGAGGAGATCTTGAGGAAAGGCCAAGACGTCGTCATCTCCACCTGCTGCCACTCGATCAATCTGCTCATCGAGAAGCATTACCCGGAATGCCTGCCCTATCTAGCGAAGGCCGTCTCCCCCATGCAGGCGCACGGGATGTCCATAAAAGAAAGATACCCGGGAAGCAAGGTCATCTTCCTCGGCCCCTGCATCAGCAAGAAGGACGAGATCGACCATTACCCCGGCTCCGTCGACTGCGTCCTCACCTTTTTGGAGCTTCAATCCCTCTTCAAAGAGGCGGGGATCGACCCTGAAGCCAAAGAAGGGGCCAGAGAAGAGAAAAGCGCCTGCAGGCTTTTCCCTAGCGAAGGGGGGATCTTGAAGACCATGAAGCAAGAGGCGGGGGTGGACTATATCTCCGTCTCGGGCATGGAGAACTGCATGATGGCTTTAGAAGACCTAAGGAAAGGAAAGATCCATCACGCCTTCATCGAGATGTCCTCTTGCCCCGGCTCTTGCCTGAACGGGCCCGCCCACATCAAGCATCAGGAAAGCCCTCTGGAATCGCTTATCAAGCTAAGGCACAGCGCCGGGGGCGAGGATTTCGAGGTCTCTCCCGTTTCCTCTTCCCTAGGCAAGGAGTTCGCCGACCTCTCTTGCCAAGAGGAGGAGCCTAGCGAGGAAGCGATCCAGGAAGTGCTCAGGAAAATAGGCAAGTCCAGCAAAAAAGACGAGCTGAACTGCTCTTCCTGCGGCTATTCGACCTGCAGGGAGAAAGCGATCGCCGTGCTTAGGGGCAAGGCGTCTTTGGAGATGTGCCTTCCCTTCCTCATGGAGAAAGCGACGAGCTTCGGGAGCGACATCGTCGAGTATTCCCCTAACGGCATCTTGGTCCTCAACGAAGAGGGGAACATCCAGCTTGGCAACCCCGCGATGGCCTCGATGGTCGGCGTGGGCGCCCCCAGCGCGCTGCTTGGGCGCAACATCGCCACTTTCCTGGACCCCGAGCCTTTCTTCCTCTCCCTCTCCGGGGTGAACACGCGATTGAAGAAAATGAGCCTAAGCAACGGCAAGATCGGCGAGGTCAGCATCCATTACGACGAGAAGTACCATATCATCATCGGCTCCATCAGAGACGTGACCGACCATGAGCTGAGGAAGGCCCGCCACATCAAAGACGCGGAGGAGACCGCGCGAGTCACCAGCCTAGTCATCGACAAGAACATGGAGGCGGTGCAGCAGATCGCGCAGCTGCTCGGGGAAAGCGCGGCGGCGACGAAGATCGCCCTGACCCGCCTATCCGATACTTTGCAGGACCGCAAAGGGAATTCCGGCAATGAATCCAAGTGACGAGAGAAGCGAAATAGAGTTCGGCTACCTCTCCATCAACCACAAAGGCGAGGAGCTTTGCGGGGACCACGTGCAGATATCGGAGGGGAGCGAGGGGGATCTGACCCTTGTTTTGGCAGACGGGTTAGGCTCAGGGGTGGAGGCTTCCATTTTAAGCACGCTCACCTCGACCATGCTCTCGAAGATGATCGAGGGGGGCATGGGAATCGACGAAGGGGTCGAAGCCCTTGCCAAGACCCTCCCCTGCGCCAGGGACAGAGGCAACGTCGCCTACAGCACCTTCACCGTGCTTAAGATCGAGAAGGATTTCTCGGCGACCCTCTATAACTTCGATAACCCCGATCCCGTCTTCCTGCGGAAGGGGAAGATCGAGGAGCCGCGTTACGAAACATCGACGATCGGGGGCAAGCTCATCAAGAAGGCGAAGCTCTATTTCGACCTCGGCGACAGCCTTTCGATGTTCAGCGACGGGGCGATGTATGCCGGGGTGGGGGAAAGCCTCAACTTCGGCTGGGGGAGAGACGAGATCGCGACTTACCTCAGCGCCCTCTCCTGCCCCGAATTATCCGCGAAGAATTTGGCGACTTTATTGGTCGACCATTGCTCGCTTCTCTATAATAAGCGCCCGGGGGACGACACCACCTGCCTCTCCGTGAGGAGAAGGGAGCGGAACAAGGTGAATCTCCTCGTCGGCCCGCCCGCCAACAAAGAAGACGATCAGGCGATGCTGGAGAGCTTCTTCGCCCTAGAAGGCAAGCACATCGTCTGCGGGGGCACGACCTGCAAGCTCGCCTCCAATTACCTAGGCTCGCCTATCCGCGGGGATCTCGACTCGCTTGACCCCGACATCCCGCCTTATAGCGAGATCGACGGCGTCGACCTCGCAACCGAAGGGGTCATCACCCTCAACAAGGTGGTGAAGCTCGCCAAAGACTACCAGAAGGATAATTCGGCTTACTTCACCTGGAGCTACCGGAAGGACGGGGCGAGCCTGCTGGCCGAAGCCCTCTTCCAAGAGGCCACCGACATCACCTTCTATGTGGGCTGCGCGGTCAACAGCGCCCATCAGGAGGAGCATGGCCAGATCACCTTCAAGATGAAGATGCAGATCATCGATAGCCTCGCCGCCGAGCTCAAGAAGATGGGCAAGCGCGTCCAAATCAGTTATTTCTAAGGAGAACACCCATGGCAAAACCACTCAAATTCGATACCCTCGTTCAGCAGCTCAAATACCGCGTCCTCAAAGAAGTGGCCGCGGACTATTGGGATGGCACCCTCGAAGAGAAGAAAGAGGGCATCCCCCTTTTGATTTCCCCCGGCCCCAAAGCCACGATGCGCTGCTGCGTCTATAAGGAAAGAGCCATCGCAAGAGACAGAGTCAAGATCGCCTTGGGCGGGGATAAGGGCAACCCGAACCTTTTGGAGGTCATCGAAGCGGCCTGCGACCAGTGCCCCTTCGGGGGGATGAAGGTGACCGACATGTGCCGGGGATGCCTCGCGCATCGCTGCGCCCAGGCCTGCCGGCTCAACGCGATTTCCTTTGGCCCCGATCACAGGGCCTCCATCGACAAGAGCAAATGCGTCAACTGCGGCATGTGCGCGAAATCATGCCAGTTCGGCGCGATCATCAATCTAAGAAGGCCTTGCGAAGCCGCCTGCAAGATCAACGCGATCAAACCGCGGGAAGACGGCATCACCTCGATCGACGAGAGCAAATGCACGCGCTGCGGCCAATGCTCCTACGCCTGCCCCTTCGGCGCCATCATGGACAAGAGCTACATCACCAGCTGCATCGACATCGTCAAAGGCAGCGAGAACGGCAAGAACTACAAGGCCTACATGATCGTCGCCCCCTCGATCTCCAGCCAATTCCATTACGCGACCCTTCCTCAGGTCGTCTCCGGCATCAAGGCTTTGGGATTCACCGACGTCATCGAAGCCGCCCTTGGAGCGGACCTCGTCGCGATGAACGAAGCCAAAGACCTGAGCGAGGAGGGCGATTGCACCTCCAGCTGCTGCCCGGCTTTCGTCCGTTACGTCGAGACCGCCTTCCCTGAGCTTAAAGGCAAAATCAGCAAAAACCTCTCCCCGATGGCGGCGATCTCCAAGTATCTCAAGCAAATCGACCCAAGCTGCAAGACCGTCTTCGTCGGGCCTTGCATCGCGAAGAAGATGGAAAGAGAGAGGGAGGAAGTCAAACCCTATGTCGACTGCGTCATCACCTTCGAGGAGCTTCAGGCCCTCATCGACGCCAGAGGCATCGACCTATCCACTTTGGAAGGGAAGCCTTTGGACAACGCCTCCTATTTCGGCAGGATCTTCGCTAGAAGCGGTGGCCTTAGCGACGCGGTCGCCGAAGCCCTCAAGGAACAGAACAACCCCTTTGAGGCGAAGCCCGTGAAGGTCTCTGGGCTGGATCAATGCAAGATGGCTTTGGCCAAGTACAAAGCCGGCAGGCTCGAAGGCAACTTCATCGAAGGCATGGCTTGCCCGAATGGCTGCATCGGCGGACCGAGCTGCCTGACCCATGAGGTGAGGGACGCCGCCGACGTCGACAAATACGGCCACGAGTCGAAGGAAACGACCATCCAAAGCGCGATCGACACCATCATGGCCGATCCGAAAATCGCTTCCATCGAGAGCAAATAGCCTTCTTATATATCTTGATGCATCTAAAAACCGTTCTTGAAGTTGAACGGTTTTTATTTTGAAAGCGATGCTCAAATGCCCCAAAACGGTTTTGAAAACATGTATTTTGGGGCGTTTGAACGTTAATTCAAGAAGTCCTTTAAGGTCACGACGTTCTTGACGATGCTTGAGTATTTGTTCTGTACTAACCCGCTGGCGGAGATGAGGGCTATCCTCAAGGTGGATTTGCCCTTGCTTTCCTGATGGAAAGCCTCAAGCTTTGCTTCCAGGTCCGAAGCGTATCCCTCATCGATCACGAACGGCTCTTTCGTGAATTTCATCTCGCAGAGATTGCTTACGCCGTCTTTTCTTTCTATCACAAGATCGATCTGGGCTCCATGATCGGAATTTTTGCTTCGGAATGAGTATTCTCGGCTCTCCACGTCGGCGATGCCCAAAGCCTCTTTGATCTCGTTGATGTGGATGAGGCAAAGAAGCTCAAAGGCATTGCCTTGCCAAGCATAATAAGAAGGGCTGTTCGCGTAGATCTTCCAGGCTGAGGTTTTGTCTTTCCAAATGAAACCGATCGCGAAGCGCGTGAATGGGTCGATGATTTGGTAGAAAGCCCCATTGATTTTTCCGGGTTTTGCGAATTCGCGAACGAATCCGCATTGACGAAGCTCTTCAAGGGCTTTGGTTAGGGATTTTCCGCCTGGGATGCCTTTTTCAATTAGCTCGTTGCGTGTGAGGCCGCTGGTCTTTTTGGAGAGGGCCTCGATGATTTCGCGATGGCCTCCATTCGCGGTGAAAAGAGAGCTGAACAGATTCTGGAATTCGTAGCGCAGCGCCCCGCCCTCTTTGAAGCAAAGCCTGTCGATGCTTTGGTCGAGGCTTTCGCTAGGCCAAAGCATGCTCCAATAGAAAGGAATGCCCCCAAATACCATGTAGGCCCTTGCTAGGGTTGCTTCATCATAGTCAAGGCCTTTTCTTCGCGCGAGCTCGGCGCATTCCTTCAAATGGAAGGGGAGGAGATGAATCTGATTGGTGACCCTGTTATAGAAACCGCCGGTATCCTTGGAGATATTGTTGATAATCCAAGACGTGGCGCTTCCGCAGACGATGAAAAGAATGTCGGGCTGGGTGGAGGCAAAGCCGTTCCAGAAAAAATCAAGGGCTAATTTGAAATCGCTCCTTGGCGAATCCATCCAGGGCAATTCGTCGAGGAAAACCACTTTTTTCCCGGTTGAAGGATCGCGGTAGCAATCCTTATCTTCGAGCAATTCCCTTAAACGGGTAAAAGCCTCGATCCAATTTTTGGGGACGGATCTCTTTTTGTGGCCATATCGTTCCAATGATGCCTGAAAAAGCGCGAGCTTGTCTCTTGCTCTATTCGATTTCGCTCCCGTCGCGTAGAAGGCGAACTGATTGGAGAAGAACTGTTTGATCAAGAAGGTTTTCCCCACGCGCCGCCTTCCGTAAACCACCAAGAACTCCGGTTGCTTTGACGCCAAACACTGACAAAGCGTTTTCATTTCCTCTTTTCTTCCGATGATTTCTGATTCCATTGATCCTCGCCCTCCTTATTGAATTGTTTCAAACGCCCCAAAACATAGTAAAACTATAGCGTTTTGGGGCGTTTAAGCAAGATTTCCGAATTTTTGCCAACTTGACGCCCCAAAATCGAAGTAAAAACATGAGTTTTGGGGCGTTTGAGCATACATTGTTTTATTGAATTATGGCAGTGCGGAGATGCGCGACTTAAATCCTTTGGAAAGTTGAATGGATGATTCCCGCTGCTTGAGGACAGCGTTTTGATCTCCGTCTATGTTTCAAGGCGGTGCCTGGATTTTGCCAGGCAGGACAAGCCCTTCCGCCCCTTCAAGAGTCTGATGCCTTGAAGAACGAGTGCTTTTTTCTCGCCTAGAGGAGGCAACTTTCCTTTCTTAAGGAAGGCAAGGTTCCTATAATGTGACGCATGGAAATCCAGAACGAATTGAAGCCCGGCCTACTTCTTGACGAAGCGGGCAATCTAACGGAAGCAGGCTATGCCTTCTCCCTTGTTAAGGAATACAAAAAAGACATGGTGAAAGGCGGGAAGAACCGCCTTAAGGAATGGGATTATTACTACGTCGGAAACAAGGATTACGGCATCGCTTTGACCGTCGCGAACAACTCCTATATGGGGATGCTTTCGCTCTCGATCCTCGATTTCAAAGAGCCTAGAGACATCACCAAATCCATCATGATGGCTTTCCCTGGCAAGAAAATAACCTTGCCCGAGACTTCGAAAGAGGGGGACGTCAAGGTGGAGGATGAGAAGAAGGGCTATTCCTTTGTTTTCCTAAACGAAGGGAAAGGCAAAAGGAGGCTCCTCGTCTACGTCAAGGACGTCGATAAGAAAGGAAACGCCTTCCATTGCGACATCTCCTTGGAGGAAAGGAACGAGGGGAGCCTCGTGATCGCCACCCCGTTCAAGAAGAAGGGGCACTTCTATTACAATCAGAAGATCAATAACCTCAAAGCCAATGGGTATGCCAAATACGGGGATAGGTTCCTTGATTTCAATTCCTCCTCTTATGGCGTCCTTGATTGGGGCAGGGGCGTCTGGACTTACAAGAACACCTGGTATTGGAGCTCGCTTTCTGGCGAGCAAGACGGCCATCTCATCGGGTGGAACCTCGGTTATGGCTTTGGGGATACCTCCAAAGCCAGCGAGAACGTCTTCTTCTATGACGGCAAACCCCATAAACTGGGGAAGGTCCGTTTCGACATCCCCATTTCCCCAAAGGGAGGGGATGATTTCATGAAGGAATGGAGCTTCTATTTCGCCGATGATTCCTTCGAGCTCCGCTTTAAGCCGATCTACAACCGCCATAGCGATACGAACGTTGGGCTCATCCGTTCCAATCAGAATCAGGTGTTCGGTCTTTTCTCGGGCTCCATTCTTTTGGATGGGAAGCCCGTGTCTTTCCATGACCTGCCAGGGTTCGCCGAAAAGGTATTCAACAAGTGGTGAGCGATAAAGTTCCGTGATGAGCGGAACTTCTTCGTGTTTCAGCAAAAAGCCCAAAACATGTTGGGCTTTTTTATGTTGAGACATTGCCTCCTGGAAAAAGTCGTGTTATTATCGATTTGAAAATAAGGCTCAATTCAAAATGGAAAATTACAAAACTGATCACATGAACTTAAGAAGGTGCATTGATGAATTCGTCGCAGAGGTCCCTTTGTCCGAGCCTATGACGACGGATGAGATCTACGCTTACGTCCTTTCCAAAATGCCCGATGTTTCAAAATCGAACTTCAATGTTTCCATGCAGCGTTATGAGCGAAAAAACCCTGGGCTCGCTCGTTATAAAAAAGGCGTTTATTACAAGAAAATAGATACACCTTTCGGCGATTCGGGGATCGATTTGGAAGAGATGATACGCCGAACCTATCTTTTGGATGGCGATGAGGTGATTGGCTATGAGCGAGGGCCCTCCTTGATGAACAAACTTGGATTAACCACTCAGATCCCGGGTTTGGTCTATCTTGCCACGATGAAGGTCCGATGCTCGAGAAACGACCCCAAGCAATTTCTTTCCTTGTCCAAACCAATCACGGCGGTGAACAAGGAAAACTTCCGCTATCTACAATTTTTGGACTTACTTCAGAATAAGGAGAAGGTCAGCGTGGAAAGCGATAACCCATTGCCTATCTTGAAAAACTTGATCAATCGCTACTCATTAACTTACGAAAAGCTCATTTGGTATGCGCATTATTTCAACAGCAAAGAGGTTTATGACGCTCTTTCTCATATTGCAGGCGGAAACCCATGAAATTGCATCTTGATCCACCGTATTTTAGGGCTGTGCTGAACGGCATGGAAAAACGAACCGGGAAGCGAAGGGACATCCTTGAAAAGGATTATTACATCACCTTGATTCTTGAAGAGCTTTCCCAGCGAGGGGAATCGTCACATGCTTATTTCAAGGGCGGAACCGCGCTATACAAAGCCCTTAAATCCGTTCGGCGCTTCTCCGAGGACATAGACCTAACCGTTCAAGTATCCGATTGCCCTACGCAGAGCCAGCGGCAAAGGCGACTAGAAAAGGCCGTATTGAAATTCAAAAGCCTTGAAAAGGAAGAGGTCCTTGAAAACAAGCGTTCCACGATAACGTGCTTGTACAAATACGACTCTGTTTTCAAGGATTTAACTGATCCCTTGAAACGATTTGGCAGCGTAAAGGTGGAGGGGACTAGTTTTACGGTCAGCAAGCCGAATAGGATGTTGCAAATCGCCCCTTATCTTTATGAGCTTGCCGAAGATGATGAAAAGAAAATTCTAGAAGATGCCTTCGACGTTCTTCCATTTTTCATCCCCACGATAACCATGGAGAGGATTTTCATCGATAAGGTATTCGCTTTGGAATATTATTTCGCTAGAGACATGTTCCAGGACGTTTCCAAGCACGCTTACGATTTGGCGGTTCTTTTCGGAACATCGGAAATTCAAAACTTCCTTAAAAACAAAATGATGGTGGAAGAAGTGAAATCTCGTGAAAGAGAAGAGCAGGATATGCGCTTTGGCGGCATCCCATCTTCGCTCTTGATTCAAGACTTCACCGTCTTTGAGCAGTTCAATTTATGTCAGGCGAACGAAGAGCGTTTCGAGAGGATGCAAAACATCTTCGTATTTGACAAGGGCGATCGTTTGGAGCTTAAGAAGGTCCTGTCGATCCTTCAAATGATCCGTCGGGCATTATCGGAGACCTGATTTGAATCGAAATTATGAAGCGCCTTTATGCTGACAAAAAACAACATAAAATAACTAGCAAGATAAAGATAAAAAAACTATGTTAAACAAACGATGCTTTTGATATGAAAGTCGATTTGTGCACGGTGCACTAGATAACTTTTTCCGACAGGAATATCATATGTCCAAACATTTGGAGGAATCATACCATGCCAGAAGCAAAAATCGTTGATCCGGCTAAAACAACCAAAAAGCCGGCTAAAACAAAAAAAGCCGCGAAACCCGCGGTAAAAGAAGAGAAGGTGGAAGCCAAAGTCGAAGAGACCGCCCTTGTCACCGAAGCCAAAGAAGAAACCGCTCCCGTTGAAGAAACGGTTGCTACCGAGGCCAAGGACGAAGGAACCCTTGGAGAGGAGAATGCCGCTTCTGAGAACACCGGAGTCCCCGCGGCAGAAAACTACAACGACGCTTACGTCTCTCTCCGCCACATCGACAAGATATACGACAACAACGTCCAGGCCGTCTTCGATTTCAACCTCGACATCAAACGTCACGAATTCATCGTCTTCGTCGGGCCTTCCGGCTGCGGCAAATCCACGACCCTACGCATGGTCGCCGGCCTTGAGGACATCACTTCCGGCGAGCTTTACATCGACGGCGAATACTCCAATGACCGCACTCCGAAAGATCGCGACATCGCGATGGTCTTCCAGTCCTATGCCCTTTATCCGCATATGACCGTCTATGACAACATGGCCTTCGGCCTTAAGATCCGTCACCTTCCTAAGGCGGAGATCGATAAGCGCGTCAAAGAAGCCGCGAACATCCTTCAGATCACCGAATACCTCGACCGTAAGCCGAAGGCTCTCTCCGGCGGCCAAAGACAGCGCGTCGCCTTGGGCCGCGCCATCGTGCGCAACGCGAAAGTCTTCTTGATGGACGAGCCTCTTTCCAACCTCGACGCCAAGCTTCGCGTCCAGATGCGCTCTGAGATCATCAAGCTCCACGAGGCCTTGAACGCCACGACCATCTACGTCACCCACGACCAGACCGAAGCCATGACCATGGCTAGCCGCATCGTCGTCATGAAGCTCGGCCGCATCCAGCAGGTCGGCTCCCCGATTGAGATCTACAACACCCCCGCGAACCTCTTCGTCGCCACCTTCATCGGCTCTCCCGCCATGAACGTCATGAAAGCCTCCTACGAGAATGGCGCGATCACCCTTCTCGGCGGGCATACCATCCATCTTGGCGATGCCTTCGCCAAGGCCCACGACGAGTTCTATAAGAACGAGATCGAGGTCAACAAAGCCGAAATCGCCGCCCTTGAGGAGAAAAAAGCCAACACCAAGGCCCCCAAGGTCAGCAAACTCAACAAGAAAGCGGTCAACCCCATCGCCCTCATCGACGAGGAGATCGCCAAGCTCACCGAGCGCATCCAGAAGGACGAATTCGCCCTTCAGGGAAGCCACGAAATCGTCTTCGGCTTACGTCCTGAGGACATCGAGGAAGCCGCCCCTGGAACGGAAGGCGCCTATGACATCCGCGTCGCCGTCGCCGAGCTGCTTGGCCACGAATACTACGTCCATACGGACTTCGGCGGCATCGACCTCGTCGCCAAGATCCAGCTCACCCACGAGATCAAGATCGGCGACGCCCTCACCGTCGCCTTCAACAACGAGAAGGCTCATATCTTCGATCCCTGGAGCGAGAAGAGAATCTACTGATCCCGGTTTCGGAACCTTAGCCCCTGCGAAAGCGGGGGCTTTTCTGTTGTTAAAGCAGGGCGGAGATGTCTAGCGAGACCATCTGGTCAGCGCTCTCTTCTAGATTCTCCAGGAACGAGACCATGTAAATCGGCATATAGATTGCTTTGCCTTTCGTTTTGATGTTCCCGTTATAGAAGACGAAACCGGCTTCGCATCCGAAAGCCTCGTTCTCTAATAGCGAAGTCAAAGCCGAATGGCGTTTGTAGTCTTTGCCGCTTTTGATCTCGATGGGGATGACTTTCCCTTCCTTTTCGATTAGGAAGTCGATTTCCCCTCGTTTCTTGTCGTTGCTGTAATAGAGGCTGAAATTATGGGCGCTTAGTTCCTGCGCCACGGCTGATTCGTGGATGGAACCGAAATTTAGATGCGCGTCCTCGTTCAGCAGCACCGCTTGGCGGCCGTTGGAAAGCTTGTAGCTCAATAGGCCTGTGTCGCAAAGGAAAAGCTTGAATAGCGTTCTTTCCTTTGAGCCTTTCAGCGGCGAAACGGGGTTATCCACGTTGAAGGCAAATAAGCCCACTCCGCTGTTCTTGAGCCAGACGAGGGATGTCTCATAACGGTAATACCGCGCTTTTTCGTTCAGGTCTTTGAGAATGAATCTCTTATTTTGCGCGTTCAGCTCGCTTGGGATCAGATCGTAGATTTCCTGTATCAAGAATTTCTGGTTCTTCTTGTATTTGGCGATGTCGGCTCGATACCCTTCGTCAATGTCACGGAGCGCCATGTTCACCATCGTGAGGTTTTTGCTTGACAAAAAGGTCGTGACGGCTTTTGGCATGCCTCCTACGGCGAGGTAGACGCGAAAGACATCCATCACCTGCTTATGGATAATCTCGTCGATTGGCTCTTTCTTTTCGAAATGCTCTTTTAAGTAAGCGATTGTTTTCTCTCCGATGCGATTCGCCCAAAGGAATTCCTCAAAGTCCATTGGGTACATCTTGAAGGTCGTCAAGAAGCCTACGGGCACGGAGAGAATCTCCTGCGCTTTCACCCCCAAGAGGGAGCCTGAGAAAATGTAGCGGAATGAGGAATCCTCCACCAGGAATTTGATTGGCGTTATAGCGTCGTAGGCTTCTTGAATCTCGTCTATGAATATGACTTCTTCATCCGTGATGGAACATAGGGACCGTATTCTGAATAGCAGCTGCTCAGTGTCTGAAGAGGTGTTAAAGGCCTCCTTGGCAACTTTGTTTTCGTAGAGGTTCAGCTTCGCGTATTTGATGTTATTGCTTTCTAGAAAATCCTCGATGATCGTCGTTTTTCCGATTTGCCGGGCTCCGTCAATCAAAAGAGCGGTCTCGCTGTCGCTGTACCATCGTTTGATTTTTTGGGTGATTTTTCGTTTGAGCATAGGGCTTTCTCCAAGACAATCCTAACTTCAATATTGCATTTTTCCAACCCAAATAAAGCCGAAAATTGCATTTTTCCAACTAGGAACAAGACTAGAATTGCATTTTTCCAACTTTTCATTGCTAGCGCTTTTAAATCCAAAATAGAAAATTTTGGAGAGATTTGATTCCCAATTGGGAATATCGCCTCATTCCTCTTTATTAATAAGGTGGAGGTGTTATTCATGAATGAAAACGAAAAGATGGCCAAGACCATCAAAATCCTGTCCGTCGTCTTAGGCATCGCCTTAATCGTCGTGGGAGCCGCGCGCGCCCTTATGCAGGGCGACAACCTGGCTTTGGGCGAAGATGGGCTCCTAGGGGTCTCGGTCTGTTTGCTAGGCTATGGCTTAGGCGCGGCGATCAAAAAGAAAGAAGCGGTGGAGGAAGAAGAAAAATCGGACGACGAGGGGATTTGACCCTCAGTCGTCCGAATCTTTCTTATAGGCTTTCTTTGGCCCGTAGCTCTTTTTGAAGCCGCCTTTGGAGCCTCCGTAAGACTTTTTGAAGCCCCCTTCTTTGTTATAGGGCTTCTTATCGCCGTAGGAGCTTCTGGCGTAGGGCTTCTTGTCACCATAGGACTTGCGGTCTCCGTAAGGCTTCTTATCGCCATAGCTCTTGCGCTCCCCGTATGGTTTCTTCTCTCCATAAGGCTTGTCCCCATAGGATTTCCTAGGCCCATAGGATTTGCGTTCCCCATAGGGCTTATCGCCGTAGGCTTTCCTTTCGCCGTAGCTCTTCTTAAAGCCCTCTTGCCCGTCTTTGCGGAAGGGTTTCCTGTAGGGGCGTTCTTCGAGGTTTTCTCCGTCCTTATGGAAGGATTTGCGGTAAGGCTTATCCCCGTAGCTCTTGCGCTCCCCATAGGATTTCCTTTCGCCGTAAGGCTTATCGCCATAGCTCTTCCGGTAGGGGCGATCGCCATCGCGATGGAAACTCTTCTTGTAAGGGCGATCCTCGCTTCCTTCCTCCCCGTCTTTATGGAAAGATCTGCGGTAAGGCCTATTCCCGTAGGATTTCCCTTCCCCGTAGGACTTTCTCTCGCCGTAAGGCTTATGGTAGCCATCCCCGTCCCCATGATGGGAACGGTAAGGCTTATCCTGGGATTCTTCGCTTCCCTCGATGGCTTCGCCGCTTTCCTTAGCTTTGATGGCCGCGGTCTTCTCCTCGATGATTTCCCTCTTCTTCTTTTGCTTCTCCAGAAGCATCGGGATGTCGTCTTCGCTGAGCACCCAGAAGTCGAGGCTGGAGAGGAGAGAGGCGGTGACGCCTTGGCCTTTCTTGGTCTTGCCGGAGAAAGTTCCATCATAAATCTCATAGACCCCGCAGGCGGGTGATTTGTCCTTCAGGATGCAGATGTGAATGTTTAAAAGCTTGCATAGCTTCAGGGCTCTCTCAGCGCCGAGATTGTATTGCTTGGTGAGGTTCTCGCCCTTCTTGTTGTAGACGCGTCCGTTTTTGATCTCGCAGGGGGAGCGGGGGGTCTCTAACCCGCCTTCGACTTCGCTGCAGAAGGGAACGAGGTCGAAGTATTTGTTGAGCTCATCGATGTAGGGGCTCTTCTTGTCGAGGCCGTCGTAGCGGCAGTGCTCGCCAACGAGGCAAGCCGAAATAAGGATCTTCTCCATAACGGGGGTAGTTTACCCTCTCCAAGGCGAAAAAGAAAACAAAACAGGCAAAGATAGGGCTTACTTGCTAGAGGGGAAAAATAATGTCCTCTTGCTGGGCCAGACGGCCTAATCGAGGAAACCAATGTCCATGAAAAGACATTCTAAATACATGTTCATTAAGGGGATATAACCCCTATAATAGAAAGGAGCAAAGCTCATGCCGACCATCAGTCTTTTTATGGAATCATCATTGTGATGTATCTAAGAAACAAGGAACATAATTCGAGGCGCATTCATGCAATAACCCAAGATTATGACGCCCCATTTCTCATGGCGACGGGTGAAATCATGGAAGGAGAATTTCCGGCCAAAGCCAAAGCGATGGTGAAGGAATTCATCCTTCTTAATCAAAAGGATTTGGAGGAAATGCGGGAAGAAGAACGTTATTCTAAACTTCCGCCACTTAAATGAAATGTTTCACAAAGCAATCAAACTTGAATTCGGTGAAGACGCCATCTTGAAAGTTACTTTTCAAAACGGAGCAATCAAGTCTTATGACATGGCTGCTTTATTCCCTAAATATCCTCAGCTTGAAGCTCTGAAAGATCGAAAGCTCTTTTTAAGCGGGAAGCTTTTTGGGCATTGCGGCATCCGCTGGAACGATGACTTGGATATCGAAGCGGAAACTATCTACCAGGACGGCATTGACGTTGGCGTGGCGGAGCTCCCTGCTTGCTTGCGGGTCGGCAACGCCTTAAGCGAAGCCAGAGCAAAGGCAGGCCTCTCCCAGACGGAACTTTCTCTTAGAACCGGTATCGATCAATCCGATATTTCGAAACTCGAAAGAGGAGTGGGGAATCCCTCGGTTGCGACCCTTGAAAAGATTGCTGCCGCCTTGGGGGTGAGACTGGAAATAAGGTTTCTGCCTAGGTAGACGCTAACGGCGTCGCTTCTTGAGCTTTCGATTTACAAAAAGCGCAGTAAACCGCAAAGTCTGAAAACGGAAGCGGCCAAACAAGAAGCAAGAGCTTGCTAATATAGACGTGGATAAAAAAGAGCGATGCCTCGCTCCTTTTTACCTTATCGAAGATCTTTTTGGGCTGTGGAGATAACCCCAGAGTATTTCGCCTGGATGTAACTATCGACTTCGCTAGAGAGCAGGCAGTCCGCGAGGACGTCGATTTTGGTTTTGTAGACGGAATCGCTTTTGTATTTAGAGACGTTCGCCGCGACGACGTTGGCTCTTAAATCCTTCACCGAATCGCTTTCTACGGGCAAAGAGGGATCCCCGTTTAAATGGCCGGTGAGGGCGCTGTTGGTGGGCAAGACGGCGTAATCGTAATCCTGGAGCGAGGCGACGAGCATGTTCTCATCAATCGCCCTGATGTTGCTGGGCAGATTGATCGGGTTCCCGTTCTCGTCGGTTTGGTAAGAAGCGATGACCCCGCTGGAGACGAGGAGGTCTAACGCCCTGATCTCATTTGAGACGTCGCTGCAGATCTCGTAGGTCGCGCTTTTCTTGCTGGATTCGAATTCGGAGGCGCTCTTTTTGCCCGCGTAGATCCTAAGGGGCTCGAAATGGACGGTGGCGACTGGAAAGACCTTCGTGTAGACGTAGTCCTCCGAATAAGTCGAGCTGCTGGAATCGTATTGCTGCAAGTAGGGGCGGTGCTGGAAGTAGTTCGCGTCGTAGTCGTTGTTGTAGACCCCGTCGTTTTGAAGCGTCCAGTCGAGGATCGTGACCTCTAGGCTGTAGCCTTTCTCCTTTAGGAGGGGCTTCACGGCATCGTTAAGGATCTCCGCGTGGGGGATCTCGCTGGCGGCGATGGTGATGGTTTTGCTAGAATCGGAGCTCCCGCATCCGGCGAGGAAAAAAGAGGAGAGCAGAAGCAAGGTAGACAGTTTTTTCATGGGTTTAATTCCTTTTCTTATTTGAGTTTCTTTCGTTTGTCGACTTTTTTGGCGAGGCATAGCCCCAACTCCTGCACGAGCTCGACCAGAGCCACGACGATGAGGATCATGACCCAGAAGGCCCAGCTGGAGAGGAAGTCGCTTGTGTGGCGGGTGTAATAGGACCAGATCTCGCTGATGAGGCCCCCCGCGCCGATGTTATAGGCGAAGGAGGTGTAGCCCAGGACGTTCACGAGGGTGATCGTGAAGCCAAGCAGGAGCGAGGCTCGCGCCTCGCCCAGGTAGACGTGAGCGATGATTTGAAAGCGGTTCGCCCCCAGGGATTTCACCGCCTCGACGGCCCCGTTATCGACGTCTTGCAGGCTTTGCTCGACGCTTCTAGCGACGAAGGCGAAGGTAGAGAAGAAAAGGGGGATGATCATCGTGTACCATTGCCCCGTCCCTCTGCCTAGAAGAGCGCGGTTCAAAGGCAGCAGGATGACGGTGAGGATCAAGCAGGGGACGCTGCGGAGGAAGTTCACGATCATCCCCAGCGCGAGGTTCGCTGGCTTATTCGGATGAAGCCCGTTTTTGGAGGTGATCTTGAGGACGATCCCCAAGGGGAGGCCGATAAGATAGGCCAGCACGGTGGAGATCAGGGTCATCCCCAGGGTCTCCAAGGTGATTTTGAGGAAATCAATATTCATCGCTTATCTCCTCGAACTTCACCTTCTTCAGGGCGAGGTAACGCTTGAGCTTCTCGTTGTCTTTAGGCTCTTTCGGGGCCCGGATGATCGTCTGGCCATAGGTTTTCCCCTCCACTAGACGCGTGTCCGCGTAGACGATGGAGACGAGGATCTGGCACTCGGAGACGATCTTCGAGATGAGGGGCTCCTCAACGTTCCCATCGAAGAGGATGCGGATGTTCCTATGCTCATCTAGGCTCGTCGCGAGCTTGTTGGAATAGATGAGCTTCTTGGTGATGTCGCAGCTTGGGTTCAGGAAGAGGTCGCTCATGGGGCCGCTTTCGACGATCCTGGCCTTATCTAGGATCGCCACCTTGTTGCAGATGCTTTCGATGACGTTCATCTGATGGGAGATCATGAGGATCGTCAATCCATAGTCTTTATTGAGGGATTTGAGCAATTCGAGGATGGAAGAAGTGGTCTCAGGGTCTAAGGCGCTCGTCGCTTCATCGGAGAGCAGCACCTCCGGATTGAGCGCTAAGACCCTGGCGATCGCGACCCTTTGGCACTCCCCTCCGCTTAATTCGCTGGGAAAGCTTTTCAGCTTGCCCTCAAGCCCGACTTTCCTTAAGGCGCCTAGCGCCCTAGGCATTCGCTCCTCTTTCCTTATATGGTTGATTTTCAATCCGAGCAGCACGTTGTCCAAAACGTTCTTTTGCTGGAGAAGATTGAAGGATTGGAAGATCATCCCGAACTTCTTCCTGTCTTCTCTAGAGAGGGGGGAAGAAGGGGAGACGAGGAGCTTGCCTTCATAATAAATCTCGCCCTCATCAATGCTTTCCAAAGAATTGATGCAACGGACCAAGGTGCTTTTGCCCGCGCCGCTTAGGCCCAATATCCCGTAGATGTCGCCTTTTTCGATATCCAGGGAAACGCGGTCTAAAACGACCTTCTTGCCGTAACGCTTGCTGAGGTTTCTGATCTCAAGGGTGGCCATAAATATAAAATCCCGTCCTCTTAAACGCGAAGGACGGGAATAAGCCCGTGGTACCACCTTGCTTCGCCTAGAAGTCGCCTTCTAAGCCTTGCTGGGTTCTAGCAAACCCTCTTGCTGTAACGGGCAATCCCGGGAAAGGCTACTGACTTCACCCTCCGGCTCAGAGGCCATGTTCGCTTCCTTCTTCCCGTTCCGCTTCCACCGTCCGGAACTCGCTAATGGGCTTAGGGGAGTTACTCTTCCTCGTCAACGCCGATGGGCATAATGTAGCCCTCCTTCCTTTTTTGGCAAGAGGGAAATCGCCTAGAAACGAAAAAAGCCACCGCGAGGGTGGCTGTTGGAACGAATCGGATCAGATGAGCGTCACTTTGAGCTTCGCGACGGCGCCGCACTCGGCGTCTTCGGTGATGCTGCTTACGCGGAAGCTGTAGTCGCAGGTCATCGTCTCGTCGATCGTGTACTCCTGCTTGAGCTTGTTCGCGTTGGTGATTTTCTTCGCCTTGTTCCAAAGGGCGCTTTGGGAGGGCATGTAAACGGTGGCTCTGTCCTTGCCGCCGGAATCCTTCAGGTTGAAGGTGCTGTTTTTGCGGAACAAGGAGGAGTTGGAGGCTTTGTAGGTGGTGTTGGTCTGGGCGTTCGTGTCGGTCCAAGTGGCCTCCATGATGGAAATCTGGCTGTAGCTGCGCTTGGCGCCTTTTTCGGTCGTCCAGTAGTCGCCGTCCTTCCCCCTTCCGAATTTCGAGTTGTCATTCCTCACCCCGAAGGCTTTTTGCCCGACTTCGTCGGGGGTGGAGAAGACCTCCTCGTATTGGTAGTCTTTTGAGCTGATGGCTCTTGCGTCGATGTGCCAGACCCTGATGCCATACTGCGTGAAGCCGCTTTGGGTGGTGTAGTCCTTCTTGCAGAGGCCGTAGGGGCCAACGAGCTCGACCATCATGTATTCGTCGAAGGCGGTGTTGTTGTAGTCGGGGGAGGCGAGGACGAGGCAGTCGCCGGTAGTGGTGGCGAGCCTTAAGGTGATCTCCGCGGTCTTCCCCCCTTCGAGGTCCTCTTCCTTCAAAACCCAGGGATTGACCCAGCCATAGGCGAATTTGCTGTAGCTGTTGTGGTCGCCGACGTTCTGATCCATGTAATCGATGCCGCCCGCGGGGCTCCATTCCTTGTTGTAGTCGTAGTAGTCGTCCATGCCGAGGGTGTGCCCGGTCTCGTGGATGAAGGTGCGGGATTCATAGCCGTTGGAGCCTTCCGCGAGGAAGTTCGTGCTCGCCCAGGCAAGGGTCTGGACGGTGGGGGTGGTGAGGCTGCCTGCGCTGTTGCCCGTGTAGGTGACGTAAGCCCACCAGAAGGAGGTGTCGCCGCTGGTGTATGGATAGGCGTAGACGTTCCAAATGAGGTCGATGAAGCCGTCGTCGTCGCTATCGAGGTCATCAAGGGAATAGGCGTCTTCGCCCAAAGCGCCGTGGTTCTCTTTCCTGTATTCGGCGATATACCAGGTGCGGACCCTTTCGGCCGCGCTGACCCCGGCCGATCCGCCGCTTGACTTCTCGAATTCCTTCGCCGTCTCGCCGAAATCGATCCAAGTGGGGATCATGACGACGTCGAAGGCGCCTTTGCCGAAGGAGCTCTGCTCATAGAAGCTCTGGACGGAGATGGTGCCTCCGACCTTGTCGATCTCCTCTTGCGTCCCTGTGAAGGTGATGCGGATCTTCTCCAAAAGGGCGTCGTTAGCGTCGATGGTGTCATTGGGGTCTTCGGCGTTTTTGGTGAATTTGATCGGCGCGACGAGGAGCTTCTGCTTCTTGCCTGTCGTGGGGTAGCTGTTGACGTGGGGGTTGCCCGCGTTGGCGTAGAGCTGGGAGCGGGTGAGCTTCTGGGTGTTGCCTTTGGCGTCCTTATATTCCGTGACGCCTTTGCTTAGGTCCTCGTTGGTGATAATGTTCGCGTCGGCGGAAGAGCTTCCCTTTTCGCTCGTGGAGGTTTCGCTTGAAGGGGCGGAGCTCTTGCTGTCGCTGTCGCCTCCGGCGCCGCAGCTGCCTAGGGCAAGAGCGACGCCAAGGAAGGCCAGCACGCTGATTTTCTTGATGCTTTTCATTTGTTTTATCTCCTTTTATCTGGTTTTGTAGATGATGTAGAGGATGATCCCGAGCAGGAGGAAGAGCCCTCCGACGATCGCGATCGCGAAGATCGGCTTCCTCTTCTCGCCGTCCTTCAAAACCTTGTAGTCGTAATAGGTCGCGGGGAAGCCCTGCTCCTTGAAATGGGGCTTGAAGACGGTGTATACGATCGTCTTCATGGAATAGGCGAGGAAGTCGAACGCCCCCTTGCTCGAGAATAGCTGCAGGAGGAAGGTGAGGCATAATAGCAGCCCCGAGAGGGCGGCGCAGTCGACGGAGATCGCCAAGATATCCGTCTTGAAGCCCGCTCCCGATTGAGAGAAGTACTCGATTAGACCGATGCCCACGCCTAAGGCGCAAGCGGCCAGGAAGCTGATGATCAGGGCGATCCAGAAGCCTTTTGTGAAGAAAGGCTCCTTCTTTTGCTTGTCCTCTTGCCCGCTCATTCCTTTAGCTCTTTCCGATAGCGCGCCTCCTCTTCGTCGTTGCAGCGGACGAAGTGGCCGGGGGCTATTTCGCGGAAGGTGGGCTGCTGGATTGAATAGTCATGGCTCTCCGCGGGATTGTAGTGGATCCTTTGCCTGTTGGTCTCTGTGATCGGATCCGGGCAGGGGACGGCGGAGAGGAGGGACTTCGTGTAGGGGTGAAGCGGATGGGCGAAGAGCTCATCGCTTGTGGCGAGCTCCACGAGGTTGCCGTAGTACATGACCGCGATCCTGTCGCAGAAGTATTTGACGACCGAGAGGTTGTGGGCGATGAAGATGATCGTCAGGCCCAGGCTGTTCCTCAATTCGTTGAGGAGGTTGATGACCTGGGCTTGGACGGATACGTCTAGGGCGCTGACTGGCTCATCGGCGACGATGAGCTCCGGGTTCATGATGACGGCGCGCGCGATGCCGATGCGCTGCCTCTGCCCGCCGGAGAACTCGTGGGGGTAGCGGTTGGCGTGCTCGGGGACGAGCCCGACGAGCTGCAGGACCCTAGCGACCTCTTGGTTGATGAACTCCTTGTCGTGGCAGCCTTGGATCACAAGGCCTTCGGCGATGATGTTCCTGACCGTCATCCTCGGGTTGAGCGAGGCGATCGGGTCCTGGAAGATCATCTGGATCTTGGAGGCGAGGTTGGCGTGCTTGGCCTTATGCATCTCTTCCTTGTAACGCTTATAGGAAGAGAGCTCCTCTTCGCTGAGGGAGGAGGCGCTGGAGGCGTTCACCTTCTCGAGGAGGTCGCGGTATTTGGCCTCGACTTTCTCCATCTCCTTCGCGGCGATGTTCCTGTTGTAGTTCTTGTCGTCTTTTTTGGCCTGGGCGATTTTGTCGCGCTGGACGGCGCAGATGCCTGCGGCCCTGGCCTTCTTGGCTTCGATTTCCTCAATCAAGGGGCGCAGCGAGGAGAGATACTCCTCGTGAAGGGCCTTTTTGTCTTCGTAGAAGGGGATGGAGGAATCCTCTAGCTCCTTCTCGGCTTTCTTGAGGGTCGAGGCGACGCCGAACCTCTCTTCGTAAGAAGCAAGGTAATTCGCCTTGGCCTTATCGATTTCCTGATTGAGGAGCTTCAGGTCGTCATGGAGGCGGATGTTCGTGAACTTGATCTCCTTCTCGTTCCACCTGGTGCCCGCGGCGATGCGCGTGCCTTCGAGCCAGATGTCCCCCGAGGTGATCTTGTAGAGCTTCATGATGTCTCTGCCGGTCGTGGTCTTGCCGCAGCCGGATTCGCCGACCAAGCCGAAGACCTCGCCTTTGTAGACGGAGAAAGAGACGTCGTGGACGGCCTTGAGATACTTGTTGGGGCCGCTGCCCCCCGCGAAGCGGAAGTACTGCTTCAGGTGGCGCACCTCGAGGAGCTTCTCGGCGTCTTGATAGTCGAATTTCTTCTGGAACTCTTTCTTTTGGGAAGGAGATTGTTTTTCGGTGGTTTTCTTCTCAGCCATTTTCTTTCTCCTTCTTCAGGTAATTGAGGATCGAGTTTTTCGTGTTCGTGGGCTTCGGGGTGAACTCCGGGTGGGCGCTTAAGGCGGATCTGATCCGCTCGATGACGACGTCGGGGGCCTTGAAGTCCGGGGCGTCCTTGTGGAGGCTCCAGCTCGCCGCGAAATGGGTGGGGGAGATCTCGAAGAACGGGGGCTGCTTCTGCAAGTCGATCGCCAGGGCATGCGCGTTTCTCGCGGCGAAGGCGTCGCCTTTTGGGGGGAGGAGCATATTCGGGGGAGTGCCCGGGATGGCGCTTAGCTGCTCCTTGGTGTTCAGATCGGGCATCGAGCCGAGAAGGGCGAGGGTATAGGGGTGGCGCGGGTCGTAGAAGATCTCCGTGTCGGTCCCGTATTCGACGATCTTGCCCGCGTACATGACGGCGATGTCATCGGCCATGTTGGCGACGACGCCGAGGTCGTGGGTGATGAAGACGATCGAGAGGTCCCTCTCTTTCTTGAGCTTGTTGATGAGCTCGAGGATCTGGGCTTGGATGGTGACGTCAAGGGCGGTGGTGGGCTCGTCGCAGATGAGGATCTCGGGGGAGGAGCAGAGGGCGATGGCGATGACGATGCGCTGCCTCATGCCTCCGGAAAGCTCGAAGGGGTACTGCTTGAAGCGGCGCTCAGGCTCGGCGATGCCGACTTCCCCCATCATCCTGATGGCCCTTTCCTTGATTTGCTTGGAAGTCTCGACGTGGGTGGCTTTCTTGATGGCCTCCTCGTATTCGGCGATGACTTTGTCGCAATAGTGGTCCAACCGGCTCATGCCCTCTTTCTTGAGGTCTTCGAGGTGGACCAAAAGATCCTCGACCGAGCGATGGAGCTCGTCGATGAGGTCTTGCTCGCTGGGGATGATCTCGGGAAGCTTGGCCCTTTCTGAGGGCGGGAGGGAGAAGAAGTCGCTGACGCCGGCTTTCTTATAGGCGTTTTCCAGCCGCTTTGCCGCGGCCCCGTAGGATTTGGCGCTTTCGAGGATGTCTTTGAGGATGGTCGGGAAGACCTCGATGGTGTTGTCCTTATCCCCCAAGACGTTGAGGCTGCAATTCAGGATGGATTTGTATAGAGGGCGGATCTTCGCGATGGTCGAAGGGATGTCGCACCCTTGGCTGGAGAAGGACTCGTCCTCGATGAGGGAGAGCTTTTCCAAGACCTCATCGATGGCCCCTAGCCTTCTGGCGAGGTCTTTTCTTACGGCCTCCTCGAAGATGGCGCGGTGCTCGGAAGGGATGGAGGCGATGGAGAGGACGCTGTCCCCGTTCTCGTCTTCGGCTTTGGTGACCTTGCTTCCTTTGACGAAAGAGAGGGTCTCTTCGTCTTTGCTTGACGAAAGGAGGATCTTGTTGATTCTAGCGATGTCCTTATGCGCCTCTTTGAGGTCGCTTTTCTGCTTCAGGACCATCGCTTCGGTGAGCTGCTTGCCCACGATCATGATGGGGTTGAGCGAGGAAAGGGGGTCTTGGAAGATCATCGAGATCTTGACGCCCCTGATCTTGTGGAAATGCTCCTCGTCGATCTTGAGGAGATCCTGCCCGTCATAGATGATCTGGCCGCCTTCGACGATCTTGTTTTTGGCCAAGATCCCGAGAATCGCTTTCGAAGTGACGGATTTGCCTGAGCCCGATTCGCCTACGATCGCCAAGGTCCTGCCTCGATAAAGCGAGAAGGAGATGCCTCTGACCGCCTTGACGGTCCCTCCGTTGGTCTTGAAGGAGATGCGGAGGTTCTTGACTTCGAGTATCTTGTCGTTAGAGATGTTCTTTTCCATTAATCGTCCGCTCCTTTCAAAGAGGTGTTGAAGGCGTCGCGCAGGCCGTTGCCGAAGAGGTTGAAGCAGATCATGAGCAAGCTGATGATGATGCAGGGGAAGAGCAAGACGTGGGGGTTGGAGGAAAGCCCGGCGTTCTGCCCCTCGCTGAGAAGGGTGCCGATCGAAGAGAGGTTCGACTTGCTGAAGTCCACGATGCCTAGGAAGCTTAAGGTGGATTCGGAGAAGATGACGCCGGGGATCATGAGGACGCTGCTCGTCACCAAGGTGCCGATTGCGTTGGGCAGGATGTGGCGGAAGATGAGCCTGGAGTCCTTCGCGCCCAAGGTCCTGGAGGCCAAAACGTATTCCTGGCCCTTGAAGCGGTAGAACTGCATGCGGGTAGTCCCGGCCACGCCGATCCATCCGGAATAGACGAAGGCGATGAGGAAAGCCAAGACGACGATCCCCGTCTCCCCGATGCTCGCCTTCAATCCGACGTTGTTGGTGAACTGGATGGAGCAGATGGTGAGGATGATGATCGAGGGGATGTTGCTGATGATGTCGGTGATGCGCTCCATCGTGAGGTCGACGTAGCCGCCGTAATAGCCGCTGATTGCGCCCCAGATGAGGCCGATAACGAAGTTGATCGCGCTGATCGCTATGCCAAGCAGCAAGCTGAACCTCGTGCCCTGGGCTAGCCTTAGGAAGATGTCTTGCCCTGCCCCGTTCGTGCCGAAAAGGAAGCGCGGCTCGAAGCCATTGAGATAGGTGAAATAATCGAAATAGTCGACTCTGGCGCTGATTTTGCCCCCTGACTCGGTGGGCTCGGCGTAAGAGCCGTCTGCGTTGGTCTTGTAGATGGGGATGGGCTTCCCGTTTTCTAGGATCGGCGAGAAGACGGAAGAGCTGTAAACGCCGGAGGCGGTTTTCGAGGTGAGGGCGTAATAGACGCGCTTGTTGTTGCTGTAGTAGTTGCGCATCCCATCGATGATGTTGCTGATGGTGGCCTCGCTCAAAGATTCCGCGCCCGCGTCTTTCTCCGCGTAAAGCTGCGCCTTGTAGGCGGTGAGGTAGGATTCGCTGTCGACGATGGGCTTAAGGATGGTGGGCTTGCCTTGGGCGACCCTTTCGACGTCATATTCCTTCAGCTTTTGATATTCCTCGGGGCTCAGCCTCTCTTCCTTGTTCCCCACGGCGTAGGTGTCGTAGCGGATGGTGTAGGTGGTGAAGGTCCTGGTGACGTTGGCGACTTTCTGGGTTCTGACGCTCACGCTTTCTGTTTTGACGTAGTAAGGGTGGTTGGAGTCGTCGTAAATGAGGGTGGCGAGCTCGTCTTCGTTGACGTCTTTCGTCTTCGTGCCGTCCCAGAAGCCGGAGCCGGTTCCCCCAAACCATGAGCAATAAGGGGTGACGTAGCTGAATTCGGCGTCCTCGAAGCCGTTGGGGTAGCGGATGCTGTCGACGTGCGCCGTGGGCATCACGAAAGGAACGATCAGCCCGTATAGGGCGATGACCAAGATGATCGCGGCCCCGATGATGGAGGCTTTGTTCTTCGCGAAGCGGTTGAAGGAATCCTTCAGGAAGCTCACCGGCTTCGTTTCGAAAGCCTGGTCGTGGAGGTTGCCGTTGTTGGGGACCTCCTTGAAAAGGCTTTTGTCCAACTCCTCGTCGTTGACGATGGGTTGCATGCTCAGATTCTCGTTTTCCATTATTTCTTGCTCCCCATTCTGATGCGCGGGTCGACGAGCCCGTAAGAGACGTCGACCACCAAGGTGCCGATCAGCCCGATCGCGATGTAGAACATCGAGACGAACTGGAAGACGTCGTAGTCGCGTTTTTGGATCGATTGCAGGTAAAGCGCGCCGACGCCGGGCACGCCGAAGATGTTCTCGATGATGAGCGAGCCGCTCAAGACCGAGATGATGGTGCCCAAAATCATCGGGAAGATGGGCACTAAGGAGTTGCGGAAGGCGTGGCGGACGGTCGCCTGGCTCCGCGTCAGGCCCTTTGTTCTAGCAAGCAGCATGAAGTCGCTTGTGAGGACTTCGGTGAGCTCGGCGCGGGTATAGCGGGCGAAGCCGGCGATCGAGCCGAAGCTCATCGCGAGCACCGGCATGATCATGTCCTTGAACATCTGAGGGTCGAACCAGCCTCCCGCGAGCTGGTTGACGGGGGTAAGGGTCGCGTTGAGCTTAAGCGCGTCCGGGACTTGATAGGCGAAGATGTTCTGCAAAAGGAAGGCGTAGACGAAGCTAGGCACGGAGATGAAGAGCATGATGACGACGTTGAGGACGTGGTCTTCCCATTTGTTCTTCTTCAAGGCCATGAAGATCCCAAGCCCGATCCCCAAAGGGATGGAGAGGATCATCGAATAGACGTTGATGAGGATCGTCGGGGCCATCTTGCTGAAGAGGAGATGGTCCGGCGTCTCAAGCCAAGAGATGTAGTAGGAATAGCCCCAAGGAGCCTCGTTTCCGGGGGTGAAGAGCCCTTTGATGAAATTCCCAAGCTGCTCGAAGACCGGGACGTTCACGTAAGAGGAGGAGGCTTCATCGTACTTCATCCTCCCTTGGGCGACCATGCGAAGATAAAAGACCTCGGGGTCTTTCATGCCCGTGTCGATCGAGATCGGAAGCATCCTCACCAAGATGAAGCAGATGAAGAAGATCACGATGAAAGTGAACGCCATCAGGACGAGGCGCTGCAGGATGTAAATTAAGGTTTGTTTTGTCTGTCTCATTTTAACGAGGTGATGATACTACAATCGCAAAGAAATAGGCGACCGATTTCGGCCGCCTATTGAGTGGGAGAACTTAGTCTTTCCAGGTGGCGTAGAGGCTGGAGAGGTTGCCTCCGTTCTCGGAGACGAAGCTCTTCCATTCCCCGTTCGTGTAATTGAAGCGGAGGAAGCGGATTCCGCCGTAGCCGACCAGGTTGATGTAGTTCTTCGTGGCGTTCTCGACCTTGAAGCCGTTCAAGGAGGAGGAGCCTCTGGCGACGATCGGGATTGCCTCGAAGCGGTTCACGATGCCCGCCTCGGTGCCTGCTAGGATCGTGAGTTTCTTCTCGTGGATGGCGCTCCAGGCGTCATGCTGGCTCTTCTGCTCATCGGTGAGCGAGGAGGTGTCGCTGACTTTGACCGCGTCATCGTAGACGCCTTCGTTGAGGTCGTCGTTCATGGTGTGGTACCAGGCGTCGTAGGTTTTTACCTCGCTATCGCCTTGGACGCCATCGCCGTCGAGGTCGATCCAGAGATCTTCCTGATCCTGCTTGCCTTTGAAGCCGTATTCGCAGCAATTGGTGAAGGTTTTGTCTAGGTATACCTGCATCAAGCCGTAGGGGTCGATGGCGGCTCCGCCCCAGATGGAGAAGATCATGTCGCTGCCGCCGTTGCGCGCGGTGGTGTAGTAATCCTCGTCCTTCACGAGGTTGATGTTGATGGAAAGGCCTTTGCCGTTAAGGAGGCCGGCGTCTTCTTTGTTGAGGTCTGCCACGACGTCGCTCAGGAGCTCGCTCCAGGCTTTGGTGATGAAGGAGTGCATTTCCTTGGTGGTGTCGCTCGTGTTGTCGTAGACGCGGAACTCAATGTCGATGGTGTCGCCCGGCTGAAGATGCTTTTCCTCGGTGCTCTTGAGCTCTTCTTTGATGCCTTCGGCGAGGTAGAGCTTCGCGAAAGCGTAGCTGTAGCCGTTCTCGCTTTCTTTGAGGGCGCTCTTCTTCTCGTCGGTGGGGTTGCCTCCTAGCTCGCCGTAGATCTGGTTATAGACGCTCTTCCCTTGCGTGGTTTCGCGATACATCTCGCCGGTGACGTTGTTAGAAAGGTAGAGGCTATTGAGAAGGCCGGTGAAGGCTTGCGAGCCAGCGGTGGTCTGCGAGGCGAACTTGTTCCTGTCCAAGCCGAGGGAGAGGCCTTTGCGGAAGCTCTTGTTGGCGAGGATGGTCTTGTTCTTGCCTCCCTCGCTTTGACGCGAGGCGAGCTTGGCACGGTCGGTGTTGAAGGTGACCTTTTGGGTATAGGACTCAAGGGTCGTCGTCCTGCGGGTGCTGTTCCCGTAGGTCTTCATGTCGTTCTTGTTGAGGTCGATGTCGTCGAGGTTGCCCGCCATGAACTCGTTGACCGCGGTCTGATGGTCCTTGATGATGCGGGTGTAGATCTTGCCCATCTTGTACTGATCCTGATCCTCGCTCTTGTATTCGGAGAACTGGGATTTGTAGGATTCGTCGGTGTAGCCGTACCACTGGTCGTTCCTTTCGATCGTGATGGCTTGATCCGCGACGAAACCGGTGAGCTTATAAGGGCCGTAGGACATGTAGTTGTCGACGCTGTTGGAACCATAAGTGGTCATCCAAGAGGAAGAGGAATTCTTCTTGGTCAGATTGTCGTAAAGGCTCGTGTTGACCAGCCAGTTGCTCGAGAGCTGGAATTTGAGGTCGAGCTCGGAGATGGACTTGCTGAGATAGAGGCGGAGGGTGTAATCGTCTTTGGCTTGGACGCCGACGTTGGACATCGTGATGCTCGTCTTCTTGTGGGTGACGTACTCAGAAAGAGGGATCTGCCAGGCCCAGGTCTTCGAAGCCCAGGTGGTGGAGGAGCTTAAGCCCGAGACGACGGTCTTAAGATCGGCCTGAAGATCCTTCTTGGTGTAGCGGTCGGTGGTTTCGCTGTTTTCGCGGGTCGCGGTGGTGTAGACCTCTTGGTTATCGAACTCGTCGATGCAGAAAGGGGACATCGAGGCGAGCATCGTCTTGCTGACGGAGTCGGCTTTCTTGATCTCGTCCCACTTGTCTTTGTTCTCGTTCTTCTCTTTCTCGCTGCCGAACTTCCAGTAATAGTAGGAGACGCCGAGCGTGATGCGCTTGGCGGCGAGCTCGACGGCGTCGGTGGAGGGGGTGCTGCGGGAATTCAAGACGTCATAGAAAGTGATGGCGTCGCTGGAGCCGCTGGAGGAGAAGATCGAATTGCCATAAGGCGACTCGCCTTTGGCCAGATCGATGTAGAATTTCCCTTGGCCTTCTAGCTTGTTGCCGTTTTCGTCATAGAGGCTGCCGTCGGCTTTGCCGGCGATCAAATAGTTATAGATCGGCTCAAGGACCTGGCGGCCGTTTTTGTAGTAGTTCTCGGCGTTGGCGATGACGAAGTTGCCGTTGTAGTAGCTATCGGCGCGGTAGTTCGCGTATTTCGGCTGGAGGAGCCTCTCCATGGATTCGACGTAATCCGCGGCGGTGATGGCGGTGCCATCCTGCCACTTGGCGCTCTTTCTCAGAGGGATCTCCCAGATCATGCCGGAAGCCGGCTCTTTGCCGTTGAAATAATTCTCTTTGATGGTGTCGTATTCCTCGCCGTCAAGCTCGGCGGGATCGATGGATTTCGGCATCTCGCCCGCCATCTCGCTGATGAATTTGTAGCCATCGTGGTTGGCGTTCATGACGACGTCGTAAAGCCCGACCTCGGTGAAGCCTTGGATGTAGCTCTCGTCGCTGGTCTCCCAGTTGTGGACGTTCCACTTCGAGGGGGAGGTGGAGAGGTAGGTGTTGTAGGTGTAGCCGTTTTCGGAATCGCCGTTTCCCCCGCCGCCGGAGCAGCCCGCTAACGCGGCCACGCCGATGGAAGAGAGGAAGAGGAAGCCGAGGGCTTTCGATCTTTTTTTCGTGTTCATTTGTTTCTCCTTATATCCTTATTTATTAATAGAGAAGTGATTACTCAGCTGGGGTAACCGCGGGGGCGGTGCTGTAGCTGGAGAAGTCGTTGGTGGTGGAGCCGACCTTGCTGATCACGTATTCGCACATCGCGTAGGGCTGCTCGATATTGCTGAAGGGCAGATAGATCATGGCCTTGACGCTGATTTCGTTCGTGGCGGTGTTGACTTTCACTTCCTCATAGCTCGAGGAGACGGTGTAGGAGCAGGTGTCGCCGCTGGTGTAGGTGACCGTGCCATCCATCGTCATGTAAGTGCCGAAGCCGACCGTGTCGTTGCCGGATTTGTAGCCAAGGCAGAACATCTGGTCGAATAGCCCTGCGAAGAAGCCGTTGGTCTGGCCGTCTTTATCGTTGTTGTCGCCGATGTCGCCGGAGAAGGTGAGGATGTCGCCCTCGGCGTTTTTCTTCTTCCAAATGGCGTCGGCGATCGTGCTTGTTTTGACGTTCGCGGCGGTGAGGGCCATCATGCTGGACATCTGCGCGTGGTCGGAGGTGTCCGCCGTCTTGGTGGTCTCTTCCTCCCCGTCCTCATTCTCCTTTTGATAGGTTCCGATATAGGCGGTTCCATTTTCCTCGACCCAGTAAGCCTTCTTGGCCTTTAGCTCATCGCCGACGTAGGCCTTGGCCTCGAGCTCGGCGGAACCTGTGACGGTGTGGATCTCGCTGATGGTGTCTTTGCTGCCGGTCAGAAGATACATGGAGCTGTAGTCGACGACGCTAGAAGGAGCGATGACTTCGCCGCTCGCATCGCAGGCATAGATCTTCATCGTGGTGGTGTAGTTGTTGCCGGTGGTGATGTTCGAGAAAGCGGTGGCGATCTCGCTCACGTCGATTTTCTGCGGGATGTAGGAGGAGTCGGTTCTGGCTTTCTCCAAAGAATCCCAAGTGGCGGAGCCGACATTGCTGATCTTCACGGTGCACCATTCTTCGTCGGTGAAGGCGACTCCGCTTTGGGAGGTGCCGTCGACCGTGACCTTCGCGTAGAGGGTGTCCTTCACGCCGTCTTTGTCGGAATCGACGAGATCGAGGACGTAGAAGCTGTTCTCGCTGTAGCCGTAGTTCTCGACGAGGTTCGACATGCCGTAGTTGAGGAAGGTCTTCGCCTGGATGGAATCCCCGACGAGCATCTCGTCGCCTGTTAATTCGTCAAATTTTGAGGTGAAGGCGGCGCCGTCGAGAATCATCGAGCCCATGATGTAATAGTTGTCGATGTTCATCTTCCCGTATTCGAATTCCGGCTTGCCATCCTTGTCGAAATGGCCCATGTAGCCATTGCCGTCGCTTAAGTTAGCGAGGATGAAGGAGCTTGATTCGCCTGTGTCTTCGTCGACGGCGCCGGGATCAACGGCGTCGAAGGCGGCGGCATAGTTCTCGTTGTGGATGATGGTGTAGTTTTCATATCCCCAGCGCTTTGTGTCCTTATTGTAGGTGCCGAGATCGATGCGGTAGTTCTTGCCGTCGCTGTCCTCGAAGGTCTTGAGGAAGTCGATCAGCTCGATGTTGTATTCGCTCTTGACGGAGAAGCTGACGTATTTCCTTTTGTCGTTGACGGCGAGCTTAAGCTCATATTCGCCGATCGCGGTGCCTTTGATCTTGTGGCCATCGATGACGACGCTTTTGTCGGAGCAGGTGACGCTGAATTCGTGGCGGACCGTGCTATCTTTGTCGTCCATGATGACTTGGAAATATTCATCGAGGTCGACGACCTCGTTCACCGCGGCGTAAGAAAAGGTCTTGTCGGTGGAGGAAATCGCGTAAACGTCGCCGTCGATCTGGATGGCGCCATCCGCGCTCTGATTGTTGTTATCGCCGCCCACATTGCAGCCGCTCACCAATCCGCCGAGAAGGGCGATCGAGGCGAGGACCAGTAATTTCTTTTTCAATTTCATTTTTTGCTTACCTCTTTTTAAAACATCGGGAAGAATAGACCTCGTCTCGTTTTTTGCAACCTTATTTTTAACTTTTTTGCGATTGACGTTATGTAAGGGCTTTCAAAGAGGAGAACTTAAAGCCCACTTTAACTATGGATAGATTTTTAAAAAGTAAAGAATATGACTGAATATTTTTAGCAAAAATCCCGATGGGGTTCCCCAAAGGCCAAATCCCTTTTAAATTGACGGCAAACTTGTTTTTGGAGGCTCCTTTTCGTTGACGTTTGAAAAATTAGCAGAAGAGCGATTGCAAAAATAATTTTGGCTCGTATCATCTAGCGTGCGACCCATAAGGAGGGTTTTGGGAATGAAGAAAAAACATCTTATCTTGGCGGCGTTGTCCGCGACCATGCTTCTCGCCGGCTGCAACGGCGGGGGCAATAACAACAGCAGCGCGAATAGCGGCGAGGCTTCTAGCGAAGACAACACCGCCTCGCGCAAGGCGGCTTTAGGCTCCTTCATCAAGAGCATCCGCCCCAACAACGTGACGATGAAAATCACCGCGAGCAGTGGGAGCGATTCCGCGGATTGCACCTATTATTACATGGGCGCCGACGCCTTCATGGTGAGCGATGGGGAAGAGACTCAAGGCATCTTGGCCAACAAAGACCAGGGCTTCTTCCTTTTCACGGTCGACGACGGCGTTCTCAACATCCATGGCTGCCAGGGCTTAGGAAACGACATCACCACCTATTACACGACTCCTTCCGGCGTTTTGGCTAAAAGCGATTTCTATCAGTATCTCGAACTCGAGGGCGAGGGCTTGGTCTATGAGCTCAACACCAAGCAGATGATCAAGGACCTCACCTCCTACATGAGCAAGGGCACCGGGACGACCTGCCTTTACTTCCTCTTGAACTTAGTCGGCTCTAACGGCAACTATTACAAATACGTCTCCGGGGCGAGCTTAACCCTCGCGGAAGATGGCTCTTACGCCGATATGAGCGTCAGACTCGTCTCCGGCAAGAGCGTCGTCACCTATACCGCTCATTTCTCTGACTTCGGGACGACCGAGGTCAAAGCCGTGAGCGATTATCTCGCCAACCCCAAAGACATCGCCGCCCCGACTGGCTGGGACGAGGATTGCAGCAAGGCCATCGATGGCGTCTTCGGCGACAAGGCCAGCGACATCATCTTCCCCGCTGGCTTAGTCAACGCCGCCTTCGATCAGCAGGCTTTGGTCTATTCGAGCGAAGATGACTCCTCCGGCGAAGCTTCCAACACCTACGCGGGCATCCAATGGACTTACTATGGCAAAGACCTGACCAAAGGCTATGGCCAGATGCTTGCGGATGCTGGCTACGACTACGTCGGGAGCCAAAAAAGCTCCAGCGACGGCTACACCCATTTCTATTATCAGAAAGAGTTCACCGCCCAGAGCGAAGATTCCGGGGCCACCTATATCCAGGTCGACTGGTATTACTACAGCTCCTTGAAGCAATTCACCTGCCAGATCTACCTCGCCACCGACGCGATGCGCTATAGCTATGCGACCGTCGCCGAGGCCAACGAAAAGATCGCCTCTTTCAACAAGGTCGCGACCTATGCGGTCCCGACCCTCGAGGAAAGCGAAGACATCGTCGGCGAAATCGAGATCGGCGATTACACCGACCTCTATGCCGCGACCAGTGGTTATAGCTACTATTTCACTGTCGACATCACTTTCGCAGACGAGTCCAAGGCCCTTGCCTATGCTGAGTCCTATATCGCCTCCCTCTCTTCCACGAAATACACGGACACCCAGCAATACAGCTGGGATGAGGACGGAGCGGTGATCTATGGCGTCGCCAACAGCAGCGGGTATGCTGCTTTGCTCGAAGTCATCGAAGGCAAAACGACCTCCGGAAGTTACGTCGTTGAGATCATGGCCGTCGGTTATTGATCCTCTTCCCCAAATCCTTAGCCATCCCCTGCGGGGGTGGCTTTTATTATGGGGAAGGAATCCTCTTGGAATGGTTGGAAGAAGCGTGGGGAAGGCTTCGCTGCAGCAAATGAGCATCTCGCGGAAAAGCTATTTTTGCTCCTGGGAAGATATGCCGATTTCTCGTGCGCTTGGGATTGGGAAGCGGGGCAGTAAATGGGAATAGGCAGAGTTTTAGACGAATCTTCAAACCTTATGCAGAATGAAGGTCATTCGAATGGCTACGGATGATTTTGCGCATCTCAAAAAGAAGAATGCCGCGGCGGGATAAAATATAGAAGAACGTTATGAAGATTCCGAAAAAGGATGTTGTTTAATCGTCTTGTTTCCTTTTTTTGACGGGCAACCATCCATTCCTTCCTTGATGGATTGGCTCTTATGAGCCTGATGGGGAGATGCCATTTTTCGACTCATGCCCGTCCTTCCTTGCCGCCTTCATGGTTTCCTTCGACATGATTTTGCTTAGCGAAGCGGCGAGGATCTCCTAGCCTAGGAGTTCGCCCTCGCCTTTTGAAAACGAAATCCCTTCTTTTGTTTGGACAGGGATGCTTCGACTATGAAAGAGACGATGTTTTTCTCTCTTGGAGGCTTGCCTTTGCTATACTTTGCCCGTGCAGAAAAAAGAGCTCTCAGTGACATATTCAGGGAAAACCTACCCCTTGCTGCTCACCCGGAAAAAAGGGATGAGGAACATCCGCGTGTGGCTTGATGAAAGCGGGGATTCCCTCCGCGTCTCCGCGCCTTATCTTTCAAGCGCTTCCTCCATTGAAAAAGCCGCGCTCAGCTGCCTGCCGAAGCTATTGAAAAGAAAAGGCTCTTTCATCAAGCCCTATGAGAACGGGAACCTCTATTATTTGGGGAAGCCTTATTACGTCGGGGAGTTCGACCCCAAGACGATGGAAGGCTATCTGAAGAAAAAGGCTCTGCCCATCTTTGAGGAAAGGGTCGCCCATTACGAGAAGCTCATGGGGGTGAAGCCCCCATACAAAGTGAGGACGAGGGCGATGAAGACGCGCTACGGGGTGAACAGCAAGAAGACCCATTCGATCACGCTCGCCTTGTCCCTCATCCATTACTCCCTGGACATCATCGACGCGGTGGTGGTGCACGAGCTCGCCCATCATTACGAATGGAACCACGGCAAGGAATTCTACCGGATCGTCCTGAAATACTGCCCCGATTACAAGGAGCGTCACCTCAAGCTTAGGAAGAACGTCTATGAGTGAGACCATCCTCTCGAAAAACAACAGCCACATCAAAGATCTCTCCAATCTCAAGAAGGTCGATCCCTCGCTTTTCCTCGTCGAGGGCTATCACCTCGTAGAGATGGCTTATGAGTCGAAAGCCCTCGTCGAGGTGCTTGCCTTGGAAGACCCTCACCTGGAGGGGGTGAGGACGATCCTCACCTGCGGAGAAGTCATTGGCAAATTAGCCTCCTCGAAAACCCCGGAGCCCATCATAGGGGTATGCAAGAAAATAGAGAACAAAGGAGTTTCTAGCGAAAAAGCCTTGCTTCTAGACCGCGTTCAAGACCCAGGGAACGTCGGGACGCTGCTGCGCACAGCGCTGGCCTTCGGCTTTAAGGAAGTGCTTTCGCTTGAAGGCAGCGCCTCCTTCTATAACAGCAAGTGCCTTTCCTCCAGCCAAGGGGCGATCTTCAAGCTTCGCCTGGTGGAAGGGCTTAAGGAGGAAGAAGCCTTGTCCTTGTTGAAACAAGAAGGATATTCCCTTTTGGGAAGCGCCTTGGAAGGGGGGATCCCCTTCACGGAGATACGCTTTCCCAAGAAGCTCTGCCTCGTCCTTGGCAACGAAGGGAAGGGCATGAGCGAGTCCTTGAAGGAAGAGTGCTCCGCGCTGGCCTACATACCGATGTCGGGGATCGATTCCCTCAATGTGGGGGTTGCGGGGGGAATCCTGATGCAATACCTCAATTCGAAGGATGCAAAATGAAGAAGGGAGGCCATAATATGCCCATGAAAAAAATCCACTTTGCCTTATGTTCCCTCTTGCTGCTAGCTTCCTGCGGAGGGTCTAACTCCGATGAGGGGAAGAGCTACATCTCTTCCTTCAGGAATGCCTACGAAGCCTCTTATTCCAGCGGCTCCTATTTCTTCTCCTGCCCTAACGGCATGAGCTTCGCCCTGGGGATCAGGAACCAAAACGACGCTTATTACCACCTCACTGGCTCCGGGCTTACTTTCGAGGCCGGCTTCAAAGGGGCGAAGGGGAAGGACGCTTCCGATTTGAAAGCGGAGCTGCTTCTGACCGGAGGCGACATCAACCTCAAAACCGATTCGAGCAAGATCCCCTCTTCGTTTAGCAACTTACTCAAGATAAACGGGGTGAAAGCCAAGTCCTATTTCGACGGGGACGCCCTTTATTTCAACGCCTCGGGCGAGAATAAGGGCAAGGAGACGAATTCCACGATCGGCCTGCTCGCCCAGACGGCGATCAGGGAGATCACGGGCGACTCCTCCTATAATCTCTATGGGGGAGGCAACGTCTTAGAAGGAAAGAACCGTTACAAGGGGAAATGGACCCTCAAAGACGAGGACAAGCAAAAAATCACCGACAAGATGCCTTTTGTCAAAGAAGGGGACACCTTATCCCAATATTTCTCTTTATCCTCATTCCTAGAAGGGGCGTATGAGGATAGCCAAGGCAAGACGGCCTTCAGCTTCAGCACCAAAGACGACGGGACCAAGCGCATCGGCTTCTCCACCAAGGACAAGAGCGTGCTGAGCGCCGCTTTGAGCGCTGGCTTCGCCTCGTTCAGCGACACCCTTTCCGATAGCGAAGCCCTTCCTAGCGAAGACGAGGTCAAGGAGAGGATCGACAAATTCTTCACCTATGCGAGCATCAAGACCTTCAGCCTCACCGCGCTTTTCACCGATTCGGGCCTAGACCAGGTCTTCTACGACGTGAACTTCGATTTGGACAAGGCCAAAATCGAGGAAACCTATCCCGAGGGGATGTTTGACCTCAGCGAGAACGCCCCGGAAGGCGAAGACAAGAAAGACTACGTCTTCAACCTCGATGAGTCGCTTTCCTTCACGGGGAGCATCATCACCGAATTCGGGGACGAGGATTCCTTCTCTCTCCCCGACTTAAGCGAGTACCTCGAGTTCCCGGAGATAGTTAAGAAAGACGAGGGCGAGTGATGAAGCAAGCTGATCAGCCCACCCATTTGAAGATGGGCTTTTCTTATGGAAAGCGAAGAGAAAACCATCTCCTTTGACCCTGCTTACAAAGGCAAGTCCCTGGATGCTTTTTCGCTTAAGGCGAAGTGGCTTTTCGCTGATTTAGGAGCGGGGCTGACGCTGACTTTGCTCGGAGGGATATCCTTTCTTGCCTATGCTAGAAGCGGCAATCCTGGAGGAGATGCGGCTTGGATTCCCATCCTCTTCTTCCTAGGCGTATCCATCCTTTTGCTTTGCCCTCTTGGAATCTTGCTCACCAAGATCAATCATGGCTATTCCAAGCGCCTCACCTTCGCTTTTTCAAAAAGCGCGAAGGGAGGCTATTCCTTCGCCCTGGCTACGTGGAAAGGGGAGAAGGAAGTCTCCTACAAGGCTTCCGTATCCAGCATCAAAATCAGAAGGGGATGCGCGGAGCTCAAGGATGATCGGAAAAGCGTCTTCATCCTTCCTTTCAAGGCTCTGAAAGAAGGGGACGTCGCTTTGATCAAAGAGATCGCAAAAGAAGTGAGGGAATATAACAAGCTTAGGGGAGCCAAAAAGAAATAAAATATATAGGGACGTAGATATCGAAGAAGAAACCCATTTGGTGGAGTCGGGTTTCTTTTCTTCTTGAGGATTCTGATCGAACTGAAATGAAGGGTGCTTTTTTTATCGGCGATGCGATTAGGAAATTTATAATTGAGGGGATAATTGTAACTTCCGCAAAATGCGCACGTTTTCCTTCAATGTTCCCATCGCCCTTTCTTTTTCTTTGAAAAAGGGGTGGAGGGGTCTACAATGAATTCGTCCGTAGAAGCGGAGCAGTAACGGAGCAATCCTGGAATAAAGGGAGGGGCGAGCAGTGAGACCGCCCCAGAAGGGATCCGCGAATTCGCCGCGGAGGACGGGAGGGTGACCTCCCCGGGCCCGCCGTTATCGGGAAAGAGAGCAACCTATATCTTTATATAGATTGAAGTGGGATGGCACCGCGGAAATTTCCGTTCCTACTGCCGTCTTTTTTATTTAAGGAGCACTTATGGATCCAATCGAAACAGCCCTTTCCGTCCTGGAAGAAGCGCGGAAAGAGGAAGAGCGAGTCACCGACGAAGCTAGCCTTTCTTCCTTTTATAACGCCTACCTTTCGAAAAAAGGCAAGGCGATGGGGCTGATGTCCCTCATCAAGGACGTCCCTAACGAGAGCAAGGCCGCCTTTGGCAAGACGGTGAACGAGGTGAAGGGCGAGATCGCCTCTTTCTACGAGAGAAAGAAGAAAGAACTGGAAGAAGCCGAGCTCGCCGCGAAGCTTTCCAGCGAGAAGATCGACATCTCCTTGCCTGGCAGAGGCTCCTCTTCCGGCAGGAAGAATCCCTATTACCAAGTCATCGACGAGGTGGAGGACATCTTCCTTTCGATGGGGTATGAGGTCGTCAGCGGCAGGGACGTGGAAAGCGATCACTACAACTTCGAATTGCTCAACGTCCCGAAGGACCACCCTTCCAGAGACATGCAGGATACCTTCTATTTCGACGCGGAGACCTTATTGAGGACCCAGACAAGCGCCGCGCAGGCCCATACGATGGTCTCCAAAGAAGGGAAATCGCCCATCAAGATGATTTGCCCGGGCAAAGCCTATCGCAGGGACGATGACGACATGACCCATTCCCATCAGTTCGCTCAGATCGAGGGGCTTGTGGTGGACAGGGACATCTCTTTGGCCAATCTGAAAGCCACCCTCGAGCTCTTCGTGAAGAAGATGTTCGGGGAGAAGAGGGAAATCAGGCTCCGTTCCTCCTATTTCCCCTTCACCGAGCCTAGCGTCGAGGTCGATGTCTCTTGCTTCAATTGCCAAGGGAAGGGCTGCTCCATGTGCAAAGACACGGGGTGGATCGAGATCCTCGGCGCCGGCATGGTGAACCCCAAGGTTCTCTCGATGTGCGGCTATGACCCCGAGGAGTGGAGCGGATTCGCTTTCGGGGTGGGCGTGGAAAGAGTCGCGATGCTCCGCTATGGGGTCGACGACATCCGTCGCTTCTACCAAAACGACGTCCGCTTCCTGAAGGATTTCTCCGGAAAGTGAGGATAAGGCAATGAAAACCAGTTGGAATTATTTGAAAAGCGTCCTTCCTCTAGAAGGCAAAACCCCCGAGGAAATCGCCGATAAATTGACTTTCGCAGGCGCGGAGGTCGAAGGCATTGAGCATATGGCGAGCGGCGACCACCTCGCGATCGGCCACATCCTTTCCTGCAAGGCTCATCCGGATTCGGATCACCTCCATGTCCTGGAGGTGGACGAGGGGAAGGAATACGGAGTCCATCAGATCGTCTGCGGCGCCCCGAACGCGAGGAAGGGTCTGAAAGTCATCGTCGCTAGAAGCGGGGCCAAGCTTCCCGGCGGGACGATTGCCCCTTCCCTCATTAGAGGCGTCGAGAGCGATGGCATGTGCTGCTCTCTCCTTGAGCTAGGCGTCGACAAGAAGTACCTCAGCGAATCCCAATGCGCCGGCATCGAAGAGCTGCCCGAGGACGCCCCAATCGGAGAGGATGACGTCCTGGGCTATCTTGGGCTGGATGACGTCGTGATCGACGTCTCCGTCTTGCCCAATAGGCCGGATTTATACGCGCTGAACAACATCGCCAGGGAAGTCTCCTGCCTTGAGGAGCTTCCTTTGAAGCTCCCTGAGTACGAGCCTCTTTCAGACAAGAAAGACGACTTCCTCGTCGGGTCGAATACCCCGAAGTGCCCCCAGTTCTCCGCGATGAGGGTCAACAAAGTCAAAAACGGCCCATCGAGCAAAGAAATCTCCTCTTTGCTCAACGCTTCCGGCATCAGAAGCCTTAGCGCCGCGGTCGACGCGGGGAACCTCGTGATGCTCCTTTCCGGGCAGCCCGTCAATTTCTATGACGCGGACAAGCTCCCCAAAGACGAGCTCATCGTGGTCGATGATTACGAAGGGGATTTCCTCGCGATGGATGGGAAGACCTACCATATCGAGAAAGGCGACCTGCTCGTCACTAGCGGAGGCAAGCCGATGTGCCTAGCCGGCATCATGACCGCGGACGCCTGCAGAGTCGACGAGAACACGAAGAACATCATCGTCGAGGTCGCCAATTTCGCCTACGCCAGCATCCGCCATACGAGCAATAGGCTCGGGCTTTCCAGCGATTCTTCCATGCGCTACTGCAAAGGCATCAACCCCGATCAGGCCCTCGACGTCCAGAGGATGGCCGCGCATTACCTCAGATCCCTCTGCGGGGCTGAGGAGATCTACGAGGTCAAAAACTACGACACCTTGAAGCATGAGAGGAAGGTCATCGAGGTCAGCTTAGGCTACATCAACTCGAGGCTAGGCACCTCCTTCCGCTTCGAAGAAGTCAAAAACGTCCTTGCTCGCGATGGCTTTGAGGTGAAAGAGAAAGGCGATGCCTTCGTCTTGACCGTCCCTAGCTACCGCATCGACATCGACGGCAAGGCCGATGTCTCGGAAGAGGTCATCCGCATCTTGGGCTACGGCTATGTGCCTAGCACCCTTCCCCAGACGCGCCTTTCTTGCCAGGGGCTGACCCCCTCCCAAACCAAAGAAAGGGAGATCAGGCATTACCTTTTCGGGCAGGGCGTGAGCGAGGTCCTCACTTACACGCTCCTCTCTAAGAAAGAAGTCTTGAAGTTCGATTACATTTCGAGTGCCGAGCCTTATATTCTCTCCAACCCGATGACCGATGAGCATGAAGCCGTCAGGAAAGAAGTGTTGCACAGCATCTTGAAAGCCGCTTCCTATAACGCGGCCAGGCAAAACAAAGACGGCGCTTTCTTCGAGATCAGCGACGTCGATGCGAAAGGCCTGTCCTCCCGTTATCTTGGCCTCGTTCTCTTTGGCTCTAAGAAAGAGTGGGGCGAGCTGAAGAAGAGGGACTACGATTTCTTTGACGCGAAAGGCCTGGCTGAAGGGATCCTCGATCTCCTTGGGCTAGGAGCCAACAGGGTTTCCTTCAAACCCTGGAATCTAGGCGGCAATGAGCTGCATCCGGGCAAGAGCGCGCTTCTGATTTCAGGCAAGAAGATCCTTGGCTTCCTTGGGGAGCTTCATCCTCTTGCGAAGAAGGAATACGGGCTTAAGAACGCCGTTGTCCTTGAGCTTGATCTTGCTGCCCTCCTTGATATGAAGACCTCTCTTCCCAAGGCTGAGGCCCCTTCGAAATTCCCCGCGGTGAGCCGCGATCTCGCTCTATTGCTCCCGAAAGAAGTCACCTACGAAGATCTCGCGAAGGAAATCAAAAAGGCCGACAAGCTCGTGAGCAAGGTCTCCGTCTTCGACGTCTACGAAGGCGAGGGGATTGCCGAGAACAAAAAATCCCTTGCCCTCACGATCACTTTCCTCGACAAGGAGAAGACCCTCAAAGACGAGGAGATCAAAGCTGCGACCGACCACGTCCTCTCTTCCCTCAAGGCCAGATTCGGCGCTGAGGTCAGGCAATGAGGATCTACCGCAGCCAGGTCAGACCCTCTAAGCCAATCGAGCTAGGCGAAACCTATTCCTTCTCGCGGGGCGACTGCGAGAAGGAATACCCTCTTATCGAAATCCCCGATTGCCGTTTCGAGGCCAGCTTCTATGACGAGGACGGCTATCTAAGATGCAGCTACCGCGTTTCCGGGAACTGGATCCTCGTAGATGGCAGGACCGCGAAAGAGTTCTCTTCTTCCTTTGAGGAGGAAGGGGACATCGATATCCTTTCTTCCTTCGAGGAAGAAGGGGAAGGGTATGTCTTCCCTGGGACTTTCTTAGAAAGCGAGGAGCTCGCGCATAAGATCGTGAAGACCCTTGTGCCGGTTTCTCCCCATGCGGAGGGAAGCGAGCTTCCCAAAGGGGGAGAGGGCTATGACGTCCTGACTGAAGAAGAGGCCAACTCAGAGGAAAGCGAATCGCCCTTCGACGCGATTCCTGATGACTACGCCTGAAGAAAAATGAAAAGCCGCTTAGCCGCGGCTTTTCTTTGGCGAAAAAATCTACTTAAAGAAAATAGGCAAAGAAACTTTAAAAACCTAGCAATGTTATTTGGCTCTTAAAAAGTTCGACGACAAAGGATGAGACTTATTTCGCGGATGGTTTTTCCTCCAAAACTCCTATCTTCTTTTTGATGGCGTCCCTTAACAAGAAGAAAGAGACGACCGCGGTCAAAGCTTCCGCGATCGGGAAGCTCCACCAGACAATCTCACTCACGTCAGGAGATAAAGTGAAGAGATAGGCGAGGGGGAAAAGGAAGACCGCGAGCCTAAGCGAGGCCGTCAAGAAAGGCCTAAAGGCGTAGCGGAGCGCCTGGAACACGCCTTGGGAGGCGACGTTGAAGCCCATGAAGGCGTAGCCGATCGAAGCGATCCTCACCGCTTTCTCGCAGACGGGGATGAGCTCGCTGGAGCTGCCTCCTGACAAAGCGAAGAGGCTCGACAAGGGATAGGCGATAGCCTCAAACAGAACCGTGAGGATTGAGGTTACGATAAAGGTATCGAGAATCCCGTATTTCACGCACTCCAAAGAACGTTCCTTGTCCCTCATCCCATAGTTGAAAGAGAGGACTGTGATGATCGTGTTCGAAAGCCCGAAGCAGGAGAAGAGGGCGACCTGCTGAATCTTGTAGTAGATCCCAAAGCCGCCCACGAGGATGAGACTGTCCGCGCTGGAAGAGCCAAGGATGATGTTCATGCCCGCCATCATGAGGGAGAGCAAGCCCTGCATGATCGTCGCGGAAAAGCCAATCGAGTAGATCCCTTTGATCAAGGCCCAGCTTGGACGGATGTATTTTGGGCTTCCCCCGATTTCTTTGTTGCCAAGATAGTGGAAGAGCATCGCGATCGCCAAGGAGACCAGCTGACCGAAGATGGTCGCCCAAGCCGCGCCTTCCACGCCCATATTGAGGGGGAAGATGAAGACGTAATCGAAGACGATGTTGATTATGGCGCCTGAGATTTGGGCGATGGTGCTATACATCGTCTTCCCCGTGGATTGAAGGAATCTTTCGTATATCGCAAAGCCGATGGAGCCTAAGGAAAGGCTGGAGCAGATCATCAGATAGTTCCCGCCCATTTGGATGATCTGCTCCTCTTTGCTGAACAAGGAGATGAACCAATGCGAGAGGAATAGGCCGAAAATCAGGAAGATAAGGTAAATGATAAGAGCGAGGAAGATTGAGTTCCCCGCGGCTCTGCTTGCTTTTTCTTTATCTCCCTCGCCTAGGCTTTTTGAAAGCAGGGCGTTTAGTCCGACGCCCGTCCCGACCCCGACGGCGATGATGAGAATCTGAATGGGGAAAGCGTAGGTCAAGGCCTCATTCGCCAAGGCTCCCGTTCCTTCGATGTTCGCGACGAAGACGCTGTCGACCACGTTATAAAGGGCCTGCAGCACCATCGAGACGATCATGGGAAGACCCATTTTCCAGAATAGTTTCCTTAGGGAAGCCACTCCAATTTCGTTTTGCTTTGAATCGTCCATAAAGAAATCCTTTCTCTGGCCGAAACGAACAAAAAGCGCAAGGCCAGCGATCAACCGGACTTACGCAAGGATGCTACTCGTTGACGGAGGAAAATTTAACAAGGTCGAAAAGAAAAATCCAATGTTTTTGGCTCTGAATGGCCAAAATGATGATAACGACAGGAAATAACGATAACGTTGTTGTTTCTCGCTTTGTAGACAAGCCTGTTTTCATCACCGATTTTTCGTGAGCAGAAGCCAGAAAGATTGCCTGCTAAAGGCTCGGGCTTTCCCATGCCTTTTATCAGGCCGTTTATCTTCTTTCTGATCTTTTTGCCGTTGCCTTGCCAAAAATTGATGGTTTCGAAATCCTCGGTTGTCTTATCTAGATAACGTTTTGGATTTCCGCGAACTTGGGAATGATTTGCTGCAATCGTTTCCGTTCCTCTTTCCAAGAAGGCTATAAAGCACATGATACTGTACCTAACCCTTTTTAATGCAAAACGCCGAAACGGCTTTTGAACGTTTGCCCAAGATGCGTCCTCGTACTTTTGAGCATCTTTTTTCGATAATCTCGCAAAAAGTGTTTGCCACCTTTTCTTACAGAATGTAACATTGTGGTGCCGAGGTGGTAAAAAGTGGTAAACGTGTTCTTTGGGTCCTATTCCCGCAACCTCGATCCGAAAGGGAGGCTCATGCTTCCCAGGGAATTAGGAATCGCCCCAGGCGAGACCCTCTACATCATGAAGGGCTTCGAAGGATGCGTGAGCATTTACCGGGAAGACAACTTCCAGGAAGCGCTCAACAAGCTTGCCTCCCTTAGCTACACCGATCCCGACAACCGCGCCTATGTGCGTCTGGCCTCCTCTTCCATGAAGAAGCTCCCTATCGATTCCGTGGGACGCGTCCTTCTGGGGAAAGACCTCTTGAAGGACTACGCGATCGGAAAGGAAGTCACCCTCATCGGGGTGATCGACCATTTGGAGCTATGGGACGCGGGGGCTTACGCCTCTTACCTCCTAAGAAACGGCAGGGACTACGAAGCTTTGGCGGAAAGGAGCCACTAAGATGGGGAACCATTACCCGGTAATGCTGAACGAAGCGGTGGACGCGCTGCAGGTGAAGCCTGACGGCGTCTACGTCGACTGCACGCTTGGCAGGGCTGGGCATAGCTCCTTGATCCTCTCCAAAGCCAAGCAAGGCCACCTCTATGCCTTCGACCTCGACGAAGAGGCGATGAAAGAGAGCAGGGCCAAGCTAGAAGGGGTTGGCGAGAACTTCACCCTGATCCGCAGCAACTTCGCTTGCCTGAAAGACAGGCTTGGCGAATTGGGGATCACGGAAGTCGATGGCATCCTCGCAGACCTAGGCGTCTCCAGCCCTCAATTCGATGAGGGGAGCAGGGGCTTCTCCTATAAAGAAGACGCGCGCCTAGACATGAGGATGGACCAAAGCCAGGCCCTCTCTGCCTACGAAGTGGTGAACTCCTATAGCGAGGAGCAGCTCACGAAGATCTTCTTCGAATACGGGGAAGAGAAGGATTCCAAGCGCATCGCCAGGAACATCGTGAAAGCCCGAGCCAAGAAGAAAATCGTCACCACCTTCGAGCTCGTCGACATCATCAAGGCGAGCAAAAGCGAGAAGGACCTCCGCAAGAAGGGCCATCCCGCGAAGCAAGTCTTCCAAGCCCTGCGCATGGAGGTGAACGGAGAGGAAGACGCCTTGAAGGCTCTTCTACAAGATGGGCCGACCCTTCTTAGAAGCGGGGGAAGGCTAGCCATCATCACCTTCATGTCCACCGATGACCGCCTCGTCAAGAAGGCGTTCCAGGAACTCGCCGTTCCTAGAATCGACCGCCACGCGATCTCCCTCCCGGGAGAAGAAGAACTCCCTTATGCCCTCCCCTTCAGAAAGCCCATCCTCCCAAGCGAGAAGGAGCTGCTGGAGAACCGCCGCTCCGCCTCCGCGAAGCTGCGCGTACTAGAAAAAAGATGAAAGAAAGGATCAAGAATCCATGAAAGACAAGCTCTACAAAACCGGCCATAAGAAAGCCTACTACAGGGTAAGGCGCGCGATGCGCCTCTCCCTTTTCGCCCTCGCCGCGGGGCTATCTACCGCCGCCCCGATCCTCATCACCTATGGCGTGAGCATCGCCAAAGCGGAAGCGCAGCAGGTCCATGAAAGCGAGGAGCAGCCGACTAGCGAGACTAGCGAAGTCTCCCTTCTTGCCTATACCTTCTGATCAAGACTAATGATTTAGGCGCGCGCTTGCGCGCCTTTTTTTGTGCCGCTAAAAAACGTGCTTTATTTGGAAGAACGTCCAAAGAATAAGCCAAAAAGCGCCGTGATGAACGAATTATTTTAAAATTTCAAATATACCAAAAAACTACTAAAAGACTACAAGTAAATTTCTAAAGAGACATCTAGAAAGAGCAAGTTAGGTATATTACAATATACCTCGATGGAAACGAAGAAATGCGCCTGCTTTGAAATAACGAGCAATGAGATCAAGCTCCTCATCGGATATTGCCTGGGGGAAAAGCCCGTCGTGCTTTATAGCACTAAGCGAGCTTTGCCTGACGGCCTAATCGAAAACGGGGTCATCCGGGATGAGCAAGGGCTCATCGACGCGATCGCCCCCCTTGTCCATTTCAGGGACGATTCGATGAAGCTTGACGTGAACCTGAGCGAGGTCTGCTTGGTGCTTGCCCCCATCGGGCTGAAGATCTATCAGTCGCGGAAGACGACCGTCCTCTCCAGCCCAGACAAGAAGGTGAGCAAGCTCGACGTGGCGAACCTCATCCAGCTTGGCAAGAACCAGAATTTCCCCGCGGGCACGGAGGTGGTGGACATCATCCCCACCAGCTTCACCCTAAGCGACAAGAGCGTCTACAAGAATCCCCCGTTGGGGATGCAGAGCGACTTCATCGAGGCGGATCTGTTCATGTACGCGCTGCCTAAGGCCGTTTCCTCGGATTACAGCGCCCTCGCCAACAAATGCAATCTCCGCATCAAGAAATCGGCGGTCGCCCCCTATTGCGAGACCCTTCTTTACGCGCAGGATGAGACGCTTCCGAAAACCTACTTGCTGCTTGATATCGGCGAGAGATACACCGCCTTCACCCTCGTGGGCAACACCACCCCGATCCGCTCCCAGTTCCTCTATCAAGGCGGGGCGAATCTCACGGATTTCCTCGCTTCGAGGTTCGGAATCTCCTTTGAGGAAGCCGAGAACCTCAAAAGGATCTTCGGCTACTCCACGCGCGAAAGCGCCTTCTTGCCTCCGATCGGCAAGGGGATCAAGGAGGGAAGCCTCCTGGAAGAGGAATTCACCCAAGAGGATTTCAACATAGCCTTAGAGGAGTTCTTCAAGGACTACTTCGGCAAGATGAACGGCGTGCTCAGCGCCTTGGAAAACGAAAGCGCGAGCGATCTGAGGCAGATCGAAGTGGTGCTCACCGGAGGAGGCAGCAAGCTGGAGGGGCTCGCTCATTTCTTCGCCGCCCATTGGCCTAGCCACAAGATCTATTTCCCGAGCCAGAGCTATCTAGGCGCCGACGCGAGGGAATTCGCTTCCTGCCTAGGCATGGTCATCGCCGCGAGCCATTATTCCGGCTCGATGGAAGACAACCAGCGCGGCGTCGCCTCGGTGACCCGCACCAGCGAAAAGAAAGAAAAGAAGGGCGAGAGGAGGAACTCCGCCCAAGAAGACACCTTGTAAAGGAGAACCATCATGTCCGATTCCATGGATTTAGATAATTTCGAGCCCGTAGCCAAAATCGTCGTCATCGGCGTCGGCGGGGCGGGCAACAACGCGGTCAACCGCATGATCGACAACATCCAAGACGTTGAATTCTGGGTGCTCAATACCGACAAGCAGGTTTTGGCCACCTCAAAGTCGAGCAACCGCAGGGTGCTTGGCGAGAAGGTCACTTCCGGCTTAGGCGCCGGGGGAGACCCCGCGGTGGGCAGAGAAGCCGCGCTGCAGTCGACTGAGACGATAAGAGAGATCGTCAAAGGCAAAGACCTTGTCTTCATCGCGGCCGGCATGGGCGGAGGCACCGGCACGGGCGCAGCCCCCGTCGTCGCCTCGATCGCCAAGGAAGAGGGGGCGCTCACGGTGGCGGTGGTCACAAGGCCCTTCACCTTCGAAGGCAAAAGGAGGATCGGGAATTCCGTCACGGGATTAAACGAATTGAAAGACGCGGTGGACTCGATCATCATCGTCAGCAACGACAAGCTTCTCTCCTCTTCCGGCAAATGCTCCGTCAACGATGCCTTCGCCGAAAGCGACAGGGTGCTTGCCCAATCCGTCCAGACCGTCACCGACCTCATCCTCCGCCCGGCGATGATCAACCTTGACTTCGCCGACGTGAGGGCGACTTTGAAGGGCTCTGGCCTCGCGCTCATCGGCTTTGGCACGGGCAGCGGGCCGGACAAGGCGATGATGGCCGCGGAAAACGCGATCAACTCGCCTCTTCTTGAGGCCTCTATCTCCGGGGCGAGGAAGCTCATCGTCTCCATCACCGCGGGGACGAACGTTTCCCTTTTCGACGCGCAGGAATGCGCGACCAGGGTCTCCGAAGCCGCGGGCAGCAACGTCGACATGATGTTCGGGGTATCGATCAACCCCGCCTACGAAGACACGATGGTGGCTTCGGTCATCGCCTCGGATTTCTCTGAGGATTACGATTTCACGAGCGTCCCCAAATACACCCCCCTCAGCCGCGAGAACGTCGGCAGCGGGGTCGCCTCCATCAAGGAGCAGGCTCTCCATGACGCCGAGAACAGCGAGAAGCGAAGCGGAGAGAACGAGGAGGACATCCAGGATAAGATCCTCCCCAATTTCCTTAAGGGGGCCTTAGGCGACGGGGAGTGAAGCCTTTCCCGGCCTCTAGAAGCTTTTTTCTTTGCGAAAACGAGGGGAGAACGTTTCTCTCCCCTCGTTTTTTAAAAGCCATATCCATGAATTTCTTGCCTTCTAGGCGATGCTTTTCCGCCCATTTGGCTTTCTTGATGCATTTTCTTGCTTGCCAGGATTGAAATCGCGCTATACTAAGGCGATTATGCAAAAGAAAAAAGGCAGCCCATACTCTTCTAGCCGCGCGCTGTTCGAAGAGAACATCCTCGAGGAGGCGAAATCCCTCGTCGAGCAAGGAAACGTGTCTTTGACCTTATACGATGAAGGGGCGAAGGAAGCGCACGGGAATGTCTTTTGCGATGGGGTTAGCTATGCCTGCCGGCTTGATTTCAACGCAAGCGGGCTGCTTTCTAGCGCCCATTGCTCCTGCAAAGGGAGCCTCCCCGCCCCCTGCGTCCACCTCGCCGCGCTGCTTTTGCAGCTGGAGAAAGAGACGGGAGGCTATTCCTTAGGGGGGCAAGAAGGCTTTTCATTGTTCTTAAAGGCCTTGGTGAGCAGGGGGTTCTCCCCGCTCCCTTATCTAAAAAGGGCTTTGAAGGAATACAAGAACAGGCAAAGCGAGGAAAGATGGGAAGGCAAGGAGGCCGTCTCCTGCCTCAAGCTCATCTTCTCTTCCTATACCGGCTATTCGGGGTTCGGGGATGGCAAGGTCGGGTTCCTTCTGGTCCCGATGCTCGAGGAGCTGCCGCTAAGCGAAGAGGAGAAGGGCCTGCTTTTCGGCGAGATCCCCTCCACTTTGTCCGCTCAGGCGAGGAAGTCGTTTTATCTAGCCTCTTTCTCTTCCCCCGTCTTCTCCTCTTGCTGCCTTGAGAGGTTCGAAGCGGGCCTCACCAACGGCAGAAGCTATGATCTCCTGAGACTCTACGAGAAGGAGGAAGGGAAGCTGCTTTCCTTATTGCCCCCTTTCACCCTCCATCTTCTTTGCCAGGCGGATTTCCGCTTCCATGGCTTTCTGCCTTTAAGCGAGGAACTGCTTGAGAAAGGGGACAAAGACGGGATCGCCTTGCTTGCGAAGAACCCCAACGCCTCCTTGCCTAGCTCATCCTGGCAGAAATTGGGGAAAGAGCTAGAGAAAGAAGGGGAGGTGTCCCTTGCCTTATCTTGCTACAAACGCTGCTTCGGGGTCGGGGGAGGCGATTTCCCGACTCTTTGCTCCTATTACAAAGGGCTAAGCGAGGAGGAGAAGCTAGAGAAAGGGAACGAGCTGCTTGCTAGCCTTTCTAACAGCAAGATGGCCCTGCCTTTCGCCTTCTTGCTAGGCAAGGGGAAGGAAAGCGACATCGCTTTCTTTTTGCTAAGCGACTTCCCTTGCCTGAAGGAAGAGCTTTCCTCCTATTCCTATCAAAACGCGCTCGTCTCCAAGCTTCTCCTCACCTTGAAGAAGCTCTCGATCAGCAAGGAGGAAGAGCAGGCCGTCTGGGATTGCTTTGACTCCTTCCCTTGCCTCAGCTCCCATCTAGGCGATGAGGAGACGAGGAAGCTCTCCAAAAGGACGCCTTCCTCCAGGGCGAGGTATCTCTGCTTGCTGGAGCGTTACCTCTTGCTGAGCAAGCAAGGATTCAGAAGGAAGGGGGAATAGGCATGTATCTAGCTAGATTAGGCGAGAACAAACTCGGCGAGATCAGAGGGTATCTGGCCAAAAGCAAAGCCTCCATGGGCTTGCTTTCGCGCCTTAAGAACGGCGAATTCAGCATCGTTTACTCCCTTTCCAAACCCACGAAGACCCTTTTTTATGAGGCTTATTCGAAGGATGGGGGTTACCTTTCCTTCTCCATCGATTCGGGGAAAAGCATCGTGGCCAATCCCTATTTCCCCAGCCAAGGGAAGGAAGAAGGGCTTTGCCTTGCCTATTATCTGGCCTTGAAAGAGAGCAGGATGAGCGAGGAGGAGCTTGCTGATAGCTACGGGGAGGACGCCTCGTTCCTAAAGGATGACGCCTCGCTTAGCTACGAGGAGGCGCAGAGCCTCTCCAACGCCTACAAAGAGCTCGCTTCCTTCAAGGAGGAGCTTTCCTCCCTTTTGCCTGCCTCCCCCAGGAAAAAGCCTTCCTTGCTCAGCTTTTCCTTTGATAGGGGCAGCTTCAATACCATTGAGGTGAGGTTCTATCTCAATGACAACGGGAAGAGGAAGAAGCTGAGCGACCCAAGCGCCATCCTCAACGCCTACGCGGATAGGAAGAGGGTCAGCTTCCTTTCCGGGGAGCTCGACTTCAAAACGAGCCCCCGGCAAGAGAGGTTCCTCGAGAAGCTCCTGGGAAGATGCCTCAACCGGAACGGGGTGGAGGACTGTTTGAAGATCAAAGAGGAGGATCTAAATCCCTTGCTTGCTTTGCTAGAAGGCGAGGAGATCTCCTTCCTGGGGACGTTGCTTGAAGTTCCTCCGTTAGAGCAGGCCCTATTATCGAGGAAAGAGGGGGGCGCCTATGAGCTCATCCCCTCTCTCCCTTTGGGCGGGGAGCCTTATTTTGGCTCCCATATGGTCTTTTATGTTTTGAAGAAGGAGGGGAAGTGCTTCCTCCTTTCCTTCTTAACCAAGCCGATAGAGAGCTACTTCAAATTCGTTTTGACCCATCCTGACTTCCCTTTCGCGAGCCTTGGGAGGGAGCTCGGCGATTCTTTGGCGCCTTATTTGGAGGATAGGAAGGACGGGAAAGGGAAGGACATCCCCTCGATCTCCTTTTACCTCAGCTGGGGGGAGAAGGGAGCGCTTGTCTGCCATAGCGAGTACTACCTTTGCGATGAGAAGGTGGACGTTTCTACTTACGTCGCTTCCTCTAGCGTCAAAAGGAAGCGAAGGGACAACTTCCTTTCTTGCCTAGAAGTCCTTCGCCTGAAGGAAGAAGGGGAGATCAAAGAGGAGGAAGAGATCCTAAGCGTCCTCTCCGAGGACCTCTCCGTCTTGAACTCCCATTGCGCGTTCTACCTTGATGAGCGGCTTTCCAAAGTCCGCGTGAGGCCCGTCCCGAAGCTCAGCTTCTCTTTGAAGGGGCACGGGGACTGGTTCGACCTTTCCTGCACCTCCTTGAACTATTCACTCGAGGAGCTTGAGCAAATCGCCTCCGCCTACAGAAAGAAGAAGAAATACATCCTCGTGAAGGGGGACTATCTGAATCTTCAGAGCCTGGAGAACACCCTCGCGGGAGAGCTCTTCCTAGAGCTGGGCTCCCTTAGGGAGAACCGCCTCTCCTTGCCTCTTGCTTTGCGCCTATCTTCCTTCCAGGAGGAGGGGCTGACCTTAGACGATGACCTCAAAGAGCTTTTGGGCGAGGTGCTTGATTACTCGAAAACGTCCCTGAAAGATCTTGACCCTGGGATCGAGAAGCTGCTCCGCCCTTACCAAAAAGGCGGGGTGCAATGGATGAAAACCCTGGCCAAGCATCATCTAGGAGGAATCCTGGGGGATGAGATGGGCTTAGGGAAAACCCTGCAGACCATCGCGTTTTTGTCCTTGAACAAGAGCAACCTTCCCTGCTTGGTGGTCGCCCCGAAGTCGCTTCTGTACAACTGGAAAGAGGAATTCGCGAAGTTCAACCCCAAGCAGGAAGTCGTCGTCCTCTCCATGGGCGCGAAGCAAAGGGAGGAGGCCATCAAAGGCATAAGGAAAGAGGGCAAGGTATACGTCGCCAGCTACGACTCCTTGAGGAACGACATCTCCTTCTATAAGGGCAAGAAGTTCGCTTGCTTGGTCCTCGACGAGGCCCAGATGATCTCCAACGCCGCGGCGAAGAAAAGCGAGGCGGTGAAAGAGCTGCAGGCAAGCTGCAGGATCGCCCTCACCGGCACCCCGATCCAGAATAGCCTTTTGGATCTATGGTCCATCTTCGATTTCCTTCTCCCCGGCTATTTCCCGGAATACTCCAAGTTCCGCGCCGAATACGGGGTGGGCGAATTCGTCTCAAGCGAGAAGCGCAAGAGGCTGGAAGCCAAGATCACCCCGTTCCTATTGAAACGCACCAAGGAAGAGGTCTGCCTCGACCTCCCCAAGAAGCAAGAGAGCAACGTCTACCTCTCTCTTGGCGAGGAGCAGAGGAAGACCTACGAGTCGTTCTTAGCTCTTGCTAGGGGCGAGCTTAAGCTTGGCGATGGGAACAGGATCGCCATTTTGGCCGCGCTGACGCGCCTTCGCCAGGTGTGCGTCTCGCCTTCTCTTTTCCTAGAAGGGGAAAGGGAGTCCGTCAAATTCGATTACCTTATGGATTCCCTTGATGAGCTTTTGCCTTCCGGCCATAAGGCTTTGGTGTTCTCTAGCTTCACCAAGGCTTTGGAGATCATCTCAGGCAAGCTCAAGGAGAAGGGCATCAAGCATGGCTTCCTTTACGGGGCGAGCAGCAGCGAGGAACGAATCGCGATGGCGAAGGAGTTCAATGAGAGCCCCGAGGATTCGGTGATGCTCGTCTCCCTTAAGGCAGGGGGGACCGGGCTTAACCTCATCGGGGCCGACACCGTCTTCCTCCTTGACCCCTGGTGGAATCTCTCCGCGGAGGAGCAGGCCTTCGCCAGGGCTCACCGCATCGGGCAGAACAAGAACGTCTCCATATTCCGCCTCGTCTGCGGGCAGACGGTGGAAGAGAAGGTGCTCGCGCTTCAAAGGAAAAAGAAGGAGCTCACCTCGATTCTTGGCGGGGTCAGCTCCTCGAACATCGGCAAAGACGATCTCGAGTTCTTGCTTTCTTGATTAAGCTTCAAACAAAAATAATGTTTGAAACTTTTGTTTT
>CAVECL010000008.1:1427-57014 GCA_963614595.1 Parasutterella excrementihominis | reverse complement strand
AAGTGTCTTCGAAGCGCTCAGAATTAGCTTATACACGAAAATAGATTTAAAAAAATAAAAAAAGGACTGATATTTTTGGTATCAATCCTATCGTTTCTTAAATGGTGCGGGTTGCCGGACTCGAACCGGCATGGGCTCATCACCCGAGGGATTTTAAGTCCCTTGCGTCTACCATTTCGCCAAACCCGCGCGAGGAGGATTTTAGCACTTTCACAAAATAGGAAGAACCCCCTAATACGAAAAAACGCCTAGCTCATTGCCAGGCTCTTCCCGCATCTCCTCTCAGTAGAAGAGATGGTCCCCCGCGTGAGGCTCGAACTCACGACCCCTTGATTAAAAGTCAAGTGCTCTACCACTGAGCTAGCGGAGGATCGTGGCTGGGGTGACTGGGATCGGACCAGTGCATCAGGGAGTCAAAGTCCCTTGCCTTACCACTTGGCTACACCCCAATAAAAAGGTGGTGGGCGAAGATGGATTTGAACCACCGAACCCGAAGGAGCTGATTTACAGTCAGCCGCGTTTGGCCACTTCGCTATTCGCCCACAGTCCGTCCGCGCGTCTTCTCAACCCCAACAGATTGGTGGATGCTACAGGGTTCGAACCTGTGACCCCCGCCTTGTAAGGGCGATGCTCTCCCGCTGAGCTAAGCATCCGCGGGGCGCTTCAAAACGCGCTCAAGTATGATATCACCCGAAAAGCAAGAGTGCAACGAAAAATAAAACCCCTTTTTCAAGGGGTAAAATTTTGTGATTTCTTTCGATTAGAAGCCAGGTTTTCCTAAAAGGTGGAACATGTTCTTCTTATAGATTTCCACGCCAGGTTGGTTGAAAGGGTTCACTCCGTTGAGATAAGCGCTCATCGCACAAGCTCTCATGAAGAAGTACATTAGCTGACCCAAATTGTAGGCATCCATCTTTGAGATGCTGATCACGATGTTAGGAACCTTCCCCGTGTTCACGTGAGCGTCCAAGGTTCCTTCGAGGGCTTTCTTGTTTACATAATCCAAGCTCTTGCCTTCAAGATAGTTCAGACCATCGAGGTTGTCCTCGTCATGAGGAACTCTGACTTCGTTTGCTGGCTCTTCGACGTTGAGAATCGTTTCGAAGAGCAACTTGGTTCCTTCTTGTACGAATTGGCCTAAGGAGTGGAGGTCGGTCGTGAAGGTTGCCGAATCAGGAAGCAATCCTTTGCCATCTTTGCCTTCGGATTCGCCATAAAGCTGTTTCCACCATTCGGTGAGCTGAACGAGCTGGAGCTTGTAGGTCACGAACATCTCTGCGGACTTTCCGGAAACGTAGAGCGCCCTGCGAGCGATGGCGTATTTATAAGCTTCGTTGAGGACGTCGGTGTCGTATTCTTTTTGTCCAGCGAGCGCGCCATCCATAAAGGCGCGAATGTCAATGCCCGCGGCGGCCATAGGAAGAAGGCCGACGGCGGTGAAGACGCTGTATCTTCCGCCGACGTCATCAGGGAGAACGAAGCGCTCATAGCCGTACTTCTTAGCAAGTTCGATCAAGGCGCCCCGCGCTTTGTCGGTGGTCGCGAAGATGTATTTGCTGGCTTCTTCTTTACCGGCTTGTTCCTCAAGAAGCTCTTTCACCAAGCGGAAGCCAACGGAGGTTTCTGTCGTGGTGCCAGACTTTGAGATGACGTTGATTGCAAATTTCCTTCCTTTCAAGAATTCAAGGACTTGGCTCGAATAATCGGGATCGAAGGTGTTTCCAAAGAAAATGATTTTCACTTTGCTCGTGGGAAGAAGGCCGTTGATTGCCTCAATCGCGGCGCGCGCTCCTAAGTAGGAGCCTCCGATGCCGCAGACAACGAGGGCCTCGCAATTCTTTTGAATGAATTCGCCCGCTTTGACGATGCGCTCAAATTCCTCTTTGTCGTAATTCTCAGGGTAATTCGTCCAGCCGAGAAAATCGCTTCCCTCTCCGGTTTTTTGATCAATGGATTGATTGATTTTCTTAATTTGACCTGCGTAAGAAGCGTAATCAATATCGATGATGGTGTGGCTAGTATCTACTTTAATCATAGGTTTTCATCCTTTCCGTTTTCGCTTTTCACCCATTCGGGGAGTTTCTCTTCTAAAGCTGAGAAATTCACCTCTAAGGGGCTGATTCTCCGCTTGCGGAAGGCCTTCCGACGGTCGCTTTGGCTCATTTGCTTCAACGACACACGGATATTATCACTTTCTTCGTTCACTGCGATGACTTTCACGGTGTAAATGTTCCCTACGGAAACATAACCGGCGAAGTTGTGGATGAATGTGTTCGCGAGCTCGCTGATGTGAAGCAATCCGGTCCAGCCGTCGTCAAAGAGCATGATGGCATAGCGGGGATAGACCTTCACGATAACCCCTTCTGCGATGTCTCCTATTTTCGGTAGATTCATTTTCCCCCCTCCTTTGCGAAGCGCTCTAAATCTTCTGGATAATTGATTTTGTAGTTGTTGGGGCTTCCAACAACGATGGAAACCGTTGCCCCTAATGCGTGTATTTGACTTGCTTCATCCGTTGAAATCTCCGCAAAACTAAGCTTTTTCAACAAACCTAGACGGAAGGTTTGCGGGGTTTGCGCCAAAAATGTTGTTTCTCTTGACTGATAAGAAGAGACATGATTAAAGTCTGTGCTTACAAATACGGAATCGGTGCTGGGGATGGCGGTTACGCTGGCGCCTGTCTTCGCGGCTTTCTCGATTCCCTCTTTGATGAGTCTTTCGTCCAAATGAGGGCGATCAGCGTCTTGAATAAGAACGATCGCCTCGTCGGGTGTTTTCTTTTCTTTTAAATAGTTGATGGCGTGTTGCACGGATTCGCTTCTTGAATCGCCTCCATGCACATATTGGACGGGCTTTGCGTTGGCGCGTTTTTCAACGATGCTTCTAACGCTTTTCTCTAAGTCTGGCCGGACCACCAAGATTATCTCGTCTATTTCAGCAGAATTAGAAAGCGAATCGAACGCATAGCAAAACAAAGGCTTTCCGCTCACGGGCAAAAGCTGTTTTGGGGTTTTTCCGCCAAAGCGCTTTGCGCTACCGCCTAGAAGCAATATGGCAATTCTTTTGCTGGTTTCCACGCGTGCTATTCTACCACGCAGAAAATGTTAATTAATCTTCTCTTGGGGGAGGTTCTTCTCTTCGCGGTGGCGAAGGGATTCGTTAATCGATATTCCTTCGATGATGAGATGAAGGATTCTTTCCAAATCCCTGCCTGCGGTGTAATCGGCGACGCAGGAATAATTGACTCGCCCATCCTCGACGAGCTCCGCGGATTTCTCCTCGTTTCCTTTTGGATAGACCGCGATGGATTTGCCACCTGAATTCTTGACGATGATCATCGCGGGAACGTCGGTCAATCCGTCTCCGATGTAAATCATGTTAGAGGTGGGGATGCGCTTGGTGCTCGTCTTCTCGTTGATGGTTTTGTCGTCAGTCACGTCGATCGCTCCTTTTGAGATACGATAAAAGTACTGCGTTTTTTGGGTGTAATTGACCGCCATCTTGGGCCAAATGGCTTCGCCGGTTAGGGCGTCGTAGATGTATTCGCAGCCGTAAATCATCTTGAACTCGTGGGCAATGGGACAGCCGTCGATGATCTCCTTGTTTCCGGAGGAGATGATGTAATGCTCGATTTGGATGCCGTGCTCCGCCCCGTAATCGTTGATGCGCTTGAACCAAGTGGAAACGCCGGGGAAGAATTTGATGGCCTTCCCCATCTCGTTTAGATATTCGCGCGTCATTTTGATGCCTTTTTCTTTGGCGATGAGGAGCATCATATATAAATAGGATAGAATCTTGTCTCCCCCCGTTCTATCGGTGAACTCTTTGACCTTTCCCCAAAATTGTTCGGGGGCCATGCCCATCGAGGGGATGAAACCGAAGTTCTGCATATCAGTGGTCGCTAGGGTGGAGTCGAAATCGTAAAGAATCGCGGCGATAGGTTTTTTGTTCATGAGGGCCCTTCTTTCTTTCGCCTAAATGATAATATTCACGCTTCGCACCGTCAAATTAGTCGCCTTTTGCGTGTTTAACGCCTTTGTATCGAGGTAGAATAAGGCCATGGCGCCCTATCAAATCATCCTCCTCGTCGTCATCTTGCTGCTCTTCTTCTATGTAAGCATTTTTTTGCTGGTGCTCTCCAACGCCCTTTCCTTCCGAAAGAAGCTTAAGAAAAGAAGTGAGGCGCTTATGATTCTTTGCCTAGAAAAGCAGGACGTTTTGCTCGCGTGGTCTGAACTATTTGGAAAAGAGGGACATCCTTTTGGCGAGGATGATCGCAAACTTATCGATTCTTTGGCCTCGATCAATTTGAAAAAGCCCAATCAGAGGGAATGGGAAAACGCGATTGGGGTCATCAAACAAGTCAACCGCAGATTGAACTTTTTGACGGAAGAGATCGAATGGGGCGAAAGCGAAAATGATAAGGATTCCTACGTTTCCACGATGCATGATTTGGATGCGAACTATCGCCAGTCTCTTGCGATTTACAACGCGGACATCGGGGCTTACAACTATTGGGTTTCAATCCCTGGGGTCTCTTGGCTTCTTTACTTGCTTGGCTTAAGGAAGAAGCGCTCGTTCAACTAAAACGTGAGCTCATAATCGACGAGCCCATCATAGAAATCTTTTTCGTGCGAGACGATGATGACCGCACCGGGGAAGCGTTCAATCGCATCGAACAAGGAATCCTTGGCCTTTTGATCAAGATGGTTGGTTGGTTCGTCGAGCACGAGAAAATTGCTTTTCTTCAAAGTCATCAAAGCAAACCTTGCTTTCGTGACTTCGCCTCCTGAAAGTTCGCTCATTTTTCGCAAGGCAAGTTCCTTCCTAACGCCCGCTGCGCCTAAGCAAGTTCTAATTTTGGTGTTATCGAGCTCAGGATGATATTGCTTGATGAAATCAAAGGGAGACAAAGAAAGATCGATTTTTTCATCTTGCGAGTAATAGTTGACGTTCGTTCCTTCTAGCCATGTGAATTTGCCGCCTAGGGAAGGAATCGTTCCTAGGATGGTTTTAAGAAAAGTGGTTTTCCCAACCCCGTTTTGCCCAAGGATTGCAATCTTATCTCCTTTTTTAAGCAGAAAGGAAATGGGCTCAAGCAAGGGTTTTTCGTATCCGATTACAAGCTCATCTACGATAAGGGGTTTCTCTCCGACGTCGTGAGTGAACGGAAAGGAGAAGTGGACCTTGCCTTCTTCTTTGCCCGGGGCTTCCATGACGTCTAAATGAGCAAGCCTCGCGCGGTGGCTCTTCGCGGCTTTCGCGGAAGTGGCGCGCACGATATGCTTCGCGATGAAGGCTTCTTCCTTTTTGATGTAGCGTTGCTGGGCTTCGTAGTTCTTTTGGTATTGCTCTTTGTCGAGCTCGTGCTGCAAGAGGTAGGAATCGAAATCCATCTTATAACGGGTGATCTGCTGATTTTCCAAGACGAAGACAACGTCTGCGATAAGACGCAGGAAAGCCTGGTCATGAGAGACAACCAAAAAGGCCTTTGGATAATTCTTGAGATAATTGGCAAGCCAGGCCACTTGAGTTTGATCAAGAAAGTTCGTCGGCTCATCCATGATGAGGACGTCTTTTTCCTCTAGAAGCATCTTTGCCAGATAGGCTTTTTCCCTTTGGCCGGAAGAAAGGATGTGCAAAGGTTTCGCCAGATCGGCCTTATCGAAACCTAGGCCATCGGTGAGGCGGCCTACTCTCTCTTGCAAGGAGTAGAATCCCCTCTGGTTCAGCTCATCGCCCAGACGTTCGGCGCGATTGAGCAATTTCTCATAGCCGTCTTCGCCATAGGCGGCTTTGACGTAAAGCTGTTCCATCTCCTGCTCTTTGTCGAAAAGATCTTGATAGACTCCGTAAAGATATTGGGAGACGGGCATGTCTTGCTTTACCTTGAGCTGCTGATCGAGATAGGCGTAGGTGATGTGGTTATCCCAGTGGACCGTCCCCTTGTCGGGCCTTTGATCTCCGACGATCAAAGAAAGAAGTGTGGTCTTTCCGCTCCCATTCACTCCGACTAGGCAAGCGTGCTCCCCGAGGTTTAGATGAAGGGAGGCTCCGCGGTAGAGCTGTTTGTCTGAGTAATTGAATTCGATGTTGTCTAATTCGAGGATGGCCATAGCCGGGAAATTATAGCGCCTATTAGACGGTTTTGCTTTATTCCCTTTTCTCATTAAAAACGCCGCAAAACGAAAAAAGCCACGGCTTTTGCGTGGCTTTAGATGGTTTACAACGGATTAGAGGGTGGGCGGTAAGGGAGGCGCAGGAGGAAGGCTGCTCTCGTATTCGCAAGTCACCGTACCGGTCGTATCGTCTAGGATTAGATAATACTTTTCGAAAAGGTTCGGGATTTGGATTGCGATTTTTCCGTCTTTCAAGACAATGGTCATGCTGCTTAAATCAATCGGGTTACCAGATCCGATTGTCGCCTGGTAGGAGGTGGTGGTCTTCTCGAATTTCACAGTCGTGCCGTTTGCCGTGTATTCGCCGACGAATTTGGAATAATCCGTAAAGACGTATTTGCGGGTCAAGCTTGTGACGGTGCCATTGGAAACCACGGTTGCTGAAGCCCCGTCCTCTGAAGCGCTTATGGCAATGATGCCTGCGCTGGTGTCGTAGATGAGGCTTGACCCGAATTCGACCTTCGAATTGATGGTCAAGGCCGTGCCGTTGTAATAAAGCGTGCTATCGTTCACGTAGAGAATGTTCGAGCTTGTTTCGTCGAGATAGACGCCCCATGCACCCATTATTTGCTCTTTGTAGTAATCTAACCCAGCAACGGTCACATGATCTTCATAGACATAGATGAAGACGGTATAACCCTTATAAGGGAAACCTAGAATGGCGATGTCGTCGCCGCCAGTTGTGATGATTTGATAGGTGTAGGGGACGTTCTTGTTTAGACCATCTCCCGCTTCGTTTAACGTATCTAGGGTCAGATCCCCAGCCTCGGTGATCTTGATGCTTTCGATTCCGTAGGTTCCATATAGCGAATAGGTTCCTGCGATTTTCCCGAAGATGTCTTTAGAGACAAGGCTTAGCTCATCGCTGTAGATGCAACCGGCGAGGTTATGTTGGAAGTCACCTAATTTCGAGCTGATTCCGAAGTTGTAGGTGCCTAAACCGCTTTGGAAAGCAGGGGCGAATTCGTATTCGTAATAGGCGCCTTTGTAGTTGATCGCGTCCGAATTGATGATAAAGCTGTCCTTCCCGTCAGAGCTATAGGTCCCATAGACTTTGTCCAGAACGGCTTTGCTGTAGAGGTTCGCACTCTCTTCCGTATCGCTTGAAAGAGAGAAGTAGCCGATGTTTTCTTGGACAAGGCTCAGCCTCTTGTTGTTAGAGCTGCCTTCGAGAATGAGCGAAGGGAACTTGTCGCCGTGCCAATACGAATACACGGCTTTTCCGCTCTCGCTTCCCAAGGTGTAATTGAAGCCGCTGTCGATGCGAAGGGCGAAGTTGTTCTTTTTGTCGTGAGCGAAGAACGAATCCCCGAAGAGAGCGTCATAGCGTTCCGCGTTGATAAAGTAGCTCGTGTTATCTCCGCTGGAGACGCGCACGGAGACTTCGCCTTTGTCGGGGGAGACGATGTAGTTAATCCCATTGAAGGAAAAGGAGAGGGATTTGCGGTTGTTTGCAACGACATAAGTGTATGCAACCGCGGTTCCGTTCCATTTGAGAACATAATCCCACGTGTCCTCGTCCATCTCAAAGGAGACGGTGTTGGTCTTGTCTGTAAAAGAGCCTTCCAATTCGCCCGTGACGTCGATGGGGTAGACGATCGTGGCTCCGTTTGCTTCATATGTTAGATAGTGATCGCGCAGGCGGAGATTAGCCACCTCGTCATCAAAAGTGGCTTTCACGAACATTCCTTGGTCATCGAAATCCACCACGTAGGTTCCTGATTTATCGCCAAAGGAAATGGTGCCGTCCTCAACGCTAAGAGAGACGCTAACGCTTTCTTTGCTCACTCCGTCGAAGAGGCTTAATCCATTGAAGGCCCCCGCGTCGCTGTAATAGGCGGTGTACTCGTAGGCGACATCGTAGAGCTCTATGCCCGTCTCATTTTTGATGAGCTGGCATTCACCGTAACCATAGTCATCGGAGTCGTAGAACTCGATCGTGTAATAAACCACATCGTCTTTGTCTGCGCGGATTCGGGCTAACACATGCCATTCCTGCTCATTCGTGAAGCTTCCATAGAAGGGGTAGCAACGGGCCATTGGATAGGCGCCTCTATCCGCATCGAAATCGGGATCAATGATTTCATAGTAGTTGTAATCACTGCCATTACCGTAAGCGGAAAAAGTGCCAACGTATTTGCCGATATCGGGTTGGAAAGTTTCGATTGTTTCATAGATCTCGCCAACTTTTTGGTCAAGATGGACGTATCCGTCGCCTGCGACGTCCGCGTATAGGCAATAGGTGATACCGTCGTTGTAGGCCTCGTCAAAATAGACCGCGGGGACTTGCTTCAATGAAGAAGGATCGTTCAAACTGCCGAGCGTGAAGGTGTCCACGCTGGTTGGGGTGAGGGTTAAATTTCTGTCTCCTACCCAATTTAAGGCTTTCCCGTCGAGGCTGAGCGATCCGCCTCCGCCGTAGAATTTGCCCTTTAGGTAAGACAATGAGTCGTCGGGGATGTTGATTTCCGGAAGCGATTCTGACGATGCGCTATCGGGATGAATTTCGGACTCCGTGGATGGGGGGGTGCTACTGGAATTGTTATCTGTGGTAGCGGCACAAGCGGAAAGAGCAATCGCTCCTAGGGCTAGGGCCAAAGTTAGGATTTTGTTTTTCTTTTCCATAGATTTACCTCTCTGCCTTTGAAATTAGCATATGTCGAATTTTCGTCAATAAAAAGCGTGCTTGAGGAACTTAGGCGGCTTTTGCAACGAAAAAGGCCAAGCGTGTTCGCTTGGCCGTAATTTCAGTGGTGCGGGGGATGGGATTTGAACCCACACGGGTTGCCCCGTACGCCCCTCAAACGTACGCGTCTACCAATTCCGCCACTCCCGCAGCAAGAGGGATTATAAGAAAGTTCCCTCGCTGTTGCAAACAATATTTATGCGAATTTCGGGAAGAAGGCGCAAGCCATCGCGAAGTAGATAAGCAAGGTCGCCACGTCCATCACGGTTGTGAGGAGGGGCTGGGCCAACATGGCGGGGTCTTTTTTGATGGCCGCGCTTGCCATGCATAGAAGCGTTCCGATGGCTTTGGAGAAGATGATCGCGACAAACATCGTGATGGCGACCAGCGCCGCGAAGATTAAGGAGTGAGAAGCGAAGTCCGCGCCGCTGACGGTCAGGACACCGTCCACGTATTTTCCGGTGAAGGCCGAGCCGTTCCAAATCGTCATGCCGGTGAAGTCAAAGACTTTGCCTGAGGTGTCGGTGACAATCCCCATGCTCACGATGCCGGTATATTCCTCCATCGCCACCCATAGGAAAGCGAACACCGCGACAAAGCAAGCAACGATTAAGGCAGAGCGGACTTCTTTCCAGACGATTTTGAGGGTTTCTTTTGGGCCGAACTCGTGAATCGCCAGGCCGCGGATCATCAAGCCTGTGGTCTGGCCTCCCGCGTTGCCGCCTGTATCCATAAGAGTTGGAACGAAAGAGATGAGAATCGGCAAAGAGGTGAAGATGGTTTGGCTTTCAAGACGGTTGAGCACCATCGTGGTGAAAGTCCCCAGGATTAGCAAAGCAATGATCCAAGGGAAGCACTTTTTGGCGTTGCTCCAAATGGAGGTCTCGGTGTAAGGGCGGTCGCTTGGCTCCATGTTGGTAATACGGGCAAGGTCCTCGCTGGATTCCTCTTTAATGACATCGACCGCATCGTCGATGGTGATGACGCCGACAAGGCGATCGTCGTCGTTCAAAACGGCTAGGGCGTTCAAGTCGTAACGTGAGAACATCTCGCCGATCTCTTCCTGATCGGTGTTCGTGGAGACGGAGACGACGTCCTCGTTCATGATGTCGCTTAATCTTTCATCCGGCTTTGCGAAAATCAAATCATCGAGGTCGACGGTGCCTTCGAAGTGACGGAACTTGTCGCGAACAAAAATGGTGTAGACGGTTTCAGCGTCCCTCCCTTTTTCGCGAATCTCTTGGATAGCCTTATCCACGCGAGTGGTGTCGAGGAGCTCGATATACTCGGTGGTCATCAAGGATCCGGCGGTGTCTTCTTTGTACTTTAAAAGCTGATTGATGTCATCGCGCATGTCTTTCTCGGCGGCGCGAAGGACTTTAGAGGCTAGGTTGGCAGGCAAACCGCCGACGGTATCGGCGACGTCGTCTGCGGATTGAGAGTTGATGATCTTGACTAGATCGCGGTCGGTCATCGCCTTGATGAGCTTTTCTTTTGTCTCGGGAGTGAACCCGTCAAAAAGATCGGCGGTCAATGCGCTGCTGAGGTTGCGGAAAATGTAGATAAGCTGTTCAGGACTTAGATCGTTCGCGGCTTTCGCGATATCGATGGTCGGTACTTTGTCGAAGACTTCGATAAGCCCTTTCCTGTCTTTGTTTTCAATCAATTGGGCAAGCTCATCCTCGGAGGTTTTTTCAACGTCGATTCCGTTGTCGTTTTCTTTCTCTTCCTCTTTGCCCTCGCTACTGAAAGGGGCGTCCTCTGGCTTTTTTTCGTTTTCAATTTTTTCGACGTCTTTTTCCAGCTCGTCGAAGGGTTTCTTTTCGTCTTTCATGGGTGGCCTCCTTTCGTCCGCGACAAGGATAGACTTTTTCTTGCGAAAAGGGCTAGAACTTTCATTTTTCTTTGCCTTTTTTTGTCCCAAGGACAATCATATGCGCATGAAAAAGGCCCTCATCGTCCCCATTTATCAGCCCACTGAGCTGGTACTTCCTTTTCTTTCGAAATTCAAAAAGGACGATTTCGATTATTTTGTGGTGGTGGATGATGGGTCCGGGGCTGAATTCGAGGAGAGATTCGCCTCGATTCAGGAACTTGGCTTATTCACGTTGCTTCGCCTTAAGAGAAACAAAGGCAAAGGGAAGGCGATGAAAACCGCGCTTTCTTATTTGATGAAAAAAGTCCCTGATTTAGGGGCGGTCGTTACCGCGGACGGCGATGGTCAACACGCCTATGAGGACATCTTGAGGGTGCGCGATGCTTTGGAAACGAATCAAGAAAAACTCATTTTGGGGACGAGAAGCCGCAAAGATATGCCCCCGGCTAGTCAAAGCGGATCGTGGTGGAGCTCTTTTTATTTCAAGATGATGAGCGGGGCCGCTTTTGAAGATACCCAAACGGGATTGCGCGGCATCCCCAAGCGCTATTTTTCAACTTTCTTAGCTAGCCCAGGGTCCCGATATGAATTCGAGATGGGCTTTTTAGCGGGCGTCGCAAGAGAAGATGAAGTTATCGCCGTCCCCATTCAGACTATTTATATTAATGACAATTCTTCGACTCACTTCCGCAAAGTAATTGACTCAATCCGCATTGCCAGATTTCCAACCTCCTATATTTTTAGCGGGGTTTTGCTGTGCTTTTTGGATTGCTTGTTTTATTGGCTTTTTGCGGAGAATTGCTTACCTAAAAATGGATATGGCTGGCTTTTGGCGGGCTTTTCTGCTTCGTCGATTTCCTTTTTTCTTTATGAACTGTTGACGCATTGCTGCGTATTCTTCGTCCGTCCCCGCTTCAAGAAAATGGTGCTGGACTTTGGCCTTTTCGCCTTTCTTTCCCTTGCTTCAATTGGAGCTGCTTATGGCTTTGTTTGCTGCGGACTAAGCTTCCTTGGGGCGAGAGCTCTTTCCGACGTTATCCTCTACCTAGCTTTGTTCGTTTCGACCGCCTTCCTTCCTTCTGGCTGGCGACCCGCGTATTTTCTTAACCGCTGACATCTATATATTAAGAAAGGGGCGAATCAATAATCTGCTTTTGATTTTTATTCCCTTTCCAAGGTCTATAATGATGCGCGTTCAAACCAAAGGAGTATTGAAAAATGTCTGAATCCGACAAAATTCTCGTTGAAACAAGCGCCCGTCACGTGCACGTCACCCAAGAAACTCTCGAAGCCCTTTTCGGCAAGGGCCACGAGCTCACCGCGAAGAAAATGCTTTCTCAGCCTGGCCAATTCGCTTCCACCGACAAAGTCGAAGTGATTGGCTATAACGATCCTAGGAAAGACCCTGAAGGAAAGCTTCCACGTCCTAGCATGGCCTTCTCCATCCTTGGACCAGTTCGCGATCACAACCAGGTTGAGGTTTCTCTCACCGAAGCCAGAAAGCTTGGCGTCTCCGCCCCCGTCCGCGAGTCCGGCGACATCAAAGGCTCTGGCAAGTGCACCCTCAAAGGCCCCGCTGGCGAAGTTGATATCGAAGAAGGCGTCATCACCGCGAAACGCCATATCCATATGACTCCGGAAGACGCGGAGCGTTTTGGCGTCAAAAACGGCGAAATCGTCTCCGTCAAAGTTGACACAGGCAAAGGCAGAGCGACCATCTTTGGCGACACCGTCGTCCGCGTCTCCAGCAAATATGCGCTTGCCATGCACATTGATACCGATGAGTCCAACGCTTGCTGCGGCTCCGGGCTTGTCTATGGCGAGATTGTGAAGTAATTTTTATGGAGAAAAGCTACATCTTCTCTCCAAAAGGCGTTTGCTCCCGCCAAATGGAAATCATCTATGACGGGGATACAATCGTTTCCCTTAAGGTCATCGGCGGATGCCCTGGCAATCTTCAAGGCGTTTCGGCTTTGGTCAAAGGCAGAAAGATCGACGAGGTCATCGCTTCTCTCGACGGGATTAAATGCGCGAGCAAGAGCACTTCTTGCCCGGATCAACTAGCTCAGGCCTTGAAAGAAATCAAAGCGCTGAATGCGTGAACCTAGCGGCGGGGCAACCCGCCGCTTTCTTCTGCTTGCCCCTTGTAAACGAGCAAGAACCTCCTTATAGTTTCTCTCGGCAAAAAGCCAGACATCAAGAAGCGCCGTCAGCACAACGTAATCAGGGCGCTAGCAACTCCTCTATAGAGGTAAGTGCTCGTTGTGAGCCCTTGCCCACAAGGGAACGATGCTTGGAGGAAATGCGCATCTGCCTCGGTTGCCTTCCACATGTGGGAGGTATTTTTCTTGCCTAGAGGAGAAAGAAGGTCTCATGAAAGAGAAAATTTTATTTAGCAGCGAGTCCGTCTCTGAAGGACACCCCGACAAAGTCTGCGATCAAATCGCGGACGCCATTCTTGACGAATGCCTTAGACAAGACAGCAAATCCCATGTAGCCTGCGAGGTCTTCGCGACTACGGAATTTGTTTTGATCGGCGGGGAAATAACCACCGAAGCGAAAGTCGATTACGAGAAAATCGCAAGAGGCGTACTCCGCAGGATCGGTTATACCGATAAAGATCTTGGCATTGGCTGCGATACCTGCGAAATCAAAGTCTTGGTCAAAGAGCAATCCCCTGACATCGAGCAAGGCGTCGACCGCGGCGACCCTTTAGCTCAAGGAGCGGGCGATCAAGGCATTATGTTCGGCTACGCCACAAACGAAAGCGAAGGCTATATGCCTCTTCCGATCTCTATTGCCCACAAACTCGTTAGAACCGCCACAAAACTCCGCAAAAGCGGCTCCTTTGCAGGTGCGCGTCCTGATATGAAGAGCCAGGTTACCATTGATTACACCGACCCGAAGAACATCCGCATCGACACGATGCTCATGTCGATTCAACATGATCCGGATGTGGATATGGATGCTTTCAAATCCTATGTTTATAACTCCATCATGGCTCCTGTTGCCAAGAGCTTTGGACTGAACACCGACTTCAAAGTCCTCATCAATCCCACGGGCAGATTCGTTGTGGGCGGTCCTGCGGGGGATACCGGCTTAACCGGCCGCAAGCTCATCGTCGACACCTATGGCGGCAGTTCAAGGCACGGCGGTGGTGCTTTCTCTGGAAAAGACCCTTCGAAAGTCGACCGCTCCGCATCTTATTATGCGCGCTACATCGCCAAGAACTTGGTCGCCGCTGGAGCGGCGGACCGCTTGGAAATCCAGCTTAGCTACGCGATCGGCGTCCCTGATCCTATTTCGATCGGCGTCGCCACTTTTGGGACTTCCCGAGTGAGCGATGACAAGATTCTTGAGGCGGTCAGGCGCTTCTTCGATCCTCGTCCGGGGGCGATAATCGCCTCTTTTGGGCTCACCGCCCCGAAGTTTGCCTATGCCGATACCTGCAACTATGGCTGCTATGGACGCCCGGATTTGGACTTGCCCTGGGAAAGGCTAGACAAAGTCGAAGAGCTCAAATCGTATCTATTCGCCAAGTGATGTTGCGCGAACGAAGCAAATTGAGAATTCTTTACGAAAGGGGTGAATAACGCCCCTTTTTTCGATACAATAAGGTTGTTAAGAGGCCTTGAAGGCCTGGAGGTAAAATATGAAGTACCAAATTATCGGTAAGAACATTGAAGTTACCGATTCTATTCGAGCAGAACTCGAGAAAAAACTCGCGAGGATGGACAAATACTTTGTCATCGACGATTCCGTTCTATGCCGTGCAGTCGTCCGCTCCTACACCATCGGAGCCAAAGTGGAAATCACCATCTTCACCAAGGAGATGACCTTCCGCGCCGAAGTTAAGAACAACGATCTCTATGCCGCGTTCGATCTTGCCATGGACAAGCTCGAAGGCCAAATGAGAAAGCTCAAAACCCGCATGGACCGCACCAAGGAGTCCGCTTCCTTAGGCAGAGCCATCGCCCTTGAGAACATCATGGAAGAGGAAGAGGCGGAAGAGGCCGAAGAAGTCGTCAGGACCAAGTCCATCTATCTCGAGCCGATGTCTCTTGACGAAGCAATCACCCGCATGGAGGCTATCGGGCACTCCTTCTTCATCTACCTCGATGAGGAAGACGATCGCATTTCCGTTGCCTATAAGCGCGAGGACGGCGGCTATGGCGTCATCGAAGCCGAGAACAAAATCGCCTGATTGACATTTGTAACCTTAGGACCCTTCGGGGTCCTTTTCTTTTGAAAAGAGATGAACTCCGAAGGCAAAAAGGTTAAGATTTCCCTCGCATATGAAAGGCAAGGTAATCGCGACAGACTTAGACGGCACCCTCTTCTATCCGAAGAACATCTTTTCAATGCTCACCAGGGCGAACAAGAAGTTCTTGCGTCGGTTCATCTCCGATGGAGGCAGACTAGTCGTCGTCACTTCTCGCGGTTTGCCCTTCATGCATAAAATTCCGAAGAAGCTCGGCGCGCCTTGCGATTTCATCTGCTGCAACGGGGCGATTGTTTCCGCGGACGGGCAAATCATCAAAAAACAGGCCTTCCCCGCGAAGGAATTCAAGCGGCTCATCGATGAGCTGAGGGAACGTTATCACCCGAAGCTCTTCTTGCTCAACAGCGCCACCAAAGGCACCGTCATGACCCGTTCCTTCACCTCTTTTTGGACTCAGTTCCTCTACTTGGCTTACGAAGCGGTGCAGGGGGTCTATCAAGAGAAGACGATTCGAAGCGACCACGTCTTCTATGACGAAATCGAGAAAGAGAACGGGTATAAGATGATGTTCCTCGTTGGCTTCAGCAAAAAGAAGAAAGCCCTCGCCGAGAAAATGACTGAAGAACTGAAGGCCAAATACCCTGAGTTCAGCTTCTCTTGGGTCAACCAATTCATCGAGGTTGCCCCAAAGGGCTGCACAAAAGCGGAAGGCGTTGCCTTCTATCTTGCAAAGTTGGGCTTATCTAACGATAATACCATGGTTGTTGGCGATTCCGGCAATGATATCCCCATGTTCGACGCTTTCCATGAGCAAAGCTACTGCATGGCTCATAGCCCCGTCTCCGTCAGAACCCACGCTGCTCACGTGATAAAAAGGGTGAGCGATCTGGAAGAAGTGCTATACCCATCAGAGGATAGCAAGCCTCGAAAGGAAAATTAAAAGAATGAATCAAATCAGCGAAGTCGTTACCACGCTCGAACACTACAACGTGGCTGTCAGGGACACCCTTGAGTACTGCATCCGCAAGGATACCTATGATCTCAAGCTCTTCCAAGAAAAGAAACGTTCCATCTTGGTCGAAGTCGATCAGCATACCCCTCTTAAGGACATCATCGACCATTCTGGCGAGAATGGCCAAAAGCTCGAAGCCGCCATCCGCGATTTCTACGCGGAAGTCTATGGCGATGATTCCACCATCCTCAAAGCCGCCGATGACGGCCTCCGCGTGGACCACAATCAGCACCTTGCCATCTATAAGCACGTCCTCCCCATTCACGAGAATGTGAACAACATGATCATGGGCGTCCTTGCCAATGGCCATCAGAACAATCTTGACGTCGCTGACGTCGAGAAGCTCCACGATGCGGACGAAGCGATGTATCGCGGCGTCGCTTACATGGCTTTAGTCAATGACCTTTGCAAGCTCTTCAATGAGTACAACCAGGCCAGGAACGAAGCGAAAGGCGAGGAGACCCCTGCCTCCAAGTTCATTGGCAACGACATCTCCGCCGTCATCCAGAACATCAACTTCGTACGCCAGAACGCCAAACTCACCAACGCCGTCTATAAGAACATGGAAGACAAGATCGTCGCCCTCATGGAATATATGACCGGCCGCCGCGATCTCCCCGTCGGCAAGAAGTTCCCCGATGTCATGAGAGAGGCCGTCGAGACCATCAATCTCTATGTCCGGGACACCGAAGCCGCTTTCCGCGCGATCTATGCCCCGACCATCCAAGCTCTTATTGAGCAGGTCAAAGAAGACGACGCGAAGAAAGCCTCCGCGGAAGCCGAAAAGAAAGCTGCCTAATTATGGAAAAGAAGTCGACCAAGAAGCTCAGCACCAAAGAGATCGTGTGGTATTCCATCGCCGCCTTTTTCGCTCTGGCTGGATTGGTCTTCCTCGTCGTGGGCATCGTGGGGGAGCATCTCCCGATGCTCGCAAGCGAGAACGGGATCCTCATCTCCGAGAAAGCCTGGCTCACCAGTTGGTCGCCTCTTGGCTACCGTTACTGGGGGATCATCCTCGTTGGGGCCGCCGCGCTTCTAGCCGTTATCTGCCTCACCTTCTTCGCTAGAGAAGGCGACAGGGATTCGGAAAGGGCCTTGCGCCGCGCTCAACGTCTTGGCATCGCCAAGGAAGAAGCGACCGAAGTTCCTTCTGAGCCGAAAGCTGAATAAGCGTTTCAAAACCGAACCGGGGCCTAATCGCTCCGGTTTTTTGAATACCTCATATTTGTCTGCCTATAACGGTTGAGGTATCCACATATATGCAGCAAGCATCTGCGCGTAAAAGGCTCAAACCATTCATTCGTTGAAAACAGTCTCAGGCGAATCTTTCTTATGGTGGGTTATATAAAAAAGAAGATAACGTAATGCGCGAAACATATGCGGATGGAGCTCATAGAATAAGGTTTTCTCCAATTGCCGCCAAAGATGCCCTTGAGGCAATGAAACAATTAGCCGTTGCTTATTTGGAATCCAAGGATGATGCGGGCATCAGCCAATTCCTTCTGATGCCTTGCGTAATTTTGGATTTCCTTGGCGTTCGCCCTTTTCGTGACGGCGGTGGGGAGAATGTCCAGATTTTTAACTTTGTTCCCTCTTTTTAAAGCGGATTTTGGCATTCCTAAGTGCATTTCGTTTGAGAAACAAGCCAACAATGCGAAGGGGAAATATTACGAGGATCTCAAAAAAAAGCTCAGCTGGTTGGCACGAAAATCAATATGGCTATATCCCCTTCATCGAAAATTTCATGCACATCCTTTGTCTTTGCTGTCGAGAACCTGATAAACGCTTTTTGGCTCTATCTAGCGAAAGAGTAAGTAAAAAGCCACCTTTCGGTGACTTAAGTTGCCGCTGGCGGAGGAATGGGGATTCGAACCCCAGCGCAGTGTTACCCGCCTATGAGCTTTCCAAGCCCACCCCTTCGACCACTTGGGTATTCCTCCACGCTGATTGAAACGCGGCAAGAAGGATTATAAGAGGTCACCTAGGCTTTTTCAATCGCTTTTTTACGCTCTTTGCTTACTGCGAAAATGGCGGTGGAGTCTATAGTTTGCCCTATGGCTAACGAGGCTGCTTTTTCTTTTGGCGAAAGGCAAAATATGGCCTTTTGTGTTCAAATTGACGATTCCAGCCGCCCGCCCAGCTCATATCCTTTCTATAATTATGCGGTGTACCGCACGTTCAGCCTAAAGCGAGCGTGGAATTAGGAAAAGGATATAAACAGGAAACGAGTAAGATATTTCGGGATGGCCTCATCCTTTTGCACGGCTTTGCCGTTGTTCTTTGTCTGGTCTGTATTTTTTTGGCGGATCCTTAGTGAAGTTCTTTGGCCGCCTAGGCGACTCGCTTCCTCACGCAGCTGCATGGTCCTCGCTTTGGCCACTTCCTTGTCTTGTTGCTAGGAACTTTGAGAAAGAGGAATGAAGAAATCGAAATAACGGAGTTTTGCAAGGTTTTTATTGGCCTTTGAAAAAGACGCATGTTCCGTCTAATTCCGGCAAGGATCCCACACCTTCGTCACGGGATAGGCGCTTCTTCGTGATTTCTCCGATGACCTTGGAGAAGTGGAGGCTGTTTGCTAGATAGGCCGCTCCCAAAATGTTGTTGTTTTGCTGAAGGCTAGAGAATAAGAGGCGGACTCTGACTTCGTGGGCATCGTAGAGGTTGATGTACTTAAGCAAAAGGCTGCGGTATTCTTCTCCCAAAGCCACGATCGGCCCTTCTAGGATTACCCCCTCTAAGTCGAGGAGATCCGCATAACCGATGATCGCTAAAGCGTTGTACTTCGCGCTTTCTTCGATGCAGCGAGCGGCGATTGGATCCCTCTCCTTTTGCCAGATGAGCAATTGGCCCAAATCAAGTTCTTTATAATCAAGGCCTTTCTCCTCTGCGATTTTCTCGTAGAGTCGCTTTAGGGAATAAAGTTTGTTATGACGGCAATTTTTGCTGATGTCATCTACCGGGTTGTAGACGGAGATCTCACCGCTATATCCGTTGGCTCCGGAATAAAGCTTGCCGTTTAGGAAAAGCGCAAGGCCAGAGCTGGAGCCGATGTGCATGTAGACGAAGTTGCGCATGCCTTGGGGCACGGAGCCGAATAGTTTTTCTGCCAATGCGCCCACTCGCACGTCGTTATACAGCTTCGTGGTGACATTGAATAAATTAGAAAAATAATTCTGCGGATTGAACTGCGCGTAGTTCTTGATGCGATAAGCCATCGCGTAGTCGCCTGTATGGGCGTTGATCATGCCGGGGCTCGCTATCGCGATCCCCAGAAGCTTTCTGCCTTTGACTTCGGGACGCTTCAATAGACAAGCGATGATTTCCGATATCCTTTCGAAATGTTTCTTTTCAATGAACTCAACCTGAGAAATATTCTCTTTGCAGACGAGCTTGTCGTTCAAGTCGAATAAGGCCACGACTAGGTTGCTTGAAGAAAGGTCAATGGCGGCGGTGACTCCAGCTCGATCATTCAAAGAAAAAGAGAGGGGTTTGCGGCCTTTTTTGCCTTTTTCTGGTTTTTCCTTGCTGACAGATAGCACCTCGTTGTTCGTTAACTCGTCCACGATGTTGCTTACGGCAGGGAAAGAGAGTCCAAGCTTTTCAGCCATCGAGACAATCGAGAGGGAACCGTATTGGCGAAGCAAGGAAATGACCTGCTCCTGGTTTTCGATTCGCAGACTGTTTCTATTGCTGATGTCTTTTTGGTTCTGCATGGCTTGGTTTTGTTTGTTCGCATTTGTATTGTACTATTTTTAAAGTAGGTTTAATATATGGAAATGAAAGCGCTTTGTTTTTAAAAGAAAGCTGAAGCTATTTCCGAAAGAAAAGGAGTCCTTTATGCGGTGGAACGTCTTGAAAGCATCACTTGCTGCCTGTTCTCTCTTCGCTTTAACTAGTTTAAAGCCTTCTTCTTCGAACCCCGTTTCCGCAGAAAGCGAGTACTCGACCCTTTCTATTGCCAAAGGCACCCATTATCGGATTGAGAGCGATGGCAGCGATGGCGCCGCTTTCTATATCTCCTTCGGAAAAGCAAGCGAAGATAACGAAACCGCTAGGTTCTCCTATATTTTCGACGAGATCTCTTTGCCGGATTCCGAATTAGGCAATGCCGGCGTCTTCGTTTCAAACAAAACCGATGTTGCCTCCTCTTATGACAAAGGGCAAAAGATAAGCTTCAAAGATGGGGTCGCAGACCCTGGCTTCATGCTGAAGACCAATGTCTTTTATTCTCTTTTGTTCTACAAGGCTCCTGGGAGCAGCACCTCTACGGCGATTATCCGCAACAACGTTCATGACTATGGGCAGGCCGGCGCGGGAGATTTCGAAGATACCGAGGGGCTGAATGGGGTCTACGGTTACTATTTTGACGGGGCGAACGTCACTCTTTCTTTCTTGACCACCTTTACTTTCGGCACGGATTTCACCCTTCATTATCAAAGCGGCGTCAAGGTCACGGTTGATGAGAAGGCGATCACGGCAACCTTGGATGCAGAAGATTACGAAATCTTAAGCAAAGAGGATGGCGATGTCGGCGGACAGGCCATTTACAACTCTTCTCTGACCTTCATTCCTTTGACGAAGAAAGACGATCCCGAAGACACGCGCGTTGAATTCGACCATATCGAAGTCAACGGGGTCGAAAACGAATCTCTCTCTTTGACCTCAGACGGCGTCCGTTATTATTTGATTGCAAAATTAAGCGATAACGACACGGTCAAAATCGTAACCAAAAAGACCATCATGCACGAAGACAAAAACGTGCAGGTCCACGATTTGCTTGAAGTTTCGGGCGTGACTGAGATGAAGTTCACCGAACTGGAAAATGCGTTTCTTGGCGTTGGGAACATCCCTAACGAAGCGAACCATGCCTTCCGCTTCGTTCTCAACACCCCGAAGCTTGCTTCCGGACAATGGAACGGCGAAAAGCAGACCAAGTTCGGCATGTGGACTTCGAATAACAATCTATGGTCGAATTTTGGCTATATCATCCGCTTCCGCGAAGGCATGGTCGATATTTTAAGCGGAGAAGAGGCCAACTTAGGCCATGGAGAAAGCAATCTGATCAAACCTTCCAGCGCCCTTGCCGTCGTCATTGGCTTAGCCAAGGTCACAAATGAGAGCGGCGTCTGGTACGCCAATCGCATTTACGTCGAGGTGAATGATGTTCGCGTCGCCTATTACGACGATACGGAAAGAAAGTCTCTGGGCTCTGTTATTACCGCCCCTTATTTGGGGGAGAAGGGCGCTGAAGTTTCTTTCGAGGATTACCGCAAGGCGGATTTGCTCCCGGTCAGCGACCTCAGCAACGATCCTCACGTGCGCATCACTCATCCTTCTTATATTCAAAAGGGCGAAGATTTGGATTTGACCTTTGTCCTAGACGAAGGCTACAAATTTCTCGCTTTATCCATCAATGGGGTCGATGCTTTATCGAATCTTGTTTACAAAGACGGCGTTTATTCCTTGAAAGAAAGCGGAGTCACGTCCGCTGTCGGCATTTCCTATTCTTTGATTTCGGATGTCCGCGTCTGCTTGTCCGTGGAAGGGGACCTCATCAATGCCTCTTATGAGGCGAATCCTCTTTACGGCTCTAGAAGCGTGGTCAAATTCAATATGCCGGTAGGAAAGATTCCTAGCTCCGTCTTAATTGACGAGGTGGAATCTGTTTCCTCTTTGGAAAGAAGCGGGAACGTCTTCTCTTTGAAGCTCAACCCCCTTATTGAAAACGTGAAAGTGGTGGTGAAAGGCGAAGACAAGTCCTTCGCGATCACTTCGTCTTTGAGCGAAGGCAGCCACGCCAGCGTTTCCTTGGATTCCTCCTCCGTTTTGGCGGGAGGAAGCACCGCTTTCTCCGTGAATCTTGAGGAGGGTTACGTGCTTGAAGACATCTCCATCACAGGGGATGCCACCTTCTCTTCTTCTAGCGGTGTTTATTTCCTTGATGACGTCTATGGCGATGTCGCCATTTCCCTGAAGACCAGGAAAGAGGCCAGCGCGGTCGTTCCGACCGCTTCCCCTTCCTTCCCTTGGGTTGCCATCATGCTTTATTGCGTTGCTGGAGCCGCTTTGATTGGCGGGGGCCTTGCGATTGGCCTTGTCTTAAAGAAAAAGAAAGAGAACTAGGATGCTTTTAACTCGTAGCGCGGCAAAAAACGAAGGGAAAAAGAAGTTCGATTGGGCGAAGCTTGTTTTCATTGTCGTCTTGCTTTTCCCCGCGGTGTTCCATTTGGTTCTTTTCTGGGGCGGAGTCGAAGTGAAGACGATTATGATGGCCTTTACGAATTACGGCTCGAACCGCTTCACCTTCGATAACTTCGCCTTTGTTTTCGAACAGTTCTTCACGGCGGGCGGCGGATTCGTCGTCTTCCTAAGAAACACCCTTATTTACTTTGGGATTCAGCTCCTCCTCATTCCAGCGGGCATGCTCGTCTCCTATTTGATTTATCGCAAGATGCTCGGGTCGTCCTTTGTGAAGATCGTCCTTTACATTCCTTGCGCGGTCTCCGCGATCCTCTTCTCGTCCTTGTACATCAGGCTTCTTACCCCGGATTCCCGCATGGGCTTGCTCTCAAGCTGGTTTGGGATTGGCGATCAACTTCAGAACTTCCAACTCGAGAACGGCCTTGCCTACATGATCATTTATGACGTTTGGGTTGCGATCGGCGGGAACCTTTTCATCTGGATCGGCGGCATGAGCCGCATTCCTCAGTCCGTCTTCGACGCGGCGAAAATCGATGGCGTGCCCCCTTACCGGGAATTCACGAAGATCGTCTTGCCCCTTATGTGGCCGACTTTTGTGACGATGGTTACCCTTACGGTCGTCGGGCTATTCGGCGCGGGAGGCTCAAACCTCTTGTTGGAGACCGGCCCTGACACCTATTCGATCTCTTACTGGATGTATCAGATCGTCTTGGGCTCAGATGAGGCGAATTACAACATCGCTTCCGCGGCCGGATTCGTATTCTCCTTTTTGACTTTGCCCATCCTGATCGCTTCGCGCATCTTCTTAAAGAAACACGGGGAGGCAGTGGAATTCTGATATGAAACTCTTCTCTTGGATCAAAAAACCGGTTAAGCACCGCATCCCTTGGTATCGTCGATTGAAGGTGCGCGCGGTCAATCAGCTGAAAGAAGGCCCTTTGTTCAACCTCGGTGCCCTCATCGTCATGTTGTGGTCGCTTTCTTTCATCTTCGTGCTCCTCTGGGGCATCAATGTCTCCTTGATGTCGAACGAGGAAACGCTTAGTGAGAAGGCGCATTATTTCACCCACACCTTCTCTTTCGTGAACTACGCGAATGCGTTCAAGTCCCTTAGCTTTGACGGGACAAACTACTTCGGGCTGCTGTGGAATTCCATCTGGTTCTCCACCGGAGCCACCATAATGAAGCTCATCGCGACGATCTTCTTTGCCTATGCGATCGCGCGTTATTCTTTCCCGGGCAGGAAGTTCCTTTACTTCTTCGTTTTGATTCAGATGATGCTCCCGACTTATGGACAGGCCGCGGCGAACTTCAAATTGCTAAGCGGCCTAGGCTTGGTCGATTCCCCTCTGTTCCTATTGGCGATGGGGGCGGGACACGGCATGTACTTCATGATCTGCCACAGCTACTTCGAGACCCTTCCCAAAGACTACGAAGAGAGCGCGCGCATCGATGGCTGCGGATACTTCCGAACCTTCTTCCAGATCATGCTCCCTCTTGCGGCGCCGATCATCGTCTGCGTGGGCCTGGTGACTTTCATCGCCTGCTGGAACGATTACGCGACCACCTTGCTCTATCTCCCTCACTGGAGAACCCTTACCTCTGCCTTATATTCCTATACGGAGATCACCATGCACTCTTCTGAGGGTTCGATCCCCGTCTATTTCGCCGGCGTCTTCATGAGCGCCATCCCTGTTGTGATCCTTTACATCCGTTTCAATAAAACCCTTATGTCGAACATGACGGTCGGCGGAATCAAAGGATGAAAAAGAATCGAGGTAACCTTATGCAAACAAAACAAAAAGCCCTTCTCGTCGCGACCGGCCTTCTCTCCTTGGCCCTCACTGGCTGCGGCGGAAACTCCGTCAATAACGATGTCGAAGACACGAAGAATCTGAAGATCATGATCCTTAACCGCGGCTACGGCACGACCTGGCTAGAGAAGATAAAAGAGAACTTTGAAGCGAAAAACGAAGGGGTGAGCGTCAGCATCGAAGCCGCTGACCTCGCGGATTCCATCACCCAGTCCTTGAAAGGCGGGAAGGCCCAAAATGACTACGACCTCTATTTCGACGTCTCCGAATATCAGACGGCCTCTTTGGTGAATACCTATTCCTCTTATGACGGGGGCTTCCTGAATCTCGACGATCTTTATGGCAGCAAGATCCCCGGCGAATCCCTTACCTATGGCGAGAAGATGAACGCCACCGTGAAGGATGAGCTCGCGCTTGACGGCCATTATTATTCGACTTCTTGGGCAACCTCGACCTTAGGCATCTATTACAACGAGACCGTCTTGAATAACGTCCTTGGAAGCTTTGAGGTGCCGCTTACGAGCGATGAGCTCGTTTCCTTGGGGGAGGAATTCGTCAAGAAGGGCAACGAGAACAAATATTGCCTCTTCATCAAGAACCTCGACTGCATCTCGCGCACCCTCTTCCTTGGCTGGTGGGCGCAATACGAAGGCATTGAGAACTACGGCAACTTCAACAATGCCCGTTATGTTGACGACGCGACAGGCAGAACCTATGGCAACGACGTCCGCATCTACACCCAGCAAGGCAGGCTCAAGGCCCTGGAGGCGATTGAACCTCTTGCCAGGGCGGATGGGAAAAAGCTCGGCTATCAATACGCTTCGAGCACGCAGTCCTCGATGTTCAAGTCCATTCAGAGCTTCTTCTATGATTCGAAGCAGAATTACGCGCTTTATCCTTGCGGCGACTGGCTTGAGCAAGAAAGCGGCATCGGCTCTTCTTCCACCGTCAAAATGATGAAGCTGCCAGTCATTTCCTCAATCATCGAGAATCTGCCGAAAGGCTCCGTCAAAGACGACGCGACCCTTTCCAAAGTCGTCAAGTCCATCGACGAGGGGAAAACCTCTTACGAAGGCGTCGACGCTGAGGATTTCGCCAAAATCAAAGAGGCCAGGAACACCAGCTCCTCCATGGCGAACTTCCATATCGCCTACATCCCCTCTTACGCCAACGCGAAGAACCTCGCGAAGAGCTTCTTGCTCAATATGGCGACGGACGAATGCATCCAGATCTACAAAGACAACGTCAAAGGCGGCTTCCTGCCTTTCGATTACACCTACGACGAAAGCAAGCTTTCCGCGACCGAGAAGAGCATCGCCGAAGTCAACAAAGGCGCGAACTACGTCTTCTATTCTAAGAAGAACCCCGTCTTCTATCTGGGCAACGCGCTTTATTACAGCCTCGCCAATGCCGGCGGCTACACGATTGAGGAATCCCTCAACGTCAGCTCCTCGAGCACCAAAGTCTATCGCACGCCTGAGCAATTCTATGAGGAGTTCTCTACCTATTACTCCGGCAGCGAGTGGCAGAACAAAGTCCTCTCGAAAATCAATCAGTAATCGTTTCCAAGGAGAACCATCATGAAAAAAGACCTGCGTTTCCTGACCTTTCTCGCCCTTGCCTCCGGACTCACGCTTTCAGGCTGCGCGAACATCGACGGCTCGGTCTTTTCCCCGCTCACGATCTGGAGCACTTCCAGCGTCAATCGCATCTCTAGAGAAGATTCTTCTGTGGATACGCGCCAAAAGAAGATGGAAATCCTGATGGCGAAAAACGAAAAAGAAGGGGCGCAGCTGATGCTTAGGAGCTCCTCGAGCATAAAGGCCTATCACGTCAGCGTCTCCGATCTCATCTCCAGCGATCACCGCTACGTCATCCCTTCGGAGAGCATCTCCCTATACAACGCGAAGTACGTCTCCAGCGTGGGGATGAATCCGAAATACAATAACCCCTCCCTTCCTAGCGGCTCTTCCGTCCCCGATGCTTTATTGCCCTTTGACACGGCCGTGGAATACGGGGAGAACACCTTGCCTAGCGAAGCAAACCAAAGCGTCTATATCGAGGTGAAGACCGATAAGAACACGATGGCCGGCACCTATAGCGGCCAAATCAAGGTCCTTGCCGATTCTTATGCGCATTATCTTCCCATCACCGTCAAAGTCATTGATTACGCGATCCCGGATAGCCCCTCGACGAAGAACCATTTCGCCATGTGGGGAACTGAGCATTTCAACAGCGCCGAACTCTCTTCCGACGATGAGATGGTCACCTCTTATTTTGAGTCGATGCTTGATTATCGCATGTCCTCCTCCCTCCCTTTCGAAGGCGAAGGAGGGCCCACGAAGTACGTCGAGTTGCTGAGGAAGTACTATAACGCCCCAGGCTTCTCTTCCTATAAATTCTTCTACGAAGCGACCTATTGCTGGTACAACGACATGATGATTCCCTTCAACGTCTCGCTTTGCAAAGACTACCTCAGGGCCATCGTGAATGCTTCTTTGGAAGATAACCTCAACTACCTGGACAAGGCCTTCTTCTATTTCTCGACCTTCGTCGATGAGCCTGACTCCAACCCCGCGGTCACCTGGGAGATGGTGATGCAGATCGCGACGACGGTGAAGAAAATGCTCACCGACCTCGCCGAGGAACTGGATTCCTCCTTGTCCACTTCTTCGAACTATTCTTATTACGCCTCAACGGTCCGGCAGACCCTTATCGACATCCCCAACACCATTCCTGGCGGTTATTCGATCTCTACCTTGGAAAACGCCGGCGCGGGAGATATCTCCGCTTGCATCAACGTCGATCATTACAATTCGAAGGAGATGCGCGACTCCTATAAGAGAAGCGGGAATCAAGAGGAGTGGTGGTATACCTGCATCGGCCCTCAATATCCTTACCCGAACCTTCTCATCAATTCCTATTTAGCCGCGCCTCGCCTGATCTCCTGGATGCAGAAATACTATGACGTGGACGGCTTCCTCATCTGGGATGCCGTCAATTACACCGACAGCGACAACAACGGCACCCCGATCGTGAATGGCTATGATGATCTTTCGAACACGATGAGCGGGGTGTGCGACGGCAAAATCTTCTATCCCGGCGCCCCTTATCTCATCAAAGGTCCGATCGCCTCTCTTCGCGCGGTCAGCTACCGCGATGGCATGGAGGACTATGAGATCCTCCAAGCCATCTATGACCGTTATGAAGAATACGGCCTCTCCGCGGAAGAGGCCTTAGGCGAAGTCATGAAGAAAGAATTCAGCGGCACCGTCGTCAATGGCTCTTATTCGGATTTCGATTCCTCGAGGAAGAGCGTGATGGAGCTCTACGAGAGCGTCATCTCCTCGACCGCGCTTCTTTATGGAACTAGCGTCCAGGGGGAAACTTCGAATGACCAAATCGTCTCTTTCATCCTCCCTAACAGCGAAGCAAGAGCGAGCGTGAACGGAGTCCAGCTAGCCAAAGACAGCGATGGCTATTATCGCATCAACCTCAACGCGAGCAGCAACCCCTCCGCGGATATCGTCGTAAGCGTGGGCAACAAAAAGAGCACCTATACCAAGCGCATCACGGATATCGAGACCCCGTTGACAGGCTTTGAGGATGGGAACTTCGGCGGCTGGAGCGTCGATCGCTATGGCAGCATGGAGATTTCTAGCGAGAAGCCAAAATCCGGCTCCTCCTCTTTGGCCATCACCTTAAACGGCAGAGACAAGAGCAAATCCTACCAACCCTCTTTCGCCCTTGAGGCGAATAAGCTGGGGGATGCTTCCTCTCTTTCTGAAATCTCCTTCTCCCTTTATCTTCCCAAAGACATGGGGGATAGCTATAAGATGAGCGTTTCCGCTTCTTACGGAAGCACGGTTTCTTACAACGCCGATGTCGGGGACGTCTATTTGACGCAAGGCTGGAACAACGTGAAGCTCTCCATTCAGCAGAGCATCCGCTCCCTTGAAGACCTCGAGGAATTCCGCTTCTACCTTCCGAATATCCTCGATGAGGAAGACAGCCCTTCTTCTTTGACTGTCTACCTTGACGATTGCGCCTATCGTTCCCTGAAGCATTACGAAGAGGCCTCTTCCTCGGATTTCGGCAGCGTCAGCGTGGCTAAAAACGAAGAGGAAGTCGCCCAGGGGAACAAGCAAAGCCTCATCGTCGAAGACGACGATAGAAACGTCGAAGTGGAAGAAAACGGCGAGAAGTACCTGATGCTAGGCGATTTCGAGAACTATAACCAAGTCGCCCAGATCCGTTATGAGAACAAGTTCGGCACCATCTCCTTAGCGGAGGGGTCCCCGTATGTGACTCATGGCGAGAAGGCCATGAAGATGGAGATCATCGGCAGAGGGGAGACCTTGAAGAAGCTAGATCCCATCATGACAATCTTCACAAGCGCGGCCTACTTCCAAAAGAGCAATTTCAGCGACGTCGATTACCTTGAAGCGGATTTCTACAACGCGATGGATTACGACATCCCGGTCCGCTTCTCCAACACGAGCATCTATTATTCGCAGTACACGACTTTGATTGAATTCACCTTGAAGCCCGGGGCGAACCATGTCAAACTCGATTTAAGCGCGTTCAATTCAAAGGAGTTCAGCACCTTTAATTTCATCTTCAACCGCGGCGAATACTATAGCCAGAAGCGCGTTGTCTATCTTGACAATTTCCGCGCCCATTACGCGAAGGAGGCTGAGTAATGAAAAAACTCGTTTTATCCGCTCTTCTAACCTCGTTTGCCCTTTCTTTGTCTCTTGGGGCCGCCAATCTGACTTCTGCAGCGGCGATTAAAGCGGAAGGAGAAAAGGAAACGGTCTATTTCGACATCACCACCGAAGAAGCGATCGGGCTTTACACGGTGAAATTCAAAACGGATATTTCCTTCGCTTCCTTCGCCGATCACGATTTCACATGGTACGTGAACACCGAAGCGAAAACTAGCGTTGCTTTATTCGATTCGGGCGATCCCTCTTCCATTAGCCTAGGCTGGCTTGGCGAGAAGCCTAGTGACGGAGACTATTCTTACCACCATTATCATATCGAGGCGGGCACGGTGCTTGCCGCGACCGATTCGGTTCAATATGTCTTGAGGAACGATTACAACTTTTGGTGGAAGAGCGCCGCTAATGGCAACGTTTCTTCCTGCACCTGGGTCTTCCAGCATGGCGGGACCGCCCTTCAAGACGGCGCTTTCAACGAAGTCAATTCCTTGACTTTGACGGGGCAAGTCGGCGGCGGCGTGCAAGGCTGGGCCTCCCGCTGGAACATCGTCTTGCCTTATACGAAGGGGGACTGGGCTGGCAAGGCTGAGCCCTGGAATGCGAATCTCTTCTATGCGGACATCGATGGGACCGGCTATAAATTGATCGATTACACCAAAGCCGAAGGCGGGGTTTATTGGTGGCTTGAGAAGTTCACGAGCGCCACAAGGGGAAATGAAAACACATTTATTCCCTTTTCCGCCTTAGGCAGCGCTGACGGCACTCTTTCTCGCTATGCCTCCATCTACCTTCCCAAGGGCACTTTGATAGGCGGCTGGAACGATGGATATGGGGTCATGATCGAAAACGACGCTTACTTCGAAATCGCAGAAGACGGATCGATCTCAGGCATATTCGACACTCCCCATGATTACGTTCTTCACGAAGCCATGTGCGGACACCCTGGGAACCTCGAATATTATTCCTGCTCCCGTCATGAGGGGGAAATGTTCCTGAAAGAAGGCGAGGCTTATCGCCCCTGCGATGAAAGTGAGATTAAGGTCGATGTCGAGCATGATTTCAGCTTCGTCGTAGAAAAGCCTTCGACTTGCGATTTGTCGGGCATGAAGGCCCATTATGAATGCTCCCGTTGTTCTTCTTTGGCTCTTAAAGAAGGCGAAACCTACACCCTTGTCGAGGAAGACGAACTCGTGATTCCCGCCTCTCATAGGCTTGTTGATCATGGCGAGACTCCTTATACCTGCACTAGCGACGGGAAGCGCGCCTATAAAGAATGCGAAGTCTGCCACAAGCTTTACCTAAATGAAGATGACGGGCTTGTGGAAGTGAATGAAGATGATCTGCTCTTGCCCAAGCGCCACACTATTGTAAGCATTGAAGCGAAAGGAGCCACCTGCACCGAAAGCGGCTTAAGCGAAGGCAAAATGTGCGAGGTTTGCGGGGAAATCATCGAAGAGCCAAAGACGGTTGCCGCTCTTGGGCATCGCTATGGGAACTGGGAGCTTGACGAAAGCGACAAGACCATTTCCCGCCTTTGCGAGCGCTGTTACGCGGTTGAAAGCGTGCCCGTAAGCGAGGATAATGGATTCACCTACAAAGTCATCAGCGACGCCACTGCAAATAGCAAAGGCAGCGCCTGCTACGTCAGCTCGAAATATGGCACCTTCTACGTTGCGATCCCTCAAAAAGAAGAAGCCATAAGCCAAAACGGAATTCAGATCATCATCGCCTCCGTTGTGTGCGCCCTTGCCATAGGGATCTCAGTAAGCGCAACGCTCATCGTCAAAAAGAAGACGAGCCATAAAAACTGATTCATATTTATTCCATATTAATGAAAGAAAGGAGAAGAAAATATGAAGAAAAAACAACTCATCCTTGTCGCGAGCCTGTCAATGGTCGCCTCTCTTGGAATTGCAGGGGGGGTCTTAGCCTCCACCGCCAATTCCGCCGCAGCGGTTAAGGCGGAAGGGGAAAAGACTGTTAAGTATGTCAACATCACCACTCAGTCTGGCGCCAATAGTGGTAATGTGCTTCTTGACATTGACACCACGATTGATGGGACGGGCGTAGATTGGAAAGGAGATTGTTGGTGGCGCGCGATTAATGTCATTCATAATAATACCTCATGCGAAATGGGGTTGACTGTTTTCCCGGCCGATAATGACCTCATCTATATCACGTGGGACAGTACCTATCCTGCCGATGGTGACACAGGCTACCATCATTGGCGTTTGGACGCAGGAACAGTCTTGATTGAAACTAGTGATACCAAATATGTTCTTGAAAAAGACTACAACTGGTGGTGGTCGAGACTATCTGATGGTAGCGCTAATGTGGCTTTTCTCTTCCAACACGGCGGGAATAGCTCTTTCTTGCCAAAAACTGAGATTCCGAGTTTTGCTTTGAGCGATAATGGCGAGGGTGGCATTCAGGCAAATAACTCTAGATTTGTTTTCTATGCCAATTACACTAAGTCCGATGATTGGAAATCCGTTGATTTAGGAAACTCTAACGCGTTCTTTTATTCGACAGACGATTCTGGGACATATTCGCTTGCTTACAACGGCGATGCGGAAGGTCATAACTTTCAATTAGTGAATAACGGTCCAGAGGATGGTTTATGTGCTGATACGGAGGCTACGGGAACCGAGCTTTTCCTTCCGTATTTCTCCGGTTTGAATACAACGACGGGGACCGACCAATTTCTTTCCTTCTATCTGCCGAAAGGAACTCTTTTCGGAGGGATCAGCGGGGGCTATCCCTGTTTCCTTGAGAACGATTATTATTTCACGGTAATGAATGATAAATGGGTCGGCGGAACAACCACGAGCACCCAAGAACTGATTTATGGTCCTGTAAAGACTTTTATCGCTGATTATATGCACATGGGTGATACCGATTATGATGGGACGGGCACCGGCGCCTGCGCTTCCATCTATTCCGATGTCAAAAACGCTTATAACGCTTTAACCGAGAATCAAAAGTACGCATTTCTGAATTATTCGGGATATACCGACGCGAAAGCCCGCTTGCTTGCTTGGGCCGCCGCCAATGGCGATGAGCTTGATACTTCCAATAACATCGCCACGAAGAAATCCTCTTCCCTCATCTTGAATGGCTCCAGCAGCGGCTCTAACTTCTATGTTGCCGCCATCTGCGCCGGCGCGCTTGCCTTAGTCGCCGGAGGCGCCTTCTTCGCCTTCAAAAAGAAGCGCGAAAACTAATCGAACGTTCGTTCTTGGCAAGGGGGCGAAAGCTCCCTTGCCCTTTCTTTTCCGCAGAGGTACCTTATGAAATCAACCATCAACGAATTGGGATACATGATCGACTGCTCTCGTGGGGCGGTTGCGAAGCTATCCACCTTGAAGAGGCTTGTTGATTTCCTTTCATCGTTTGGCTACTCCTATTTGATGCTTTACACGGAAGATACCTATGAGATAAAGGAAGAGCCCTATTTCGGTTACATGAGGGGGCGATACAGCCACGAAGAGATCAAGGAGCTCGACGAGTATTGCAAGGGCAAAGGCATGGAGCTTCGCCCCTGCATTCAGACTCTCGCCCATTTGGGAAGGCTGCAGGCCGGGGACGGGTTCAACGATCTCTTCGACATCGATGACATCCTTCTTGTCGGAGACGAGAAGGTCTACTCCTTCATCGAGAAGATGTTCAAGAACGTCTTCGAATGTTTCTCCTCCAAGAAAATCCACATCGGCATGGATGAGGCTTTTCAGCTGGGGAGAGGGAAATACATCAATCGGTTTGGCTATGAGAAGAAATCCTCCATCATCTCCAAGCATCTGAAAAGAGTCTCGGAAATCGCGAAGCGATATGGCTACACCTGCTATATCTGGGCGGACATGCTGGAAAACGCCTTCCGCGAGGACGAAGAGCATTATTCCTGCTCGATCCCGGACAATGTGATTCCTACCTATTGGGGATATGAGAGATTAGGGAGAGAAAAAGCCGAAGAGAAAATCCGCTTATACAAAAAACTTTCTCCGGATCGCCTTTCTTCCTGCGGGGGCATCATCAAATGGGTGGGCTTCTCTCCGCTTAACACTTACTCGATGCCGGCGGTGGAAGAGCAGATCGACGTCGCGAAAAAATATGACTTAGAGGATTACCTGGTCACCGGCTGGGGAGACGGAGCAGGGGATGCTGGGCAGTTCACCATCCTTCCAGGTCTTTTTTACGCGGGCCTTATCGCGAATGGGAAAACCTTGAGTGAAGAAACGAAGAAGGTTTTCCTTGAGGCGACGGGAATGAGCTTCGATGACTTCATGAATGTGGATGCTTTGTCTACCCTTGATCCGAGCGTGGATTACAAAGAGAAACGGAACAGCTTGCCGCTCATTCATCTTTACTCGGATTTATTGCAAGACCCCATGATGGAATGCGCTTTGGATAAGTATGAATCCTTATATGCAAAAGCGATGGAACGTCTTTCCCCCTTCCGCAAGCAAAAAGACTTTGGATATATGTTCGATGCCCTTTATCATCTTGCCGATACCGATCAATACCTCTGCACGCTTGGAAGGAAAATAAGGGAGGCCTACATCGCCAAAAGAGACCTTTCCCCTGAAATAGAAACCGCCAGGAAGGCCTACGCAGCCCTTGAAGGATTCATCAAAGCCTATGAAAGGCAATGGGCAAAGGAAAACAAAGCCTTCGGCTATGAGAAGCAGCTTCTTCGCCTAGGCGGATTGAAAGAAAGAATCCGTTATGTGATCGACGTGCTCGCCTCTTACCAAAAGGGCGAAATCAGCCAAATCGATGAGCTGGAAGAAAAGCATCTTCCTAAATACGTCGGCGACAAGATCGTCGATGATCCGGATGCGACTTACGCGAATTGGTATCGTTATTTTGTCTCCTCCGGCATTTTGAACGATAATTGATGCGATATGGGAAACCTCGTCGTCGACTCCTTAACCCTCTCCTTAGGCAAAAAAGACCAAAAGAAAGAAATCCTGCATGGGCTTTCTTTGGTATTGCCTTTGAATAAGATCAGCGTCCTTGTCGGAGAATCAGGCTCAGGCAAAACGACGCTTTTGCGGGCTATTTTGGGATTGACGCCTTATGAGGGCTTGATATCGCTTGATGGGATAGACCTATTGGGAATCCCGACGAAGAACCGAAACTTCTCCTATGTGAACCAGGATATCGCCTTATATCCTCATCTAACCCTGTTTCAGAATATCGCCTTCCCTTTGAAAGGAAGTTTTTCAAGGGGAGAAGAGATAAGAAGGCGCGTCTTTGATTCCTCTTCCTCTTTGGGAATCGAAGATTGTCTGGCGAGACGTCCAAATCAAGTCTCGTTAGGGCAATGCCAAAGAGCTTCCTTGGCGAAAGCCCTCGTTAAGAAGAGCGAGCTCTATCTCTTAGACGAGCCTTTCGCGAACGTCGACGAGGCTAACCGTTATCCGATGCTTGTTGACATCAAAAGGGTTTTCCAGAAAGAGGGTGCTAGCGTCATCTACGTCACCCATTCCTTGAGGGAAGCCTATTTGATGGGCGATTATTTTGCCGTGATGGAAAAAGGAAGAATCGCCCTTTCCGGCGGGCAAAACGAATTCACCTCCTATGTGGATTCTTTAGGGGTGGATGTAAGATGAAGACCGCTTTCTATACAAAAGAAGAGGCTTCTGTTTACGAGAAGAAGAGCAAGACCAGCCTGGCTTTGGCGATTCTTTTCTTGTCTTTTGCCGCAATCGCATTCACCTTGTCTATCTTGCTCTCATCCTATGAGGCAAAGCTTCTTTGGATGATCTTCGGATGTTTCTTAAGCCTCGTTCCTTTTTGCTTGTCGTTTCTTTTCTTCGCGCAGAGGAAACATCGCCTCGACGGCCTTTACCTTTACCGTCAGATCCTTGACGGGCAAGGGGACTCCTACGAGGGGACGATCCTTTCGATCAAAGACTACCCCATCACTCTGGCGAATAGCTTTGAGGTCTACGAGATTGAAGTGGAATTAGCCCCTGAGGAAAAAAAGATCTTCTACATCTCTTCCGACAAGCGGAAAGCCTTTGATTTTGAAATCAGCAAGCGTTGCCGCTTCCTCGTCGTTTCCCTTTATATCAAGGAGATAGAAAATGCCTAAGTTTGGTTTGGGGAAGCTTTTGCGTCGTTATTGGGGCATTTTAGTGGCTTTTTGCGTCGTTATTGGGGTTGGGCTATGCTTTGGGATTGAGCTAAAGACCACGCCTAGCGCGCGCGAAACATTCTCTTTGTTTTTAGATCTGCCTTATGGAAGCGTGAAGTCCTTGGAATTAGAAAACCACATCAAAGAGGTGGATCCGGCGATCAAAAGAGCGGGCGCTTTTTCTTTCGATCCTTCTTCTAGCGACTATCAGACCTATTACTCCACCTGGGGCGCGAGCAGCGACCTTTTGCTCTTCTCTGACGAATACCTAGCAAAAAAGGACATGAGCGAATTCGCCGCGCTGGATTCGCTTGACGTGAGCGAGGGGTACCAGGTCGACGGAGTGACCTATGGCTTGAAGGCCGATCTAACGGACAACCCTTATTTTGAGGCTAGGGAAGGGACGTATTATTGTTTCTTCCGCAAAAGCTCCGTTCATCTTGGCTCTCTAGACGAAGCTAGCCAAAGCAATCTGTGCCTCATCTTGGCGAAGGAGCTATTCCATGCTCTTCCGTAAGAAAGGCGTTGTTCCTTCTGTGGAAGATTTCACGAAGGACGATTTGCCTGCCGATCGAAAAGAGCAGTTCTTCGATATCCTGAAAGAAGAATGGAAGCTCCTCCTTTTGCTTTGCTTCTTTCTTTTGTTTTTGTTCGCCCCTTATCTAGGCGTGACGATTTACGGACAATATTACCTATCCGCCCATCAGGAAGTGGATTACCTTGCTTATTCGATGATGTTTGAAACCATCAAAGCCGTGTCTTTGATTCTCCCTTTCAGCGCTTTCGGAGGCTTAAGCAAGGTCTATCGAAGGCTTTATCTTGGGGAAGGGGTGCTTTTTTGGAAGGATTTCTTTGAGGGGTGGCATATCCTCTTTGCCTTGTTTGGGCTTCTTTATGGGGCAACGGGGATGCTTCTGGTTTATCTAAGTTCCCTTTCGGGATCCTTCTCTTTCGCCGGGGTATTCTATTTCCTTCTCCTCGGTGCTTTCTGCCTCCTCGTCTATCCTTGGCTCTGCTTTAGCTTGGCCCAGCTTCCCATTTATTCTTATAGTCGCGTGAAAGGCTATTTCGCCAATGGGAGCAAGTTCGCTTTGAAACACTTCCTGTGGATGTTCCTTTTCGCCTTGCTGCCTTTGGCTCATCATCTTTTGGGTTTCATCCCTTTGCCTTTGGTGGCCTACGACCTCATCCTTTGCCTGTTTGCTTTTCTTAGCCCCATCTATGAATTGGCCTTTTCTGGCTTTGCCATCTCGAAGTTTGATCTTTACCTTAACAAAGAGAACTATCCCAGCCTCTACAGGAAAGGGATAAAAGAAGACAAGAAACCGAATGGGGAAGCGAAAAAAGAAAGCGAATCGGAGAATACAATGAAAGAGGAGGACGAATCATGAAGAAAGTCTATTTGGTCGCCGCCGCGCACATCGATCCGATGTGGCATTGGGAGTTTGAGGAGGGGGCAAGCTGCGCCTTGAGCACGTTCGCCAGCGCCCTCAACCTCCTAAAGGATTTCGACTATCCCTTCAACCACGGGGAAGCCAATCTCTATGAATGGGTTGAGGAATACGATCCCGGGCTTTTCAAAGACATTCAAAAGGCCGTGAAAGAAGGGAAATGGAATATCAGCGGTGGTTGGTATCTCCAACCGGATTGCATGCTCCCTTGCGGTGAGTCCATCGTCCGTCAGCTCCAATATGGGAAAGAATATTTCCTCGATAAGTTTGGCTATTTCCCGAACGTCGCGGCGAACTTCGATCCTTTCGGGCACAGCAGGGGCTTAGTCCAAATCATGAAGAAATGCGGCCAAGATGCCTATGTCTTCATGCGCCCTTTCGAGTTCGAGAAAGACTGGGTGGACGAGCAGTTCATCTGGGAAGGCTATGACGGCTCCAGAATCAAGGCCGCGAGGTGCTTCCGCTACAACACGACGATGGGGAAGGCGAGAGAGTGCGCGGAGATTTGGGGCGGCAAGAACGACAAACACGAGAAAGTCCTTCAGATGTGGGGCGTTGGCAACCATGGCGGCGGCCCTTCTAGGAAGGATCTCATGGATTTGGCTTCGCTTATCGAAGAGAGTGAGGACATCGAGTACAAGCACAGCACCTTGACCGAATTCTTCAATGACATTGAACCGACTTATGTCTGCAAGGAATCCCTCATCCCCTCGATGCCTGGCTGCTATACCTCTTCTAGCGATTTCAAAACCCGTCACATCGAAGCGGAGAAGCTGTTGCTTGAGACGGAGAAGATCTGCTCCATGGCTTCGCTGAAGATGGGGGTCGACTATCCTAAAGAGGAACTCAAAGACGCGACCGAAGACCTTCTTTTCAGCGAATTCCACGACATCCTTCCCGGAGATGCGATCAAAGACAACATGGAATATGGCATCCGTCTTCTTGACCGCGCGATGAGAGGATACGAGAAATGCAAAGCGAAAGCCTTCTTCGCCTTGGCCAAAAACTTCAAAAAAGCCGCAGAAGGGGCTTATCCTCTCTTCGTTTTCTCTTCATCCTCCAGGAAAGAGCATACCCTCGTGGAGGGGGAATGGACCTTGCCAGCGCATAATTTGGGACTAGACGATTATGCTTCCATCACCGTGAAAGACATCAACGGGAACGTCCTCGTCAGCCAAAACATCGCGGAGCGTTCCATGATCAATTCGGTTTGGCGTCTTCGCGTTGCCTTTATGGCGGATTTAGAACCCATGTCCATGAACCGTTTCGACGCATTCGTGACCATCAAGCAAGGCAAGTCAGCAAAGAAGTTCCCTTCTGTCGCTGATGATGTTGTTTACGAAAGCGAGGGTTTCTTGATTCGCATCTGCAAGAAAACCGGCTTGCTTGAAAGCTTTGTCTTGAATGGCAAGGAATACGCGGGTGGCGGCCTATTCGCCCCTTATATCTACGAAGACCACGAAGACCCTTGGGCCATGGGCAAAGAAGATTTGAAGCATCTTGGCAAGAACGGCCATCCGCTTCCTTTGCTAAGCGAGGTTGAGGAAGAGGGTCCTTTCAAAGGGCTTCAGCCTATCCAGCTCATCGAGGATGGACCCGTGATGCTGCGCGTTGAATCTTTCTTCAAGGAGGGAGAAAACCGCGCGAGGGTCTGCTATACGATCAACAAAGAAGAAAAGACGGTGGACGTTCATGCCTCCATTTACTCCATCGGGGTCGGCAAGATGTTCAAACTCGCCGTTCCTTTGAAGAGAAAGGGAGAATACTTCGGCGAGCAGATCTTCGGGCAAGAAAGACTTCACGAGGATGGCAGAGAAAGCGCGAGCCAGCGTTTCCAATATGTCGATTTCGGAGAAGGCGAGGTCTTTGGAATCCTTAACAAGAGCACCTATGGCTCTTGCTATGAAGATGGGACCATTTATCTTTCTTTGCTCCGTCACGCCTGCTACTGCGCTCACCCGATGGGCGAAGATAGGCCACTTGTCCATCCAAACCGTTATTATGATCACCTCGATCAAGGGCAACGCGATTACCATTATAGGATCGGGGTTTTCGAAAAAGCCGATCTTCCAAATGAGGCCAAACTCTTTTTGATGAAACCCTTCGCTCTCAACATCTTCCCGACCGATTATCATATCCCTGAGAGAAAAGTGGTCTTCGCGCTAAGCAATCCTGAGATTGAGCTCGTCGCCTTTAAACAAAGAGAAAAAGGGGAGGCTTACGTTGCCCGCTTGTTCAATAACGACGAAGCTTCAAAGACATCATTTTTGACGATTGGCGATGCTTCGATTGAACTCTCTTTCGGCAAATTTGAAGTGAAAACCTTGATTTACGACGCGGAGAAAAACGTCCTTCAAGAAATTGAAGAGATGGTGATTTAAACGGTTTTCGCGCTGTTTTTATTTCGCGCATTTTATGTAGAAGGTTTCAAACCTGGCTTTGAGAATCTTCTTGAGGAATGTCTTGCGCGCGTCGGTTATGCAGGGCAAATCGTCGATTAATTCATTTATCTCCGCGAGGTTTATTTTCCCTTTCATCTTTGCAAAGGCTTCATCGCATCCTTTGTAGGCGTGCGACTTTATAAAGTTGTAGTAATTGATTCGCCTTCCGCTTAATTTGATTGAAGACGTAGGGAAATCGTATATCCTGCTTTTGAATTCCCTTTCATTTTTTAGGCATAGTTTTAGCGTTTCCTCGTCAGCTTGTGGAAACAGGCACGAACCGCAGTCAAAAATCGGGGCCACCTTCAGCTCGTCTTTTTCCTCGTTGTAAAGAAAGCCCCAGTTTCCGTTGTGGCGATCCCAATTTCCGATGAAAGCGTCAATTGCAAACATATCCCAGAAATGACTTGTTAGCATTGCTGGGTCCAGAAATGTTTGCTTTTCGATCGCTTCCAAAATGTCCTCTAGTTCCGTTCCTAGCCCGTTTGAGCCTGAATCGATTATTTGGTTTTTCAGGGATGCGAAGTCCTGAAGGACAGAACCGCCGCCGGTAAAGTCTTTGCAGGCCACGGCAATTCGATTGATGCCTTTGTAAGTATAGATGCCGAGAATTGTTTCTTGGGCTACGATGCCAGCCATATTGAAAATGTGAGATCCAAGGTATTCGGAAATGGCGGAATTTTCATATGACATGTTGCTGTTTTTTTCGGCGTGCGCCGGTAGCTTCAACATGTAAGTGCTGCCTTCGATAATGACGCTTAGCTTGCTTCCGTTGGCTCCGCCGTAGGATTTTTTCTTCGTCGGGAGATTCGTGAAGTTCATCAATTCCATATCAGTCACCCCATAGATATTTGTTTCTTAGATATTCCGCTTGCTCATGGGAGATGATCCCTTCCACCTCATCGACGTTGATGTCGCTGTTGGCCTGGCACCAGTAACAATCGTAATAGAGAGAGCTTTTTTTGTTTTTTGTTTTCAAAAGCCCGATACTCTCTTTTAAGCTGCCTGTCAGGTTGCGTTCGAAGAAAGCGTTGTAAGGGACGGGGTCCAATTTCAAAAGATCCTCAATGGGCATCGATAAGGCCTCTGCGATTTTGGCAACGTGCTTAACCCTGCATTCCTTGATGTCGCTTTGACCGTTGAATATATTGAAAAGCGTTGCCTTTGGTATGCCTGTTATCTTTGATAGCTGATAGACGGTTAATTTCTTTTGAGCCAGCACGTTTCGAAGCGTCATAACTTTTTACTCCAATAGTATAACAGGAAACTGATATACCTACTATCTTTTGGACGCCAAGAGAACAACAGACGCCGTTTCTTTTTGAGGTATACTATCGCCGCTATGAAAGAAGTAACCATCACCAGCAACAACGCGGGGCAAAAAGCGGAGAAGTTCGTGAAGAAATATCTCTCCGAAGCCCCGCTAGGATATATTTACAAAGCCTTCCGAAAGAAAGACATCAAGGCCAACGGCCATTGGATCAAGAAGGACTACATTCTCCAAGAAGGGGATGTCCTCCGCATCTACGTGACCGATCAGCAACTTGAGGATTTTAGAAAACCCCGCCCCGCGGAGAAGAAGCCTTTTCCTTATCCGATTCTTTACGAAGACGAGAACGTCTTGATCGTCTCTAAGCCAAAGGGCCTTTTGGTATATGGCGATAAGACCGGCGTCAGAGAGACCTTGGGAAACGCGGTTCTCGATTATCTTTATCTAAAAGGGGACTACAGTCCGGAAGACGCTTCCTTTACCCCCTCTCCCGCGCACAGGCTTGACCGCAATACCTCTGGCATCGTGGTTTATGGCAAGACCGATGCCGGTCTAAAAGCCTTGACGGACCTTTTCAAAACTAGAGTCGGCATTTCCAAACGTTACCTTGCCTTGGTGCTGGGCGATTTGGAAGGAGAAGGGGAGATCAACAAGCCTTTGAAGAAAGACGAGATCTCCGGGAGGGTCTCCATTTGCCCTCTTGCTAGTGGAGGCAAGACCGCGCTTACCAAATACAAAGCAATCGAACGCTATGGAAATTACACCCTCGTAGAATGCGACCTCATCACGGGCAGGACCCATCAAATCAGAGTTCACCTCGCTTCAATCAATCATCCGATTGTGGGGGATGAGAAATACGGCGACTTCGCTGATTGCAGAAAAGTGAAGAAACTCACTGGCTTAGAAAACCAGTTTTTGCACGCTTATAAGATTTCATTTGGAAATTTAAGCGGGGTTTTGCGGCCTTTGTCGGGAAAAGAATTCATCTCGCCTCTTCCTGAGGAGGAGCGTCAAATCATTGATAAGTTAACCTTAAATAATCTAGAATAACTAGCGGCAGGTAAAACGACATGGACATTGAAAAAAGCTATCAAGAATGGCTAGCTTCCCCCTTGCTCAGCAAGGAAGAGAAAGCCACTCTCCTTTCATTCTCGAATGAAGAGAAAGAAGACGCCTTCTTCCAAGAAGCGCCTTTTGGGACGGGAGGCATGAGGGGCAAACTCGGATTAGGGCTTAACCGCATTAACCGTTTCACGATTGGCAAGGCGGCTTATGGCTTAGGGCTGTTCCTTAGGAAGAGCGTCAAAGACGCCGAAAGCAAAGGCGTGGCCATTAGCCACGACAATAGAGCCTATTCCCGCGAATTCGCCCTTCTTTGTTCTAGCATTTTGAACGATCTTGGCTTCAAGACCTACCTCTTCGACTCGCTTCGCCCCGTTCCCGAATTAAGCTATGCGGTCCGATACGCGCATTGCGCCGGAGGCATCATGATCACCGCCTCCCATAACCCGAAGGAATACAACGGCTTCAAAGTCTATGATGAGACTGGCTGCCAGCTTACCCCGGATGCGATTGCCCCTTTGTTGGAGATTCTTGATTCCTTGGGCAATCCCTTGACCATCGAAATGGAAAAAGGCGGAGAAGGAATGGAAATCATCTTCGATAAGAACATCGATGACTCTTACTGCGCGCTCGTCGAGGATATCCAAATCCATCCTGAGCTTGATAAAAAGGATTTCAAAGTGGTTTACTCCCCCCAACACGGCGCGAGCTATGAAAACGCGATGCGCATCTTCACTGAACTCGGCTATGAAATCATCCCGGTGAAGGAACAATGCGTCCACGATCCCTCTTTCGGAGCCACGAAGTCCCCGAACCCAGAGGTTGCCTCTTCTTGGGAGCTAAGCCTTGAATACGCGAAAAAATATCACGCGGATCTCTGCGTGATGACTGATCCTGACGGCGATCGATGCGGGCTTGCCTATCTTTCTAGCAAAGGCACCTATGAGCGGTTGACAGGCAACCAATCCGGCGCCTTGCTTATCGATTACATCCTCTCCGCAAAGAAAGAAGCGGGCACGCTTCCTAAGGATGGGGTGATTTACGATACCATCGTCACCTCAAGCCAAGGCGCGGATATCGCGAAAGCCTTCGGCGTCAGCGTCGAAAGTTTCCTCACAGGGTTCAAATTCATCGGTGACCGCATCGGCTATTATGAGAAACTAGGCCATGGGCCTACCTTCCTCTTTGGCTATGAGGAATCCTATGGCTGCCTTATTTCCCCCTTCGTTAGGGACAAAGACGGCGTTCAGGCGATTCTCTTGTATACCGAGATGGCTCTTTATTACAAGAGAAAGAATATGCCTTTAGATGTTGCTTATGAGAAGCTTGAGGAGAAATACGGCTACCACAGCACAGGCTGCGAGAATGTCTATTTCGAAGGCTTAAGCGGCCATATCAAGATGGACAAGATGATGGACGATCTCCGTAAGGAAGGACTTAAAGAAATCGACGGAATCGCCGTGAAAGAGATCCGCGACTATGAGCTCGATATCATTGCTCATGACGACGGCAAGACCGAGCCGATCGTCGGGCTTCCGAAGTCGAATGTTCTGAAATACGTCTTGGCCGACGGCTCGACTGTGACCGTCCGTCCTAGCGGAACCGAGCCGAAGATCAAATTCTACATTGAAGCGGTCTCCAAAGAGAAAGAGGGGCTTGAAGGCAAAATACCCTCGATCTGGAATTATCTAGTGAAGAAGCTTGAGCTTCCCGCTTAAACAAGTTTACCCATTCACGCCCCTTGCGAATTTTCGCCTGGGGCTTTTTGATTGGGCCTAGAATCCAAGGCGCTTCAATTCAAAAAGAACTCCATCTTCGTCGTTCGATTTTGATGTGCTTGGGAATTCCTCGAATAAGGACTTGGCTTTGGAGTTCTTCATTACAAATGGGTGTCCAGCTTCTAAAAGCATTTCTCTGTCGTTTAGCGAATCGCCGAAAGCGTAGCAATTCTCTTTCTCGATGCAGTAATGTTGCATGATGGAACGCAAGGCAGAGCCTTTGTTCGCGTCTGGGTAATAAAGCTCGGAATATAACGAGCCCGTCCAGTGACGCCAAGACAAAGGATGGTAGACATTCACGATGGTTTCAAGCTTCCGATCGTCTTGCTCGAGGCATTTGAAGACCACGGAGAAAGGATCCCTGTTGAGCGTTTTGGAAATGTTTCCGAAGCGAACGTTCATCCCCCTCTTCCAAAAATAGGAATCAAGCTCTGGATCATTGCTTAGACAATAGATATTATTTCCTTCTTCGATTTGGATGCCTAAGAGAAAAGGAGCCGCTTTTGCGTAGATTTCGAGTACCTCTTCTTTGCAAAACGGGCGTTTTTCCATTTTGTAGTTTTGGTCAAACGGCGAGTAAACAAGGCCTCCGTTATAGCATATGGCGGGAGTTTCTAATTTCAATTCCCCGTAGTGGGGGAGCATCGCCCTTGGGGGACGGCCGGAAGCCAAAACGAAAAGGACGCCTTTCCTTTTCAAAGACGAAATGAAAGAAACGGTTTCTTCCGAAAGCGAGTAATCGCTTCGCAGCAATGTGCCGTCGCAATCCGCGACGATGAGCTTTCTTCCTGTTTCCATGGCGAATCATTCTACTATGGAAACACGCCAGATACCTTAGCAATTGAACTTCTGCTCGTTGCTGACGGAGGGCTTAGGCTTTTGCATTTATGCGTTCCTCCATTATACTAACTCCGCTATGATCAAGATTTACACCTCTCCAAGTTGTGCGAGCTGCCGCAAAGTGAAGCAATGGTTCGACGAACAGAAGATTCCCTATTCCGACCATAATATTTTCGGCGGCCTTACCCCGGATGAGATAAAGGAAATGATCATAAAATCCGAAAACGGGACCGATGACATCATTTCCCCCCGTTCGAAAATCGTCCAGGAACAGAACATCGACTTTGATTCCATGAAAATATCCGAGCTCATCGCTTTCATCCGCGAGCATCCCACGGTTCTAAGACGTCCGATCATCGTCGACGATCGCCGCATTCAAGTTGGCTACAACAGCGAGGAGATCCGCACCTTCATCCCGCGCGCTAGGCGCATCGCCGACGAAGCTTGCCTTGCCTGCCCAAAGTATTTAGATTGCGATGGCCATAAATGAAAAGCGAGTGCGCTGAGCACTCGCTTTTCTCTATTTTCCAATCGCTTTCATCGCGCGATGGACTTTTGTGGCTTTGCTGAATTCGCAGGGGATTCCGTTTTGATCTAAGAGGTTTTTGAGAACTTTTTGGGCACCGTCCAAATGGTTGTATTCCAATTCGATTTCGTAATCGGTCTTGCCGGAATAATCGTTTTTGTCGATGGATAGCAACCCGTCTTCGTAATGGACGTCGATTCGATAGGTGGTGAGGGAAGTGAGAATCTTCAAGCTCGAGACATCGATGTCCAACATCGTTAGGAAGCGGGCGATGTCTTTAACGGGGAAGTTACCCTTATAAAGAGATTCGAACTCCTCTTTGCTTAGAGGGCAATTCTTCTCGAGCAAGCCTTCGGAAAGCGGTGTTTTTAAGGTCATCTCGTAAACCCCGCTTTTTTCTCTTACGCGAAGCGCGATGCCTTCTTTGGCTAGGACCCTTTCCTCGGAATCGATGTAGTAATTGGTCTGCGTGTAACCTTTCTCGTTCGGGAATAACGAGACGAGCTTTTCGTAATCTTGTTCTCTAAGTAGGACTTTGGCTTCAATTTCAATCGCGTTCGACATATTTTTACCTCGAGTGCTATTATACCCACGCTTATGAAAAATGAATCCATCCAACAGTTCGCTTCTTGGCTGTCTTCTTCCTCCTGGTGGCTCGCCCTTATCCTCGTTGGCGTGCTTCTGGTCGCGATTACCATCGTGATCATCACGGGGAAAAGCAAAATGGAACCCAAGAGACAGCTTGCCTCAAAAGACACCTATATCGCTTGTTTTGGCGGCGCAGACAATATTGTAGATAAGAAACTCGTTGGTTCTCGCATCGCGATCACTTTGAAAGACACGACGATCGTTGATCAAGATAAACTGAAAGAAGCAGGGGTTGATGCTTTTATCCTTATGTCCAACCGCTTGACCTTGGTTGCTAAAGGCGACGCGAAGGAACTCTATTTCATTCTTTTCGGAGAAAAGGCTTAACATGAATGAGGAGGTCTTCCGTTGGAAGGCCCATGACGTTGTCGTAGCTCCCCTCGATATAAGAAATGAGGGGGAAGCCATCTTGAATCCCATAGGCCCCTGCTTTGTCGAGGGGCTTTTTCGTTGATACGTATTCCCTTATTTGGCTCTCGCTTAAAAGATTGAAATGCACCTTCGTCGCCACGGTGCGGCTGATTTCTTTGCCTTCCCTTATATAGGTATAGCCCGAGAGGACGGTCTGGGTCTGACCTTGCTCGCTTAGAAGCATGCGGACCGCGTCTTCCTCATCCTTTGGCTTTCCTAGGACTTGCCCATGCAACACCACGACGGTGTCGCATGAGAGAATCTCTTCGTTGGGATAACGGGAGAAGACCTCATAGGCTTTCATCTTGCTCTCTTCCAAAGGCAAGGCCTCTGCGCTTAGATGAAGGCTTCTTTCATCATAATTTGAGGGGATCACCAAAAAAGAAGGAGCGATCTTTTTTAAGAGCTCCTTCCTTCTAGGAGATGCGCTGGCGAGGATCAGCATTTGCTCCCCGCGGCATCCATGATGACGGGTATGATCATCGGTTTTCTGCCTGTTTTTCTGAAGATGTATTTTCCAACCGTATCCTTGATGGCCGTTTTGATGTTTTGGAAAGAGACGCGATTTGAGGATTTGAGCGCCTCATTCAAGGCTTCGTCAGCATGCATCTGCGCATGGCGGATGACGTGGGTGGCTTCGCTTGCGCTGAAGCCTCTAGCGTAAACTACCGGTGGAACCAAGACGGTCTTCTTACGGGAATCGATGGTCACGATGATGGCGGCCATGCCCTCGTTTTTGAGGATGGCTCTATCGTTGATCGCCATTCCGGTGACCCCATCCAGACCATTGCCGTCGATGTAGACGGCATCGGCTTGGATATGCCCTCCGCGGGTTACTTCGTGATTGTTTAGCGTGAGGATGTCGCCGTTATCGCAAATGAATACGCGTTCTTTTGGCATTCCTAGCTGCATCGCGACTTCGCCATGCAAACGAAGCATGCGATATTCGCCGTGAGCGGGCATGAAATATTTTGGACGGACTAGGCGCTGCAAAAGCCGCAGCTCTTGACGGGAGGGGTGGCCGGAGGAGTGGAGGGAGAAAGCCAAACCATTCTGCTTCACGTCCGCGCCGAGCTTGACGAGGTTGTTGATGAGGCCGTCGACGAGCGCCCCGTTTCCGGGAATCGGATTCGAGGAGAAGACAACGGTGTCGCCGGGCACGATGCTGATGTTTCTGTTTTCCCCGGCGACTATGCGGCTGAGCGCGGCGAGTTTTTCTCCTTGGCTGCCGGTGCAGAGGATGCAGATTTCCGACAATTTGTAATTGCGGACCTCGGTATCTTCGATGACGGAAGCGTCGGGGATTTTGATGTAGCCAAGTTCTCTGGCGATTCCGACAACGTTTTTCATGGAACGTCCGAGAATGCAGATTTTGCGTTTGTGGGCGACAGCGACTTCGACGACTTGCTGGATACGGTTGATGTTGCTCGAGAAGGTGCTCACGATGATCCGGCCAGGAGCCTTCTCAAATATTTCTTCCACGCCTTTTCTGACCGCGGTTTCGGAAGGGGTGTAGCCTTCGATTTCGGCGTTTGTGGAGTCCGCGAGCAATAAATCGACTCCTTCATCTCCCAAGCGGGTGAGCTTGTTGATTTCGAAGTTCGGGCCGACGGGGGTGAGATCGATTTTGAAGTCGCCGGAATCAACGATGCGACCTTCCGCGGTGTTGACCACGATTCCGAAGGCATCGGGGATTGAGTGGGTGACGCGGAAGAAGGTGACGGTGAAGTCATCGCCTACTTTGATGATTGAATCCTGGTCGTATTCGACGATTTTGATATTGTCCTTGATGCGGGCGTCTTCTAATTTGTGGCGAATTAAGGCGCAGGCAAGCTTCGGCGCGTAGATGACGGGGACATAGATGGAACGGATGAGGAAAGGGATGCCTCCAATGTGGTCCTCGTGGCCGTGGGTGATGAAAAGAGCCTTCACTTTGGAGCGGTTGTTCTTCAAATAGGTGTAGTCTGGAATGACGTAATCCACGCCTGGAAGATTGGCCTCCGGGAAGCGCACGCCTGCGTCAAGCAGGATAATGGAATGGTCGTTTTCGATGCAGTAGGTGTTTTTTCCTACCTCCCCTAGACCTCCTAGCGCATAAATAGAAACTGGTGAACTGTACATGCTTAATCCTCCCGCGAAAAGAACAAACCAACTTCAAGAGATATTCGAATCGGCTGACGTGGTTAATATAATGCCTCTTTCTTCCCTTGTCTAACGTTTTTCCATGAAAGCCTTTTCTTAAAGAAAAGAAAACGGGAAGACGTCTTGCATCTTCCCGTTTTTGGCTATTAGCAAACGTATGCGCCGGGGATTTTTTTATTGGGATCCGCTTTATCGATGCGGTCGTAATAGAGAATGCCGTCGAGATGGTCGATCTCGTGTTGGAGGACGATGGCGTCATACCCTCTAGCCACGATGGTGACGTTTTCTTTTAACTTTGCTTCGTATGCCTCTACCGTGATCTTGAAGTGGCGGATGACATGGCCAGGATGATTCTCGTCCACGGACAAGCACCCTTCGCCAGAGTCGATATAGGCCTTGCGGACGGAAGTGGTGGTAATCCTGGGGTTCACGAGCTGATATTCGGTCTTGCCGTCGATTTCCCCATTCTCATTGTAGTTAGGATAAGAGATGACGAGCATCCTTAATTGCTTTCCGATCTGCGGGGCGGCAAGCCCGACTCCTTCTCTAGCCTCAGGGTGTTTCTTTCTGTAATCCTCATCTTGGGTAAGCAAGAGATAATGAAGCATTTCGTCTATGAGCTCTTGATGGTCTTCCGAGAGAGGCAACGTTACTTCTTTGCATCTATCCCTCAAACTTGGGGTGGGGTCTTTCACGATTTTCAACATAACGGGCGGATTATATCACGCGTAAGGAAAGACGTTTCCGAATTTAAATTTAAGCAAATCCATCTTTAAACAAAATAGGTTGCTTTTGCGGGTTTTTCAAAAGAAAAAGACAGCAAAAATCCCTTAAATTTGTTTGACTGCTTTTCCTGAGCAAAAAGCTTTCTTGAGCGTGGTGTAGGGGATTTGCTCAGCTTTGTCATAAAACGGAGCGCGTTCGTCACGTCGCTATTTAGCAAATTCCAATACCCATTCACGCTCATTTCGCTGCTTGAAACATAGCTTTTGACTGGTTGACTGTTGCTACAATTGAACAAGGATAAGATGAGTCCGGTAAAAATAAGGACTTAATCTGGTTTTTCTTCTCCAAAATCATTGACTAAACATAGTGATGACTGAATTATTCCCTAACAAAAAAGGTACGGAGATTTCCGTACTCCCAAAAAGGCATTTGCTTGTTTATATTGTTGGCCGTGGAGGCAAAGCACATGCAAAACAAGAGTACGGACAAACATGACATTATCTATGGCGCCATTATCGGAGATTTTTTCGGATCGAACTATGAGTTCTCTTCTTGCGTGGAGGATAAGGCGAAATCTTTAGACATAGTGCTTGAAGAGGGCGGTTATACGGATGATACGGTGATGAGCGTCGCTGTTGCGGAAGCGCTTCTTAAGAACGAGGACGTCGCTTCAACATTAAGGAAATACGGAAGATCTTACCCTCATCCTAAAGGCGGATATGGCGGAGGTTTCTTCGCTTGGCTTCGCGATGAAAATAGGGGCCCTTATGGATCTTTTGGAAATGGAGCCGGGATGAGAGTGTCTCCCGTTGCATATTTCGCTACTTCGGAAGAGGAGTGCATCCGGCTTTCTGACAAAGTCACTGCGGTAACCCATAACGCGAAAGAAGGGCTTAAAGGAGCGAGAGTGATCGCACTCTGCGTTTACAAAGCGCTTCATGGCGCCAGCAAAGAAGAACTAAGAAAATTCGCTGAAGACAATTATGAGGTGGAATTCGATCTCGAGGAGCTCCATCAGCGCTACGGAATGGACGAAACCTGTCAAGGCAGCGTTCCGCAGGCTCTCTATTGCTTTCTTTCTTCCAATAGCTTCGACGACTGCCTTAGACGGGTTTGCTACATTGGGGGAGACGCGGACACTATTGGGGCAATGGCCTGCGCAATAGCCTCGGCTTATTACAAGGAAATCCCCGCAAAACTTCTCTCGATTGTAAAAAACGATCTTCCAAAGGATTTTATAGACGTCTTAGACAAAATCCCCGCAAATTTTTGATAAAAGGATAGTGTTATGACAAAAGAAGAATTGACTGAATTCGTGAAGATGGCTCACTCGAAAGGTTATTCCAACAATGACATCGCGACGATGTTTGGCAAAATGTTCCAAGACGGGAAATGCGCCAGAAAGCAGTTCGAGGCTTTATTGGATACTTTGGGTTTAGAACTTAGCGACGAGCTTAAAAACCTAAGCGATGAAGAACTGAAAAAGACGTTGTGAAATAGGCTGACGGAAAAGGGCTATAATTCATTTAACCCATGTATTACGTTGTTTCTGAAGACGCCACCAAATTCAAAATAGAAGGCAAAAAAACCGCTATCTTAAATTCATTAGGAAAGGGGGAAGGCCTTTCTCTTCCTGGCGCGATGTTTCGTTCCATTCTGGAAGGATGCAAAAAGCCAAAGGATTTGCTTCGGGAGGTAGTTGCCAAAGGGGAATGCCTTTCTTATTCCGAGGTCTTTGAAACCAAATCCTTTGGGCTTCCCTGCGATGGCATCATCCATGCGATCACCCCATACGCGGATAGGGACAACGAAAAGCTTTCGAAGCTCGAGGAAACATATCGATCGGCTTTACGCTTGGCAAAAGAGTCCGGATACCAGGCGATTCTGCTGATTGCCTTAGGGTCTGGCGCGAACGGCTACGAGGCAATTGACTCATTCAACCTTGAGAAAAAAGTAGCCTCCTTTTTCGCTCGAAGGAATCCGGAAATCGATGTATACGTCAACGTTTATTCTTTGGAACGTTCTGATTTTGGCGAGGAAAGTCTTTGCCTTGAAGAACGCAAACTTATTCGATGTGATGTTTGTGAGGCAGTTTCTTCCTTTTCGGAAAGATCTTATGGCGAAAACGTGAACGAGAATCACGTCTCCCTTGATTCGCTGGAACCTGAGATCGAAGAAAACGAGACCTTAACCGCGTTCCTTGACCGTTACATCATCAGGAACTTCGTTGGGCCTGTCGATCCCGAGAACCTCACTTTTTCTCAAAAAAGAATCGTTAGGCAATATTGGGACGTTATTGATCAGAACCTAGGCTCCTTGCCCGTTAAGAAAAACGGGGCGACCGCGATTAGTCCGGGCCCTAAGAAAGACAGCAAAGAGAAAAACAGGCTTCGCAATCGCTGGAAGGATAACTACGGCAAACCAAACAAGAAAGGACCGGGGTGGGCGGTGCCTGAGAAGTACCAAGTGCTTCTCATTGGCTTCTCTTTGCGCATGAGCAGGGCGGATGTTATGTTCTTGTTCCGTTTCTGCGGATACTACCTGAACTATTGGAACAAGAAAGACGCCGCATACATGCGCTGCATGGAGGATATCGAAAAGAAGGACGGGATCCTTTTGATGTACAACGACTATTTCGACGCTTTCGGGGAAAGCATGTTCGCATAGGACTATCTATCCTAGTAAAATAACGGCCATGAACGAGAAGACCTATCGCGCCTTGCTTGCGCTTAAAGAAGCCATCCAAAAAGATCCGCGCTTCGCTAAACTGAAAGAGGCGGAAACGGCTTTGAGCCAAGACGAGCGGGCAGTCATGCTCTCCAAAGAAAAAGATCGCCTCACGGAAGTCTATGAAGACGCTTTGTTTCGTTACGGCGAAAACTCCAGTCTCACGAAGGAAGCCTGGCATAACCTATATATAAGGAAAAAGGAACTTGATGAGCTTCCTGTCAGCGAGAACTATCGCAAATCCTATGCTCCTCTTGCCCAAATCTACCGCGAACTGGACCTCGTTCTATTTGCTCCTTATCGCGAGAAAAGCAAATGCGGAGGCAAAGCATGATCAAAGTAATCGGCGGCAAATATGGTTCCAGAGTCCTGGCTACCCCGGATGAGGGCACCTTGCCCACGAAGAACATTGTTAGAGGCGCAATGCTTTCTAGTCTTGGCGATCGGGTTGAAGGGGCGTCGGTTCTTGATCTTTTCGCGGGAAGCGGGGCTTTGGGCATCGAAGCCCTTTCTCGCGACGCCTCAAGCTGCCTTTTCGTGGAAAAGAACCCTATCGCCGCAAAGGTCGTGGAGAAGAATTTAGCAACCCTCAAAGAAAACAAGGGAACGATTTGGAACTGCGATTACCTCGTCGCGCTTTCTAGAGCGAAGCAAGAAGGGAAGGGATTCGACATCGTTTTCCTTGATCCGCCATATGCCTTGAAGGATTCCTATCAAACCGCGGTGGATTTCCTGCTGAATGAAGGCTTGCTGAACGATGAGGCTACCTTAATCCTGGAATTCGAAGGGGAGATTCCTTTTGAGAACAAGGGCTTCCCTTTCGAAAGACGTTATAAATATGGCAAGACGAACGTCCTTGCCTTAAGGAGAGTTTTATGAAAATCGCCGTATACCCTGGCTCTTTCGACCCTGTTACCAATGGGCATCTCGATATCTTGAAAAGATCGTTAAAGGTCTTTGACAAGGTCATCCTGCTTCTTGCCACGAATGGCAAAAAGAAAGGTAGGTTCACTCATGAAGAGCGGCTCTCCCTCATGAAAGATTCTGTAAAGGGCTTGGAAGGCGTGGAAATCGATTCTTTCGATGGGCTTACCGTTGAATATTGCTTAGAACATGGGGCGAAGTCCATCATTCGCGGCCTTCGCGCGGTGACGGATTTCGAATATGAGTTTCAGCTCTCGGCGGCTAATCATTTCCTAAGCAAAGAAGTAGACATGGTTTTCTTTATGGCGGCCCCCGCAACAACCTTCATTTCTTCCAGCGCAGTGGATGAGCTTGCGATGAATGGAGCCGATATCTCAACTCTTGTCCCTCCCTGCGTTGCAGAGGCCTATAAAAAGAAACTATCGAAATAAGATGAGACGGCAGGGGCGAGCGATCCCTGCCGTTTTCTTTCAGCTTAAAGACAACAGAAAAAGGCCCGCGGAAGCGGGCCGGGAATTCAGGAAGCAATCAGGCGCTGACGTAGGCCTTGCTAAATTGATTGGAAGTATCGTCGGAAGTGTGGTTCCACATCTTCATGAGGAGGGTGGCTTTGTCGTAGGACTTGTCGCCGCTGACCCCGAAGAGGACCTCGGAGACGCCGACCCTGCCAAGGTCGAAGGCTTCTTTTGAGAAGTCGACGAGGATGACGGTTGGCTTCACGAAGGTGCTTGCGTCGAGCTTGGTCCCAGCATCGGTGAAGTTGTCATAGTTGCTAGAAGTGGTGAGGCTCGCGTTCTTCTTGTAAGGGCAAAGGTCGAAGCGCGCGCCAGCATCGGAGAAGAAGCCGAGGTCATCGAATTTCACGAGATAACGGTTAAAGGCGGTCTTTTCGCTTTCGATGACGAAGTCTTCGTCGTTGGTGGAATCTTCGTCGGTGTAAATCGTGGAGAAGGCGAAGCTGCGCTTATCGGCGGCAATATAGCGGCTGCCCCAGTTGTCTTCTAAGGTCTCGAAGCCTTCCTGGACTTCGTCGGAAGCGCTGTTGTCTTTGGCCACATAGACGAGGAAGAACTTTTCTCCGCCGGCTTTGTCGATGGTGGCTTTTTCGGAGCTTGCCTCGTATGCGGTCTTCCAAGCATCGTAGGTATCGTATTCGGTGCCTTGGTCCGCGAAATTGGACCATTTCAGAAGAGCGTAGGTGAGTTTGTCTGCTTCGGAGGAGATGTCCTCAATCTCTTTGGTCTCGCCTTCAAGGGTTTTCCTTTGGGCCATATAATAAGCGGTGGAAGTCCCGACGCCGAAGGATTGCACCCAAGCGGTGGCCTTCGGAATGGAGAAGATGACGGCGAATATCGCGCCGACGATGAGCAAGGGCTGAACCCAAGCGGTTTCCCTGATCCAACGCCATAGCTTAGTGAGCGAAGCGTTCATTGCTTTTAAGATGTTCATTTAGTCGAATTGCCTCCGAAAAAAACGCGGCCTGCATAGACAGCGGTGTAATCATATCATTGCGCCTAGTGGCGGGCAAGGAAGTTTTTTAGATACTTACCATAGGTAAGGAAAGCGGATGAGGTGGGGAGAATTTCCTTTTTTGGAAGTCCGGTTTTTAAAGCGCTTTTATTTGATTTCAGCACCCTTACAAAGGCATAGCCCTAAGACTATAATAGCCACGCCATGACCAACAAAAGAACCTTCAAACAGCGTTACGACGACTTCATGTATGACCACGTTCCCTTGAAGTGGATCGTCGAGAACGCTTGGCTTTTGTTCGTCAACCTGCTTTCCGCCCTCGTTTTGGCTCTTGGCTTCAAATGCTTCTTGGCTCCTTCTTTCGCCGGCACCGCGGAGCGTCTTGCTTCTGGAGGCATGACGGGCATCGCGCAGGACCTGATTCTTGTGATCGATTTGTTCACGAATAACTGGGGTGATGCGAACTACGATCTTATCTACGGAATCCTTTACTTTGTCTTGAATGTACCTCTTTTCTTCTTGGCCTTCTTCGGCATTGGGAAGCGCTTCGCCATCTACACTTTCATCAACGTTCTCTTTGTTTCTTTGATTACAAATTTCTTCGATTTCCCTGGCTTAAGCAGTTTCGTTGACGGCATTGCCGAGTTCGTCAATGCCAACGGCGGAATGGTCGGACGCGCCATTTTTGCGGGGATTTGCACGGGTTTGAGCAGTGCGCTCGCGTTCAAATTCGACTGCAGCGGAGGCGGAATCGACGTCATCGCTTATTACATCGCGATCAAGAAATCCGTTTTAGTTGGCAAATATTCCACCGCGCTTAATTTTGTGACCATCGCTTGCTATGCTCTTCTTTCCTCTGCCCATGGGGTCGACGCTGCGACGTCTTGGGGCAAGGTGCTCTTCTCCATCATTTATCTCTTTGTCGTCATGCTGGTGGTTGACAACATCAACGTGCGAAACAAGAAGATGGAAATGGAGATCGTCACGGATAACCCAAATTTGGCGGATTTCGTTATCTCGAACCTTCCGCATGGAGCAACCGTCACCAAAGGCGTCGGCGCTTTCACGGGGAATGAGAAATTCATCATCACGGTCGTTCTCTCCTCTTATGAAGTTAAAAACGCGGTTAAGATGATCCAAGATGCGGAGCCGAATGCCTTCATTAAGGTTCAAGAGCTCAAGCAGGTCTTCGGGAAGTTCTATCTCCCCCCGATTCGCTGATCTTTTGTATCTAAATTTAACAGAAAGTTGAAATCTCCCGATGTTATGGGAGGTTTTTTAACTTCACAACAAGTGAAGTAACGAGTGAAGTATGTGTGAAGTAACGAGTGAAGTAGGTGTGAAGTTTTACTTCACTTGTTACGAAGACGAACTTTTTTGATTTGGTTTAATTGGCCTTTCGCGTCTCGTTGATTTTTTCTTGATCGGTGATCTTCCGCGTGATCTAATTAATTCAATGAAACGGGGCGCTTTATGAAATTAGACACATTTTCAGATCAATTGACAGAGCTTGGCTTAGCCACGAGTGGGGAAAGATATAAGCTCGTTGGGCTTTATGCCTATAACGCTTTTTATGACGCCATCCAAGACTATGTGACTGAGGTCAACGACGGTATTGTTGTTCAGCCCAACTACCCGATTTCAGGAATTTACCTGAATCAAAAGAATGAAGAAGACACGGTCGATATTGAAATTGCTTATTGCCTGGAATCTCCCGCTAAATTCAATATGAAAGACGTTCTCCCGCTAATTGGAAATGCCGCCTACATCATTGGAAACGTCAAAGACAAAAAATACATTTCGGGCAACGAGGCTGCGGAAAGTATCCTTCGTGAATATCTTCATCCTGAGGACGGAGCAAAGATTCCTCCATTCAACATTCGGGTTCTGACCAACGTTGACCTGGACGAAAACGCAGAATACAAGGTCGCTTCCGCCTTGGAAAACATTGACCCCGGGGTGAAGGACGTAGACATTTCTGTGTCCATTGTTTTTGGCCACAACATAGAAAGTCTTATTGAGTCAAATATTGACCATTTTGATTTCGTGCGGGAAGGAAAGCTTGTCATCGACGAGCCGAACAACAAAATGTCTTATGCCTCGGATTCGATCGTTGTAAATGTTAGCGCCTTATCGCTGAAACAGCTGTGGAAGAAAGAAGGAGATAGGGGCTTGCTTGCCATGAATCTTCGCTACTACATCAAAAACCAGAACATCGATAGCAAGATAACCAATTCCATCTTGGATGATTACGAAAAATTCTGGTATTTCAACAACGGAATCATCATCGTGTGCGATTCTTTTGAACTCGCTGGCAA
>CAVECL010000008.1:0-1417 GCA_963614595.1 Parasutterella excrementihominis | reverse complement strand
GGCAAAAACCTAAAGCTGAAAAACTTCTCTATCGTAAACGGAGGCCAAACTACGCGAATGATTGGAACCGTCCCATTCAACAGCGATTTCTACATCTTGGCAAAAGTCATCAAAGCCCCAGCCGAAATGGAAGCAAAGAATCTTTTCGTTTCACAAGTAGCGGAGGCCTCTAATACCCAAAAGCCAATCAAGGCGAAGGACATCATCGCGAATAGGGTTGAACAAAGGAACCTTAAGGCCTTGCTTGGTGAAAATGGAATTTTCCTTGAAATCAAACGTGGCGAGAAAGCAGTTAAAACAAAATACCCAGAGCCTTGGCAAAAGACGAAAAACAATGAGCTTGCTCAGGACCTATATGCATTTGTTTATTTGCAACCGGGTCCCGCTAGAAACAATGTTTCGCAGATACTCCAAGACGAGAACAAATATTCGACGATTTTCATTAAACACCAGTATTCTGTGCCGCTCATTAAGAGCGTGCTATTTTTGGAGAAGGCCTATCGAAGATACGTTGCTCAAAGAACAAGCAAGAAGAACGGCGTTATTGACCCTACCGTCTTTGGGCTTATCAAAAATGGGATGTTCTATTGCCTAGCCACCATTGGCTACATCATGAAACTTGCCTATTGCCCAGCTTTCGAAAATACGATGAGAAAATATCAAAACGCCCAAATCAAAGACAAGCTTCAGTGCGAACAGGCCTTCGACATGGGATTTATTGATCCATCAATGTCTTTTAAGACTTTTGAGCCTATCGCATTCAACCTTTTTGATAACGTCATTAACCATTTGATGAAGCCTGTGTTTCTTGAAGCGAAAGGCGCAAAACCTGACTTGGCCTATTCGAACTGGACCAAGACCAACACCGGCTTCAGCGCAATTGTCTCCAAAATCGAGATCCAAAGTTTTGCCTGCAAAAACAACGACTCGATCAACATGATAATGAAGACTTTCCCGAAAGCTACTGAAAAGCAGATTGAGGATAACGGAAATCTTTATAACCACAACTCGAAGAGTCTTTTGGCGGCGATGGATGGGGAAATGAGTGGGGATGACAAGGCCTTGCGCGATGATTTGTTCCTCCTTAGGATGCAATATTCTACGGAGAAGCACATCCCTGAAAAGAAAATCATGACGGACAAGATGATTGATAAGATTGTTGCCGAAAAGCCTCTTGTTAGGGCCACACTTCGAAAAATTGTCTCAGGGACGACAGATTATTATCTTGGCGACAAAATAATTGAGCTCGTCTCTAAAAATATAAAATAAGCGGGTTTTGCGTCTTTTCCTTTTCAATCTGCAGGCTTTTAGAACATCGCGATTATCGCCGCGGATGTGATCATCAAAGCCTGGAATAAGAACGAGGAGATAAGCGATCCGTATAGGCGGTTATTGAATTTTTTGGTGATGTAGTTTC
>CAVECL010000007.1:0-58962 GCA_963614595.1 Parasutterella excrementihominis | reverse complement strand
TCCCTCGTGGCGTGCGAGCAAAATGATACGCCCCGGGCGCACTCCGCGCAAGGGGTGATTTGCGAATTTTTTTTGCTTTTTAAAAAAGCGCCGATGGTTACGAGGCATTTTCTTTTTTTAATACCTTTTTAGCGAAATACGAGATTAAAAAAAGCCCCATTCCATAGATGAAACAGGGCTTTGAGAGGCAACCTTTGTTAATACATGTCCGCCGGGGCAGCTGCGGCGGCAGGTTTCTCTTCTTTGAGTTCGGTGACCGCGGCTTCGGTAGTCACGAAGAGAGCGGAGATCGAAGAAGCGTTGAGAACGGCGCTGCGGGTGACCTTAGTCGGATCCACGATGCCTTCCTCGAACATATCGACCCAAACGCCGTCTTTGGCGTTGAAGCCATGATTGGTCTCTTGCTTTTTCTGCGTCTCGACGATCTCGTCGGCATCGCAGCCAGCATTCTCGGCGATCTGACGAAGAGGGGCATAAAGAGACTCGATGACTGCGTCGATGCCGCGTTGTACGTCGACATTGCTGTCTTTAAGAGTTCCTTTGAGGGTTTTGTAGACTTCGCAAAGGGCAGCTCCACCGCCGGCGACGATGCCTTCAGCAACCGCGGCTTTGGTGGCGTTGAGAGCGTCTTCGATGCGAAGCTTCTTCTCTTTGAGCTCGCTTTCGGTGAGCGCGCCGACTTTAAGCACGGCGACGCCATCGCTGAGCTTGGCGATGCGTTTGGCAAGAGCCTTTTTGTCATAGTCCGAGGTGGATTCGGCGTATTGACCCTGGAGATCGGCGACGCGAGAAGCGATGTCCGCTTTGTCTCCTTCTCCGCCGATAAGGGTGGTCTTGTCCTTCTTGATGATGGCTTTTCTGACTTTGCCAAGATCCTCGATGGTCATATCCTTGAGTTCCATCGAAAGGTCTTTGGAATAGAAACGGGCGCCCGTGACGGTCGCGATATCCTGGAGAGCGTTCTTCTGGGCATCGCCGAATTCCGGAGCTTTGACCGCGACGACGTTGAATGTGCCGCGGAGTTTGTTGACGATGATGGTGCTTGTGACATCGGCATCCAGATCATCGGCGATGATAAGCAAAGGCTTATGCGCGTCGACGACGGACTGGAGAAGGGGGACGACATCATTGATGTTGCTAATCTTCTGGTCGGTGACCATGACGAGGGCGTCGTCAAGCTCGGCGATCATCTTCTCCCTGTCGCTTACCATATAAGGAGAGATGTAGCCTTTGTCGAATTCCATGCCTTCGGTGACGGTGAGCTCATCGGCGATGCCTTTGGAATCATCGACGGAGATGACGCCGTTCTTGCCGACTTTCTTCATGGCCTGAGCGATGAGGGAGCCGATTTCCGGATCGCCGCTAGAGATCGTGGCCACGGATTCGATGTCTTCGTTGGTCTCGACCGGGCGAGATTTCTTCAAGAGCTCGTCCGCGACGGCTTTGCCGGCGGTCTCGATGCCTCTGCGAACCAAAACGGGGTTCGAGCCTTTTTCGACCGCGGCGATTCCGCGGTGAACGATGGCCTGGGTGAGGAGGGTCGCGGTGGTTGTGCCATCCCCTGCGAGGTCGTTGGTCTTGTTGGCGACTTCATAGACGAGTTTGGCGCCCATATTGGCGTAGCTGTCCTTCAGCTCGATTTCTTTGGCGATGGTGACGCCATCATTGGTGATGAGGGGAGAGCCATAACCTTTATCGAGGACGACGTTGCGTCCTTTGGGGCCGAGAGTGAGTTTGACGGTGTCGGCAAGCGTGTCGACGCCATCAAGCATGCGATCGCGCGCTTCTTTGCCGAATTTGATTTCTTTTGCCATTTTGTTTTCCTTCTTTATATATAAGGATATAGGAGCGTTGCCTTATTCAACGATCGCGAGGATGTCCTCGCCTTTGATGAGGAGATATTTCTTGCCATCGTCCTCGTAGTCGGTGCCGCTGTATTCGCGGTATATCACTTTGTCTCCGACTTTGACGGGAGCGACGATCAAGTTTCCTTTCTCGTCTTTTTTTCCGGGCCCGACCGCGACAACATTCGCGACGTTCCCCTGTTTCTTTTCGGAAGTCAGCACAATCGAGCCGACTTTCTTTTCGCTGGGTACCTTCTCCAGCACGACGTATTCGCCTAATGGTTTAATCATTTTCAATCTGTTCCTCCAGATGTGCCTTTATGGTAATCATCTTTTTGGCACTGTCAAGGGTTGAGTGCTAAGAAAATTAAAATATCTCGACGTGGCCGAAATTATTTCGTTAGCACTTTTTCTCATAGAGTGACAAAATGACACAAAAAAAGCACTTCCGCAGTCCAGAAGTGCTTTTGAAGCCATCTTAACGTTTGATGGTGCTTTGCCCTTCGATGTAATGGGCGTCGAACTTCGCGGTCTTGTCGACGAGGTTCTGGCTCATGAGATCGGTGAGCATGTACATGGCTCTCTTCCCCACTTCCGACATATCGATATGCATGGCGGAGAGGGTCGGGCGAACGATGTTTGCGTATTTGGTGCCGACGAGGGAAACCACTTCTACGTCGTTAGGGACGCTGAGGTTCGAGTCGGTCGCCGCATTCTCCACCGCGGCCGCGATGGAATCGCGATAAGCGATCAAATAGGCTTTCTTGTTCGTCTTGAAATATTCGATGAAGTCGGCGTAGGTATGAGTATAGGAGTCGTCGCAGTTGATGACCTGATAAGGTTTCCCAAGATCCTCATGGGTCTTGATGAAGGCCTTCTCGCAGCGATTGAGAAGACGGCCCGCGTTATGAACGTGGAGGAAGGTCATGATCTTGTCCCCGCCTTTGGCGTAATAGTTCTCGATGACTCTCTTTAATTCGGCGTCATAGGAGAAGGAGACGTTCCCTACTTTCTCGCTTGTCAGCTTGTTGTCGATGACGATCGAAGGAACGTTGTAGGAGGCGATTTTCTTGACGTCCTCAGGGCCAAGCTGGTCATCGAAGATGATGGCTCCGTCGACGTGAGCGGTGATGACCTTATCAATCATCGAGAGAGCTTCTTCCCTGGAATGGGAGGTCGAGAAGAGAGTCAGAAGGAAGCCTTTCTCTTTGGCGACGTCGGTGATGCCATTGAGGAGGTTGGCGATGTAAACGTAGTTGGCGCTGGGGATGACGACGCCGACGTTCGTCGAACGATTGGTCGCAAGGGCCTGGGCGAGGCCAGAGGGCTTATAGCCAAGAGCGGCGATGGTGTCTTCGACTTTCTTGCGGGTGTCCGGGGTGACGGAATCTTTTTTGTTGATGACGCGGGAAACCGTGGCGAGAGACACTCCGGCGGCTTGGGCCACCTGGTATATCGTCACGCGGTCTTTTAGGTTCTGCATTGATAGTTACCTCCAAAAGGAACGGCGATAGTTGTATTATTCCCTTCGATTTAAGAAAACACAACGCGAATTTTCACTGCTTTTTTCATCAATTTTCAAAACATTTGAGTTATGAAGCGAATTATTCCCTTCGTTTCGGCCTTTTTCATAAATTCGCGAATAAGAACGAGCTCATTCGCGCGCGTCTTTTGGAAAAGTTTACATTTTCTTTCACCGATTGAAAAAGCGCCTTGCGGCGCCTCTTTATTTGGCGAAGAAGTCTTCTCCGGGATTTCCTTCGGCTAAGAAGGCAAGTTTGTCTTCCTCGCCAAGGCGGAGATCTTTGGGGGAGCAAATCTCGCAGTCGATGGGGATGTTCCTTTCCGTGTGGGCGAGGAATTCCGTCCCGTCCGCTTTAAGGCAATGATCAATGGCGACGACGATTTTCGAACCCGCGACCACGTTGCTATAACGCGTAACGGTGTCCAGGTTCTTCGCGCCTAGATTCAAATGGACGATTTTCTTTTTCTCATCCAGAGGATGCTCCTCGACGGAAGTCACTTCCGCGATTTCATAACAAGAGGATTCGCACGGGGGAAGGGGCTCTTCTCCCGCGTTGATGAGCATATGATTCACGACTTCCAGAAGGGGCTCGCTTAGCATCGGGATCATGCCGTTTGCCTTGACTTTCATGGTATTGGAGATGTTAAGGAAATTGATTCCGACGCGTTCACTCCCGTGATATAAGGAGGCGACGTCCCCTGCTTTCTTCACGTGGTCAGGATAAGAGGAAGGATTGATGACGCAATAGAGGACGTCCCCTCCGGTAGCGTGGTTGTAATAGAAACGGTACATGTCTTTTCTCCTTTATTTGCTCAGGATGATTCGATGGATCTTCTTCCCTTCCGAACGGAAGTTCTTTTCGTATTCGCTCATCGCGTCGGTTTCTTCGTCGAAGATGTAGTCGTCTGTGGAGCTAACGATCTTCAAACTTGCCAGAGGAGCTTGCTCGAGAGTGAATTCATAGAGGCTTTCGTTATCGGTTTTGATGAGGAAGCGCCCGTCGTCTTTAAGAAGAGAAGCCATCTGGGTGAGCCTTTCTTTGGTGGTCAGCCTTCTCTTCCAATGCTTTTTCTTCGGCCAGGGGTCAGAAAAATTCAGGAAAATCTTATCGAACTTGATGCCTTTCAGCTCTTCGTAAACCTTGTCGAAATCGCCTCCGCGGACTTTGACGTTGGCCAAGCCAGACTCCGCGAGTTTCTTCCCAAGAACCCCAAGGACGGAAATCTCCCTTTCCAAGGCTAGATAATTCCCAGGGTGCTTCGCGGCCATCTGGATGATGAAGTCGCCTTTGCCTGAGCCGATTTCCAAATAAAGAGGAGAGGACCTGAAAAACTCGTTTTCGGGTTCAACCTTCTCAAGATAGAACTCGGGATGGTCATTCAGGAAGGGCGCGGCCCATTTCTTGTGTCTTGCTCTCACTTTTTAAGCTGCCCCAAAGAGTAAATCGCGTCCGCGTAGATCGCGATCTGCTTGTAGAGGTCCTCAAGATATATGTATTCGTTCGGAGAATGGATGTCGCCAGGATGCTCTTTGAAGGCGGAACCATAAGCCACGCAGTTCTTAGCTTCTTTCGCATAGGTGCCCCCTCCGATGGCGAAAGGCTTGTCGAAAAGTTTGAGCGTCATCCTCTTGTAGGATTTCATAAGGGTGGAGACAAGCGGACTCTTCTTGTCAAAAAGGAGATAGGCGTCTTCGGAAAGCACGTTGACGTTCGTGTCGGTCGCTTGCTCAAAATTCGCGACAGCTTTCTTGGGATCGGCACTCTCGCCATAGCGGTAATCAATCGTCGAGGTCAGGATATGCTTATTGGAGTCATAGTTAATGACGCCATAGTTCCAAGTGGAATCGCCGAAGATCTCGCTATGGCTATCCCCGTGGAAGGATTTGCCGGAATAATCTTTAAGAAGATCGGCCAGTTTTTTAAGGAAAGCAATCTTATAGAAGCTTCCGAGGAAATCGAAGGCGTTAAGCGCAGCATTGACTCCCTTTTCCGGGGAGGATCCATGAGCGGCTTTGCCTTTGAAGGTCAAGATATCGATGGGGCCAGCCTCGGACAAATCGATGTCTTTTTTGCCTTTGATGGCCGTTTCCAAATTCTTGTCCTTTGGAAGGGTGACCACAAAGGAATCGCAGACGGCATTAGAAACGGAGCCGCCATTCATCGCGATGACGGGATTCAAATCAATGGTTTTGGAGAAGATGCCACGCGTAATTCCCTTTTCACCATAGATAAGCGGGAAATCAGCGTCAGGAGTGAAACCGTAATCAGTTGGGGTTTTGCGGAGTTTTTCGAAATACGTCTTCAAACAGGATGATCCTCTTTCCTCATCTCCGCCAGAAACGAGACGAACCTTATAGCCCTTGATGAGTTCGTGGTCCTTCAAGAGCTTCAAAGCCATCATAGCGGCGACGAGAGGACCTTTGTCATCGCTGGTGCCGCGGGAAACCATCTTCGCTTCTTTCCCTTCTCCAACCACTTTCGCGGAGAAAGGAGGGAAATCCCATTTGCCGGTCGCCGGAACGACGTCGCTATGGGCATAGATGCCGATCTCCGGCCCGTCGCCCTCCCCGTAGGCAAGCTCAGTGCAGTAGCCTTGGCAGGTATCGACTTTGAAGCCGTATTCCTGGCCTTTTTTCGCAATGTAATCAAGAGCGCTTTTCACTCCTGCGCCAAACGGGGCGCCGTCTTTGGCGCTTTCCCCGTCATAAACGGATTTCTTCTTAACGAGCTCGCTTAAAACGCTAAGGGCTTCTTTCTCATACCCTTTGCTTAGTTTCTTGAAATTTGGCATTTATAATCTCCTGACCGTATGCCTTTCCCTTTGGGAAAAGCCAACGAGAGAAGTATAGAACAAGCCTTGAAATGAAAAAAGAATAATCCAAAAAAGGACAGACAAAGCGTTTAGCTCCCTTGCCCTCCCTTAAGTAGTTCCTCTTCTTTCGTATAGATTTCCGTGGAAGAGACATCCACGGGGTAAACGGCAAAAACGTAGTCGCTGACGCTTTGATGATCCTTTCTCCAAGCGGAGAAGGCGCAAGAGAAAACCAAAGTCGTTCCAAAGGTGAAAAATGCTCCGCAAAGAATGAGAATCCACTCGAAAAAGAAACGCAAAACCCACCTTTTCGATGAAGGGGAGAACCCCCACTGGTCCAAATAGGCGAGTTTAGTAAGGAGCATCCCCAAAGTCCTTTTGCCTTTCTTTAAGCAAAGAGGAACAGCCAAAAGCAGAACGAGGCAGGAAAGGGAAAAGGCTATCAAGAAAGCAACGATATACCCCCAAAGGATTTTGGTTCTGGCGTTGGAGAAACCCGCTTTCAAGTTCAAATCGATCACCCCGTGGCTTTCCAAAACTTCGCAATAAGCGCCAAGGTAGGCTTCCTCATAAGCTTCATCTTTCAAAAGGCGAGAGCCATCCGATTCGAAAAGAAGCGAACCTTCGTAAGTCTCCGCGGCGAAATAGGAATTAAGAACATCTTTTCCCTTCCCGTTGAATTCCTCGTTCAAATAAACCGCATAGCAATAAGAAAGAGACTCGCTGAGTCTCTCGTTTTTCTGCTTGTAAGTAAGGGAACTATCCTCTTTCAAAGAGGTCGAAATCAAACGCACGCCCCCGTCGTTTCGCTCATAGAGGTGGCTGGCGATCATGATTTCTTCTCGAAGCGAGGTTGGCTCTTGGTAGGCGGGCGTAGCAAAGTAGATAGGAAAAGTCGCCAGGCACAGAAGCAAAGACAAAAGAACGACGGTCAGCGCATCGAACAAAGTGCTGGAAGCAAGGCGAAAGAACTTCGGGGTCGTCGCTTTGATCTCTACGACATCAGTTTTCTCTTCCATCGACGGATTTTCCTTTGAAAACGAACTCGCTCCAGCTGGCCTTCCCTTTCAAATAGAAGCAGCCCGTGTAGGAGAAAACGATAAGCGCCAACGAAGCAAAAGAAAGAACGAGCAAGGAGAACGGCCCAAGAAGAGCTCTTGTATAAAGGTCGCTTGCTCCCGAGCCATAGAAAAGAAGAGGCATGAGGCTAGGGACGATAAGGGTCTCGACGAAAACAATCAATGCGCGAAGCAATCTTTCCCACCAGGTCAGAAAAGTGCCATCCCTATGAATCAGGCTCACCTTAAGAAGGCGCTTCCCCAAAGAGACGTTGCCCTTCACGAAAAAGGGCAAAACGAAGCAATAAATCAAGCAAGAGAAGAGATGGCAAAGGAGAGAGGAAGCAATCTTATAAAGATAAATCTCGTTCCTCTCCGAGGCAAATAAAGCGTAGATTTGCTTATACGGAGCATAATGGTCTTGGAAGTCATTCACGATGGTTTTGCATAGTTTTTTATAGCCATCTCTTAGTTTTGCGGCGATATCGATGCCGAAGGAATAGGAATCGTTTTTGAAATACTCATTCAAAATCATCGCGTTTTCCAACTTCAAAATAGGGTATCCAGATCCTTCTTCGAAATAGCCTTCAACCCCTTCGAAGCTTTCCCAATAAGAAGAAGCCCCAGAGCTAAGCCCGCCTTCGAAAGATGCCGCATTGCTAATTTTGAAGCTTACGAAGTAACGATAAGGGAGGTCGCTCTCCGCGCTTAGTTCCTTCGCTCTCCCATATATAAGGCTAGAAGGGGTTTCATCATGGGCGAGCAAAGAGGTATAAGCGACGTTCTTTAGATAGTTCTCCGCTCGTTCGTTGTAAGAAAGGAGCCCCCCTTCCCCATCGCTTTCCCCAACCCCGCTTTCGCAGATCAGCGAGACCATCTGGCTTTGATAAGCGGAGGCATTAGACGAATGTTCCTTGTAAAAAGGAATCGCGCTATCGGCATAGCCGACTAGCACGAAGCAAAATAAGCTCAGCAAAGAAAGAAGCGCGCCTTCTAAAAAGCCCACGGCGAGCCTTCTTCCCGGGTTCAAGGAAGGAGAAAGCGAATGCTCACTTATAATTTTGCGAGCCATGTGCCAATCTCCTCGTATTCGCTCACCCACACGACGATGAGGTCAAAGGAGAAGAAATAGGCCGAAACGTCACGGAAGACTTTTTGCGAGAACCCCTTCTCCTTCTTCATGAAGATGAAGTTGAATTTAAGATAGTTCGAGGCAAGCTGCAGAATTCTCTTCATGTCGGGGTCGGTCAAAGAGATGCCGATGAAGATGCAGGCATTGAATTTGAAATCATGGAGCTGTTTTGCGATATTCCAGGAATAAGGGTTGTTGTACAAAGCAAAATAATCGCTTTCGCCGAAAACGATGGAAGAGGTGAATTTTTCTTCCTCGTATTTCCCGTAGGGCAGCAAGCCATGAACATGATAAATCGAGGTGATGGCATTTTTTGTGACGAAGCTTGTGTCATCGTAAATCGTGCAGTAAAGGAGATTTCTTTTCTTCAAAAGATATTCTAAGTTCGTGTCGTAATTATAAGTGATGACGCTTGTGCCAGGATGGGCGGAGAGAAAATCCACGCATTTGTACAATGTTGAATCGGGATCGGAGAAAGTCTTCGCTTCCTTGAATTCGTAAAGCTCGTGGTTCAACTCCTCATAAAGCTTGTAGCCGGAGTTCTTCATGAGAACGGGCGAGGTGAAAAGCTCTTCGCCAACATAACGTTTCATCTCCTCGGCCTTCTTGGAGCTTGAGCCGTAATAAGAGGCGCTTAAAGTGGAAATGAGCTCTTTCCAATCCTTTGCCCCATAATCCTTGTTGATGCCTGCCCCAATCACCAAATCAAGGGGAAGCTTGCAGGCATATAGCCTCATGAGCCAAAGCAAGAAATTCGGCGCGCTTTCATTTTTGGCGTCGATGGAATTGAGCTTGTCGATCAAAGAGGAGTATCTCCCCTCCTCGCCTTGCTCGGAGCGGAGTTCGATCTTCTTTCCTTCGATGTAGCCTAAAGCCAGGAAGGAATCCCCGTCGAAATAAACGCTGAGCCCGGCGGAGGGGAAATAAGGATCGTATTCTCTAGCGATGTCGGAGACTCTGACGAAATTGACATTCCCCATCTCGTCAAGGGATTCGAGATTCACGCCATGTTTCCTTTGATGGATATGCACGGTGTATTTATGGATATGCTGCTTTTTCGACGTGACGATGACTTTGTAGTTGCAACGGGGATCGAAATGGAAGCCGAAGCTCCGCAGCACGATGCCATCATAGCTAACGTCATTCAGGTAATAGAGGCAAAGCAAAACCAGAAGGCACTTCTTCTCAAAGAGATAGTCTTCTCGTTTTTCTTCTTGGATCATAAGTCTTGCTCTTTGCAAAGGGATTGGATGTTCTTAAGCGCGAGGATGAGCTTGATGAGCCCCCACAGGAAAAGAGTGAGGAACAACGTCAAACAAGCAATGCAAACGACGAACTCAAGCGAGGCCGGGATGAAGATTTTCTCGCGCAGGAAGTTATAGCGGAAGCTGAGCGCGAAGAAAATTGCGGAGAGAATCGAAGAAAGGCCGCCCAAAATCAAAAGGCACAGCGCATCATCGCGCTTTTTTCTTTGTTTGAGTAGCCTCACTTCTTTCCTCTCTTCCTTCGGAGGGAACCCCTCCGAAGGAGAAGAAGGAAGACGGCCGGAAGAGCCGTTGGACTTCATGGTTACTTAACCGTGGCGGTATAGGCTTTGGCGAATTCGTCCGCGACTAAAGCCTTGATTTCGTCATCGGTCGCAGCGGTTTTGTCGTTGAAGACGTTGACGATGAGGTTCTTGACCGCGGTGCGGAAGTTGCTCGAGTACTTGTTGACGGGGGACATGAAGCTCTCGCCGGATTTCGCATAGGACTCATTGAGGTCCAAAACGTTGCCTGCATAAGCTTTGGTCTTCTCGGCTTTCGAAGAAGAAGCAGTTACGCCGGTCTTATAAGCCTGGACGTTGGCTTTGATGTCTTCGGTCTCGTAAGCTGAGGCGCGGATCGGGCAATAGTCGGTCGCGACGGAGAGCTTGGCGAGGTTGTCTTTCTCGTTTAGGAAATCATAGAAGGCGATCGCCGCTTCCTGCTCGGCTTTGTCCTTCTTTTGGAAGAAACAGATGGAGCCGCCTTGCGAGGTGGTCTTGACGGTGCTGTCGGCATCCCACTTCGGAAGTTTGGTGTAGTCAACGGTGTAGCCATCGCCGACCATCCAAGCGGAGCCACGGGTGGTCGCGATGATCATGAAGCATTTGCCATCGGCAAAGACGCTGGAAGGATAGGCGTGATAGCCCTTGGCTTCGTCGGTGAAATAAAGATTGTCGGAGACGCAGATAAGGCCATCGTTGTTCCATTTCTTGAGTTGGACGATCGCCTCTTTGGCTTCATCGTTATTGAAAAGAACGCCGGCGCTCGCGGAATCGGAAGCGGCCATATAAGGAATGCCGGCGCTTTCCATGACGGTGCAGAAGAGGTTCTCGGCGGTCTCATAGATGATCGGGCAGGCGGTGAAATAGCCGGCTTCGTTCTTTTGGTTGGCGAAAACCTCAGAATAATCAGCCTTCATCTGACGGGCGAGGGAAATCATGTCAGAGAAGGTTTCGGGGTGAGAATAAGCTTCCTTGGTGGAAGAGGCAACCGGGGCGGGATAGCCGCCGTCTTGGGCGACGCCTGCGGCAGTCGCGCCAACGGCATTGAAGACTTCATGGTTCACCATGAGGGCTTCAGTGGACTTGCCAAAAGGAAGAGTGTAGTACTTGCTTCCGCCATATTGCTGCTTCTCTGCCTTCATGTAGTCGGAGAGAATGTCGGAATCTTTTTCCATCGCCTCGCCTTTTTCGGTGACGTCGACGAGGTATTTCTCCCAGTTGTAAGCATAGGTGCCATAGGTGAGGGCCATGGAAGGAGTGTTGCCAGACTTAAGCGCGGCGTCGACATCGGTCGCGATGGCGCTGTAATTCCTGTAGGCTTTGGTCTTGACAGTGACGTTCGGGTTCTCCTTCTCGAACGCAGCGATCATATCGACCATGTGCCAATAGGCTTTGTAGGAATCGTCATCGTCAGTTCCTCTGCCGGTGGGGTCCTCAGTGTTGTTGTTCCAAAAAGTGATGGTCACTTTCTCAGCAGCGGCGCTAGAGCCGGCAGCCGAAGAGCTGGCGTTGTCAGAGGTACCGCCGCAGCTTGCCAACGAAGCGGCGGCGATGAGCCCTAACGCCCAGGGCGTAACGTGTTTGGTGAATTTCATGAATCCTAAGTTCTCCTTTCAATCATTCAGCAACGTACTTCATTTTACCACAATCCGCTATCCTTTAATGCCAGCTCTTCCAGTGCCGGACATAATGTATTTGCGGAAGGCGATAAACAAGATAAGGAGGGGGAGAACCGTCAGCACGGCCGCGGTCATCTGCCAAGCGTTATTCGTGATTTCAGCACCCGATGGGCCTTGGAAAACCAAGGCATTCCCACGGATTATCACCGAGATGACGTTGTAGCTGCTGTTATAAACGGACAACGAAGGCCAAACGTAAGAGTTCCAGCTAGAAATGAAAGAGAGGATCGTGATTGCAATAAGCGTGGGCATGGCCACGGGGACCATCACTTTCCAAAGGAACTGCCAGTCGCTTTTGCCATCCACTTTGGCCGCCAAATAAAGCTCGTTGGGGATCTGCTTGAAGTTCTGTCGGAGCAAGAAAATGAAGAAAATCGAGGAAATAAGAGGCAGGACCATGACCGTCACCGCCTCGAAATATGTTTGCTCCGGCGAGATGAGGCCGAGATTCGAGAAGGTGGAATAGTTTGTGATCGCAAGCATTTCCCCGGGGACCATCATCGCGGAAAGCAAAATGATGAAAAGCACGTCTTTGCCTTTGAAATGGAGCTTGGCGAAAGCAAAGGAGGCAAGAATCGTCGTTAGCAGTTGAAAAGCGGTTGTCGCGATGGCCACAAGGAGGGTCGTTCCCACATGAGAGAAGAACTGAAGCCTCGTGATGGTTTGGGTGTAGTTATTGATGAAGTTCTCCCCCATCGTGGCAAAGGAAAGCCAAATCCGCCCGGTGGAAACCTCTTCGTGGCTCATGGTCGAGGCGGCGATCATGTAATAGAAGGGGAAGATGCAAAGGATGGCGGCGAGAGAAAGGAAAAGATAGACGAGCGTGGTTCTTACGATTTGAAGAACGCGAGTGCGCTTGGCTTCTTTCTTGACGTCTTTCGACTTCGACGAAGAAGGAACGAGAACGAGTTTTGTATTGATTCTTGATGGTTTCATATCAATACACCACCTTCTTCTTGGAGATCTGAAGCTCGACGATTGTGAAGACGAGGATGACGAGGAAAAGGATGACCGCTGCGGCGGAGGCAAACTGAGTCATCGTGCTCGCATTTCCTTGCTTGCCGTTCATGATATCCATGATGTAATAGACGATCGTGTAGAGATCGTGGGTATTGCCATCGCTAGAGTAGCTGCGCCCGAGCAAACCGACGATGGAGGCGTATTCCTTGAATCCCGAGATGAACGAAGTGACCGTGATATAGAGGATTTGCGGGGACAGCAAAGGAACGGTTATTTTCAAACTGGCTTTAAATTTCCCCGCTCCGTCGACTCGTGCGGCATCGTAATATTGTTGATCGATGCCTTGAAGGCCCGAAAGGAAAATCAGGATTTTATAAGGCAAAGCGGTCCAAATGATGTAAAGGCAAAGGACGAACATGCAGCTTCCCCACGTCGAAGAGCCGGAATCAAGCCAGGGGGTTGATAAGCCAAAGAGGCTATTGAAAACGCCGTTGTTCGAGAACAAGACACCAAAAACCATGCCGATCGCGATGACGTTCGTCACATAGGGCATGAAGAAAACGGTTTGGAAGAAATTGCGCAGGCGCTTAATCGAATGGATCGCCACCGCGATCACCAAGGCCAAAATAACGGAAATAGGCACCGTCACGAAGGTGATGAACATCGTGTTGGAGAAAGCCGAAGGCGAGGTCCAAGAGAAGAAATCGTTGTTTGTGATGCCGACGTCGTTGTTCGCGGTTATGCCTAAAACGTAACCATAATTGAAGAAAGAAAAGCCGCTTGATGTGCCTTCCATCGAATCGTAGTCTTTCATGAAGGATACGACGAAAGTATTGAGGATCGGGTAAAACGTGAAAACGGCCATCAGCAAAAGGACGGGGGCAAGATAGAGCCAAGCTTTCCAATTGTTCCGTTCTTCGTCCATGGCTTTACTGAGGGATCCTCTCCTCGGTTTCCTTGTCGAAAAGGAAGATTTTGTTTTTCCTAAGGGCAAATTTGATTTTGCCTTCGCTCACCTCAAGATCGCTGTCGACGATGAGCTTGAGCTTATCCCCTTCCATCGAATCATGGCGGCAGATAAGGCAGAGGTCGCGGCCTTGTGTCAGGACTTTGGTGCAATCCAGCGTCAGCACTTTCTTATCTTCATCGACGCCAGGGCCCATCAAGAAAGCTTCGGGGCGGATAGCCGCATAGATTTCTTGGTCCTCATGAGGGGTCTCAAGGTCTAGAACCTTCTCTTCGCCGACGAACAAAGCGTTATCAAGAATCTTCCCTAAGAACACGTTGATCGGAGGGTTGCCGAGGAATTTCGCGGCGAATAGGCAATTGGGATTGCGATAAATCTCCTGCGGGGCGGCGACCTGCATCATTCTCCCCTGCTTCATCAAAAGGATGCGGTCGCAGATGGACATGGCTTCCTCTTGGTCATGGGTGACGAACAGCGTCGTGATATGGGTCTCTTGCTGAATGCGGCGAATCTCCTCGCGGGTCTGAATGCGGAGACGCGCGTCAAGGTTAGATAAAGGCTCATCCAAAAGAAGGACCTTAGGCTTCTTCACAAGGGCGCGCGCGATGGCGACCCTCTGTTGTTGGCCTCCGCTGAGCTCGCTCGGCTTGCGGTCCAAATATTCCTGGATTTGCACGAGTTTCGCCGCTTCGTAGACCATCGCTTCCCTCTCCTCCTTGCTTAGGGAGCGCTTCACCAATTTGGTCGATCCCCCATATAGGATTTCGCCATTTCCATTGAGCGAGAGGCCTTTTTTGGCGAGTTTTGCGGAGATTTCGTCTTGTCTGCTTTTGCTCTCTTCGATTGCCTTGCATATCGCTAGCTTTTGATCTGGAGACTCAGGCAGTTTCAAAGCGAGGATATATTGGGCTAAGGAAGAAGAAACGCCATAACTGTCTTTCAAAGCGTTGAAGGCATCCTCCTTCGTGTTGGAAGAAAGAAGGCTCAAAACCTCGTCGCCTTTTGAAAGGACATCCTGAAGCGAGGCTTCGAAAAGATAGGAGTAGTCTTTCTCGTTTTCTTCCACTTTAAGATTCGTCAAAGGGAACTCGATGTTCTTATAAACGTTCATATGGGGATAAAGCGCGTAGTTTTGGAAGACTAAGCCAATCCCTCTTTTCTCAGGAGGCAAGAAAGTGACCTCTTGGTCGCCGAAGAATATTTGCCCATCCGTCGGGTCTTTCAGCCCGGCGATCATATAAAGAGTCGTGCTTTTGCCGCATCCGCTGGGGCCGAGAAGGCCAACAAGCTCCCCGTCCTTGATCTCACAGCCTAAATGGTCGACTGCGACATTGGCGTCGATTTTTTTCTTTGGGTTGCCTGGGAAGGTTTTGGTGAGGCCTACAAGTTTGATTTCCATAGCGGGTCCTGCGTTTACGACTCATTATATACGCGCGCGTGAAAACAACATCAATGAAAGCGTTTCATTATTCGCCTCGCAAGGTAAAAAGGGCGCAAAAAAGAGGACGCGCTTTCAACGCGCCCCCTTATTCATTTCCGATTAAGCGACGACGAGATTCAGGATCCTGCCTTTGACGAAGATCACTTTTTTGATGGCTTTGCCTTCGATCCAAGGTTTGATCTTTTCGCTGGCATTAGCAATCGCAAGAGCTTCCTCTTGGCTTGCCTCAGGCGAAATTTCAATCACGTCCCTCATCTTTCCGTTGACGGAAACCGCGATTTTGACGGTTTGTTTCACGAGTTTGCTTTCGTCGCAAGTGGGCCAGACCTCATAAGCAAGGCTTTCCTCGTGACCGAGTTTCTCCCACATCTCCTCTCCGATGAAGGGGCAAATGCAAGAGAGCATCTTGGTGAATCCTTCCAAGTAAGGCTTATAGAGGGAATTCGCCTTATAGCAGTCATTCACGAAGACCATCATCGAGGAGATTGCCGTATTGAAGGATAGAGAAGCGAAGTCCTCAGTGACTTTCTTCACCATCGCGTTATAGGAATAATCGAGTTCGCCAGAGTTGGTCTCGCTCCACTTGGAGGAGAATTCCTCCTCGTCGATGAGGCGGAAGGCTCTTTCCAAGAATTTCCTAGCCCCGTTTAGCCCCGTCGTTGACCAAGGTTTCATCTCGGCAAGAGGGCCTGCGAACATCTCGAACAAGCGCAACGAGTCCGCGCCGGAGTTTTCGACGATTTCGTCCGGATTCACGACGTTCCCTTTGGATTTGGACATCTTCTCGCCATTCGTCCCAAGGATGATGCCTTGGTGATAGAGCTTTTGGAAAGGCTCAGGGCAAGAGACGGCGCCGATATCGAAGAGGAACTTGTGCCAGAAGCGCGCGTAGAGCAAATGCAAGACGGCGTGTTCCGCTCCGCCGATATAAAGGTCGACGGGAAGCCAATGGTCGAGGAGATTTTTATCCGCGATGCAATTTGGGTTCTGCGGATCGATGTAGCGGATGTAATACCAGCAGGAGCCAGCCCATTGGGGCATCGTGTTGGTTTCTCTTTGCCCATGCCTTCCATCGGGAGTCACGTAATCAAGCCAAGAGGAAGGGGCTTTGGACAAAGGGGGTTTGCCATCTTTGCTCGGCTGGTAATTGTCCATATCGGGCAAGGTGAGCGGAAGCTGATCTTCGGGAATCGGGAATTCGGTTCCGTCATCGAGTTTCACGATGGGGATCGGCTCGCCCCAATAACGCTGACGAGAGAAAATCCAATCGCGGAGCTTGTAATTGACGACGACTTTGCCTTTTTCGATTTCCACGAGTTTCTTCGTGATCGCGGCTTTGGCGTCTTCGATATTAAGCCCATCCGCATAGCTCGAATTGATGTGTTTTCCATCCCCTGTGTAGGCTTCTTTGGAAATGTCGCCTTCGATGACCTGAATAATCGGGAGGTCATGCTTTTTGGCGAAGGCATAGTCCCTAGTGTCATGGGCAGGGACCGCCATCACGGCGCCAGAGCCATAGGAGCCAAGAACGTAATCGGCGATATAAACGGGAATCTTGGTGTCGTTGATCGGGTTGATTGCGTAAACGCCGAGGAAGACGCCCGTCTTCTCTTGCTGGGTGCCGGTTCTAGAAAGATCGGATTTATGGCTGGCTTCTTCCACGTAAGCCTCCACCGCTTCCTTTTGTTCGGAAGTTACGAGCTTTTTGACGAGCGGGTGTTCCGGGGCCAAGCAGCAATAGGTGCAGCCAAAGAGGGTGTCCACACGGGTGGTGAAGACATCGAAGGATTCATCCTTGCCCTCGATTTGGAAGGAAATGGAAACGCCGGTGGATTTGCCGATCCAGTTCTTCTGCATCTCCATCGTGGACTTCGGCCAATCGACGAGTTTCAAATCGTCGGCAAGGCGGTCCGCATAGGCGGTGATTTTGAGAATCCACTGCCTCATCGGCATGCGGATGACGGGGTAGCCGCCGCGTTCGGATTTGCCATCGATGACTTCTTCGTTGGCAAGGACCGTGCCAAGTTCGGGGCAATAATTCACTGGGACATCGGCGACATAAGCGAGATCGTGTTTGAAAAGCTGGAGGAAAATCCACTGAGTCCATTTGTAATAGGCGGGGTCGGTGGTTTTGAGTTCCTTGCTCCAGTCATAAGAGAAGCCCAAAGCCTGAATCTGGTCTTTGAAGTGGGCGATGTTCTTATCCGTGAAGATCGAGGGATGCTGGTTGTTTTTGATTGCGAATTGCTCCGCGGGAAGTCCGAAAGCGTCCCAACCCATCGGGTGGAGGACGTTATACCCTTGCATTCTCTTCATGCGGCAGACGATATCCGTCGCCGTATAGCCTTCAGGATGGCCAACGTGCAGCCCTTGCCCGGAGGGATAAGGGAACATATCAAGAGCGTAGTACTTGGGTTTTGAGAAATCATGCGTGTCGCAGTAGAAGGTGTCATGGTCGGCCCAGTACTTCCGCCACTTCGCCTCAATCGTTTTGTGTTCGTAACTCATACGACGGCAATTATATATTTTCTTCTTTTAAAAAGAAGAGCCTCCCTCGTAGACATTAGGTCATCAAAAAAGCCCGGGTTTTGCCCCAGGCAATTCGGTTTTAGGCTCAAGCTTCTTTGTAAAGTTCGAGGTATTTCTCCGCTGAAGCCTTCCAACCGTGATCTTGAGTCATGGCGTTTAGGCGCATTTTGCGGAGTTTTTGCGGGGAAGAATAAACTTCCAAGGCTTTATCGCATGCGTAGCGCAAGCCCCCCTCGTCGAAGTCGCGGAACAAGAAGCCGGTCGATTTCGAGCCATTCTCCGGATAAGAGGCGATGGTGTCGTGAAGGCCACCCGTGTCTCTAGCAATGGGGAGATTGCCGTATCTTTCGGCGATCATCTGGCCGATTCCGCAAGGCTCGAACAAGGACGGCATCAAGAAGAAGTCGCATCCTGCGTAGACTTTATGAGCAAGATTGTTATTGTAGCCAAGATAGATGCAGCAGGTTTCGGGGAACTCGCACTGCAAAGATTGCAGCGCTCTCTCTAGCGCCTCCTCACCACTTCCGATCAAGAAAAGCATCGCGCCTTTTTGGAGCAATTCCCTGCCGATTCTCGCAACAAGATGGATGCCTTTTTGCGAGGTCAGGCGTGACACCAAGCCGAAACACGGGCCACCATTATCAATGAGCCCAGTCCCTTCTATTAAGGTTTTGCGGCATTTTCGTTTTCCTTCGGTGAGATTCGACGTGTTAAAGTTCATCGCGATGTCGATGTCCGTCTCAGGGTTCCACTCTTCCTCGTCAACGCCATTGACGATGCCGACGAAATCCTTTTCCCTAAGCCTCAAAGGGCCGTCCATGCCTCGGCTATAAAGCGATGTCAGCAGCTCTTCCCTATGAGTCGGGGAAACGGTTGTGATTTTATCTACGGTCATGACTGCCGTTTTCAAGGTCGAAACCATGTCGGAGTAGCGCGTCGTGCCATCTTCATAATAGTTCCGTGGCAGATTGTAGAAATCGCCAAGGAAATAAGAGTCCACCATCCCTTTGAATTCGGGATTATGGATCGTGAGGATGGTTTTGGCGTTGGCGTAAACCGGGTCATCCCTATGACGCGCTTTGATGATGAGAGGAAGCATGCCGGGCTGCCAATCGTGGACGTGAATGACGTCTGGATGGAAACCGATTCTCCCGAAGAGGGATTCCGCGGCCATGGTGAAGAAAGCAAACCGCTCACCATCATCCATGAACCCATAGAGGGAACCGCGCATGAAATAGTAATCGTTGCCGATGAAATAAAAGGTTACCCCTTCGTAATTCGCCTTGTAAATCGAAGCCTCCTGTTTGCGCCAAGACATGTCGACCTCATAGGCGAAAAGACGTTCGATTCTCACTGAGGGAAGGCGGCGCATCGAGGAATAATAAGGCAAAACAACGCAGACCTCATGCCCTAAGGAAGAGAGCTCTCTAGAGAGGGCGAGGACGACGTCGGCGAGCCCGCCCGTCTTGCAAAATGGGTTCGACTCGCTTGCGACCATCGCTATTTTCATAGGATGGCTCCTTGCTCGACGTAGAGGGTATTTCCTTTCCCGATGGCTTTTTGATTGCGGGTGATGATGGCGAATTTGTCGACAAGGGCGTTTTCAACCACCGCTCCTTCGCCGATTTTGGCATCGGAGAAGATAATCGAATTGCGAATAACGGCGCCTTTGCCGATTTTGACGTTGCGGGCGATGATCGAGTGGCTGACCTCGCCTTCGACGATCGCGCCGTTGGCGATATAGGAATCATTCACCTTGCTGCCTTCGCTATAAAGCGCCGGAGGGGTGTCATGGGTGAGGGTATAGATTGGCCAATCTTCCTTGAAAAGGTGGTCGGCGACCTTGGGGTTCAAAAGCTCAAAAGAATAATCCATGTAATGCTCAAAGGTGTCGATTGAGCGGGCGTAGCCATGGAAGATTGTGCCATAGCGGACATAGCTGGAGGCTGGCCCCTTGCTGATCTCGGAAAGAAGATCGGTGAGCGTTCCTTTTGGGAAAAGGGGCAAATACTTTTGAAGCATCTCCGCCAAAGCCGGACGGTTGATGATCTGAATCCCAAGGGAAACGATGCCTTTGCCTTTCCTCTTGCCATCATTCAAAGCAACGCCCGTGACGGATCCATCAGAGTTCATCGTGACAATCATGGAACCGATAAATTCCTTGGAAAGGTCCTCGACTTCTTTGCAAACCACGGTTATCTTGCGCTTCTTCGCGATGTGCTCGGCAAGAATGGGGCGAATGTCGATGGAGATAACAAGGTTCGACGGCATGAAGACGACCTGAGTCGCCGTGGTGTCATAAAGTATCCAATCATTCTCCTTGATGTTTTGGACGTCCGTATTGAATTCGGGCGTCAGATGGGCGGGCTCATTGTAAAGTATCGTTTGTTTGCCGATTTTGGTGTTGGTGGTCCAAGCGTCCATCGTCCCAAGGTGTTTCAAGACAGACCGCGGATGGTCTCTGATGAGAAGCCCGACGTTGCTGATGTCCGCGTTGCAGAAATTGGAGAGCGCGAAATCGCAAAGGGCATACCTCCCTAAGAAAGAGGTGGACCCGAGGGGCCTGGAGGCGGTAAGGGGATTCACTTCCGGGGCGTTGTGGAAGTTGACGATGCCCACGATGTTGCTGTTCATTTCATGTCACTCTTTCTGCCGTTGGCGACGAGGGCGATTCCCTCGTGTTCTTCATTAACGATCTCTTCGTCTTCGATGGTGCTGTAAGGTCCGACGACCGCGTCATAGACTTTGCAGCCCAGCCCGACATGCACCCCGTTCATAAGGACGGAGTTCCTGACCACGGATCCTTCGTCGACGATTACGTCGCTGGAGATGACGCAATGGTCGACCTCGCCGTAGATCTGCGCGCCTTGGTTGATGAGGGAATCCTTCACCACGGCGCTTTTCGCGATGAATTGCGGGCGGGCGTGGTTGTCTTCGCTGTAGATGCGGTTATTTTGGATGACCGTATAGAGATTGACGTTAGGGTCGCCGCTTAAAAGAAGGTCCATGTTGGCCGCGTGGAGCGAATCGATTGTTCCCACGTCGCGCCAATAGCCGTTATAACGATAGACGATGACTTTCTTGCCTTGCGAAAGCAAGTTCGGAATGATGTCCTTGCCGAAGTCGTGCGAGGAATTCGCGATCTTGCTATCGGTGATGAGGGCACTTCTAAGTGTTTTGTAATTGAAAATATAGATGCCCATGGAAGCGAGGTTGGATTTTGGCTCCTTCGGCTTTTCCTTGAATTCCACCACTTCGTTCTTCTCGTTGGCAGTCAAAATGCCGAAGCGTGAAGCTTCTTCCCAAGGAACTTCTTGGACCATGATGGCGCAGTCGGCGCCGCTTTCCTCAGCTTGAGTGAGCATCTCGTTGTAGGTGCAGGAATAAATGTGATCTCCTGAGAGAATCAAAACGTATTCCGGATCGATGCCCTCGAGCCAATCAAGGTTCTGATAGACGGCGTCCGCGGTTCCGCGGTACCAGTTCGATCCTTCTTCGGTTTGCTTTGGAGAGAGAATGGAGCAAAGAGAATCAACCCCGTTGATGCCCCAGTTCTGCCCGTTTCCGATGTAGGAGTTCAGCGCGCTTGACTGATATTGCGTCGCAACCCCAACATAGCGGATGCCTGAATTGGCACAGTTGGAGAGAGGGAAATCGATGATTCGATACTTTCCCCCATATGAAACAGCAGGCTTGGCGATTTTACGCGTCAAAGCCTTAAGGCGGGTGCCTTTACCTCCCGCTAGAATTAAGGCGGCAATCTTATTACCCATGGTAAAAAGAATAATAGAAAATAGCACTCTTTTAAAGCCTAACACGCACGTTTTTTGCTGTTTTTTGCCAAAATTTACCGCCTGATTGAGGATTGAAGACCAGACCGGGTAAGCGCTACCATTTCAAGCGAAAATTCGTTGTTGCTAGCAAGGGGGCAAGATGGCTATAATATTGCACGCGCTTAAGCGAAAGAGGTGTGAATTATGTCCAGATACTGCCCTGTTACCGGAAAAGGCCCGATGAGCGGCAACGCTCGTAGCCATTCTCTCCGTGCCACCCGTCGCCGTTGGAATGTCAATCTTCAGAAGTACAAGATCAACATCGATGGCAAAGTGGTCGAGGTCCGTATGTCGGCCCGCGCTTTCCGTACTTTGAACAAGACCATCAAAGCCAAGGAAGCGAAAGCCAACGAAACGAAGTAAGTTCGTTTGACCGATTTTAAAAAGCAGCCGTCAGGCTGTTTTTTTGTGCTTGCATAACTTAATTCAGCTCAAACAAGGCGATGCCGATCACGAAGAGCAGCGTTCCGGCGAAATCCGCAAGCACCGCCAGCCATTCCGAGAAAGCGAGCACGAAAGGCTTTGGGCGCACCACTTCGACAGAGCCGTCTTCGTTTCCGATCGTCTCCATCTTCGTCCAGGAGGACATTTTGGGATTCACCGCGAGAACGCAAAGCAATAACGTCAAAGCGAATTCGCAGCCCATCAGAATAAGCGCGGGCACTTCGGAAACCGTGCGCAGGTTCAGAAAGAATATCCCTTCGAAAGCGCAGAGCAAACCCGTCAAAGCCATGTGAAGGACGCTAACTAAGATGTGGGGTTTGAAATGGTATGCCGGCACCTTATATAAAAGGATATAGCAGGCGGCTTTCGCGACCCCTAAAACCGCGATCACGACCCCTAATGTCAAATAAGGATAGAAGTCACCATCCCAAAGCAGGCTCGTCTGCGCCAAAGCGAAAGCAAACCCGGAGGCATAAACCGCAAAGCGAGAAATCTGCGAAGGGGCATTCTTGCTCTCGTTGAGCTCAAAAGGGAATTCGCTTAGGAAGGAAAAACCGCGTTCGTTCTTTTTCTTATACCCAACTAGACCGAAAACAAGCACGCAGGCAAAGGTGATGGCCAACAACGAAGAAAAAGAAATCGCAAAAGGCAAGGCCTTCATTTTCCGATCCTCTCTAATCTCTCTGCGAAATCCTCATGGCCAAAGAGATAGCTCCCGGCGACCAAAACGCTTGCTCCAGCTGCAATGGCTCTTGGAGCGGTCGCCTCGTTGATCCCCCCATCGACCTCAATCTCATAAGCGTAATGGCTGCTCTCTTTTTCTTGCTTGAGGAAGGCGATCTTGTCCAAGGAAGAAGGCATGAAGCTTTGCCCTCCCTTTCCCGGTTCCACCGACATCACAAGGACGAGGTCCAAGTCCTTCAGGTAAGGAAGCAAGGCCTTCACATCCGTCGCCGGCTTAACGGACAAACCCGCTTTTTTGCCGTGGCTATGAAGCAAAGCGATGCACTCTCCCACTTCTTTTTCATTCTCGCAGGCCTCTAGGTGAAAGGTATAAAGGTCTCCTCCGCTTTTAAGGTAGCTCGCAATGGCCCCGTAAGGATGGACGCACATAAGATGCACGTCTTTGACCATGCCTTTCGGCGTGGCTTCGCAAACCCGTTTCACATAGGATGGAGCAAAGGTCTTCGCAGGAACAAATTCCCCGTCCATCACATCAATATGGATGTAGGTGGCTCCAGCATGAAAGGCAAGAGCCACTTCTTCTTCGATTTTCTCTTTGTTCGCCGCAAGAATGCTAGGGGCAATGTCCACGCTCATTTGAATCCGAAAATCCTCGAAAGGATCCCTTTCTTTTCTTTGAAATGTTCTTTGTCTTCCATCGCTTTCACGATGGCCTCATGCATCTCCGCGGCGCTTTGGTAACGCTCTTCTGGGCGTTTTCTGCACGCGTCGACGATGATCTTGTCGATGGACTTAGGAATGGAAGGGGCCTTCTTCGAGGGCTCAGGGAAGCGCTTGGTGATCTGCTTCATCGCAATCTCTTCCGCGGAGACCCCATCGAAAGGCACCGCGCCGACGAGGATCTCGTAGAAGACCACGCCCATGGAATAGATGTCATTGGCAATAGAAGCCGGTTTGCCCGTCAAAACCTCAGGGGCGCAATAATAAACCGTCCCTTCCACCGCATCCCCGACGTCTTTCTTCCCAATGGGGGCGGAAATCCCGAAATCGCTGATCTTCAGCGTCCCGTCGTTCATGTAAAAGAGGTTATCGGGCTTGATGTCGCGATGAATGAGGCCGTGGCGGTGGATGTAGGCGATGCCATCCGTCAGCTGAAGCATGATCTCGCAGGCATCGAAAAGGGGCAACGAGATTTGAAAATTCAATTTGTCGCGCAGCGTTTGCCCATTGATGTACTCATTCACCATATAAGGGCGTCCGTCGACCTCGCCTTGCCCGTATACCTTTACGATGTTGGGGTGATTAAAGCTTGCAGCGGCAATGGCTTCCTGCTCAAAGCGTTTTGAATTGAGAGGATCGGCCAGAAGCTCTTCCTTCATGACTTTGATGGAAACCACGCGCTTCCCGATAAGGTCATGGGCTTCATAAACGTCGGCCATGCCCCCGGTAGCGATGCGGGAGGTAATGCGAAACCGCTCGGAGATTTTGTCGCCAATCTTAATCACGGCGCAGAGCCTCCCACAAAGCGACGGCGATGTTGTCGCTGCCTCCGTTCGCGTTGGCTTCGCTTATAAGGAAGCCCGCTTTCTCATCGCTTCGATCATCGGTGGAAAGAACCGCCTTGATTTCGGCTTCGGAAAGATTGTTGTATAGCCCGTCTGAGCAAAGAAGGATGGTCTCCCCGCTGTAGGGGTAGGCCTTGATGTCGAAATAAGCGCAGCGAGAGATGCCCATGGCGTTCATGAGGACGTGGCGGTCCGGACGGGATGAAATCTCGCTTTCCTGAATCCTGCCCGTGCGATAAAGGTAATCGACGTAAGTCTGGTCTTCGGTAAGGCGAGTGAGACGAAGGGTATCAGGCGAATAGGAATAGGCCCTGCTATCGCCCGCGTTGCCAACGATGAGCTTATTCCCGCGGATCAAAGCCGTGACGCAAGTCGTTCCCATGTCATGGTAAAGCGGGTTCTTCCCAGCTTCCTCGTAAATAAGAAGATTGGCTTTCTTATAGGCTTTCGAAAGCCAGTTCTTCAGCAAGAACGTCGGGATTTTCGGCATGTTGCGGAAATCCTCGAGCATGGAGTCCAAAGCCATCTTGGAGGCGTAATCGCCTTTGTTCTGGCCTCCCATTCCGTCGCAGACGCAAAGGAAAACATCGCCCGAGCTGCTAAGCGAAACGGCGCATTGATCTTCGTTGCTTAAGCGAACGCGTCCCACGTCTTTGCGGAATGCGAAGGTTCCTTTGAAATTCATAGGTTATCTCCCGAGGGTGTATTTGGCCCTCAATTGGCCGCAAGCGGCATCGATGTCATTCCCGAATTCCTTGCGGACGGTCGCGTTGATGCCACGCTTCATTAAACGATCGGCAAAAGCCTTGATCTGCTCTTTGCTCGAGCGGCGGTAGGGTTTCTCTTTGACGGGGTTATAAGGGATGAGGTTCACGTAGGCAAAGATGTGATTCTCGTGGATGAGGTCCGCGAGCTCATCGGCGCATTCAAGCGAATCGTTGAGCCCGGCAAGGAGGATATATTCGAAGGTGATGCGCCTTCCGGCCTTCTCCTCGTAATATTTGATTGCTTCAAGGAGCCTCGACATAGGATAGCCTCTGGAAATCGGCATGATCTGGTTGCGGATCGCATCATTGGGCGCGTGGAGGGAGATAGCGAGGTTGATCTGGATGCCTTCTTCCGCGTACTTTTTGATGCCGTCGGCGAGCCCGCAGGTAGAGACGGTGATGTGCCTCGCCCCGATGGCTAGACCGTTTTGGTCATTGGCGATATGGACGAAATCCATCACGTTGTCATAGTTATCGAACGGCTCTCCGGTGCCCATCACGACGATATGGCTCACCGACTCGGCGGCTTCGGCGAGGATTTGATTCATCGCCAAAAGCTGGCCAATCATTTCGTCAGCGGTCAGATTCCTTTCCTTGCGGAGCAAACCGGAAGCGCAGAAAGCGCAGCCCATATTGCATCCGACTTGGCTGGAAACGCAGATGACGTTGCCGTAGCTATAGCGCATCAAAACAGTCTCGACTTTCGACCCGTCGCCCATCTCCAAAAGAAGCTTGATGGTGCCATCGGCGGCATCTTGGCGCGCGAAGACCTTCGGCAAGTCAAGGCAATAATCCTCGGAAAGCTTCGCGCGAAAAGCCTTGGAGACATCGCTCATCGCCGAAAAATCATAGACGTGCTTCTGATAAATCCAAGAGAAGACCTGTTTGGCACGATAAGAGCTTTCCCCTAAAGAGACGAACTCCTCCTTCATCTTCTCTTGCGTGTAAGACAAGAGGTTTTTCATGTTTATTTCTGGTCTAGCGAAGCACCGACGCGCTGAGTTTCTGCGGCGAAGACGCCGGGATGAGGCGCGGGATTATCCAGAGTGATTTCATTTGGTTCATGGCGGAGGACGGCCACATACATCGCGGTGTCATTAATCTCGAACGGGAAGGACTGTTTCTCGCTTTCGAGCTTGAATTCGGAATGCTCATGGAGGAAGGAGACGACCATGTTGTGGCCTTCCTTCTTGGAAATCGTATAAACCATGTAAACGAGCAGACCGCCGACATCGACGAATTTGGCGCACCCATAGAGGGCGTTTTTCTCGCCTTCGATGATCTCGTCCATCCCGTCTTTGTTGTACTGGAGGAGGAAATCGGGGGAAGTGCGGACGCGGTCGAAGCCAGTGGAATTCGGGGAGCAGAAGACGACGCTTTGCTTTTGCGAAATCGCCGCTTCCATCGAAAGCGGGTCGGGCGCAGAGAAAAGGTTGACGTTGTGAAGGCCGTATTCTTTGATCAGACGCTTCACATCGACTTTCTGATCGGCATCAGGGACGGCGACATTGATGCCTATGGAATGCTGATATGTTTCAATCAGCTCTTTCTCCAAAGAGGAATCGGGATTGCCGTTGAAAAGCATGACCTCATTGGGCTCGGAAACTTTGTACTCATCGAAAACGGCTTTCGTAAGGGGCCTTTCAAGGAAGAGCTTACCGTCTTTGAACCAATCAATCTTTCTAAGCGGGGTCTTCCCTTTGTAAAGGACGACATGCGGAACTTTGGTCGCTTCGAAATCAGGGTTTGCCAAGACTTCCTCATCCGAAAGAACCGAAGTCCTTATGCGGAGGTAAAAGGGTTCGGGACGGGCGAATTTGCGAAGAACTTTATACAGATTCCCATAACCGTAATGCTTCCAGATTTTCAGCGTCCAAGAGGGAACGTTATAACGCAGCGAGAGATATTCATCGGTCTGGCGGGAAACGGATTCCGGAATGATGTCGCTCGTGGTAGAGGATTTTCCCAAAAGCTCCGCAAAACGCTCATATTTGGATTCGTCTGAGAGCATTTCCTTCCAAGCTTGGTTCGCGATATCGGCGTTGATGTGGCGATAGAAGAAATCGTTGCCAAGCACTAAGGCGAGATACCGGCGCTCATTTTCGCTTAGGCGCCCATCGCCTTCCGGAATGTCTTTTTCAACCCCATCGATGAGGTAGGTGAAAAGGATATGGTGGCGAAGCTCGCAGCCGACCAATCCGGCCACAGAGGGGCGGAGCGGACGCACCGCGGTGTCTTTTAGAAATTTGTCCTTCAAAGCTTCCCCAAACGGAACTTTGTTGTCGAGGATCTCATTGAGGATGTCTAAGGCTAAATCAAATTCTTTCATGCTTATTTCCCTTTCTTTTCAAGTTCTTCTTCAAGACCGGCGAAGGCATTTCCGAGGAAGATCTCACCCTCGTCGTTTCCTTCGCCATCGTCATGATGATGGCAGCAGCAATGACCTTCTTCATGATCGTGGCCATGGCAGGAGCACTCGCCTTCCTCGCAATCAAGATCAGGCATCTCGTTGCTCAAGGTAACATCCGTCTCTTTTATGTTTTCTTCCGCGATATAGCGGGGATAGGATTCATTCACATGCTCGTAGCGTGAGGAGGAAGAGAAATACTCAAATTCTATCTCGAGGTTCACCGAGAACTCGGAGAGAGTTTGGATGAGATAGGAAGCGACGTGGCTCTCCATGGGCTTAAATTTCTCAGGGGCGCGGACGATTACAATCGTATTCCAGCTCGTCTGCTCCACGCCGTTATGGAAAACCATGCTGTTCGGCGCGTAGAAATTAATCAGCGATTCATCCGATTCATAAAGCTGAGCGAGATTCGCCGTATGATCTTTGGAGTAATGCCCGACCACGAATTGGTCGAGCCCAAGGATTTGAAACGTTATCATGTCGAAAAAACTCCTTTTGCTCGCTCGCCATTATATCATGCGTGTGCACGCAGGTGAACATGCGCGTGCAAGGAAACTAATAATCGAGGGGGTCAACGTCACAGACGATTTCCACTCCGCCTTTGCCGGAAAGTTTAGATAGAAGGCTTGCCAAATAAGTCCTGACGTCTTTTGGGTTTTTGGTCTTTATCAAAACGTTTCTTTGATACACGCCCCCAACCAATGCGAAAAATGGACTCAAAGGACCTAGGCACAATGTATCCGGGAAATTCATAGCGTCTAGATGTTTTTTCACATCAAAGGAAGCTTGAATGCACCGTTCCTCGTTTCTGCAGGAGAACTTCAGCAAAAACAAATATCGATAAGGCGGATAAAGCGATGACTTGCGGACTTGCATCTCCTTCAGATAAAACGCCTCGTAATCTTGTTTTGCGCCAAGGGTCACCGCGTAATGATGGGGATTATATGTTTGGATAAGGGCCTTCCCGACCTTCGAGCCGCGTCCGCTCCGCCCCACCGCTTGTGTGATAAGCTGAAATGTTCGCTCGCTTGCTCGATATGTTGGAAGAGACAAGCCAACATCCGCGAGAACAAGCCCGACGAGAGTGACATTGGGGAAATCATGACCCTTCGCAATCATCTGCGTTCCGACCAAAATATCGTACTTTTGCTCTGAAAAATCCCGCAAAACCTTGCTGACGTTGTTTCTGACCTTGCCAACATCGCCGTCAAGTCTAGCGATTCTCGCGCTTGGGAAATAATCCTCATTAAGAATTTTTGCAACCCTCTCCGTCCCGAAGCCCACGCGCATAATCAAGTTGCTTCCGCATTCCGGGCAAATGTCAGGGTATTCCATCACAAAATCGCAATGATGGCATTTAAGCATGTTGTCATGCTTGTGATAGGTAAGATTGCCGTGGCAATTAGGGCAAGTATAGATGTGGCCGCAGTTTGAGCATGTCACGTAACTAGAATAGCCACGCCGATTAAGGAGCAATACGACCTGCTCTTTTTTTTCGAGTCTATCTCCGATTTCGCGGATCATCTCTTTCGAGAACAAACGGTCTTTTGGCATCATGATCGATCGATTTGTCAAATCGATGATCTTCGTTTCGGGAAGAGGTCTGGCGTTTGCTCTATTGTGCATCTCGGCATACCCATAAACGCCCTTCATAGCTCTAGCTTTTGTTTCGAGATTCGGAGTGGCCGATCCTAAAACCACTTTCGCTCCAAAATGAGCAGCGCGCATTACGGCAACTTCTTTCGCGTTGTAGAAAGGAAGGACGTCTTGCTTGTAAGTTTCGGTATGCTCTTCGTCGAGAATAATGAGGCCGATATTCTCTAGCGGCGCGAAAATCGCGCTTCTAGCCCCCACGACCACCTTGGCTTTTTTTGAGGCGATACGCCGATATTCGTCGTATTTTTCCGCGGGGGTTAATTCGCTATGAAGAATGGCGATTTCCCCGCCGAAGCGTCTCGAGAAATACTCAACCATCGCTGGGGTGAGCGAAATCTCAGGAACGAGCATTAGTATCGTCTTGCCTTGCTTAAGATAGGCTTCCGCCAAATGAAGATAGACCTCCGTCTTCCCGCTGCCCGTCACTCCTTGCAAAAGGGTGACCGTTTTCGAAGTGGACAAGATATAGTCATAGGCCTTCTTTTGCTCAATATTAAGTTCATGGGGTTCCTCTTTCTCGTATTCAGGAACATGGAAACGCTCCCTTTCCTTTCGGAACATCTCGATCTTTCCTTTTTCAAGCAAAGCGTTGGCTACCGAGGGGCTTCCAGCCTCTTTCTTGAGAACCTCGCCAGAAGAAACGATAAGACGGAGGATTTCCTTTTGCTTGGGGGTCAAGCCATCCTCGCCGTCGTCTTTGGCCCTGAAATAATAGTCGTAAGCGATTTTTGGTCCCTTCAAAGCGGACAAGGCGGGTTTCAAAGAGGAAGGAAGCATCGCCTGCAAAACAGAGATCTTCGGAGCCAAATAGTATTCCGCCACCTCATCGCAAAGGACCATCAACTCGTCATTCAACAAGGCCTCTTTATCGATAACCCCGCGAATCATCTCCAAACGGAAACCATTTGCCCTCTCAAGCTCGTCTATGGCTTGAGAGGTCTCTTGAACGTCCACCACATACCCCATGATATTTTGACCATTGAAAGGCACGAGAACCCGCACCCCTTTGCAGACGGGAGAGCCATTGTGCAAATAGGAAAAGGGGCGGTTCAAGGATGTCTTCGCATGTTGGATAAGGACGCCAAGTATTTGCATCACAAATATTATAAGGGAAATGAAAACGGCCGCGCGAAAGGGTTGAGCAGGAAAGGGCGCCGCACAAGCGGCGCCCCTGAAATCAGCTGTTTTTTATGGTTTCTTTGATGATTGAAGCAATCTCGTTTGAAGCTCTTTCGATCGTATCGTTCAGCACGACGTATTTGTATTTGGAGGCCAAAGGCAATTCCGAACGGGCTTTAGCCAGGCGTTCCTGAATCACTTCTTCAGGTTCCGTGCGCCTTCCGCGGATCCTCTCTTCAAGGGCTTCCATTGAAGGGGGCATCAGGAAGATGGAAATCGCATCCGGGCATTTCGATAGGACCGTGGCGGTCCCTTTGGTTTCGATTTCAAGGAACACGTTCTTTCCCTGTTCCCTCATTTCCTCCACCTTATCCTTGGGCGTTCCGTACCGGTTTCCGACGAATTCAGCCCACTCAAGAAGATTCCCGTTATCGATGTTTCTTTTAAATTCCTCTTTCGAGACGAAATAGTAGTCCTTGCCGTCCACCTCGCCCGGCCGCATTGGGCGGGTGGTCATAGAAACGGAGAAGAACAGCCCCAAAGATGGATCCTTCACAAGTTCTTTTCGCACAGTCCCCTTGCCGACGCCACTTGGCCCAGAGAGGATAATGAGCAAACCTTTTTTGTTCATGATTTTCAATTCTACACAACCGCGAGGAAAGAAAACAACCACGAGATACCGCTTTCCGGGGAAAGAAGGAATGCTTAGGCACTTTTGTCAACGAAACGCGACTTCTTTGAAAATTTGCCGCAGATAAAGTTCATAATTATGCGATGCCATTACGAATCAGCCAGATAAAACCATACGCCGCTTATTTATCGAAGGAATTAAGCTCCCGCCGCATCGGCAAACTCTGCCAGTACAGCGAGGACGCCTATGTTTTCGCTCTATCTCACGGCGGCAAACTCGTTTTTGTCCTATCCGGCGGAGATCCTTACGTTTATATCAGCTCATCCTTTCCTGAGGGGAATAGCTTTTCGAGCTCTTTTTCAATGGCCTTAAGAAAGAGCCTCTCAAATGCCTTCATCGAAAAGGTGGAGGCAATAGAAGGAGACCGAATCCTCAAGTTCACGCTGTCCGCGATCAATGACGTTTTTAAACCCGTTCAGCTTTCTTTGATTGTCGAGCTGATCCCAAATCGCCCGAATCTCATCTTGATCAACGAAGAAGGGAAAATCGAAGCCGCGCACAAAACAAATACCTTGATGGACGCGCATCCTGTCTTCAGAGGCATGACCTATCTGCCTCCAGAAAAGAAAGGCTTCCTCGAAGAAGAAAGCCTAGACTTTGACATTCAGAGTTACGTCTCAAGCTGCGCCAAAAAAGAAGAAATTCTAATAGCCACAAGAAAAAAGCAACGTTTTGCAGGGTTATTGAAGTTTTTGAAGACCAAAGAAAAAGCTTTGGGCCGCAAAATCCAATTGATTGAAAAGGATCAGGAAGAGGCAAAAAAGCACCTTAACGATGGCAAATACGGGGATTTCATCTACATGAATTATTCTTCCCTTCCAAAGAAAGCGAACAGCTTTGTTTACGAAGGGGAAACAATTCCCCTCGACCCGAGAAAGAATTTGGCCTTAAACGCGGAAGCCTTTTATAAGAGGGCCAAAAAAGCCAAAGCAACCTTGGCGTTAGAAGAAGAGAACAAAGCCAAAGCCGAAAAAGAAAGAGAGCAAGTCAAAAACCTCCTTTCCGTCATCGCGAACGCAGACGAGTCTTTCTTGCTGCTCGCCGAGAAAGAATATGGGCTCAGCAAGATCGAAAGCAAGGGAATCTCCTCCACCGCTTTATCCGATTCCGCCCTTCATCCTTATGAAATTCAAAAAGACGGGTCCATTTATCTATTTGGGAAAAACGCAAAGCAAAACGATTTTCTTTCTTTCGCTTACGCCACCAATAAATCCTTTCTTTGGCTTCACGTCAAAGATGACCATGGAGCGCATGTGATTTTGAAGAAAGTCGACCCAAGCAATGAAGAAATCGCTTTTGCCTGCGAAATAGCGTTGCTCGCCTCTAAAAAGGAGGAAGGCGAAGTCATGTATTGCCCAAGGAAAAACGTAAAGCGCGGGAACGTTCCTGGCCAAGCTATCGTAAAGGAATATAAATCCGCCAACTTCCGGCGTATCAGCCAAGAAGCAAAAGAGGCTTTCGCCTCAGCGAAGAAAGCGAAGTAATTCGGTTTATTTGCCGGGGAACTTCTCGTTATAGCGTTCAATGGCTTCGTTGATGGACTTTTTCGCCATCTGTACCCCATGAATTCCACCGATCTTCGTTGTTTTCCCATGCTCAAGTTGCTTATAAACGGTGAAAAAGTGCTTGATTTCCTCAAGCAAATGTTCAGGGATTTCTTTAATGTCCTTAAATTCGTTATAAAGAGGATCGTTTTCGCAAATAGCGATGATCTTCTCATCAACCATCCCGGAATCCGTCATCGTCAAAATGCCGATTGGATAGCAGCGGACAAGCGCCAAGGGGACGACGGGTTCGCTCGTAATCACCAAAACATCGAGGGGATCATTGTCCAACCCCCAAGTCCGCGGGATGAATCCGTAATTTTGGGGATAGTGAGTCGCCGTATAAAGAATGCGATCAAGGATCAAAGCGCCGGATTCATGATCAACTTCGTATTTGTTTTTGCTGCCGGCAGGGATTTCAATGCAGGCTAAAAAATGATCCGCGGTAATGCGTGACTTGGCAATCGAATGAAGGATATCCATAAATTTGCTCCTTGGTTGTACCTAATTATACTTTAACGCCACGCAAGGAAAGAACGATAGCAAGATAAAGCGTTTCCATCCCTGCAACCTTTTCTTCCAAATTTCGAAACCCCTATATAATTCTATTGGCCATGAAGAAAAGAATCTTGCCGTTTGCCATCCCCTTCTTCTGCCTCGCCTCCTGCGGGAGCGATGGCTCCTTGCTTTCGGATGCCTATAAGCCAAACCCGGATTTGGCTTACGTTATTCGAAATGGTGAAAGTTACTTGAGCGACGAAAAAGGATACGCCAATCTATGCATTGGTCAAAACGTTGAAAAGGCGATTAATTGCGCCAACTCCACAGGCGAGACGCTTCTTGTTTATTTTTATAGCGAAGAATGCCACTTTTGCGAAGAAGTTAAAGCTGGTTTTGCGGAGTTTTTAGAAAAAACAAGCATAAAGATTATCGCATATTCCTACGTCTCATCGCCGAACTATCACGCCGCAGTCAGCGCCTTCAAAACCGCTTCAAAAGAAAACGCCGAAGTCTTTTTCAAAGATTGGGGAACCCCCTATTTATTTGCCTACAAAGACGGCGAATTCTCAAAGCTCCCCCTCTATGGAAACCACGGGAGCGCGAAAGCCGTGGCAAATATGATGGATGGTCTCTATTCGTTCCCCTATCTCTATGAGCTCACGACCCTTGAAGGAATAAACTCTTTCCTAGAAAAAGGTTATCCAATTTATTTTCTCAACGAAGGGGAAACGTTTCCTGAGATAATGAAATCTTCTATCCAAACAAGCAGCAAACGAATCGGCTACGCGGCAAAGGGGAAGCTAAGCGATGATGATCTAAAGGGTTTGAATGACGCTTACGGGGACTCCTTCTGCCTTTTGACGAGTGAAGGCGGCATAAAAAAGGAGGATTGCTCCTCCTATTTAGCGTCATATTTTGCAAATTAATTTGTTTTCGCGTGGGTGAAGGAGACGAATTCCATCCCCTCCTCTTTCGTTTTGAACTTCGCGTAATAATAGCTATCCCCCATTGCGTCAGAAAGATGCTTTGGGTAACGGCCGTGCATGCAAAGCTGATAGCGATATTTGGCCAAAACCTCTTCTTCGCTATGAAGATAGCTGTAGCAATCCCTTCTCGCTGAGGTGAAGGCATAGAATTTTTCTTTGTTCATGTCCTCGCGGTTTTCGTCAAAGCAAATGACGTCCGCATAGATGTCATAAATCGAGGCGCTCTCAGCGAAATCAATCAGGTCTGGCGTATAGCCGCCAGCTGGGCGCATATTGCACTCGAGAGCAACGAATTCGCCTTTTCTAGCCAAACCAGGCTTGTCCTCATTCAAAACGAAAAACTCGATATGGAAGCAGCGTTTGGAAATCCCAAACTCCTTGACCACTCTCTTCCCAACCTCAAGGAAAGAAGGAGCGTCAATATCATCCATCGGCAATGAGAAAGGGTTCGTCCAATAGAAATCGTCGATCATGTCGTTGACGACGTCGGCAACCGGAACGGGGAAATGATCGGAGGTGGCAAAGACCACTTCTCCTTTGCTGTTGCACACTCCGTCGAAACTGACGATCGTCCCATTCACGAATTCTTCCATGATGTAGGGCTCGCTGAGGGGAGTGGCGAAAAACTTATCCAATTCTTCCTCGTTTTTCAAGGAATAAGAATCCGATGCCCCGACTCCGATATTAGGCTTAACAAACAAAGGATATCCGACTTTTGCGGCGAATTCTTTGGCTTTTGCCTCATCTTCTTTACCATTAACAATCAAATAACGCATCGTCTTCGCGCCGCCGCGTTGAAAGTATTCCTTCATCGCGGATTTCGCTTTGATGTGTTCCATTTGGGCTGGGAAGAAGCCAGAGCGGATGTTGAATTTCTCTCGGAGATAGGCATCCTCTTCAAGCCACCATTCGTTATTGGACTCCAGGAAATCGATCTCCCCATACTTGCCTTGATAATAGGAAACCGCCTTTTCCATCGCGTCCCTATCATTTAGGTTGGAAACGAAGTAATACTCGGAAAGAGAGGCAACAAGACGAGGCTCCAAATCATTGAAGGGGCTATCGCCGATACCTAAAACCCTCACACCCTTCCTTCGCAGGGCTTCCACGAAAAGATAGTAACGGGAAGGGAAATTAGGGGAGATGAAAATGAAGTTCATATCGATCCACCCGAGGAAAGATGCTTTGCTTCCAAACGGACGATAGCGCGCGACAAGGAGGCTTGCGCCCTAGCTAAGTCAATCCCATCCTGCTTCTGAAGAAGTCTTTCTTCCGCTCTCTTTTTGCTTTCGCTTGCCCTTGCCGAATCGATGCTAGAGCCTTTCTCTAGCAAAGGGCAAGAGACAATAGCCTCACCGTTTTTTGCGCTAACAAAGCCCGAAAACGCCGCAAAATACAAATTTTCTTTGCCTGTGTCAACTTTAACAACGCCCGCAGGATCTAACTTAATTTGTAGGGAGGTCGAAGAAGACGAGATATAGGTCGGGCCTTTAAGAGCGGGGACGGTCAAAGAAACGACGTTTCCTTCGTAAATCACGCCATAAGGCGAAATCAAACGTAGGTGAAGCCCGCTCATTTCATCTCCTCAGCTTTCTTGACGACCTCTTCTATCGTGCCGCAATAAAGGAAGGCGGCCTCAGGCAAGGAATCGTACTTCCCGGAAAGAATCTCCTTAAAGCTTCGGACGGTTTCTTTAAGGGGCACGTAAATGCCGGGGAAGCCGTTGAAGCTCGAGGCGACATGAAGGGGCTGCGAAAGGAAGTTGCGGACTCTCCTTGCCCTTGCGACGAGCTCCTTGTCTTCTTCGCTGAGCTCATCGATGCCAAGGATGGCGATGATGTCTTGAAGCTCTTTGTAACGTTGGAGCAATTTCTGAACGCCGCGGGCGACTTCGTAATGCTCTTCCCCAATGAAGTTAGGGTCGAGAAGGTTCGAGGTGGACTCAAGCGGATCAACGGCGGGGAAGATGCCCAAAGCCGCGGTATTGCGGTCAAGCAAGGTGCGCGCGTCAAGGTGGGAGAAGGTCGTCGCCGGAGCGGGATCGGTAAAATCGTCCGCCGGAACGTAAACCGCCTGAACGGAGGTGATTGAACCGTCTTTCGTGGAGGTGATTCTCTCTTGAAGCTGGCCCATCTCAGTCGCCAGCGTTGGCTGATAGCCGACCGCGCTAGGCATACGGCCAAGCAATGCGCTGACTTCGCTGCCAGCTTGGGTGAAACGGAAGATGTTGTCAATGAAAAGAAGGACGTCTTGATGATCTTCGTCACGGAAATGCTCCGCCATCGTAAGGGCGCTAAGCGCGACCCTCATACGCGCTCCAGGGGGTTCATTCATCTGACCGAAGCACAGCGCCGTGTTCTTCAAGACCCCGGACTCTTTCATCTCGTAATAAAGATCGTTGCCTTCGCGGGAGCGTTCGCCGACGCCGGCGAACACGGAGGTTCCGTTATGCTCTTTGGCGATATTGAAAATGAGCTCTTGGATGAGGACGGTCTTTCCAACGCCCGCCCCGCCGAACAAGCCGATTTTTCCACCTTTGACATAAGGACAGAGAAGATCGATGACTTTGATGCCGGTCTCTAGAATCTCGTGGGATACGCTTTGCTCAGCAAACGTCGGCGCCTCACGATGGATCGGCATTCTCTTGCAATCGCTAAAATCATCGCCTAGGCCGTCAATTGGTTGACCAAGGACGTTGAACATCCTGCCTAAGGTTTTCTCGCCGACCGGAACGGAAATCGGAGACATGGTGTTGATGACTTCCATCCCGCGCTTGACTCCATCCGTCGCGCCCATGGCAACCGTCCTAACAACATCATCGCCGATATGCTGCATGACCTCAACGGTGAGATCTTTCCCCTCTCCTAGCCGCACTTTCAAAGCAGTTAGAATTTTGGGCAAAGAGGAATCGGGAAAGCCGACGTCGATGACCGGCCCTTGCGCCTGAACGACCTTGCCGATTCTTGCTCCATTAGTTTCGTTGCTCATTTCTTCTCCTCCTTATTTGGCATTGCTCGCCCCGGCCACCACTTCGGTGATTTCCTGGGTGATTGAAGATTGTCTTGCTTTGTTATATTCGACGGATAGCTGTTTTAGCAGCTCGTCCGCATTGTCGTTTGCTGAATCCATTGCGTTGCGTCTGCTCGCTTGCTCCGAGAGCTGGCTCTCGTTAATCAGGCAAGAGAGAATTCCGGATAGATATTGCCCCATCAAGAGTTCGCTTTGCTCTTTGGCGCTTGGTTCAAAGATCGGCGGGCACCACTCCTCATCTTCTTTTTTCTGATACGAGATTGAAACGGGGAGCAAGGTATATTCTTTTGGAACAAAAGACAAGGAATTCGCGTAATGGGTGTAGATGACTTTGATTTTCTTGTATTTCCCTTCAAGGAAAGCCCGCTGAAGCTTTTTCGATGAGGACTCGATTTCGCGCGGCGTCAAGTTTAAGGACAGCCCATAGGCTTCCGCCTCTTCCATTCGGTAGCCGCCTTCGTGAAGAAGATGGGACAACCCCTTGGCGCCAAGGGCAATAACGACGTCGTTCCCCTTATCGATTGTCTTATCCAAAAAGCGGAACAAATTGGAGTTGTAGGCTGCGCATAAGCCGAGATCGCTCGTCAAGAAGATGACGAGGTTCCCTCTTGCGGAGGCATTTTCCTTCAAATAAGGGGTTTTGTCTTTCTTATCAAGAAAAGCGAAGCAACGACCCATCGCCTCTTCTAAAGAAGAGAAATAGGCTTCCGAAGCAAAATGAGCGTCTTTGAAACGCTTGAGTTTCACCGTCGCAACCATGCCCATCGCTTTTGTGATCTTCTGGGTTGAGCGGACGGAGGCGATTCTTCGTTTTGTCTTGTTTAGACCTAAGGCCATTTTATTTCCTCAAGGAAATGAATTCCTCTATTGCCTTCCTAAGGGCATCCTGCGTGACATCTTCGAGTTTCTTGCTCGCCTCAATGGCATCTTTGATCTCCGCGTGATGGGTCAAAACGAAGTCGTCGAGATCACTTAAGAACGAGGAGACCTCAGAAGGATCCAAGCCATCGAGATAATTGTTTTTCACCGCGAAAAGCTCGCAGACCTGCTTCCAAAGAGGATAGGGGCTGTATTGTTTTTGCTTCAGCGTCTCCATCAATACGGCGCCGTGAGAAAGAATTTTCTTCGTCGAGGCATCGAGGTCACTGCCGAATTGGGCGAAACTCTGCATTTCACGGTAGGAGGCAAGCTCGATTTTCAGGGACTTTGCCACTTGCTTCATCGCCTTGAACTGAGCGGAACTGCCAACGCGGGAGACGCTCAAACCAGAGTCGATGGCAGGACGTTGGCCCGCGTTGAAGAGATCGACCATAAGGAAGATCTGACCATCGGTGATGGAAATGATGTTGGTCGGGATATATGCGGAGATATCGCCTGCTTGGGTCTCAACAATCGGAAGGGCGGTGATGGATCCGCCTCCATAATCTTTGTTAAGGCGGCAAGCGCGCTCAAGCAAGCGGGAATGGAGATAGAAGATGTCGCCTGGATAAGCTTCGCGGCCCGGGCTGCGCTTCAAAAGAAGTGATAAGGTGCGATAGGCGACGGCGTGTTTAGAAAGGTCATCGAAAACGATGAGAACGTCTTCGCCTTTTTCCATCCACTCCTCGGCGATAGCCATGCCGGCGAATGGAGCGATATATTGAAGAGGGGCGGATTCGGAAGCGCCTGCATTGACGACGGTCACGTAATCCATGCAGTGCATTTCATTCAAACGCTCGACCAAAGAAGCGACGGAAGAGTTCTTCTGCCCAATCGCGACGTAAACGCATTTCACCCCTTTGCCCTTTTGGTTGATTATGGTGTCCAAAGCAATCGCGGTTTTTCCGGTCTGGCGGTCGCCAATGATAAGTTCGCGCTGCCCGCGGCCGATCGGAATCATGGCGTCGATGGCCTTGATGCCGGTTTCAAGCGGGGTATCAACCGATTTGCGAGTCATAACGCCGGGGGCAATGCGCTCAATCGGACGGGTGGCTTTGCAGTTGATTGCGCCTTTTTCATCCAAGGGTTGGCCAAGCGCATTCACGACGCGGCCGAGCATCTCGTCGCCGACGGGGATCTCCACAACCTTGCGGGTTCGCTTCACGGTATCCCCCTCTTCGATTTCCCTGTCGCTTCCCAAAAGCACGGCGCCTACATCCTCGCTATCAAGGTTCATGACCATGCCATAGACATCGTTTGGGAAAAGAAGGAGCTCGCCGAGCATCGCATCGTCTAATCCATAGCACATCGCAATCCCGTCGCCCACGGAAATAACCGTGCCGACGTCGCTGGTCTCGATCTTTCCTTCGTAGCCCTTGATCTGTTCTTTGATCAAGGACGCAATTTCACTGGTATCGATTTTCATGAGGCTTCTCCTCCTTTAAGTTGTTTCTTTAATTCCGCGAGCTTGCCGCGCAGCGAGCCATCGTAAACCTTGCCGTCCAAGGCAACTTTCACGCCCCCTAACAATGAGGGGTCGAGGATGTTCTTTAGCTGAACCTTTCCTTGAATCCGCTTACTTAGGGCCGCTTCGATTTGGCTAAGCTGCTCATTAGAAAGCGCCACGGCGCTATAAGCGATGCCTTCTTTGATGTTCCTCTCCTCGTTGCAAAGAGAAGAGTAAGCATCAAAAACCTCGCAAAAACGGATAATTCTATGCTTTTTGCAAAGTAAATTAAGGAAAGGCAAAAGATGCTTCAAGGGAATGTTCCCATATATTTTTTGAAGAATCGTTTCCTTCTCCTTTTGATTTATCGCATAAGAGCAAAGCAAGGAGAAAAGCTCCTTTTCGCGTTCGAAATCTTCCTTGATGCCCTTGAGCGCGGAAAGGTATTGCTCCCTCTCCCTCCCATCAAGAAGAGAATAGAGAGCAGAAGCGTAACTGGAGATGTAGCTTTCCATCACTTCCGCCCTCCGCTCACTTCGTCAATGAAATCGGAAACTAGGCGCGCGTTGTCTTCTTCGTTCACCTCGCGAGCGAGGAGCTTGCTGGAAGCCGCCATCGCGACGTCCACGATTTCCTCTTTCGCGTCTTGCCTGGATTTTTCTTTCGCCTGGGCAATTTCTTCATCCGCTCTCTTGCGGGCTAGCGAAGCCTGAGCTTTCGCCTCATCCACAATGGCTTTCCCTTTGGTTTCCGCCTCAAGCTTTGCTTCCGCGACGATTCGGGAGGCTTCTTTTTTGCCTTCTTCGATCGTCACTTCTTTCTGCGAAGCAGCGGCTTCGGCCTCAAGGCGCTTGGCTTTCGCGGCAGCCAAATCGTTTTCGATGGCGTCCCCTCTCGCTTTGATGGCTTTCTTCATCGGCTTATAGCCCACGAAGAAAACAATAACGATGAGGACCACGAAAGCGCAAAGCTGAATCACGAAGTCCCAAAGCCCATTCGGAAAGATCTTGTCCACGAACTCCTGGGTTTTGAAAGGCATCTCAGGAATATCGCCGGTGTTTTGAAGGGTGATTCCAAGGAAAATGCCGATGAACAAAGCGACAAGGAAAACGACAGCGATGACAATCGCCACGATATAGGGCGTGCCCAAGCGCTTCCTTTTCGCTTTTTTCTCTTCCTTCATCTCAGGCTCCCAAAACGAAGATGATGAGCATCGCGGTGATGAGCGCGTAAATACCGGTGGATTCGTCGAGAGCGACCGCGAGAATCATGATTTTCTGAAAACGGTCGGATTCAGCCGGATTGCGGCTGATCGCGTCGATCGCGTGGCAGGCGATCATGCCTTCTCCGATCGCGGAGAACGTGCCCGTGCAGACGGCAAGCCCCGCGCCGATCGCGATGAGTCCAGCCTGGCCCGCCTCAGCGAGGGCCGGAAGCATTTGCAAAAGTCCCATAATGTACCTCCTATAGGATCTTAAACGGCCTTATCCGCCAGGGATCTTGTGACTTGGCCCTCGTTCCCCATCGGCGCGCTTTCGGGGATTTCGGCCCCGATCCACACGCCATTGAGAGAAGCGAACACCAGGGTCTGAACATACCCGGAGAATAAGCCAAAATAAAGATTGAGCACCGCGATGACGATGGGGCTCAAAACGATTTGCCCGGCGTTGCCGAGAAAAACGAAGATCGTCGCCGAAAGGCGGCGAAGGGTCCAGTTGAGTAAACCAAGCAGAACCGATCCGGAAAGGCAATTGCCGAACATACGAAGGGAAGTGGAGATAATCGGGGTCCACATCGTCGCAAGGTTGATGGGGAGCCAAAAGGGAACGGGCTCGATGTAGCGATGGAAATAATGCCATCTCTGATAACGAAGCGCAGTCCCCTGGATGAGAACGAACATCACGATCGAAAGGCAAAGGGGGCACACGAGATAATCGATGACCGAGGGGAAGCCCGTGATAGACCAAATGAACGACATGAATAGATAGACAAACAGACAAAAGAAATATCCGGGCCAGTCGCCTGGATCGTTGCCCATCATGGAGCGCGTCCAATCTTCAAGCCAGGAAACGAAGGACTCAGCGATCAAAAGCAAGCCCTTGGGCTTTTTCAAAGGATCCTGCACGCGAACTTCGATGCCGACGATAACCGTGAGGATCAAGACTATTCCCATCACGGCAAGCGAAGAGATGACCGGCGCAGAGAGCCGGAAGCTGAGATCTTTGAAGTTCTCAAGCATCTGCTGGAGCGGCGAGAGATTGGATGTATCGCTCAAAGCAAAATTCATTTTTCGCCTCTTGTTTTGCCTTTTTTAATATTAAGCAAAGTGTTGATGATCAGAACCGGATAAACCGGCAAAAGCGCCGCAAAAACAGTCCAAACATATAAATAAGGGGCTTTCCAGCGGAATGTGCAGAAACTGGCAAGGACCAACGCCGCGCCAATAAGAGCAAGGCGCAAGAAATAGCAAACGACCACGAATGCCGTGCTGCCGGGTTTAGAACGTTCTTTCGAAAGAAGCATCGCGGTCGCTCGGCAAATAGTCCAGTACGAGAAAAGCTCGAGGATGGAGCCAAGCAAGAAGCCAAGCGGCCCCCCTATCCCTACTTCAGGGAGCAAAGCCAAAGGAATGCAAACAAGCGTCCCAAAGATCCCGATGACAATAAGGATAACAAGATTTTTAGCCTCGACGCTCAAGGCATTGTAACGCTCTGTAATTTTCATAATCAACGTTCGAAAAACAAAATCCCATATATCCTAAAAGCGCTTTCATCGTACGTCAACCGAACAAGTCGGTAAATCGATATCAGTATGATTTTCACCGATTCTTCTTTCTCCAGGCGTGGGCTTGCGCGTATGGTTTCCTCGCTCCCTTCCTCTTATTATTTTGCAACAAAATCGAAGAAAAAGGCATGTTGCATCTTGCGATGAAAGCCCTTTCAAGATAACATATCGAACCCGACATGGAGGGGGATGACCATGCTTATCAAAATCAAAGTAGCCGACCAAGAACTAACATTCGAAGATAGCGTCGTTCTTTACAACATCGCAAAGAAAATTGATCCTGAAAGGAAATACAAAGCCGCCAAGGTGAACGGGGCCATTCGCGAGCTCACCTTCATTATTTCTCAGGACTCCACCGTGGAATTGCTTGACCTCACCGACACCACGGCCTGCAAAATGTATGAGGCGACTCTTCGCTACGTCGTAGCCATGGCTTTCGCTAGAGCTTACCCCGATTTAAAAATCCGCTTTGCCTACAATGTCTCTCGTTGCATCTCCATTCACCTTTTGAACCCCGGGGCGGTTGCTTCCACCGCCATGCTTTTGAAGGTGCGCCACGAAATCGATGACATCATCGCCTCCGACCTTCCGATTGTGAGAAGCGTCGTTGGCCTCAAAGCCGCGAAAGAGATCTACAAAGAAAGGGGCTATCTCGATAAGCTCGACATCCTCGAATACCGCCCAGAGAAAACCGTTCATCTCTATTCCTGCGCCGAATACGTTAACTATATGTATAGCAAAATGCTCCCTTCCACGGGCTATCTGAAAGATTTCAAGTTAAGGCTCTATACACCAGGGTTCCTCCTGCAGTATCCGCGGGCGGAATGCGGCGGAAGCATCCCCCCTTTCAAAGACGCTCCGACTTTCAATCGCGCCCTCAATGAATCCTACGCCTGGTCAAAGACCGCCGTGGGCAGCAATAAAATCGCCTCCATCAACGCGCAAATCAACCAATGGGGCGCCACGGACTTCATCAATATGTGCGAGGCCAGGCACAATCGCATGCTATGCGAGTTAGGGCAAACGATCGAAGACAGCATTGACGATATCTCCCTCATTTGCATCGCCGGACCCTCTTCTTCCGGAAAAACCACATTTGCCAATCGCCTAAGAATCGAGTTGCTCTCGCGCGGCATCCGCCCCATCCGAATTTCTTTGGATGATTATTATCTTCGGGATAAGGAAATGCCCTTAAACGAAAATGGCAAGCCAGACTACGAAGCCATCGGGGCACTCGATCTGAATCTATTCAATCAAAACATGATCGATCTTATCAATGGCGAAGAAGCGCTCCTGCCGAAATTCGATTTCAAAGTCGGTCATCGCATCCCTGGAAAGCCCATTCGCATAGAGAAAGGCCAGCCGATTATCATCGAGGGCATCCATGCTTTAAATGAGCAATTAGCCCCAGACGTCTCGAACTCGAAGAAATTCAAAATCTTCATCGCCCCGCAAGCGCAGCTCAATCTGGATGATCACACCCCTCTGTCCTTGACCGACCTCCGCCTCATTCGCCGCATCGTAAGGGACCACCAATTCCGAAATTCCCCCGTGGAAGAAACTCTCTCCATGTGGCCGGACGTGCGCAAAGGGGAGTTCCGTTGGATCTACGATACCCAAGAGGGGAGCGACTACGTCTATAACTCCATGCTCGCTTACGAATTGCCCGTCATGAAAAAATACGCCCTTCCCCTTTTGCAGAAAATCCCCGCAGAATCCCCCTATTATCTTACGGCCACCCGACTAATTCGCATGCTGAAGTTCTTCATCGACATGAAAGACGAATGGGTTCCAAGCAATTCCTTGATCAGAGAATTCATCGGCGGCAGTTGCTACAAAGACGTCTGATAAGAAAAGACCGCCATCAATTGGCGGTCTTTTCTTTGTCATTCCCTAAGTTTATGAAGGCTTTTTTCTCCAGCTGATAGCAAGCCATGAGCTGATCGAAATAAAGCTTTCTCATCCTGACGTAAGCCTCGCGTTGCTCTTCGCCGACGCTGGAGGTGTAGAGGCTGGAGAATATCTTCTCAAGCCGAAAGAAAGACTCATATAGGTTAAGCACGGTCACTAGGTAAAAATAGTTTTTCTTTGAATAGATAAGCAGAGGGGAACTATGGGCGATCTCACTCGACATCTCATAGATTTTCGAATAGTTTCCCAACCCCGCAACGCGTTCAACGCCATCCCTGAAGTTGAACTTGAAGCCCTCGATTTTCATGACGCCTGGAACGCCTAGGAGCCAACCGTATTCGATGTAACGCTTCATGTCTTTGCTTTTGAGACCAATCTCATGCATGCCGTCTTTTATTTCCACGAAGATCGCATCGGTCTCTTCTTTCGAGGGAATGCCGCCGCGGAAAGCGACCGCATAAGTCAAATGGCGGTTGTAGCGTTTCATGACAGGCTCGCCGTATTTCACGATGATCTGCAGGATGCATTCGTTCTCGTGAAGCGTGCGCCAGGTGGAGAAGGCTTCGGTCTCGAATCCGTTTTCCAAAAGATTGGAAACGCATTTTGCCATTTGGAAGCCTTTGTTCATGATGTCCACAACAAGGGTTTCGGCGGGGTTGCCCTGCTTATAGTGCGAGAGCATGCCGAGGATGAAATTAAGATAAAGATCCAAAGTAGAGGAAGAAGGCGCATAGCGATTCGTGAAAGAGCCCATGCGGAAGGCGAGATGCTCATTGGTGAAATACTTGTCCATCGCGATTGAGGCAATCATCGAGATATAGTCTTCCTTTTTGAGAATATCCTCCTGTTTCTCCTCTTTGTGGGTCGCGAGATAAAAAGCATGCTCGTTTGCGATATATAAGGCGAGTTCCGCCGGATTGATGGACATCTTGGCGATTTCAGGGGAAATGCTGACTAGGTCCTCCACCCCATCTTTGCAATAACGGTAGCAAGAGTAAAGGAAGTCGTAATCGAGCTGAGAGGGAACGCCTAAGGCCTTCAGCATCTCAAAGTAATATCTTTTCTTTTCCTCGAGTTCCATAGTCGCTATCTTATCACCTGCCGCACAAAAAATAAGAGGCATTACCCTCTTATTCTTCCGGTTTGAACATTTGGGTGGCCTTCACCGCCTGCAGCCATCCTCGATAGAGTTTATCGGCTTCTTCCTTTTTCATGGAAGGGAGGTAACGTTTGCTGAGTTCGCGGTTCCTCTCGATGTCTTTCTTATCCTTCCAGAAGCCGATTCCTAAGCCAGCGAGATATCCAGCCCCTAAGGCAGTCGTCTCAACGCAGCTAGGGACATGGACCTCCGCCTGAAGGATGTCGCTTTGGAATTGCATGAGCATCGCATTCGCGCTTGCCCCGCCGTCAACGCGCAGAACCTTAAGTTCTAGCCCCGCCTCTTTTTTCATCACATCGATCACGTCTTTTGATTGATAAGCGATGGAATAAAGCCCGGCTCTAGTGATGTTATGCCTATCCGCGCCGCGGGTGAGGCCAAAGATCGCGCCGCGGGCATCATCATCCCACCATGGTGTTCCCAAGCCAACGAAAGCGGGGACGAAGTAGACCCCAGCCGTATCGGGGCGTTTGCCCGCATACATCTCGGAATCGCAGCTATCTTCGAACCAACGGGTCTGATCACGCAGCCATTGAACGATGGCGCCGCCAATGTAAATGGAGCCTTCCAGGGCGTAAGTGGTTTTTCCGTTTTCTCTCCAAGCGACCGTTGTAAGAAGGCCGGATTTGGAAAGGATTGGCTTCTCTCCGATATTCATAAGCATAAAGCAGCCAGTCCCGTAGGTGTTCTTGCTCTCCCCTTCTCTATAGCAGCATTGCCCGAACAAAGCGGCTTGCTGATCGCCAGCAACACCCGTGATATGAACGCCGCCTGAGAAGAAGCTAGCCTCACCGTAGTCATCGGAATTGTCTTTGACTTCCGGAAGCATGCAAGAAGGAATGTTCCAAAGGGCGAGCAAGGTCGGGTCCCACTTCATCGTGAAGATGTTGAAGAGCATCGTGCGGGAAGCGTTTGAGACATCGGTAGCATGCACTTTGCCATGCGTCATCTTGTAGATCAGCCAGCTGTCGATGGTCCCGAAAAGAAGCTCGCCTTTTTCGGCGCGGGCTTGCCCCTCTGGAATGGCGTCAAGGATATAGCGAATTTTCGAGGCGCTGAAATAAGGATTCATTCTTAAGCCGGTCCTCTCATGAATGAAGTCCATCTTGCTCATTCTCTCTTCGCAGAGCGGCTGGGTCTGCTTCGACTGCCAGACGATCGCGTTGGAGACCGCGTTGCCGGTTCGCTTATCCCAAATGACCGTGGTCTCACGCTGATTGGTAATGCCGATTGAAGCCACCTCCTCCATCGAGGAGGAAGAGACGACCATGAGCTCGTTGATGACGTCAATGACCGAAATCCATATCTTGTTTGGATCTTGTTCTACCCAGCCTGGCTTAGGATAAAGGCAATCAAGGGGACGCTGAGCCTGATAGACCTTCTCCCCCCTATCGTTAATCAAAATGGCGCGCGTGGAAGTCGTGCCTTGGTCGATTGCTAAGATGTACTTTTTCATAGTGAGATAATGAAAGCGCTTCCGCAACTAGGAAGCAAGGAAAATCTCTTCCTTTTCGTGATTTACCGAATTTGGTAAAACTGCTCAATATCGGAGATTTCTTTGATGATGTCTTTCGTGAGAACCTCGGCGCCTTTCTCGGTGATGAGCAGATCATCCTCAATGCGGATGCCTATCCCCTTTTCCTTTATATATAGGCCAGGCTCGTCAGAGATGACGTTGCCAGGTTCCAAGGGATCGGTCTTGTTTCCGCCCGGATCATGGGTATCCAAACCGATTTGGTGGGAAACGCTGTGATAATAGTATTTGTCGATTTCTTTCTTGTCGGCGATGATGCCCTTGCTTAAACACTCATTGGCAAGGTAATTCTTCGCGAAATCATTGAGCTCGCCAAGGGTGATGCCGGGGCGAGCGTAGGCGGCCACGGCTTTATTGCAGCCCAAGACGATCTCGTAAACCATCTTTTGCTCCGCGGTGAAGCAGCCGGAAACCGGGATGGTGCGGCTCACGTCGGCGCAGTAATAATGGCTTCTTGAACCCAAATCCATAAGGATGAGCTCCCCTTTTTCGATTCTCGCTCTGGGATAAGGATAATGGAGGGTGACCGCGTTCACGCCGCTCGCCATAATGGTGTTGAAGGCAAGGCCTTGATAGCCGTCGTCGTCGTCGCAGACTTTGAGGAAAGTCGAGGCGAGCTCATATTCGTTAACCCCAGGATGAGCGTTAGCCATAACGGCTTGGATGCCCAAACGGGTGGTCGCGATGGCGCTGCGAAGCTCTTCGATCTCGGCGCTAGATTTCACAAGGCGCTGCTTTACGAGGATTGGATAAGCATCGATGAAGCTATCGACATCATAACGGTCGTCTAAGATTTCCATCTCCCCGTCTATCCCCATCTCTTCGGCGAGCTTTTGTTCCTTTTCCATATCAAGATAAACGTGCTTGATGTTCCCGTAAGGGGAATCTTTACGGCCTAAAATTCCGTCGAGGCGGGCATTCAAGGCGTTGTTGATCAAAACATTCCTAACCCCGGAAGCCAAATAAGCCTCTTGGGTCGTGAGACGCTTCCCGTACCATTTCTCCTTCGTCTCGTCGAAGGGGGAGATGAAAAGATATTCGCGCCTTTCGCCCTCGCTTTTGATGAGAAGCAAGACGCTGTCTTGCTGGTCGATGCCGGTGAGATAATAGAAATTCCGGTTCACCTCAAAGGGATACTCTTCGTCGTAGCTGCTTTTTTTGGCGACGCCGGAGAAAAGAAGGGTGATGGAATTATCCTTCACCTTGTCGAGATAGATTTGCCTTCTTTCGGCGTACTCATTGGATAGGATCATGGTCGAGTTTCCTCACTTGTTTCACGTGTTCTTGGCTAAGAATCTCCTCTTGCCTTAGCAAGAGGCTATTTTCGTCGAAGGGGATTGTACCATCCGCGTAGAGGTTCGTTTCAACTTGCATCGCAAATTGTTCGTCTTTTAATTCATAACCGTGCTTTTTGGATAAACGCTTCACCTCCTCGTAACGGGAATAGCTTAGGGAGAGATGAATTTTCAGGACGTCTTTCTCCTCCCCGTAAACCGCTTTGTCCAAAGCTTCTTTCGAAGCGTCAAGAAAACAACGTTTGAGCCGCCCTACCCCTAATTTCGTCCCTCCGAAATAACGGGCAACCACGAGCAAGCAGCAATCGACGCTCCGTTCTTCGAGCATGATGAGCATCGCTTTTCCCGCGCTTCCTCCAGGCTCCCCGTCATCGTTGCTTTTTTCATATCCCTTCACGCGCAGGGCATAGGGGTAATGGTCCGCTTTCGGGTGAGCCGCTTTAAAGGAAGAATAGGCCTCCTCGAAGGAAGAAGCATCTTCCAGGGGGAGAGCCTCCGCCTCGAAAGAGGAGGAGAGAAGGGAAGCGAATCCGCTTCCCTTGATTAAAGGCAAATAGCTCATGCGTACAATCTGGCCTTTGCGACGTTTCGGTAGGAGAAGGCGATGGAGACGCCAGAGAGGACGCCGTTTTCGTAAGCGCTTGGGAAATCCGTGGCCGAACAAGCAGGAGTCAAAGCCGTTGCGCCTATATCGCCATGGAAGAAATAATCTTGGAAAGCGTTAGAAGCAGCGCGTCCCTTAAAGACGAAATAGTCGTAGGCATCCGCGGTATAAGCAAGATTCACAAGGGCCTTTTCTATTCCGCCAACCTCGTCTAAATCTCCGCAAATCTCGCCTAACTCAACCTTTTGAGCCGCGTTAAGCAGGCAGTCTGCCAAAGAGGAATAGGTGCAACCGCTAGCAGAAACGGTAATGCCTGTGGAAATTAAGGATGTGAGGCGAGTCGCTTTTGCTTCGCTTGAGGCAAGGGAAGCGAGAGAGGAGAAATCATAGGTCTTGTTCGAAGAATCATAGCCATAGGCGTCAAAGCTTGTAAGCAGATCCTGGTCCTCGCTAGAAAGGAAGCTGAGGCGAGATTTTGAGGAATCCGTCGGAGAGGCTAACGACACCGAGCCAAGAGCGTGGGAGGAGAGCTTCGCGTAAGCAAGCCTCTCGCCGATCCTGTCGTTGATGGCGCCGGCGATGAGGTAATCGGCAAAGACGGATTTAGAAGAGAGTTTTGCTTTCGTGTAACTCGGATCGACTTCATTGTCTATGGTGTAAGAGTAATCCAAGCAGTCGGAGGAGAGGAAATCCGCGTAGCGATATTCCTCCGCGGTCAAGAAGCTCGAAGCGTAGCGATAGGCGGCGGTCTTGGTCGCATCGTCATAGGCCGATGAGGAGAGGGCGCCCTCGATCAGCTGATGAGCGATTTCGCTCGCCTCCGCGCCGACAAGGGCTTCCTCGAAGAACCTGCCCTCGGCGAAGGGGTCATTCATTCCTTCGATTAGAGCCTCAATGGAAGAATAACGCGCGGTAAAGGGCACGAGGGTCGGATATTCAGCCTCGAGTCTAGGCGCGTCGATCGCATCGAATAAATTCACTTGAATGCTCGTGCCTGAGGTGTTGTCGGTCAGGGAGAACATCTCATAGAGCGAATAGGCGCTGGAGGAGAAGCTCCCCTTGTTTGAATCATTCGAAGTCGGAACGAAATTCGAATCGAAATAGGAGGAAGCGTAGATGTTCGACTCCATTACGATCGAGGCAATGCCATAAAGCGGGACGTTCGCTTCGAATGCCTCTCTTAAAGCCGATGATTTTCCTTCGAAGGAATAATAGGTCCCGTCGGATTTGCGCAAAGAGCAGAGGAACCACTCAAGGGAATTCGAATCCGTCGTTCCCTCTTCCAAACTTCCATAGGGCAAATAATATTTCGCCGTATCGAACATATAGGAAAGCTCGCCTTCTTTTGAAATGGTGAATTGGAAATCGCAGCCGATTTTGCCGACCCCGAAATCCCATTCATGGTTCTCGTAATGGCTGGCAACGAAACCGCTGAGGTCTTTTTCATAAACCCCATCGCCGTCGATGTCGCCCTTAAGCGTGAAAGTTTCAGAGCCGTCATAGGAAGCAGAGACAAAATAAAGGTCCTCATATTTCACGCCTTGCCTTAGGAAAGCCGGATCCGACGTGAAAGTCGAAGCGGTGCCAACGAGTTTCTTATGCGTTGAGAACGTCTCAACTCCAAGACCTTCCGCCCCTTCTTCTCCCGAGGTAAGGAAAGAGGAAATGGTGGTCGCGAGGGCATCTCCGCAGACTCTGCTGCGCCCAATGGTTCGCATGAGCAACATGGCTTTGCCGGGGCTCAGCCTCTTAATGAAATCCGTGGACGTATCGACTTGGCCGTCGCCATTCAGCAAACCGGAATCCTGCGCGATTTTGATGAGGCCGGTCTCGCCGGCGTCATCGGTCGTGATCGTCGCGATTTCATCTCTCCAGTCCGTTGCGCCCGTGGAGCTTTCCGTGAGATTCTTAATTTCGCCGTGCAGCTTCAGCTCCACCGCAAGAGTCTCATCGTAATTCGCGGCCACGAGGTAATCGAAATCGTGGTAAGGGTCAAAAGAGCGAGTGGCTAAGCCGGAATTTTCATAGACCAAATAAATCATCTGTTGGAAAACCGTGAGGTCGCTCGTGACTGCGCTCGTGGCGGAAGAGATGTAACCTCCGCTTTCCCATCCTTTGTTGTAGTTCGCGGAATATTCGTTCACGCCAGTCACGTTGAAGAGAAGGGAATCATCGAGCTCCCAAAGCAATTGACGGAGCATATAAGGATCAAGCGCGTCGATTCTGTCTTGTTCCAAATCGTCTTTGTTGTTTTGGATGAGATCAAGCAAGTCAACGAGCAAATCGATCTCGTTATCATCATAGCCGCGGGTGTAATCCTCGGTGGCGGTCGAGTTCTCCGCGTCATAGAAATAGGGATAGTAGTAATTTGTGAGGCTAAGATCGATGCCATCGACGCTTAGGTCGCTTGAAAGATATTTTGCTAGCGCGTTAATAGGGACATCCTTCAAGAAAGCGCAACGAGAGAGGTCTTTCATAAGATAAGAAAGGGCGGGGCCTGAAGAAGTGAGGCCGGCGAAATCGATGCTTCCCCCATCTAGAAGCGAACCGAGATTGTGCTTGCTGAGGTTATCAAGGAAAGCCGTGAGGCTTTCTTCGCCCGCCCCGAGATATTTATAGAAGGCATTGCTTTCTTCTTCTTGCTTGCTCAAAGAATATTTCTCGTAATTTCCGGATTCGGAAGTGCCGATGTATCTTTCCACAAGGTAGGCCCACTTATCATCGGCGGCAGCGATGCCCAAGGCGCGATCCTTAGGGGAAGAGGAAGAGTAGATGAGATCGTCAAGGCCCATCTCCGAAAGGATATGGGTGAGGAAGGACTGCGCGGAGGTAAGCCCATCGCCTCCTTCGCCTGGGTTTGCATATTGCTCATTGAAGATCTGCGAGGCGAATAAAGGGGAAAGGAGATCGGAGAAATCGATTTTGGAGATTTCGGAGATCTTCGTGAAATCCAAGGAAGCGAATCGGCTCACCGCGGAAAGAAGAGAGGCGACGCATTCGATTTCCTCATCGGAATACGGCGCGTAATCCAATTTGCTTGCCTTCGCCTCGTCTTTTAAATAAGGGCAGCAACGTTCAAGATCTTCCTGGAAAGGGGAAGGGAGGGCGGCGGATTTGACGGCGCTTTCGATTTGAATGGCGAGGGAGCGATAAAGCAGCTTGCTGTCGTTGATTGAGCCAAGCAAAGAGATGAGTTCCTCTTTGGAGGCCGATTTAAGGGAAGAGGCGTCGAAGGAATCCCCGTCAAGAAGAGAAGAATCCTGAACGAGTTTGATGACGGAGCAAAGCTTGTCGGTCTCGTTGGAAAGCTCATCGTCGCTAAGGGCGTCGACGATATTGGAAACGCTCATGTCCTCAGCGTAACCAAGAGCGAATTCCTCGTCCTCGCTGTCGACTTTATAGAGGCTAGATTTAACGAGGACCATCTTAATGGTGCTTCGCAAAAGGGTATCGGCGTTTCCTTCTTTCTTGGTGTTCAAGACTTTTGATGAAGCGATGCCATCTAAAAGGGGCTTCAAGCAGTTATCAACCGAAAGGGAGGAGACGTTAAGGCTGCCTTCATTGAAGCTGCCGTCCGCGTTAAGCAAACCATAGTTCTGGTCGAAGAGGACATCCATGACGTCGCACAATGTGCCAACTTCGGTTCTTCTAGCCTCCATGTCTTTGAATTCATCGTCAAAGAAGACATCGGAATTCGCCAAAGACAAATCCAGAGAGGAAGAGGTGGCTGAAGAGCCCATGGAAGAAAGGGCCTGCCCCAAGGCGTTTGCAAGAAGCACCTGCCCAAAACAAGATGAGGAAGCGACGTTCTCCAAGAGGCTGCGCACCTTCGGCAAGTTGTCCCTAGAGAAAGAGGAGATGGAAGAGAAGCCTCCCAAAGACTGCGCGCCGCTAAGGACTTTGGAAAAGATTTCGATTTCCCCTCCCTCTTTCGTCCAATCGGAGGCTTCTTCCAAGTCCAAGCAGTTATCCACGAAGGTTTTGCAGGAATTTTTCTTCGCCTCAAGGTCATCCAGATCAGAAGGAAGAGCTGCGCCTTTGTCCAGGAAATAAGGGAGGGAGTCCTTATCGAGCATCCCGAGGATCTTTGAGGAGAAGAACTTGGGGAACATGTACTCAAGGCTGACCGTTCCATCCTCGCTCGAGGTTTTCTTCAGGAAGATTTGGCTATTCGCCAAATTGGAGAAGAGATCCTTCACCAAGTTTGGGGAAACGTTATTGATGTCGAAATTGCTGATGTCGATGCCATTCACGGCGAGGTTCACGATCTTTTGAATCGTCTCTCCCTCCTTTTCCCATTCTTCGGCGGTCGCCAAATTCTTGAAAGAGATGTCATCGTCTTCCCCCACATCAAGCACAGAGACGAAGTACTTGTCCATCGCGCCGCCCGCGACCGAACGCATGACCTCGGATTTGCCGATATTGGCAAACAGGGTTCGGATGTCGATCTTCGAAAGGGCCTTCATCGTCTCGCTGCCGGTCGCGCCCCCGAGAGCCATGAGTTCCGAAAGAGGAACCGAGGTCATAGCGGCGACGATGAGGTAGTTCTCGTGAGGCGTCACGACTTCGCCTCCGATGTCGCCATTCGCTCGCTCGCTAGCCAAAATGATTCCGTCTAGAGCGTCGGCTTCTAGCTTGAAGTCCTCTAGCCCCGAGGAAGAGAACACATAATTCAGCAAGGAGGCGATGTTCATGTTCTTTTTCCCGGTCGCCGCATCATCCGGATTAAGGATTTTCGAGCTAGCAAAGATGTCCAAAACGCGAACGAGAGATTCTTTCTCCTCAAGGAGCATCGTCGCCACGAGATGGGTGGAGGCCCCTTCGATGTTGTTAAGTGCCAGGATGAGATCCCCGGAATAGGAGATGAGGTTTAAAAGATAAGAAAGCTCATGCCCGAAACTCTCGCATTGGAAATCAATGTTCTCGATGCCGAATTCGGAAAGGGTAGTCCTGAAATCTTTGAAGTACTTCTCGGCAACTTGGGGCAAGGCTTCCGTCATGATCAGGGATTTGTCGCTTAATTCAAGGGAGTTTTGCAGGGCTTTGACAAGTTCTGGATCAACGGAGAGGAGTTTGCTGTCTTTATAAGACATTCCCGAGCCGTCTTCGATGAAGGAGAGGCCGGCCTCGCTAGAAGCGAATTTCGCCGCGACGTCTAAGGTGGCTCCGAATTCCCTCTTGTAGTCTTTGAGAGTCCAGTCATCCTTATTCATCCTCTCCTTCGTTTCGGTGAGCTTAAAGTCATCCATTTCCAAAGCGGAGCCAGCGGACTTTTCAACGAAAGTCACCAACGAAGGAAGGGCGTTTCCCACGAAGGCAGAGTCAAACAGGCACTCTTTTGAGCCATCTTTAGGCTCGCCGTTCTCGTCTCTTTCGCCGACCACGAGTTCGACGTAATCATCCGCGTACTTAGCGGCTTTAGAAAGAAGACCGCGATATGTTTCCTGGGAATTTTCCTCCGTCGGGGGATTCTGCACGAGATCCAAAACGTCCGTGACCAGTTCAGGCGAGACATCGTTGATTGAATAGATCGTGTCGTAAAGGAGATTGAATTCCTTCGTGTAATTCAAATCGACGAGGGCTTGATAATCGATGTCTTTGCCATCTTCCGTAAGGGGCAAAAAGTCAAGAATCGAGATATCCGCTCTTTCTTCTTTCTCCAATTCCGCTTTCCCAAGTTGGCTCAATAGGCCCGCCATAAGATGAGAGAAGAGTGCGGAATCCTCAAATTCCGAGGTGAGCTTATGCATGGCCGCCTTCGCATCGCGATCGTTCCCGCTTGCGTCTTTGCCAGAGAAAACGTATTGAAGCTGGGTCCAGTCAAACGTCGGGGTAGCGGAGCCGTTTTCAACATCGACCACGCAATCGATGATGCCGGCGTCGAGGATATTCTCATAGATGCGGCTCATGGATTGGATGATTTCCGCCCAATCAGTCTCGGTATCTGAGAGATACTTGCAGGTCTCTTCGCCAAGAACGTTTTTGACCGCGTCCAGATTAACGGCCAATGAGACGGCGAAAGGCAAGGCGCATTGGATGAGCTTCGTCTCCGAAAGAGCGTAGATAAGCTCGGGGATCGAGGAAGAAGAAAGAAGCACATACCACTTGATGCCCTCGCTACCCCGCGCGGAAAGAAGGCCCGCGTTGATGGCTTTGGAGGAGATGTTCGCGATCGCGGAGACTTCCGAGACCAAATCCGTTTTGACTTCCTTCACCTCGCTTTGGGTCAAGAAGGAAATAAGCTGCTGATCGAAGGTGGTCGAGCCATCCATGGAATTCCAAGAGAAGAAGGTCTTCGCGAAAGCGCTTTGGTCGTAGACGCCGAGGATGTCCGCGATCATCGAGACGGTCTCGTTTTGCTTCGCTTGCTCATCCTCGACTTTGAAGTTGCTGTTCATCGAGTTCACGATGCTCGTGAAAGGGGAAAGAAGCATGCCCAAGCAAGCCGCGCCGATAAGAAGCTCTTCGAAGGCGGAAATCACGCGGAGCTTCTTGATTTTTCTCCGATCAATCGGGGTAAAGCGTTTGAAAATGAGATGCCAAAGAAGCATGATGAGGAGCAAACCAAGAGTGGAAAGCAAGATGCCCCAGATGAAAATCAAAAGAAGCTTGATGAACGAGGTTGCAAGGACGCTTGCGTAAGAGAGAATCCCCGAATAGCTTCCGTTTGCCCCGAAGGCTTCGGCGATTTGGATGATGAGGTCTTCCAAACTGTCCTGCAAGGTCGTCCATTTGACGGAAATCACATGCTCCGCCCCATCGATTTGGAGAGTGAAGTTCAGATTAGGAAGATTGAATCTTGTCAGATCCATCCCTCCTAAAGCGTTCGCCTGCGCGCCAAGGGTCGCCAAGACAGCGGTCAGCATGATCGCGAAGAAGATCAGGCGATATGTGCCGTATTTCCAGCCTCTTAGAAGCCCTCTTAGAAAAACTAGCACCAGCACCCCTAGGACAAGGATAAGGAGCACAGTCAAACCGATGTTGAGGTATTTGAGAATGCTTTGCATGTCGATGAGACAGGCCAGTTTAAGTAAAGGGTCCATATAGTCAAAATTATGGGGCAAAAAGGGGTTTCGCGCAAGCGCGCGGGCGCACATGGATAATAATTATGTAATCCTTCTTTTTATCCCCTGTGATATAGTTTTTCCCGTTATGGCAAGCAATCAGCCCTCAAGCCCAAAAATCTACTTCGCAAGAAGGACGTGCCAAGAGTGCGGATGCAAGTGCGACCCCACCCTGGATTCATGCCCGAATTGCGGAGCGAAAAACCCCGACAAGCGCTCACACGGCTTCAAGAATTTCCTGCACGTCAGCCCCTTGAAAGAGGCCGGCTTCATCGCTTTGGGACTGTTCGGGTTATCTGTTTTGGTCTTTTTCATTGAGCTCATCATCCTTTTGGCGGCAAGGCCCGCCGATCAAAACGCCTACCTGAATAGCGGGGAAGGACTTTTCTGGACCTATGTTTTCGCCTACCCCCTCCTGCTAGCGGCGATGGGCCTTCTTCTTTGGGGGGATTGGAAGAACGTCAGGACTTCTTTCAAAAATTGGAAAGCTTACGTCGCAGGCCTCATCGGCTATGCGGTGATCATGGTTTTTTCTATCGCTTATAACCTCATCATCAGCGCGATATTCAAAGCCAACGGGATGAGCGTCCCCGGAGATAACGCAAACCAGAGCAACGTCGTCTCGATGGTGCTTTATGGCCCGGTCGCCTGCGCATTCGTCATCGGCCTCATCGGGCCATTCGCGGAAGAGCTCGCCTATCGCGTCGGTTTGTTCGGCCTTGCCTCAAGGTTAGGCAAATGGGCGGGTTACATCGCGGGGATTCTTGTGTTTGCCTTCATCCATTTCGACTTCACGAAAATCGGAAGCGAGGGAATCGTTTCCGAGCTCATATCATTGCCGAATTACCTAGTCTCCGGCGCCGTCCTCTGTTTTCTTTATGACAAATTCGGCATCTGCGGCTCTTGGGTCGGACATGCTTTGAACAATCTTCAATCCGTCATTCTCATCATCGTGCAGGGCAAATAAAATGAACGAAACTTGGAGAGAAAAGGCGCAAATCCTCAACGAATTGGTTCTGAAAGTCCTTGCTCTGGCCTTCATGACGCTTGATCACGTAGGCTTGTTTTTGCTCACCTATTTAGGAAGCGCGAACATGACTGGGATCATCTTCCGCACCTTGGGCAGAATCGCTTTCCCCTTATTTGCCTTCATGCTCGCGGAAGGGATTCGCAAAAGCCGCCGCAAAGAGAAATATCTCCTCCGTCTCGCTTTGATGTGGTTGCCGATCGCCGTCGCGCAAAGCGTTCTTTACTATGGCTTTGGCTTCACAGCGATCAGGGCTTCGAGCAACGCCTTCGCCGATCTTCTGGTGGGAGGCGCATTCCTTTATTGCCTCAATTATCTCCAAGGAAAGAAAAGGCTGTTTGCCCTGATTCCTCTCGCGCTCATCCTAGGCTCCTACGCCTTTCAAGTTTGCATTATCAACATCCAAAGCCTATCAAACGCGCCCTACTTCTTGTTCCCCGGCTATTCTTTATTCGGCTTTTCAATGATCGTAGGCTTCTATTACGCAAAGAACATCGTGGACAAGATTTCCGCGAAATATCTCGATGGGTCCGGCCAACCATTGGAATCTTTCCAAGAAACGAGATCCTACCAAGGCTTGCTCAATATGCTCAGCGCCTGCGTGTTGTTTTTAGTCACCATCATTAGTTGGGGCATCTCATATATCCCGGGCGTTCAGCTTGATGTCGTGGTCATGCACGCGGGCCAGGCCGGCCAGGTCGCGGAATCCTGGTGTTTGCTCGCCATTTTGCCAATTCTTCTCTATAACGGAAAAAGAGGGCCGGATGGTAAGATATTCCGTATCTCAACCTATGTTTATTACCCAATGCATATCGCTGTCATTTTCGCGATTTTTTACTTAATATTTGAACTATAAGGAGAACAATCATGGTCAAAACTATCCATAACGCAGACGAATTCAACGAAGAGATCAAAGGCGAAGCGATCGTAGACTTCAACGCGACTTGGTGCGGCCCTTGCCAAATGCTTAAGCCTATCATCGAGAAAATCGCCGAAGAACATCCAGAACTCAACATCCTCTCCCTTGACGTCGATGAGGTCCCCTCACCTTGCGAGAAGCTAGGTGTCTTCTCCATCCCCACCGTCATCGTCTTCAAAGACGGCAAGGAAGTTAAGAGGAACGTAGGCTACCTCCCCGAAGCCGGATTCAAAAAATTCCTCGGCATCTAAGCACCCGCGGGCTTTGCAAAAAAGCGTTGGACAACCAACCTTTTTGTGATATATTAAGCCCCGCTACGGACCATTGGTGTAGCGGCCTAACATGTCTCCCTGTCACGGAGAAGATCACGAGTTCGAATCTCGTATGGTCCGCCAAAGCTGCAGGTGTAGTTCAGTGGTAGAACACCAGCCTTCCAAGCTGGTTATGCGGGTCCGATTCCCGTCACCTGCTCCAAAAAAGAAAAAAGCCTCGATACTATCGGGGTTTTTATTTTTTGGTGAATGAAACGGTGAACTTTTGGTGAATAGGTTTAAATTTGAACGATGTTGCAAAGCCTTTTGTTATCATTAACTTGATTCCTTGTCGAATATCGCCTCGAAAAGGCCTTTGGAATCGCTCGGATTCAATTCCTTCCGGTGGGCTGCTCCTCTCAGCTCAGAGTCTGGCGCGTCCATTCTGAGGCACCTCGCCAAAGCAAAAAGCCTCAACAATCTTTCAGGGTCTTCAGGAAAGACACCTGCCATGCTTCGGCTTTGTCATAGTCGTTTTTCCCAAAAGCCTTGATCTCGATTTCCTTGGTCGCGAACTTCGGATTAACCATGAAGGCGACTTTGGGTTTACCGTGATTCAAGCCGATGTCGTTGTGATCGTACTTGTCATTTCAATCCATCACCGCCGCGAATTTGAAGTCAAAATGTCCTCGTATATTTTGTCCAAAGGTTGCCAATATGACATATGTTTTGCTTTTTCTTGAATGATTGGGGCGGCCGTTTTAAGGAATCCGCCTTCCTTCCATAAACTGAAAACGCTTACTAGGTCTTTGCTTTCTTTCGTTATTGCAAATCCCGCCATACCATCTTCCGAGAGGAAGCATTCGCAATCGTTATAACCAATGTCGCCATCAGCTGTTTCGGGTTAAGGAGGTCGACAAGTTCACCGTTTTTGAGGAACTTTCTTGCTATCTCAAAAATATCGTGGAAAGTATTGCTGTCCACGTTTTCGTATAAGCTTATTTTCTCACCAGTTCTTGAATTTACTAATAATTGGCTGTGATAAATCCTGCCGCCTCTTGAGGCGTCAAATTCATCCTTAAAACTCTGGAAAGTCGGGTTCGTAAGCCTTCATCGACTCTTGCACCGCTGCGGTATCTTTGTACCACCCGATCAGGCATTGCTCGACTTGCCGCTTGTACTGTTCCAAAGTCATCTTTTCCATCGAGGACATTATAGGTGCCGCTCACGAAATCATCAAAAGCTGGTAGCGTTCCGCAAATGTAGGTGGCGATAAGAAAAAGGAAGCTCCACAATTAAGTCGCTAAAGATAAAGGAGGAGCTTCCGTGAAGATTTTAGCACA